>JBNGCP010000045.1:0-7102 GCA_049974845.1 Anaerolineae bacterium | reverse complement strand
TGGGTTGGATGCTCGGGCTCACCGGTCTCCCGTCGCCTCGCGCCATCGGCCCTCCCACGTCGAGAAGGAACTCCGCAAGACGGAAGGCAATGTAGTTCAACATAATGGTGTTGATGACCTCGTGAGCACCGGTCTTGCCTTTCAGGTATCCCGGGATGGCCGCCCATAGTGCGCCTCCGGCCATGCCAGCAAGGAGCGCGAGCGGCAGGTGAATGATCCACGGCAAGCCGGTGATCGCATACCCGACGAAGACTGAGGTGAGGCCCGCGATGAAATACTGGCCCTCCGCACCGATGTTGAAGAGCCCGCCCTGGAAGCCTAGGGCCACGGCGAGACCGGAGAAGATGTAGGGCGTGGCGATCCGCAGTGTCTCGGTGATGGGGAAAATCGCCCGACGAACCTGAGCCGGGTTCCCGCTGAAAACGGCCTCCACAAGCTGGACCGGGTTCCCAAAGGCGCCTGTGAAGAACGCGCCGTAGGCCCTACCGATGACTTGGAAGGCCCGGATAATGCCTCGAAAGAAGCCTTCCTGGAAGGCCGTGTAGACGCTCTCGTCGGTGAAGATGATGACCAGCGCCCCAATGATCAGTGCCGTCACGATTGCGAGTGCGGGGACGAGTAGATCCCTGGTGCTCAAACCACGTCTGCGGATCTCTGGGCTCTCTACTACCTCTTGTCCCTGAGTCTGGTCGCTCTCGTGCTTGCCTTTGGTTGTCCGGTTTTCGTTCATGGAGCTCCTTCTCTAGGCAGCTGCGGGAGTTGTGGCCGGCGTCTCTTTGGCTCTGTCGGATTCGAGTTTGCCCCCTGTCATCAACAGCCCCAGTTCCTCTCGAGTTGCCTCTTCCGCCAGCAGTGTGCCCGCGATCTTGCCCTCGTACATAACAAGGATGCGGTCAGCCAAGGACATCACCTCGTCCAATTCTGCCGAGACGACGAAGACAGCGGCACCCTCGTCGCGCTTTTTCACGAGCTGGCTGTGGATGTACTCGATGGAGCCGACGTCGAGACCGCGGGTCGGTTGGGAGGCGATGGTAAGCTTCACAGGGCGGCTTAGCTCGCGGGCCACGATCACTTTCTGCTGGTTACCGCCTGACAGGTTCGCAACCGGTGTGAGAACACTGGGCGTCCGGACATCGTATTCGGCTACCAGCCGCTTGGCTCGCTCCTCGATGGCCTCCTCGCGCATCAGGAGGCCCCGCGCAATCGGAGGCAGATAATACGTATTCAGGATTAGGTTCTGGGCCACCGTATATCCGAGGACGAGCCCATCACGCCGGCGATCCTCAGGGATATGGGCCGTACCCGCTTCGGTGATCAAGCGGGGAGAGGCATTTGTGATATCCTGTCCTCCGACGATGACGCGCCCATCGTCTATCATGCGCAAGCCGGTTAGTGCCTCGACCAGCTCTGTCTGGCCATTGCCCTGCACCCCGGCGACGCCTACAATCTCGCCGGCGCGCACCTCAAACGAGATACCGTCAACGGCCATCTTCCCACGATCCCCACGCACGTAGAGATTCTCCACCTTGAGGATCGTCTTGCCAGGCTCCATTTTGTCCTTGGGGACTTGGAGGATGACCTCGCGACCGACCATCATCGCCGCCAGCGCGCGCTCGTTGCTTTCCTGAGGCGTCGTGGTACCAACAACCTTTCCGCCCCGCAAGACGACAATCCGATCCGAGATCTCGAGCACCTCCTTCAGTTTGTGGGAGATGAAGATGACCGATTTTCCCTGCGAGACCAGGGAGCGGATCACCTCGAAGAGACCTTCGACCTCCTGAGGGGTCAGTACGGCAGTCGGTTCGTCGAGGATCAGGATATCTGCGTTGCGATAGAGCAACTTGATGATCTCAACGCGCTGCTGAAGGCCCACAGGGAGTTCCTCGATCACGGCGTCAGGATCTACCTGAAGACCATAACGGTTGGAGATCTCCCGGATGCGCTGAGCGGCTTTTCCGCGATCGAGGAAACCCGCACGCCGCGTCGACTCCATACCCAGCATCACATTCTCTGTGACCGTCAGCACCGGTACCAACATGAAGTGCTGATGCACCATGCCGATACCGAGTTCGATGGCGTCGTTGGGTCCTGTGATCGTCGCTTTCTCATCGCGGACGAAGATCTCTCCCTCGTCCTGCTGATAGAGTCCATAAAGGACGTTCATCAGGGTGCTCTTGCCGGCACCATTCTCACCCAGCAAGGTCAGAACTTGACCCTGCTCCAGCGTCAGGTCGATGTGATCGTTGGCCAAGACGCCGGGGAACCGCTTGGTAATCCCTTTGAGCTCCAGAACTCGAGGCATGGTTTCTCCTTGCTCAACGTTGTATGAAACAAGGAGCAGAAAGCAGCTTCAGCCTGGCGGACGCCTCCGAGGACGTCTGCTCTCTGCTCCTTATCTCCTACGCTCAGATCGGTGATGGGAAGCCCTGCAAGGGCTTCCCATCACCAGCGTTCTAGGTCAAACTACTGGCTGGCCAGATAGTCACTCCAGCCGGTGTTGATCTCGCCGTCGATGATGGCCTGGCGGAGATCATCCAGGTCGCTCTGCACCTCATCGGAGATTGTGCCTGCAGCGACGGCGGCGATGCCAACGCCCTCGTTCTCCAGTGTGCCGACGTAGGTCTCGCCGCCAAATCCTTCAAAGTCGGGGGACGAGGCCAACTCGATGGTGTCGAAGACCGCGTTGTCCATGCGCTTGATGACGCTTGTGAAGACCACGTCAGCGTACTCCGGAGCGCTGACGGTCCAGTCGGTGTCTACGCCGACGACCCAGGCGTTGCCAGCCTCTTGGACGGCCTGTGCGGTACCAAGGCCGACAGGACCGGCGACGGGCATGATGATGTCAGCGCCCTCGGAGAGGAACTCCTCACCGACACGGCGACCGTCATCGGTCGATTCGAAGTTGCCGACAAAGACGCCGGTGCCCTCTTCTGTATTCCAGCCTAGGACCTCGACGTTGGTGCCGTTCTGCTCGTTGTAGTACAGAACACCCTGCTCGAAACCGACCATAAAGATCGTAACCGTCGGTATCTGGATGCCGCCGAAGCAGGCCACCTTGCCGGTCTGGGTCGCGGCGGCGGCTGCGTAGCCAGCCAGGAACCCGGCCTCGTCCGTCGCGAAGGTCAGTCCGCGAACGTTGTCGATTGGGGGGTCAAACGAAAAGTCGACAATCGCGAAACTGATGTCGGGATTCGCCTGCGCGAACTCCGCTGTAGCGTCGGCCAGCAGGAACCCGACGGTGATGATCAGATCGTAGCCTTGGTTGATGAATTGCGTGATGTTAGGGGCATAGTCGGTCTGTTGCTGTGATTCAAGGTAGTCGCCCTGGACACCAAGCTCCTCCACGGCGCGCTCAATGCCCTGCCACGAGGTGGCATTGAAGGACTTGTCATCGATGCCGCCAATGTCGGTGACCATGCCAACTTGGAAGTCGGCGCGAGCGCCACCATCGCAGGCTGACAGCACAAAACCGGACAACAGAACCAGAACTAACAGAATCGAAAAACGCTTACGCATTTGTGTTACTCCTCCTTAATACTGAATGTCATATGTGGGGTGTACGGAAATGGAGTGTGCAGCACATCGCCGGTCTACTCTCTTGATGGGCCTCCTTTCGTCGCTCCAAGTCGACGGCTTACTCAAGTCGGGGTCCACGAGGACCCTGTGGTTTGCCGAGGTCTGTACACTATCTTTATAGCTCAGGTCGGCGTCTGCGCAAGGCGAGCGCCGCCCTCATAGCTTACACATTGTGTCCCGTGCCTATGCGTCGACGGTCTCGGGGACCGATGGCGCCTCAGCCGGTGCCTGCGCCTCAAAGGTGAGCCCTTCCCCTTCCAGATCGACGGTGATGTGAGCGCCAGCTGTGAACTTGCCGCGCAGCAGTTCCACGCTGATAGGGCTCTCTACGTGTCTCTGGATCACCCTTCGCAACGGCCGGGCGCCGAACTGCGGGTCGAAGCCCTGTTCGGCAAGCCAATGCTTGGCTTTGGGGGTGAGCGTCACGTCCAACCGGTGCTCCAGGAGCCGTTCGTGGATCTCCTGCATCTGCAGATCCACGATGCGCTCGACATCGTCCAGCGTGAGGTTGTTGAAGATGATGATCTCATCGACGCGGTTGATGAACTCCGGGCGGAAGGTCTCCTTGAGCGCAGATAGGGTGCGACGGCGCGCCTGTTCGTCCTCGTCGTCGCGCCCTCGCGCGAAGCCCAATGGCCCCCCCCGGGTCGTATAGTCGGTGCCCACGTTGGAGGTCATGATCACGACGGTGTTGCGGAAGTCAACAGTGCGCCCTTGTCCGTCGGTCAGCCGACCTTCATCAAGGATCTGAAGCATCGCATTCCAAACGTCGGGATGCGCCTTCTCGATCTCGTCGAAGAGCACCACCTGATAGGGGCGCCGCCGTACCGCTTCCGTGAGCTGACCGCCTTGATCGTAGCCCACATAGCCCGGGGGTGCTCCGAAGAGCCGTGAGACCGTGTGCCCCTCGCGGTATTCGCTCATATCGACCCGGAGCAGCGCGTCCTCATCGTCGAAGAGAAAGGCGGCTAGAGCTTTGGCCGTCTCCGTCTTGCCGACTCCCGAGGCCCCCAGGAAAACGAAGCTCCCGATCGGACGTCGAGGATCCTTCAACCCTGCACGAGCGCGCCGTATCGCGTCGGCAATTGCCCCGATGGCTTCATCTTGACCGATGATGCGCTCTCGCAGAGCTTCCTCCATTCGGAGCAGCTTATCGGCTTCCTTCTCCATGACCTGGTAGACCGGGATACCGGTCCATGCCGAGACGACGTCCGCGATGTCCTCTGCCTCGACGATCTCATCGATCTGATGACGGTTCAGCCAGGCCTCTCGTTTCTCGGCGAAGTCCGCCTCGACGCGCAACCGCCGTGTCTTGATCTTGGCCGCGCGCTCGTAGTCGCGGGTGTTACCAGCTGCCTCCTCCTCGCCGCGCATGCGGTTGATCTCGGCCTCCATTTGTTTCAGTTCGGGGGGCAAGGTGAAGAGCGCGACCCTCAGTTTGGCCGCTGCCTCATCCATCACGTCGATGGCTTTGTCCGGCAATTGGCGATCGGTCACGTAGCGGTGCGACAGCTGGGCGGCGGCGACGAGTGCGTCGTCGCTGATGCGCACCTTGTGGTGAGCTTCATAGCGGTCACGAAGCCCGTGGAGCATCTCGATGGTGTCCGCCACCGTGGGCTCATCCACGAAGACCGGTGCGAAGCGACGTTCCAGCGCGCCGTCCTTTTCAATGTATTGACGGTATTCGTTCAGCGTCGTCGCCCCAATGCACTGCAGCTCGCCCCGCGCCAGCGCCGGCTTGATCATGTTGGAGGCATCCAGCGCCCCCTGAGCGTTGCCGGCGCCGACCACCGTATGCAGCTCATCGATGAAGAGGATATTCTCCCCTTCCGATCGCTGTATCTCCTCGAGAATCGACTTGAGACGTTCCTCGAACTCACCGCGGAATCGCGTGCCGGCGACCAGACCGCCCAGGTCAAGAAGCAGCAGCCGCTTGTGTTTGAGGATTTCCGGCACGTCATCGTTAGCGATATTTTGCGCCAACCCCTCCACAATCGCCGTCTTCCCTACACCGGGCTCCCCGATCAGCACCGGGTTGTTTTTCGTGCGCCGTACCAGGACCTGGATCACGCGCTGAATCTCACGCTCGCGGCCGATCACGGGGTCCAGTTTGTGCTCTTTGGCCAGCTGCGTCAGATCGCGGCTGTATCTGTCCAGCGTTCGAGATCGTGTCTCAGATTGCGGACTGGTCAGTTTCTGTCCACCCCGCATCTTCAGGATCGAATCCTTGATGCGATCGCGGGTGAGATTGAGGTCGGTGAGCAGCCGCGAGACGGGCGTGCCCTGTTCATCTGTGATGGCGAGCAGCAAATGCTCGGTAGAGATATACTCGTCGTTGAGCGCGCTGGCTTCCTCCTGGCTCTGGTCGAGGATTCGCTTAACGCGCGGGGTGATGAAGACCTGTTGGTTGCCCCGGGCGCCGTAGATGCCGGGCCGTGGGTTGTGGCGCAGGAGCCGGTCTAGCGACTCGGACATCTGAGCGGGATCGGCGCCTAGCTCGGACAGTAACGTCGGGACAATACTGTCTTTTTGCTGGATCAGAGCCAGGAGAAGATGCTCCACGTCAACCTGGCTGTGTCCATAACGGGTCATCAGTTCCACAGCCCTTTGGGCTGCTTCCTGAGCCCGTTCCGTAAATCGATCGAAGCGCATCATAAGAGTAAAGTCTCTCCTACCCGAAAGGGCCGTTTGTATAGTTCACCAGAGCGGCGCGGGCTGCTGCCTGCTCTGCCATTCGTTTGCTGGCCCCGATGCCCTGTCCGGCGATCTCATCGTCGATAAGAACCTGCGCTGTGAACGTCTTGGCGTGATCGGGGCCTTCTTCGTCAACAATCTGATAGGCCGGGGTCCTTCCTAATTCCGCTTGGGCCCATTCCTGGAAGCGCGATTTGGCATCAACGTACGACTCGGCCTCGAGGATCCGTCCGGCCTTCTGTGCGAACCATGGCTCCAGGCGCGACCAGATGATGTCCAAGCCCCCGTCGAGGTAAAGGGCGCCAACCGTGGCCTCCAGGGCGTCGCATAGGTTGGCCGGACGGTCGTAGCCGCCGCTCTCCGCCTCACCCCGACCCAGGCGCAGCGCCTGGCCCAGCTCCAGCTCGCGTGCCAGGTTCGCCAGGGTCGTGGTACGAACCAGCGTCGCCCGTAAGCGTGTCAGGGGACCTTCGGGGAAACCTTCGTACGTACGGTAAAGCCACGCGGCGACCAAAAAGTCCAGGACGGCATCGCCCAAGAACTCTAGGCGCTGGTTATGGTGCTCTTCGCCTCCCTCCTCAGGGTGCTCATGAGCATAGGAGGGATGCGTGAGCGCGAGCTTGAGCAGTGAGTCGTCCCGGAACTGGTAGTTCAGATTAGCTTGGACCCTCGCAAGGGGGGCCTCGCTTTTACCCATGGAGTCTCCTGGGAAAACCTATAAAGACGGAGGCAGATCTTTGATCCTCCTAGTTAATTATAGCACACAGAACCGTGTGTGGGTAGTGTCAAACGGTGTGCGATTGCAGGGCGAAGGGCGTGACGTCTCACGCCT
>JBNGCP010000044.1:0-30547 GCA_049974845.1 Anaerolineae bacterium | reverse complement strand
ACTCGCAACCGACTGCGTGGTCGATGAAGGACGATAACCGCGCTGATAGATCTATCGTCTGCGGGAGGTCTGAGTGAATATCCAGGACTATATCGATGTCCTTAGGCGCCGTGGCTGGATCGTGATTCTGGCTGCGATCGTCACGGCGGCTAGCGCTTTTGTATTCAGCAAGCTGCAGACGCCGGTCTACCGCTCAAGCGTTGAGGTCTCGATCCAGCTGGCTCGCCCGGACTTGAGTCTGACGCAATCGGCCAAGCAGCTGCTGCGCTCCTACGCGCACGCTATGTGGTCGGAGGCACGGGCAAGCCAGGTGATACAGGAGCTCGGGCTGTTCATGGAGCCCGGCGCTCTCAAGGACGATGTGACGATCGTCGCGGATGACTCTATTATGGTCATCAAGATCGATGTCGATAATCCGGATGGTGAGCTGGCAAACGACATCGCCAACACCTGGGCCCAGCTTCTGGTGCAATGGCGGGATGATCAGAACGCGCGGCAGGACAAGGAGGATCGTGTCTTTGCCGAGGTGATCGATCAAGCTTCCTATCGGCTGTTACGCCCCAAGACGAAGATCAATGTCGCTGCCGGAGGCGTGCTGGGTGCGGTTCTGGGCACGCTGGTGGTCATTGTGCTGGAGTGGCTCGATGCAGGCGTAGTTCACAATCCCAAGAAGCTGGAAACTGAGGCTGGATTGACGCTGATCGGGATGATCCCACCGGTGCAGCGCCCCTCGGGTTCGCGGTAAGGAGTGGTCAATGGACACTAACCTGGTGACGCTGAGTGATCCTCAAAGCCCGGCGGCTGAAGCTTATCGTGCCTTACGGATGAACCTGGCGTTTACGAGTCTGGATCATGCGCTCGGCACTTTCGTCGTCTCCTCACCGGCGCCTCCCGGTGTGGAGTCCAATGTCGCGGCGAACCTCGCCGTCGTGATGGCGCAGGCCGGACAACGAATCTGTCTTGTCGATGCTGACCTCCGGCGTCCCCGTCTCCATGAGCTCTTTGGGGTTTCCCAGGAACCCGGTATCACCACGCTGATGGTCGGCCAGACCGAAGGCCAGGAGATTCCCCTTGTTGAGAGCTCGATCCCTGGGCTTTTGCTGTTGCCGAGCGGTGCGCTCCCACCGAACCCGGCGGACATTCTTGGTTCCAACAAGATGGCCGCGCTGCTGGCGAAGTTGAAGGAGCAGGTCGATGTCGTGATTCTACAGGCGCCGCCTGTGACGGTAGCCGTCGATGCTTCGGTGTTGGCGGCGCAGACCGACGGGCTGCTTCTGGTGGTGCGCGCCGGCCATACACGTCGTGATCGCATCGAGCAGTCGAAGGATCTTCTGGAGCGCTTCCGGGTTCGCCTCTTGGGCGCCGTGCTGACCGACGCGCCGGATCGGGGCCTGCTCACCGGTTATTAAGCTGTGTGGCGGACGGGTCCGGTCGCCGAGTCCTCTCGCGGCGTCACCTATGGATTGTCTACTCGTCGGGGCTTGCCGATTCGTAGGCAAAGACGTCAAAGGCCGCTTGCCACCGGAGACTGTTGATCTCCAGGGTCACGGTGTAGCTTCCCGGAAGCATGAAGGGGTTCTCGGGCACGCCGGTTAGGCTGTCCCACACCATAGCCTCGTTAGCTCCGTCCCATATCCCGGCTTCTTCGCGCACCAAGGCGCCCTCACGATACCAACGGCTCCGCCATTCCATACCCCGCTGTAGATGCTGGCACCGAGCTCCAACATAGACGACCTCGGTATACCAGTCAAAGACCTCAAGAGGTAGGAAGGGTTTCCCTTCCGGCGTGATGCCAGCAGCCACAAAGGGATCGCTGCAGACAACGGGCGGAAGCGGCGTCGGTGATGGGGAGGGTGTCGGGGTAGGCGGGGCCGCCTCTGGCACCACGCTAAAACGCACGACCTCCGATACGTCCTCCGTCAGCGTCATCTGCGCCTCGTAGTCACCTTCGGCGAACGGCTCGCCATCACTTCGGTGGCAGGTCATCGTTCCGTCGCCGCTCATCGCGGGCAGGATATCGTGGTGGCTGCATACCGTCTCTCCGGCGCCATCCCGCACAGCAATCCAATATGGCGCGCCGCGACACCCCCCGGCATAGGCGTAATTCACGTGAACTACGCGGCTTCCAAGGGGCACCTCCGAAAGCGACGCCGTCCCCGGCAAGAGACTGATGGTCAGATGCTCGATGATGGGTTCGTGCGGTCCGATGGTGAACGTGTGCTCTGCCAGATCGAAGCCGTTCCACCGGAGACTCACCGTGTAGGAGCCGCTAGATAGCGGTCTGCCATCAGGAAACGGGATGAGAAGCGCTCCGTCTCGCACAGGCCACATGCCTTGATACAGCGTCTGATAGCCTGCATCCCTGAGCTCCCATTCGCCCGCCGCCTCTATCGGGAGATCCTCTGAAGACTGAACGTATAGCCGAATCTGCGTCGCAGCGCTGCAGACCACCTCTGGTGCTTCAAGGAAGGAGACTTCGGGAGGTCGTGATGAGATTGAAGGGGCCTGTGGCGTCGAAATGGGTGTGCAGGCCGCCAAGAGCGCGGCGATGACGCTTAGGATCAGCCGTCGCCAGCGCTGGAGGAAGGAACCCATTCGCTTAGCTCCCGGATCATGCTCTCTGCGTATTCGCGCCAGTGAGGGTGTTCGCCGTCCTTCAGATAGGCCTGGAAATCACTGACGGCTTGCTCGTACTCCCGCAGTTGTTGGTGGGCGATTCCACGGTTGAATCGCGCTTCGGCGAGTGTTGGGTCCAGGTCATAGGCCGTCGTGAGGTCGAGCACAGCTCGGCGGGGATGGTCCAACTCGCGCCAATAGAGGATACCACGCTCCATATAGGCACGCGCGAAGCCTGGTCGACGTCCGATGGCCCGGGTGAAGGCGTCGATCGCCGCCTCGTATTCGGATCTCAGACTGTATTTGTTCCCGAAATGCCGGTGGCTCGTCGCACGGAGATAGTGAAAGTACGCCACGATCCACGAGATCCAACCGCGTATGGCGTTCATGCCATCAGCCCTCCAGCATCTTCCTGTAGCTGGCTACAGTGGCCTCGGCAACCTGCTGTTGAGTGTAGTGTTCCAGCACGCGTCTGCGTCCTTGAGACCCCAGGCTGCGACGTAGGGAGGGGGAGCGCATCAGATCGTGCAACACCGCCCGCAGTGCATCGACGTCACCTTCGGGAAAGAGCCGGCCTGCATCCTGAATCACGTGCGGTATCTCACCGACCGCGGCGCCGACGACCACGACCTCACTTGCCATAGCCTCGATGAGAACCCGCCCGAACTGCTCGGTCCAGTTCGGGCGTGACAGGGAGGGAAGAACCAGGATGTCGACCGCCCGGTAGAACTCGGGCATCTGGGTTGAGGGCAGCCAGGCGCGGAAGGACACGCGGTCTGTAAGGTTCAGACTGGCTACCCGATCACGAAGCCGCCTCTCGTCCGGACCGCTGCCCAGCAGCGTCGCGCGCCATCCCCTGCCCATCTCGCCAAGGGCGTTCAAGAGCACATCGACGCCCTTCTCGGGGACCAGGCGGCCGACGTACGCGATGTGTACAGGATCCTCGCGCCGGGGTTGGGCGGGAGGAGAAAAGGTGACGGGGTCCACGCCGAACTGCGGGATCACGTCAAGTGGGCCGCGGTAGCCCTTGCGGCGCCAAACAGCGGCAGCCGTCTGACTCCCCGCTATGGCCCGGTCGACGTGGCGCAGGTTATAGCGCTCGAACCAGGAGAAGGGAGGTGGGTAACGCCGGTGCAGATTTTGCCAGGAAAACCACAGCGTCCTCGCGCCGCTGCGCCGTGCGAGTCTATTGGCGTGGTAGGTCGCCAGATTGTAGGGCTCCTCATCGATATGCACGATGTCAGGTTTCTCGCGATCGATGACCTGACCCAGGCGGGGATAGAGGTGAAGATGGAACGCCCCGTTGAAGAGAACCGGTTGAACGTCCAGCCGATAGCCGGTAGTGTGGCTGCGCTCAAGGCGGGTTCGGCCCCGCTCGTCCCGCCAGTGGGGCGGGACCACAACTGTTAGAGATAGGTCAGGCGCGGCGCTGACCATCTCCTCTAGCTTCTTCTGATACACTCCAACGATACATGCCTTTGACACCATCAGGACTCGCACGTACAGGTCTCCCAGAGCCGTTCCCGGCAAGCGTAGCCCGTAGTATAGCGTGAACTAACTCGAGGAAAAGCGCGGCTTGAGTTAGGATTTGGGTTGCTTTACACGGTTCTCAAACCGTGCTATACTGAAAAAGCTGTTCGATCCTGCAATGTCAACGTGCGGACGACCCGCATTTCGATTCCTGGACGGCAACCAGGCACACGAGGTCTCAGTGGACAACGACGTTCACGTTCCAACCACCCTGATACGCTGGGTCGACGGTCTCCGGGACCGAGAACTCCATGGTCTTGCCTTACTGCTGGTGAAAGGGCTCCAGGTCTGGGGCTTTGTGGGAGGGCAGGTGCTGTGGATGCTCGCACCGTTCCTCGGTGAGCCTTCTGTGGCTCCTCTAGCTGAGGCTCTGGAAAGCCCTGAGGCCTTGAGAAGGCTCGAGTCCCGTCTGTTTGAGGACATGCCCGTCGAGGGCGTTGGGGGAGGGAAATAACCATGGGGAACCAGTTGATTGCGCTTGGGTTCGTCTTAGTGGGTGCCATGTCACTGGCGCTCTTTTCCCTGCAGCGACGACGTGAGTCCCAAGAGCAACACGTGACCCCTGTCTTTCAAGCCTTCGAGCGTGAGGTGGGACGCGTAGCGGAGGAAGGTGCGGCAATCCATGTCGCTTTGGGAAGCGGCGGCTTGCTTGACGAAAAGGGTATGGTCTCCGTCGCTGCGTTGCACGGATTGAGTGGCATGCTGGAGCTTTCTGCTGCGTATGATACGCCCCCCTACATCACCACGGGGGACGCAACGCTTTTCCTCTTGGCTGAGAATCGGCTTCGGGATGCTTACGCCCGCCTGGGGGATATTCGCAACTACACAGCCGGGTCGGTGCGGTTTGTGGCACCCACGCCGGTTCTGTATGCGGCGATGGCTGCTACGCTATCCTCTGATGAAGCACTTGGCACCAGTATCAGCTTGGGGGCCTTTGACCAGGAGGTCAGTCTCCTGACTCACGCGGCGACCCGCCGCGGCACCACGATGTTTGGGGGGGCGGTCACAGCGCCGGGTCTGGCAGCCCTCTATCCTGATCTGGACGATCAACATCTGGTGATGGGGGAGGAGCTCTTCACCGCCGGGGCTGAGATCTTGGGACGCCCGACGTTTTGGGGAGGCTTAAAGGCGGAGAACCTGCTGCGCTGGCTCGTTATTGTGGGCATCGTCGCCGCCATCGCGGCGTCCTTGCTGGGGATCGGAGGGTAGAGATGTTCCGGTGGTTCATTCCCACAGTTGTCGCCGTTCTGGCAGGGCTTTTAGTTCTCCTGGGCTATCTGGTCCCGATCGATGCGCTTGCGTCGTTGCGTGTGATGCTGGTGGACTGGGCGTCGGTTCTGGCGGCGTTTGCTCTGCTGCTGGCATACGGAAATCTACTTCGTGTGCACCTCGGCAGGCTCTTTCAGAAGCGGGCGAAGCATCGTATTGCGAGTTTGATCCTTCTTGTTTCTGCCGTTGCCGGCTTGGTGCTGGTCCTCGTTCAGGGCTCGGAGGGCGCGCTCGTCCAGACCTGGCTTGAAGCGATTCTGGTCCCTGGGCAATCGGCTCTGTTGGCCGTCACGGTTGTGACCCTCGTGCTCGCTGGCATGCGCCTCTTGCGAACGCGGCGGCGGGTGGAGAGCGTATTGTTCCTGGTCGTTGCCCTGGTCACGTTGCTCACGACCGTGCCCATCGTCTACCCGGAGGCGCTGCATCTCGCGATGCAGTTTGTGAGCGCGACCGTCACGGGGGGCATGCGGGGACTGCTGCTCGGGGTTGTGCTCGGTATTGTGATCACTGGCTTGAGGGTGATCTTCGGTCTGGATAGGCCACAGAGTGGGGGTTAGGTAGAAGCTATGATTCGTTGTCCTTCGTGCGGCTCCCTCAACCAGGACGGGCGTCGGCTGTGTGAGAACTGTGGTGCCACGCTGCCGCAGACCAAGATTCGCTGCCCGAAGTGCGGCGCTCTCAATCCGGTCGGCAACATCTTCTGTGATCAATGTAACGCCCGATTGCTTAGCGAGGAGGAGATGCTGCCTCCAGAACTCGAAGAAGCCTCGGACGAGTCTCACAGCGCGCCCGCTGTGAAGGGGATCTCGCTGCCGACCCGTACGAGTCAGGGGCAAGAGACCGAGGACGAGGCCGAGCGTCTGCCTGATTGGTTGCTCGATCTCTCGGGGGATATTGAGGCCTCGGAGGGCGAGGACTCGATCGAGGAGAAGGACGTCGGCGGCGCGGCGGAGTATCCTGACTGGCTCCTGGCCAATGCTGCAGGTCTGGGGACTGAGAGGTCGGAATCCTCTGAGGAAGAGGAGACAGAAGAGACCGAGTTGGAGGAGGAAGCCGAGCCCCTGCTCTTTTCTGAGTCCGAGCTGCCGGATTGGCTGTCGGCGGCGCAATCCCTCGCTAAGACCGAGGATGTCGAGGACGCCGAGGGTGAGAGCGACGTCGATGCGTTGGGCCTAGAGGACGAGCTTCTATTTGATGCGGCTGCGGAGGAGCCTGGTGCAGGGGATGAAGCCCCAGAGCTCCAGCCGGAGGAGGCGTCTCGCCTGGACGCTGATGTGCCGGAATGGCTGATTGCGCTTTCGGATCAGGATCTGGAGGAGGATGTAGAGCCGGAAACGCCTGAGGAAGAGGTGTCTGCGGCGGAGATGCCGGCGGCAGGAATATTGGCCGCAGCGATGGAGGATGGCCCCGTAGAGCAGGAGGGAGAACTAGCCGAATCAGCCGCCTCCGAAGATGTGGACGAAGAGGCTATGCCTGATTGGCTGGCGGAGCTGGAGATCGGGGCTGCCTCGGATGAGGGGATAGCTGTCGTCGGCGAAGAGGACGAGGAAACGCCCCCTGCGTTGCTTGAGGGTCCCACCTGGCTCGAGGATCTTGCCGAGGCGGCTGACTCCGAGCCGGCATCGACGGTGCCTGCGCTGATTGGCGACACTTCTGGGGATCTCGATGAGGAAGGCACCGAGGAGGAGACGTTCGCGACCGACGAACCCGTGCCCGATTGGCTGCGTGACCTCGATCTCTCGACAGCAGAACGCGCTCAGGCGCAGGCGCCGGACTCAGAAGGCCTGGCGCGGGCCGAGCTGCCGGCGTGGTTGCAGGAGCTGGCGCCGCCTGACGCCGAGGCGGTCCTTCGCGGCGAGGAGGGGACCTCAGAGGCGGAAGGGCTGACCCCTGCCGACCTTCCCGATTGGGTTAAGGCGTTACGACCTGAGCCCCGCAAGGAGGGTGAGATGCCCCGGCGGCGAGACATCTTTGTCACGCCAGCGGAGCCCGAGGGTCCTTTGGAAGGGTTGCCCGGGGTCTTGCCGGCAGTCTCCTTGGTCGATATGCCGTCTGATATCAGGCTCAGCACGCGTGCGGAGATGCCGGAGACCGTGCAGGCCCAGGCGAAGCTGTGGCAACAACTACTGGAGGAGCCGCGAAGCAGAGAACGTCCCATCGTGCAGCAGCGCGCGACCGGGGCACCAGGATCTCGTCCTGTTCGTCTGTTCGTCGCCGCCCTGGTCGTCATCGTGATCTTCCTGGCTTTGTGGCTCATCCCAGAGGGGATGCAGCTGGTTCAAACAGCCCCGTCGCAGGTCGCACCGGGGATCCCCGCTTTCGTGGAGGGCGTGGACGCGCTGCAACCGGGCGATCAGGTTGTCGTCGCCGTCGAGTACACGCCGGCCTATGCCGAGGAGATGGCCGAGATTGCCGCGCCGATCCTGGATCACCTCAAGGCGCGCGAGGCGAGCGTGCGTTTCGTAAGCACCTTGCCCGAGGGTGGCGGCCTTGGAAAACTCCTTGCGCGCCGTGCCCAGATCGATGCGCGCGTGTTCGGTGAGGGCTATCTTCCAGGCAATGCCAACGGCATCGCTGCCTTTATGGAAACGTCCGAGGGTCAGGCGGCTCGCCACCTGATTGTCCTGACCTCTGCGCCCGAGCGATTGCGCTGGTGGATAGAGCGCAACAGATTAGCGCCCGGTGCGGGCGACGCTGCTGGGGTGCCGGTGAGTGTCGGTGTCAGCGCGGCTGCTGCACCCCTCGTCACGCCGTATCTCGAGTCCAGCGATGTGCAGGGGTGGGTGGCCGGCCTGTATCAGGCTCAGGCCTATCGCGAGCTTCGAGCGGGCGGCGCTGCAACAGGCCAGGCGGGAGACTACGCCCGCGTGATCGACGTTCTGATGCTGGGCCATTGGCTCCTCGCGGCGCTGCTATTCCTGGCATTGCTCTATAACCTCGCTGCTGGCAGGAAAGGAGGGCGCTGATCGCATGGGAGATTTGGTGACACTGATCGTCGGCGCCGTCGTGACCTTGATGATCTTCAGTTATCTGCTGGGTGACAACGTGCTCTACCGTTGGGCCCTGGCGTTGCTGGCCGGATCCGCGGCTGGCTACGCGTTAGGTGTCGCGGTGCGCTTTGTCCTAAATGAATGGATCCTTCAGGCCCTCGTCGGTCAGCCAGGCACGGAGGGTCTCATCTATGCCGTGCCTTTGTTGTTGGGATCGCTGCTGCTTCTGAAGGGTTTTTCACCGACCCGATCGCTTGGGCGCATCTCGGTGATCGGCAACATTCCTCTCGGCTATCTTGTCGGGGTGGGTGCCGGGGTGGCGGTGTCCGGTGCTGTGCTTGGAACGTTGATTCCCCAAGTGCTGGCGACGGGTGAGGCCGTGCAGATCGACGCTGGTGTGCTGGGCATCATCCAGGGCGTTATTATTGCGTTGGGCACAATTCTGACGTTGCTCTACTTCTCCACGACCGCGAGAGAACGCGAGGACGACATTGAATCTCGATCCACCGGTGCGCGCTTGATCCGGGGAACCGGTCGGTTTTTCCTAGTCTTCGCGCTGGGCGCCGCGTTCTCTGGCGCGCTCACATCGGGCCTTACAGCGATGGTTCTGCGGCTTTGGCAGCTGGCTGACTTGGTCAGCCGGTTGATTGCGCCGTTCGGAGGATAGGTGGATGGAGAGGAGGCTTCTGCCCCGGTGTCACGCGCGTTCACCGATTCAGTTGTCGATTTCGTCATCTCGTGCTAAGGGGCATATCCCGCTATGACAGAGGTACAGAATATCGAGTCGGTCTTAGTTGCGGACTGTGGTGCCGTCCTCACGAAGCTGGCGCTGGTCGAGCGGGTAGCCGATAGCTATCGCTTTGTGGCTCAGGCTGAGGCTCAGACCACGGGCCAGCGCCCCTGGAACGACCTTAGCGTTGGCGTCCTGAAGGCGATTCAGGAGATTGAATCCACGACAGGGCGCCGGCTTTACACTCGCGGACGTGTGCTGGTGCCGCGACGCGGGCTCGATGGGGTGGACGCCTTTGTCGTAATCCTCAGCGCGGTGGAGCCGTTGCGGGTTGTGCTTGCCGGGCTGGTTCAGGAGATGAGCCTGGAAAGCGGTCGGCGTGCTGCTGCCAGTACGTACACGACCATCGAGGCGACGCTCTCTCGCGAGGGTAACCTCCGCTCTCCGCAGGAGCACTGGGCGAAGACCGTGCGGAATCTCGAGCCGGATGTGGTACTGCTCGTTGGCGGGGTCGATGGTGGGGCGCGGCGACCCGTGCTCGAGCTTGCGGAGGCTGTGGCGCTTGCCTCCTCGATGTTACCCGAGGATCGACGTCCCGCAGTTCTGTACGCGGGCAACACTGCCCTGCGCTCCTACGTCTCCCGCTTTCTGGGGGATATCACGCGGGTCATCATCGCCGACAACGTCCATCCCTCAGCCGGTACCGAGCACTTGGGACCGGCTCAGGAGGCGTTGGAGAAGCTCTACGTCGAGGAGCGCTTGCGGACGGCCCCTGGCGTTGAAACCCTGAGTGCTTGGAGTCGTCTGCCTTTTGTGCCGGCGGCTGCGGCTTTCTCTCGCGTGGTGGACTTCCTGTGGCATCGTGAGGGCAATGAGGACCGGGGCGTCTTTGGTGTCGAGCTCGGAGCTGCGACCACAACGATGACGGCGACCTTCGAGGGGCGTCCTTACGTCACGGTCTACGAGCATGGCGTGGCTAACGGCGTCCTGGACTGGGTCGAGGAGCACGGGCTCTCTCAGCTATTGCGATGGATCCCCGAGGAGATGGATGAGGAGACGCTCCTGACCACGTTGTACAACACTGAGCTGCATCCCTTCACGGTTCCGCAGACACCTGAAGAGCTCTGGGTGGAGCTGGCCCTCGCCCGTGAGATGCTGCGCTCCAGCCTTGCCATCGCCCGTCCGACTTGGGATGTGGGCGGCGCCGCCATGGCAGGTCGAGACGTGATGCCGCGCATGGATCCGATCCTCATCGCTGGCGGTGGCATCGCCCACATCCCACGACCGGGTCATGCCTTGCTCGCCATTCTGGATGGGCTGCAGCCCGCTGGGATATCCACCTTACTGCTGGATGTCAACCGGGCGGCGCCTGCTATCGGCGCCATCGCCGGCGTGAAGCCACTGATCGCGGCCTCTGCGCTCGATGCAGGGTCTTTGGTCTCTTTGGGTACGGTGATCTCCCCGGTGGGGCAGGGACGCCCGGGTGAGGTGGTGATGCATATGCGCATCATTTACGAGGGTGGCGAGGAGCTTGACGTTGAGGCGCGCTATGGTGAGATCGAGGTATGGCCCCTGCTGGCGGACCAACGGGCGACGTTGGAGATCCGCCCAGGTCGTCGTTTCGACGTTGGCATAGGGCCGGGGCAGGGTGGGAGTGTGGAGGTCCACGGAGGGCTTGTAGGATTGGTGGTGGACGCCCGCGGGCGCCCCCTCACGTTGCCAGCGAACCCTGATCGACGCCGCAGGTCCCTCAATCGGTGGCTCTGGGACGTGGGAGGCTAGGATGTTTTCATCTTACAGCATGGCGAACCCTTTGATTGCTGTGCGCGTCCTACGGTTGCTTCCGCGACCTGGTGAGGTGCTGGTGAGGCCCGGAGACTCGGTCGAGCCCACGCAGATCGTGGCTCAGACCACTCAGCCTCCGGACTTCCGCATCGTGGAAGTGGCGCGGGACTTGGACATCCCGGTCAGAAATGCCAGCGCTTATCTGAAGGTCGAGCGAGGCCAGACGGTCGCGCAAGGCGATGTGCTCGCTGCCCGTGGTGGGTTAGCGCCGCGTGTCAGCCGCTCCCCGATCAGCGGCCGAGTTGTGGGGATCGGTCGCGGCCGCTTGTTGCTGCAGGCGGACCCTCAAATCCTGCGCGTCAACGCGCTTTTGCCGGGGTATGTCGTGGAGGTCGTCGGTGAAGAAGGGGTCGTCATCGAGACCGTCGGCGGCCTGTTTCATGCGCATTGGGGCAACGGGCGGGAGGCTTATGGCGTGCTGCGCGTGGTGGTGCGAGACTCAAGTCACCCCATCCGCGCGGCCCACGTCAACGCGTCGTCGCAGGGCACCATCTTGGTGGGCGGCTCCACAGTCGATGAGGAGGCCATCGGGCAAGCAGCAGCTATGCAAGTTCGCGGCATGGTCGTTGGAAGCATACCCCCCTCGCTGATCCCCCGGTTGCGGGAGGTAAGTCTTCCGCTGGTGGCGACCGAAGGTGTAGGGACCGCGCCGATGGCCCGGGCGGTGTTTGATCTGCTGCGCTCGCTGGACGGTCGCGAGGCTGCGGTGAGCGGCGACATCGGGGATCGCTGGCATCCTAAGCGGCCCTTTATCGCCGTTCCGATGCCCACCCAAGCGGCCCAAGCGATCGACCTCGACGCACCTTTGGAGGTAGGCGATCGAGTGCGAGTCTTGCGGGGGCCGTACCGTGGTCGATCTGGCACCGTCGCCGGCAAGCCAAACGGTCTGGTGACCTTGCCGACGGGTGCTCGCCTTCCCGGTGTTGAGGTAAAGTTAGGAGAGGACGAGCGACTCCACTTCCCCTACGTCAATCTTGAGCGTTTACTCTAATCCATGGAGTCGGAACCCCCATGCCCCTTCGTAAAGCATTGAGAGAGAGTGCCTTTCGATTAGCGCGCAAGGATGTCGCGTCCTTCCTTGAGGATCATGAGGACCGTCTGTTGGCGCTCTTTCGTGAGGAAATGCAGACGCTGGACGATCAGTTGCCCGAGGAACAGGTCTTCATCGACATCCGCATGGTGCCGCTTGGAGAAGCCATACTGAAGTCGGCCTTGCACGCGATCACACGGTTCTTGAATGAGGACTATTCGTCGGAGGGTGGAAAGAAAGTGGAGATTCCGGTGAAGGATGAGGGCGAAGGTCATTCGCTGACGCTTAAGGAGTCATCATCCTGAGCGTGGTGCCGGTGCCCCTATCCCTGTGCGATGGGGTCACGCAGAAGGCCACATTCCGGCGTGACAAGGAGGGCTGGCTCGTATCGTCTAACTGAAGCATAACTTGCACCTTTCGACGCTTTTGTTTACAATAGCCATGTAGCCAACGGCATTTTCGAAGAGGCATGGCTCCCGTACATGTGACTGGTCACGTGGTGGGCACGCGTGGTCGGCACGCGCAGGTAAGGAGGATCCGATCATGTCAGATGACGTATTTGAGGCTTTTGGGGACGACGATATCTTCACCGAGGATGAGGACGAGGTCACGGAAGCCGAAGGTGAGGGCCAAAACCGGACTTTTATCATTGCCGTAGCCGTGCTAGGTGGACTCCTTGTGTGTGCTTTGATCTCCTTTGCTGTCTGGGCCCTGGTCCTGAACCGGCCGCGACCGGCGACGCCGGAGCCGACGGAGGTGGTCGCCACGGCGACGACCGTCGTCGAGGCGGTGGTGGAGACTGACACGCCCGAGCCAACGGAGGAGCCTGCCCCGACCGACACACCTGAGCCTACGCCGACGCCACTCCTGGGTCCTACCAGTACCCCCACAGTGGAAGGGGGGGATACAGAAATGGGCGTTGGCGGTGCAGAGGAAGGGGGGCCCACAGCCACATTCGCACCGCGCCGGACGGCGACCCCCACCCGGACGCCGAGGGCAACGTCTACATCGGCGACGGCCAGTTTGGGCACCGGAGGCTCGGCCTCAGCCCAGCTCTCGCAGACCGGGCTCTCGGAGTGGTTGTTGATCGGCGCAGCTGTCGTCCTTGTGGCAGTGATGGGCGTTGCCCGGCGGCTTCGTAGTAACTGATCTCCTGCGTCGTCACGCATACCAGCGGGGCACGGAGCCGGGATGCTTCGTGCCCCGTATTGTGTTGGACACGTGATGCTCGCCTTTTGCCGTAGTCTGTGGAGTGTCTGAGAGATGCGCTTATGGCGGCTGCTTAGGTCGAGGCGGTGTCGCGATCGCATGGCCTTGACTGCCCTGGTCATACTTCTCGTCGCATGCACCGGTACTGCGATCCCCTCTCAGCGTGTCGTGACGTCAACGCCGTTACCGGTGCAACCTAGCCTGACGCCGGAGCCGATCTTGCCCTCACCCACGCTCAGTCCGACTCCCTCTCCCACGCCAACCGCGACCCCTTGGCCCACACCCGATCCCAACGCGATGCTCGGCACCGCTGAGGCCGGTCAAGCTGCGGTCGCTGCTGCATTGGGGGGAGCGGAGCTGACGTGCTTGCGGTATGAGGATATGGATGCCGATGGCCAGCCGGAATGGTTGGCTCTGGGACACCAAGGCGACGCCTCCAACGCTCGGTTGAGTGCCTTCATCCTCGATGAGGCTGCTGTCTATCCTCTCGCCTCAGCGCAGCCGCGTCCTGGGGCGCCCGATGTGGGCTTTGGTCAGTATCCAACCTGCGAGGTCGAGATCCGTGATGTGAATGTGGACGGCACACCGGAGGTGGCCATCTTCGGCCACGCCGATGGCAATCTAACGCTCCTGCATCTCTTCGCATGGGACGGGGAGACCTACCGGCGCCTGGGTTTCTTCTCCGGCGATGCAGGGGTCCGCTTTGTGGACGCCGACGGGGACGCTGAGGAGGAGATCTGGGAAGGCCATCGTGTGGCCGGCGCGCCTAGTCTCGCTTGGTACATTGTGCACACGTGGAAAGACAACACCTATGGTTGGACTTCGGAGCATCACGGTTGGTACTTCAGCGATCGCCCCCAATCCTATCCCACGCACAGGCCTGAGTATGCCGTGATCTCCTACTATCTAGCCCTCAACGATCGCGACCTGCCTGGGGCTTACGATCTGCTGCTGGCGCAGGAGCGTCCCGTCTACGAAGAGTGGGTTGTTGGGTACGCGACGACGGCGCGGGTCAGCGCCGGAAGCGTGCACACGATTCCCGCGGCGACGGGGGAGACGCGAGCGCGGGTGGCTGCGATGATCACAGCCTGGGATAACGAGCGCGGGGTGATTGTCGGGCGCCTTTGGAATGTGGAGTGGGATACTGTGTTGACCGATGCAGGATGGCGTCTCACAACTGTCACTGCGGAGCAGTTGGAGGAGTGGACGGTCAGCTATTGGCCCTGATAGACGAAGTTGTTGTCGGCGTCGCGAAGCTGTGGTTGCGCCACATCTCTCGCGGAGAGCTTCGGATTCTGGATGGGCCACTCAATCCCGATCTCGGCATCGTTCCACACAATGCCCCGCTCGAGGTCTGACGCATACTCCGCGGTCATCTGATAGACGACGTCCGCAGTCGCGCTCAGAACACAGAAGCCGTGGGCAAACCCTGGCGGAATGTAGAGCAAGTGGTGGTTCTCTTCCGTGAGCTCCGCGCCTACCCACTTGCCATATGTCGGTGATCCCCGCCGGATATCGACACCCACATCGAAGATCGCGCCCCTGATAACGCCGATGAGCTTGCCCTGCGCTTTGGGCTGCTTCTGATAGTGTAGTCCTCGGAGAACTCCGTACGACGAGTGTGAGTAGTTTGTCTGGACGAAGCTCGCCGGAACGCCGTGGTCGGCGAAGGCCGAGTGTTTGTACGTCTCCAGGATGAACCCCCGCGCATCTCCGAAAACGCGCGGCTTGGCCAACACGACCTCGGGAATCGAAAGCTGTTCAAAGCTAAAGGGCATGAGTAGCCTCTCTTTCATAGGGCATGAGCTCGCAGTCTGCGCCTTGCCGTGGTGCAGTCTCAGCTCAGCGAGCGCAGCCCTCCATAGAATCTTGACGCCAGGGGATAGAGCCCGTGCAGGGGATGCTCCCACAGGCCTACGTAGCGCACAATCTCCCCACCGAACCCGCGCTTGAAGCGATAGACGCCCCACAGGCCGTCGCTGCGCTCCATAAAGGTCTCCTCGAGGGTCTCCTCGTCGGCGTCCGGGATACCCCAGAGGTCGTAAGTCGTGCATCCTCGTGCCTTCGCCCACTGAATCGCGGCCCACTGCACGGCGTAGGCCGGCATGCGGTTGCGGTGCCGGTTCGATGACGCGCCGGAGATATACCAGGCCGTGTCGCCGACGGCAAAGGCCAGCAGTCCCGCCAGCGGCTCACGCTTGTATTCGGCGATAAAGAGTCCAACCTGATCCTCTTCCGCAAAGACCTCATAGGCCTTACGGTAGTAGGCTCGCGTATGAATGCCGAAGTCGTTGCGGTCGCCGGTTTCCTCCATCAGGTCATAGAAGACCTCGATATCCTGCGCCGTTCCTTGACGTACGACCACGTCCTTGCGGGCGGAGAGGCGTATGTTGTACCGCGTCTTCGACTTCATCGCCATGAGGATCTCATCCTCTGTAGGCTTGAGGTCGACCAGGATGGTGCGCCGCGGCTGGATAGTCCGTTCTGTCGGTGCGTAGCCGACGTTCACCAGCTGCCGCTCGACCCCCGCTTTCTGGAAGGCCTCCGGTTCGATCCAACAGGCCCAGGCGCGGTGGCGGCGAGCGGATTCGTGGAGTGTATCGAAGAGCGCCTCAACCAGCTCTTCGTTGTGCCAGTCTACGAGGGGGCCTCGGGGTACATAGGCCAGGGTGCCGAGCTTGAGGGGTAGGGGACGGTAGAGCACCAGAGCGCCCGCCTCCGGGTTCTGCACCGGTCCTACCGTCACAATCTCCCAGTCCCACCCGAAGCTGCCCTTCAACTCACCCCACTGGCTGGTCTGCAGCAGATTGCCGGCAGGATGCTGGACAACGAAGTGGTTCCATGGCGCGAAGGATGTTGAGCCGGATCCGTACACGGGTGGCATAGTCAGGTTAGCCTGCTTTCTCTCCTACAATCAGTAATCCTCCTCCGACTTCCTGAGGAGGGACATCCATAAGGTAAGCCTCTCGCCAGCGGCGGCTGAGGACGCCGCTTATCCAGCGTCGCAGCACCCGCTGGTGCCCCAGCTTCTGCCCCCTTGGCGAGGCCAAACAGCGAAAGAGCGACGGCTTCCCGGTGCTCCGCACGCCATACGTCGTGTTTCCTCGGTCCCAGAGGCGCATCGCCTCTGCTGATACGTAATAGACGGCACGCGTCAGCTTGATCCCGGCCCTCTCCAGTTTCGAACGCCAAGCCTCCGGCGTAGGGTAACGGTGATGGTCCAGCCACGCGTCGACCTGTGCGGCGTAAGCCTCGGCGCCCTGAGGATCTTTGGCTGCCATACGCTCGCGGTACCCGTCCAGAAGCCGTCGAAACGCGTCACTGGGCACGGTGAAGATCAGCCGCCCCTCGGGTCTCAGCACGCGTGCGGCTTCTCGGATCACCGGGGCGAGATCGGGAATATGTTCCAGCACGGAGTTGCTGAGCACCGTGCCAAACGTCTCATCGGGGTAGGGCATTGCGTCGCCCGTAGCCTGGTGGACGCTGCTGTACGATCCCGTCGCCGGCGCCTTCCTGAGCTGGTCCAGCCACGGATCCAAGCCCACCTCGATGGGCGGCTCCCCGGCGAAGAGCACCTCGGCGATCAGGCCATCTCCGCATCCCAGATCGAGGATGGGGCGGGGGAAGCGCTCCTCTGCTAAGACCCGAAGCTCAATTGCCCGCCACAACGCCACTGGGGGCGCAAACCAGTATTGATTCAGCAACAACGTCAGATAATCGCGATTTGGGTCGGGCATACCGATGAGTGCACTCCGGGTTAGGTCGGCGCGTAACAGCGTGATCCGGGCTGCGCAACGGCCGGGGGCTCTGCCGGCAACGCCTACGCTTGCTTGCCGTCTCCGCGGAGCCGCCCGTACCAGGGTCGAGCACAGGCACCTATGTTTTGTAACACGAACGCATCAAAAAACAACTCCGCATCCGTGCTCGGGTGTTTTTCGCGTTGTCAGTCCAGCAGGCTCAAGAACGCGGCAATCTGATCCCCAACGCCGATCATATTCAGCGCGATGGGCAGCAGCAACACACCCATTGCGTTCATCCGTCGGGATCCCCATAGCACTGGGATCAGGCCGATCCCGGAGGCCACGGCGCACACCGCCAACCCCGCGGGTCCGGTGAGCCCACCGACAACCAGCATCAGCAGGCCCAGCGTCCCCCAACTGATCGCGCGGTAGTTGATGTCTTGTGTCTTGCCGGGCCCGGTCGACAAGCCGAGCACGCTGATCAGGGTGCGGGCCAAGAGAAGGGACAGCAGGAACGCGACCGCACCCCCCAGAAGCGCCGCGGCGGTTGCTCGGTAGTAGTGCTCCGGCGTGTAGGGCGTATACTGCGTGCTGGTCATCCAGGCCATCCCGCCGCGGGTCAGGTGCAGTCCGGGCACGAAGAAGAGAAGATAGCCACCAACGTAATAGACGGCCTTGGACGCTCCCTGGGCGACGAGAAACGTGCGATCATCCCGCTGCGCGGTCGCATGGCCCGCCAAGAAACCGCCGATCCCCCCGGTGACCACAGGAAAGAAGGCAGCAAAGAGCCCGCCCAGCGCGCCAGCAGCGACGCCGTGCA
Organism: Anaerolineae bacterium; assembly: GCA_049974845.1. GTDB lineage: Bacteria > Chloroflexota > Anaerolineae > B4-G1 > SLSP01 > PWVB01. Next base: position 12,768 of record JBNGCP010000044.1, on the reverse strand, counting down.
CCAGCGATCTCCAGGGTAGATCGAGCGTCCGGGCGATGTGCTGGGGAGGTAGCACGGCCCGGCTGAGGAGATTGCTGATGATCCAGGGTACCGCAAACAGGCCCACGAAGGCAGGAAGCAGGTTCTGATAGGCGACCTCTGTCGGGATGGGGGAGCGATACAGCAGGACGAAGCCCAGGAGCCCCGACAGCAGGAACGTGGCTAACCCTGCGATCAGCGACCGCCAACCATCCCACCATCGTCCCCATCCCGTCGGCGCGCGTCCCGTTCCCTTGGGCCACTCAGACAGCAGCATATATGCAATGACTGCCCACAGGATCCACGGAAGATGAGGGCTGAGGATCTGCCGGAGGCCGGGTAGGATCTGGTGCGCGAAGGGCGTGATGACAACCAGCACCATCAGTCCGCCAAAGCTGCCCAGGCCGGTGAGCGCGACCGCTTCGAAGCCTCGTCGCTGAAGCAGATACTTCTGACCGGGGAGCACAACGAAGATCATGCTCTCGTCGGGTGCGGATAGAAAGATGCTGGGAATGGTGTTGGCCATCACGTAACCGGCGATCATGCCCAGGAAGAGAAAGGCCATAGCCTCTGACGTGAGGGGAAGGCGTCCGGAGCTGTTCAACAGCAGCAAGAAGCCGGCTATATTGTAAATGTGAAGCGCTGGGATGAGCCCCAACAACGACGCGCCGATCGCTCCAAGCAAGCTCCACAACAGCGATTCAGCCATGCTCGCAGACCTTAGTTGTTCCCCGCCTCGCCATCCGGCGGCTTGACGCGCCAATCGTAAGGGGACCGCGGGATGAGCTCAAGTCTCTGCTGGAAGACACTCAGCAGCCCAGTGATCTCAACTTGCTGACCGGCTTGCGGGCGAGGATCGAACGTTTCATAGAGATTCGACCAGAAGAGCACGGTGATCTCACCGGAGCCATCGTTCAGGGGCGCTTTCACGCCGGCTGAGAACCCCTCAAGCTCACCGAGGACGCCGCGGATCCTCACAACGCGCCCGGCATCGTTGGGCGTGAGGGCGTTGACGGCCACCCACGGGGGCGGCGGCGCCGGGGCAAGCACGTAAACGTCGTCAGCATCCGAGGGGATAATCTCCAGCACGCCCTCATAAAGCTGGACGGTCCCGGTGACCGCGACCTCTGCGCCTACATCCAGCGAGGCGGGCGCCGCCAGAGCGCTGTGGACATTGTCCCATAGGAGCAGGACAACCTGAGCCGTGCCGTCGTCAAGGGTCGCCTTCACGCCGCCCCTGAGTCCCTCAAGCAGCACGATTTTTCCGGCGACCCGAACGGTCTCTCCCTCGAGCTCGGCGCTCAGCCGGCTCAGCGCTAGGGGTTGCGACGTGGGCGAGGGTGAGGGACTGGGCGTTGGTGCTGGGTGGATGGACGTCGGCGCGGCGTGACTGGGTCGAGGTGTTGGCTCGCTTGGGCTGGCGGCCACCAGACCGTCTGCCGGTTCGTCGGCTGGCTGTTCCGGCGTCAGCGTCGGTCCCGCGAGCACGATGTCTGAGATCCGCGCGGGTACCACCTGAGGAGTTCCTCGGTAGAGCGTGACCGTTCCCTCCACGACGAGGGTCTGCCCGGGCGCGATGTGTGTCAGAGGCGCCGTCCCTTGCGGAATCCCCGATAGGGTTGCGGTGGTCTCATCCACCGCGATGACGATATCGCCGCTGTCGTCCGACAAGGTGATGAGGGTGAGCCCTTCATAGGGGCTCGTGATGCGCTTGACGGTACCAGCCAACCTGACCCGCCCGCCCTCGTCCAGGGGCGTCACGCCTCTGGCTTGACGCGGCGTGGCGGCAGGTCGCTGGATCTCCAGGTGATCGGGCACGTCGACCGTCAGGCTCACGAAGTCCTCGCGGAAGCGCACCGTTCCGGCTACCGTCACCTCATCCCCGATGGCGGGGACCTTGCCGTCGTTCAGGAGCTCCCTTGTGACATCCCGATAGACATTAACGTGTATCTCGCCGGTCTCGTCGAGCAGCCAGAAGCCGAGGTAATCTGATTCGGGATCGTAGGTGAGGCCGCGGACGACGTGCCCGGACACCCGGACGTAGGCCAGGTTCATCATACCCGTGACGTCGCTGATGGCGACCGTCGGGATGTCTGTCCCTCTTGCCAGCAGCCAGAGGAGGGCCAGTCCGATGGTCGACAGAAGCACCGCGGTAAGCTTGACGGTGCGGAGAGCCAGGCGACTCGAGAGGCGCGCACCACAGTAGGGACATCGTGTGTAAGGACCGACGAACCGACCGCAGCTGTCACAGTGCGCTTCGAGCCTCTCGCCTGGACCAGCCCTTGCGCCTGCAGGGGGCTCTGCGGCGGCAGTTGTTGTCGCGGTGCCTTCGGCTACGGCGGCCGCAGTGCCAGCCGAGGCTGATCTCTCATTGCGTCCTCTGCTGCGCAGCTCAGCAGGCGTCACACTTCGCTCCGGTGGGTGGCGTGGATCTTGTAAGGTCATCATAGCATCGATCGAGAACCACGCCAAGCAGATGTGCACCCTGACGCGCAGCCCCACCCGCGCCCCGACGCTGTGCTGGTTAGCGATAGTTGAGTATACTTCTAGGTGAAACCTCAAGACCACTAGGAGTACAGGAGATCTGACCATGGGACTTCCCGCCATCCCGTTGGACGAGACTGTCGACTTTCTTGTTGAACTGCTGAACACCCCCAGCCCTACCGGAGACACCGACCAGGCTATCGACTATGTGCAAGATAGGTTCTCCGAGCTGCCTCTGGCGTTCCGACGCATCCGCAAAGGCGGGCTGGTGGCAACGTGGCCCGGTGATGTCAGCCATCCCCGTGCCCTCACCGCCCACGTCGATACGCTCGGCGCTATGGTGCGTCGCATCAAGAGTAACGGACGCCTGATGCTCACGCCGATCGGTGGGTACGATTGGCACTCCGTCGAGGGTGAGGGATGCACGGTGATCACCGGCGGTGGAGAGACTTTCAGGGGCAGCATCCTGCCGATCAAGGCTTCGGTGCACATCTACGGCTCGGAGACGCGCGAGTTGAAGCGCGAGGCCGAGAACTACGAGGTGCGCCTGGATGCTCGGACCCAAGATGCGGACGAGACCCGGGCGTTGGGGGTCGAGGTAGGCGATTTCGTCTATTTGGATCCTCGCGTCGAGGTCACCAATGGCTTCGTGCGCTCGCGCCACCTCGATGACAAGGCCGGCGTGGCTGCGATCTACGGCGCGTTGATGGCGTTGCATAGGGCCGACCTAGCGCCGCGGTACCGCCTTGACGTGCTGATCTCCAACTACGAGGAGGTCGGTCACGGCGGATCGACGGGCCTTCCCGCCGATGTCGAGGAGCTGGTCGCCGTCGATATGGCTGCCGCTGGAGAGGATCAGAACTCAGAGGAGTTCACCGTGGGCATCTGCGCCAAGGACTCCGGCGGTCCCTACCATCTCGGGCTGCGACGGCGTCTGGAGGATCTCGCGGAGGTACACGAGATTCCGTATCGTGTTGACATCTACCCCCACTATGGCTCCGATGGTGAGGCAGCATGGCGGGCGGGTGCCGACCTCGCCGTCGCCCTCATTGGGCCGGGTGTGGATGCCTCCCACGCTTACGAGCGGACGCATTGGGATTCCTTGGAGGCTACCGCCAAGCTGCTCGCGGCCTACCTTCTCAACGATTAGCAGGCGGATCGGGCAAACCGTGGACAGGGTAAGTAACCTCGAAAAGCGGCTGAACTGGCACGTCCCTTACCTCACGGACGATCTGCCGGGCATCGGCGGCGTGATTCGGCGGGAGGTCGAGGACTTCATCGTCGACGAGGTCCCGGCTTACGAGCCGTGTGGCGAGGGAGAGCATACTTACTTCCGCGTGGAGAAGTGGGACGTCTCCACGATGCAGCTTGTGAAGGAGATTGCGGATAGGCTGGGCGTCTCACCGCGCAAGATCAGCTACGCTGGGCTCAAGGATGCCCGTGCCGTTGCCCGACAGACGTTGTCGGCCCATTTCGTCCCGGTAGAGGCCATCCGCGAGCTCGACCTGCCGCGCGCCCGGGTGCTCTGGGTGACGCGCCATCGCAACAAGCTGCGTCCCGGTCACCTGAGGGGCAATCGCTTCACTATCCGCATCCGCGACGTCGTGCCCGACGCGACGTCCTGTGCTGCTGCGATCCTGGAGACGCTCTCTGCCCGGGGTGTGCCCAATGCCTATGGCCCCCAGCGTTTCGGAAATCGGGGCGACAATCAGATTGTCGGGTATCATCTGCTCCATCGCGACGGCTCGGCGCTGGCGGAGATGGGAATCCGGCGCCCTTCCAAGCGGATGCAACGTTTCTTCATCAGCGCACTGCAGTCGGCGCTCTTCAATCAGGTCGTTGGGCTGCGGATTCGGGACGAAACACTCGATACCGTCATCCTGGGGGATCTCGCGCGTAAGGAGGATACGGGTGGTATCTTCACCGTGGAGGATCTTTCTGCAGAGTGCCCTCGCGCAGAGCGTTGGGAGATTTCGGCTACCGGGCCTATCTATGGATACAAGATGATGGAGGCCAAGGCTGATGCGGGCGAGCTTGAGGCTCAGGTGCTGAGCGACGCGGGCCTCGAGCTCGAAGACTTCCGCGCCGCGCGTGCGCGCGGTCTGCGTCGACCGTTGCGCTACAATCCCGAGGATCTCACGTGGGAGCTCCACGAGAGCCCACATTCCGAAGAAGAGGCTGCCCTGATCGTCAGTTTCTTCGCGCCGAAAGGCTCGTTTGCCACCATGCTCCTCCGCGAGCTGATGAAGACCGACACCGCTTGGGTGGAGGAGGAGGACTAGATCACCTCCTTTGCAGCATCGATGTGTCCATCATAGCACGTCCAGACACCGATTGCCTGCTGTTCATCACCGTGGTTCGCCCTGTTCACGTGCGCCCGTACTCTTCTGTGCCCACTTTCTAATCCAATGCTCATGCCGTGCTAATGCTATGCTAATGCCCGGCTGGTAGACTATGTAGAGGCGGGGTCGTCACCTCGCGCAATAGAATGTACAAAACGGGCCTGAGCCTGTCGGCGACAGGCCGCCAAGCTGGAGGATGCATGGACAATCGACAGAAGAAGCGGATGCAGTTTTCTGCCATTTACTTGATCATTGCACTGGTTGTGGCCTGGCTGTTCCAGTCCCTGATCTTTCGCCCGTTGGTCATCCGCTGGAGTGAGGTGCCCTACAGCCAGTTCCTTGCGGAGCTGGAAGCAGGCAACATTCGTGAGGTGCAGCTGACCCAGGACCGGATCCTGTACACATGCTGTTCGGAGTTGGACGACCCGCAGGCCAGGGTCTACAACGTCGTGCGCGTGGATGATCCCGATCTCATCGAGCGCTTGGCGGCGTCAGGCGTGACCTTTTCGGGAGAAGCGCCGTCCAACGCGCTTCTGCCGGTGCTGCTGGGTTGGATCATCCCGCTATTGCCGCTGGGATTGCTCTGGTATTTTGGGCTTCGCCGCGTGGGACAGGGCGGTGTGGGGGTGATGTCCATTGGCAAGAGCCGCGCTAAGGAGATCCAGGGGGAGAGGACGGGAATCAAGTTCGATGATGTTGGAGGGGCCGAGGAGGCCGCCTTTGAGCTGAAGGAGATCATTGCCTTCCTCAAGAACCCGGAACGCTTCACGCGTCTGGGCGCCAAGTTGCCCAAGGGCGTGCTGTTGGTCGGTCCCCCTGGAACCGGCAAGACGCTGCTGGCGAAGGCTACTGCCGGTGAGGCTGACGTCCCGTTCTTCTCGATCAGTGGTTCGGACTTCGTTGAGATGTTTGTCGGGGTTGGGGCCGCGCGGGTGCGTGATCTCTTCGAACAGGCCAAGGCGAAGGCACCGTGTATCGTCTTCATCGATGAGATCGATGCTCTCGGGCAATCGCGCGCGACCGTTGGCTCCATTGGTAGCAACGACGAGCGCGAGCAGACGCTGAACCAGCTCCTGTCGGAGATGGATGGCTTCGAGCCGAATCAGGGCGTCGTGATTATGGCGGCGACCAACCGTCCTGAGGTCCTGGATAAAGCGTTGCTGCGTCCTGGTCGTTTCGATCGACAGATTGAGGTGGGATTGCCCACAGAGCTGGGCCGCCGCGAGATTCTCGCGATTCACACCCAAGATGTGACATTGGCAGAGGATGTCGATCTTCGTCGTCTTTCGCAGATCACGGCCGGCTTTTCCGGTGCGGACTTGGCCAATCTCGTGAACGAGGCGGCCTTGCTGGCCGTACGAAACGACCATGACGCCGTCACGATGGCTGACTTCGATCTTGCCATAGAGCGGGTCGTGGCGGGTCTGCAGCGGAAGGTGCGTCTGAAGCCAGAGGTGAAACGCCGGGTCGCCTATCACGAGGGCGGACACGCTTTGGTCGCGCACCTGCAACCGGACACCGACCCGGTCCACAAGGTCAGCATCGTCCCGACATCGAAGGGCGCGCTGGGGTACACCCTGCAGATGCCAGATGAGGATACCTATTTGCTCAGCAAGCGCGAGCTGGAGGAGCGTTTGGCCGTGATGTTGGGCGGTCGTGCGGCCGAGCTGTTGGTTTTCGGCGATACGTCGACCGGGGCCGCCAATGACCTGGAGCGCGTTACGGAGATCGCCCGGCGCATGGTCACCGAGTATGGTATGACTGAAACCCTCGGCCCGGTGCGATATGCGAATCCTGTGGGTGCGGGGTACTTGGGCCAGGTCGGGGGTACGCGGCAGGACATCAGTCCGGAGACGGCGAGGCTCATCGATCAGGAAACCCGGCATATCATTGAGTCCGCAGAGCAGCAGGCGCTAAGCCTGTTACAGCAGAACGCCGAGGCGCTTGACGAGATCGCGGAGATTCTCCAAGAGCATGAGGTCATTGACGGCGACACGATCGCCCGCGTTGTGGAAAGCAGCACCGCTGAGCGGGTCCCTGCCGTCTAGGTTTGGGCGCGTTTTCGCCGTGGAGGCACGGGGCGTCAGGGGCTTAGCCATCTAGGCGCTTCTCAGCTTTCTTTCTCCGTGCTCCCTGTGCTTCATGGTGCATCTTCTGAGCGTTGCCTCTGGTACCGAACTTGGCCAACTGAGGTATCATGATAGGACGTGACTATGAATACCATTGCCAAGCTGACGCGCGTTTCATATATGTATCCCCGCTCGGAGGAGCTCGTCCTCCGGGATGTCTCTCTCGATATCCACAAGGGTGAGTTCCTCGGCATCATCGGCCCCACAGGCGCTGGCAAGACGACGCTCTGTCTGACCCTCAACGGCATCGTGCCCCAATTCTATGGCGGACGTTTCTTCGGCCACGTGACGGTTGCCGGGCTGGATTCGCTAGAGCACCCCATCAGCGCCCTTGCTCAGCACGTGGGCATCGTCTTTGAGGACCCGGAGACTCAAATCACGGCGACGTCGGTGGAAAACGAGATTGCCTTCGCCTTGGAGAATCTGCGGGTGCCCCGCGAGGAGATCCGCGCGCGTATTCCCCAGGTCCTTGAGGCCGTCCGTCTGGAGGGGATGGAGAAGAAGCATCCGTACGAGCTTTCTGGAGGGGAGAAACAGCGTCTGGCCATCGCCGCCGCGTTGGCGCTCCGACCCGACTTGTTGGTTCTCGACGAGCCGACCTCGCAACTCGACCCTCACGGCACCCAAGAGATCTTCGCCACGATACGTGAGCTCAATAGGGAGCTGGGGGTCACCATTGTGATGACGAGCCACGCTGCAGAAGAGATGGCGGAATACGCCGACCGGGTCGCGTTGCTCTCTCAGGGGACGTTGGTGCAGACCGGAAGAGCGGATGACGTCTACGGCGCGGTCTCGTTGCTCCACGCGCACCATCTGCGTCCACCGCAGGTTGCCAGCACCTTTTATCTGATCCAGGGCGCGGGCTTCCCGATTGCACAGACGCCGGTCCGCTTTGGCGAAGCCGTAGAGCAGCTTGAGGCTCTGGTGGGTCAAGGGGATCTGTCGCAGGAGGACCGAGGTGTGCGTCTGGCAGACCGGTCGCTGCCAGGGGATGTGCTGCGCCTCTCACCTAACCCCCGCTCTGGTGAGCTAACCTGCAGCCCCTGTGAACCGCGCCAGAACTGGCTCGCGCAGGACGCCCCGCTCCTGTCCGTCGAGGATCTCGTGCATGTCTATGCCGACGGAACCCAAGCGCTGCGAGGCGTCTCGATGGATGTCGATGAGGGTGAGTACGTGCTGATTATCGGTCAAAACGGCGCCGGCAAGAGCACGTTGGTTAAGCACTTTCTTAGGCTTCTCGAGCCGACCACGGGCACCGTGCGCGTTGGGGGAACGGACATCCGAAACCTGACGGTCAGTGAGCTGGCTCGGCGCATTGGATACGTGGCGCAGAATCCGGACAATCAGATCTTCAATGCGACGGTGGAGGATGAGGTCGCCTTCGCCTTACGTAACGCCGGGCGCCGAACAGGGGCCGCGATGACCTCCGGCGACATGGATGCGCGCGTCAGCGAGAGCCTGGAGGCCATGGGGCTCCTAGCCGTGCGGGATCATCATCCCCTGGCGCTTCCCAGGGGAGATCGGGCTCGCGTCGTGATCGCTGCCATCCTGGCGATGCGACCCGAGATTGTCATCTTTGACGAGCCGACGACGGGACAGGACTATCGCGGCGCCAAGTACATCCTGGACATCAGCCGCCAACTCCACGAGATGGGCAAGACCGTCATCGTGATCACCCATCACCTCTATCTGATGCCTGACTATGCGGAGCGCGTCGTGGTGATGGGTAAAGGAACGGTGCTGGCAGATGGGCCGATTCGAGAGGTCTTTCACGCCACCGATATCCTGGATGCCACCTACCTGACCCCGCCCCAGGCCGTGCTGTTGGCGCAAGCTGTTTGCAGAAATGGCACGGCGCCCTATCCTCTGCTCACCCCCGAGGAGGTCGCTGCGTGCGTCACCCGGCTTTCGGTTGAACAGGGCCGAGGGGCGCCGACAAAGGACGCCTTCGAGCGGCACTGCGCTCCCGATGAAGCACCCCTGCCCTGTCTCTCTGGGGGTGAGGGATGAGCGTGACGACCCTGCAGAGCGTCGAGCACGATTCCTTCTTCACGAAGCTCGATTTCCGCCCGAAACTGGCGTTGATGGTTGCAATCACCCTGGTGGCCTTTCTTTGGGAGAGCCCAGTGTTAGGGGGGCTGCTTGCCTCGGGGGTGATCCTGGCTTGCCTTGCTGCCGGGGTCAAAGGGAGCTATATTCGACGCATCTTCCTGATCATGCTGCCCTTCTATGCGCTCCTGATCGTCACGCAGGGCTTCTTTGCAGCGCCCTTGGTTCGAGCGCGGACGGGGCAGACTGTTCTCACGCCGCTGATCGTCTTCCCCGAGCGCTGGTGGCTGGTGGGCGGGGCAACGATGACCGCCGAGGGCGTGGCGTATGGGCTCAACGTCGTCTTCAAGACCCTGACGATGACGCTCGTGATCCCCTTGGGCATCTTCACGACGGATGTGAACACGATGATCGTGGGCATGGTGAAGGCTGGGATTCCCTACAAGATCGCCTTCATCTTCTCGTCGACCCTGCGGTTTTTCCCTCTGCTGTTCAACGAAATCCAGTCCATCATCGAGGCGCAGCGGTTGCGGGGCTTGGCCTTCGAGAGAATGGGACCGATCCAGCGCGTTCGGATCTACGCCAAGGTTGCGGTGCCCCTAATCCTGGGGGCGATGATCAAGTCTCAGATGCTGGAGGTCGTCCTTCAGTCCAAAGCCTTTTCCGGCAGCCCGGACCGCACCTACCTACACGAGTCAAGGATGGGGCCAGGAGACTATGGACTCCTGGCCTTTTCCGCTCTCTTCCTCGTCGTGGCGATTGTTTCATATGTCGCTCTTGGGGTAGGGAAGTTCTTGGGTCCTATCTAGTCCGATTTGGGGATGCGTTGCGGGCAATTCGCCGGGCCGCTTGCTTGCGGTCGCATGGGAAGCCTCTGGTCCGGCGCTGCTCCGGAGCGATGTGTTGGGAGGAGACGCAAATGCATGTGAGCTTCACGTTGAATGGAGAGCCCATTGAGTTGGCGGACGTACCCCAGGACATGATCCTCCTGGAGCTCTTGCGCGATCGCCTGGGCCTGATTGGAACGAAGCGGGGCTGCGAGACCGGCACCTGTGGGGCGTGCTCGGTGCTGGTGGACGATGCGCTCACGCGTTCGTGTAGAACGCTGGTGAGGGACGTGGCCGGTCATCGTGTGACGACCATTGAGGGGATCCACGGGCCGGACGGAGGGCTGAGCGACCTCCAGGCGGCCTTTCTGGAGTATGGCGCGGTGCAGTGTGGGTATTGTACACCGGGCATGATCATCGCAGCGGAAGCGTTGTTGCGTCGCAATCCCGCCCCGACACGGGACGAGATCCGCGCCGCCATCCACGGCAATCTCTGCCGTTGCACCGGATACGTGCAGATCGTCGATGCGATCGAGGCGGTCGCCCGCAGGCGAGGCGCAGATGAGCGAACATAGATACGTCGGCAATCCCGAGCTGCGACGAGTGGACGGAGTTGAAAAGGTGACGGGTCGCGCGCGCTTCGTCGGTGATATGGTCGTGCCCGGGATGCTGGTCGCCAAAGTCCTGCGCAGCCCACTGCCTCACGCGCGCATCGCGGAGTTGGACGTCTCCTCTGCCCTGGCGGTGCCGGGGGTCAAGGCCGTGATCACCCACGCCGACTTCGTGGACCACGGCAACTTCGGCTGGCCTGTTCGGGACGCCTACATATTGGCCTATCACAAGGTCCGGTACGTGGGCGAGCCGGTGGCTGTTGTCGCCGCCGAAACCGCCGAGGCCGCCCAGGCCGGCGTGGAGGCCATTGCCATCGTATATGAGCCCCTGCCCGTCGTCACGACCCCAGGGTCTGTGGGTGAGATGCCGCCGCGCGCCGGTGGCTCCGAGGATCGGGACGTTGCCGATCTCCCAGATGCGCTTGTGGGGGCGCCTCAGATTCCCGAAGTCTCGCCCACGGGGAAGGGTAACCTGTGCGCGACGCATATCCTGCGCCACGGTGAGCCGGATCCGCTTCTGGCGGCGGCGCCGGTCGTCTTCGAGGCGACCTACGACCTGCCGCATCAAGAGCACGCCTATCTTGAGACCGAGGGCGCCCTGGCAATCCCAGAACCCGACGGCAGCGTGACCCTCTATGCGAACAGTCAGAGCCCCCATATCAACCGGGATACCACGGTCCAGGTGTTAGGGCTGCCGCAGGACCGGGTGCGCGTGATACAGCCCCCGGTGGGTGGCGCCTTCGGCGGGAAGGATGACGTGCTTTATCAGACCTCGGCGCAGGCCGCGAAGCTGGCTTTGATCACTGGTCGACCTGTACGCCTCATCCTCACAAGACCTGAGTCGATGTCCGCCTCGTACAAGCGCCAGGCGATGCAGATTCATCTCCGCCTGGGCGCTGATGAGGACGGCACGCTTCGCGCCGCCAAGGCCCGGCTGCTTGCCGATAGTGGTGCCTATGCGTCGATGACACCCATGACATCGTGGCGCGCGACGATGCACGCCGCCGGTGCCTATCGCTATGAGGCCGTGCACGTCGACACGTGGGCCGTCTACACCAACAACGGCTATGCGGGCGCCTTCCGCGGCTTTGGGAACACCCAGGCTTCTGCCGCGATCGAGCTGGCCATCGACGAGCTTGCCGAGCGTCTGGGTCGAGATCCCCTCGACTTTCGTCTGCAGAATTGCTTGCGCCTCGGCGATCAGACCATGACGGGCGACGTTCTCGATCAAGCCGTGGGCCTCTCCGCCTGTCTGGAGTGGGTGCGCGATCGGTCCGACTGGACGCGCAAGCGATCGGCCTATGGATCCTCCCGACCTCCAAGCGGTGATGGTGACGCCTGGCGCCGAGGCATTGGCGTCGCCTGCTATTTCCACGGCAGCGGCCTGGGTGGGGAGGGAGAGGACTTCGCGACGGCGACAATGGCTATCGAGCCCGACCATACCATCACGCTCACCTCTGGTCTTACCGACTACGGGCAGGGCAGCCGCACGGTCTTTACCCTTCTGGCAGCGGAAACGCTGGGCGTTGCGATCGAGCGTATTCGTATGCTCCGTCCCGATACCCAGACCGCCCTCGACTCGGGCCCGACCGTGGCATCCCGCGCCTCGATTGTGGGGGGCAACGCCGTGCGTGTCACGGCCCAGAAGCTGGCCCGGACATTGGACTTCGCCGCCGCCGATTTCCTTGGCTGTGCGCCGGAGCAGCTTATCCGCGATGGTGAGCGCTACATCGGTCCCAACGAGGAGCTTCTCGCCTTTGAGACCGTGGTGGATCACGCCCGCGCGATGGGGCTGCAGCTCTCGGCGCAGGGGCGCTGGCAGGTCCGCCCCATCGAGTGGGATTTCGAGCGGGGTACCGGCGAGCCCTACTTCTGCTACGTCTTCGGCGCTCAGGTTGCGGAGGTCGAGGTCAACCGGCGTACGGGCAGGACGCGGGTGCGCAAGATTTGGGCCGCCCACGATGCCGGGACCATTCTCTACCCGCAGGGCGCGATGGGCCAGATGTACGGTGGGATCGCTCAGGGACTGGGCTATGCCCTAAGCGAGGCCTTCCGCTACGTCGACGGCGTGCCCCAGCAGCTCGATTTCGATCGCTACCGGATACCTCGCGCCCGGGACGTCCCCGAAATTGAGGGTACGTACATTCAGACAAGCCACTCCGAGGGTCCCTATGGCGCCAAGAACCTGGCGGAACCGGTGATGATCGCCACCGCCCCGGCCATCGCCAACGCCTACGCCCATGCCACCGGACGCCGCGTGCGCGGATTCCCGCTCCCGCGGCGCCCACTAGAGGACCAAGCGCCGTCG
>JBNGCP010000043.1:0-31211 GCA_049974845.1 Anaerolineae bacterium | reverse complement strand
GGGATTCGCAGAAAATGAGAGGACCCGGCTAATGCCGGGTCCTCCGCTGAGTCGTATTGTCCATATACCACCTCCTATATAGGAGATACGGCGCCCCAGTGTGCGCGCCCACGCGGGGAACCGTCCAAGAACATTATATCATATGTGTCAAGCCCATGATAGGTCCAGATGTCACTGGGCGTGTTTCGCGTTGGGGGCGACCTGTCGATCAGGCTTGCCTCAGAGATGACATGCACCCATGTCACTTGGGGGCTGAAGTTGCTTGTATGTTCATTGCCCAGTCCACGTCATCGTTGAGGAGCTTATGCCCGAGTTCCTCTCCATAGGCGGTCAGCTCCGAAATCGCCGATGGGTCATCCATCGCGATGGGCCTGCGGAGATCGACCTGGAAGCGACGGAAATCGAGATCCGCGAAAAACGTGTCGACCAGATGCACCTGTTGATCATTAGCCGATTCCAAGAAGGCACCAAGGAGGGGCGAAAGCCACTGCCAGGCACGCCAGCGACTTGCACGCTCGACGTCGTGGGCGTGCGGATCGCGTCCCGTTCCTAGGCTGATGAGCGTGGTCTCGGCGGGATCCCAGCCAAGACAAAACTTGATCTCATAGGCGGCAACGTAGCAAGGGTTAGCATAGGATCCTACTCCCCCGTCGACGTACCGTCCCTCAACCACCGGCAAATAGGTTGGGACCGAGCTTGAGGCCAATACGGCCTTGACCACCGGCCACGTAGCGTATTCGGGTTTCCAGGGCTTGATGAAGCGAGTCCGGTTCTCCAGCAGGTCAAAGACAGTGATGACGGTGTCGATGCGTGGGGATGCGGTCCATAGATCGCCCATCGTGAGGGCACCGAGGTGCGTCCGCAGAGCTTGGACAAGGGGCTCGTGGGGATAGCGGTAGCGGGCGAGAAGCCACAGCCGGCTGCGTAGCGTCTTGCGAAAGACGGTGTCGCCCAGTTCAGCATAGAGCCGATGCATATCGCTGCCGGTGAGGCCCACGGCGATGCCTGCAGAGATGATCGAGCCCGTAGAGGTGCCGGCAGCCAGCTCGAAGATCTGGGGGGAGCCGCGGCCGAGGCGCTCCTCAAGCATGGCGAGCGCTTTGGTGACCATCACACCTTTGATGCCGCCACCGTCGATGGCTACAGCGACGTGCTTTCGGAATGGCTCCATTGAGCACCTCTTTCGAGCAGTTCTATGAACGTGAAGCGCTTGGCCGAGGACGATTCTCCGATCGCGCCTGTCAGCTGACAATGTCGGTCGGGCCAGGTCGGCACGAAGATGTTAGCATGGTCTGGCTTGGTGCCAAACCGTCCGGATGCCACAGAGCGCCGGAGATGTCCCACGGACAAAGGAGTTGGTGACAAGCTCACCGAGGTGGGTTAGAGGTGTCGGGGCGGGCGGATTTGAACCGCCGACCTCACGGACCCAAACCGTGCGCGCTAACCAAGCTGCGCTACGCCCCGAATGAACCTATTTATACTCGGATTCCCTGTTTCGTCAAGGTGACCAGGACAGTCGCTGATTCTCCCAGCCCGGGAATGTGGCGCCGAGTGTCAATACGCGTTTTGTCTCTCGGGTGCCGAGATCAAGCACATAGACGGACCACGGACCGTCACGATCGCTCACGAAGGCCAGGCTACGGCCGTCAGGCGACCACGCCGGCAAACCCTCGTTGGATGGGTCCGTGGTGAGCTGCTCGACGCCGCCCTCGACGCTCAGTAGGAAGAGATCCCAATTGCCGGATACGTTCGACATGTAGGCCATCACATCGCCAGACGGCGCCCAGCTTACAGCGACATCGTTCTCGCTGCCGGTGAGTCGACCGCCCGGTTGGTCGTCGTCTGGGTTGTCCAGGATGATGCCGCACAGGCCTTCCGCATCACAACCTGTGTAGGCCAGCAATCCTGAGCGCCCCCAGGCGGGTGCCCAGCCCTCGGCGACCTGTCGCGGTTCGTCCGTGCCGTTGGTGTTGGCGACGTAGATGGTCCACGTGCCTTCTTCCGCTGGTGCGGCAAAAGCCAGGCGCTTGCTGTCCGGGGAGAGCGTCGGCCACGCCGGCTGCCCCGATGACAGGAGTTGCAGCGGCACGCCCTCCTCGGGGAGCACCATCTCTAGCGATCCATTGGCACGGTCGCGATAGGCCAATCGTCCGGTACCCCATTCCCAGAAGGGCTGATCAGCGTTTGCAGCGACGCGAATGATGCGCCCGTCGGCGTAGAGAGCGTTCAAATCGTAGACGCCGCTGGCGCTGTTATACACGGGGTACGCCAGCCGGCCTGTGGAGAAACCCGCAATGGGTTGGGGGGTGATGCTAGGCAGCGTGCCGCTGATCGGCACGGGGGTAGCCACAAGACAAACTTGCGCGGCGTCGGCCCGCCGCTCCTCCACAGTGGAGTCCGCATACATGCGGAGCGCCTGGCTGTATTGAATCTCGGCGGGACACATCTCGCCGCGTTCGGCGAAGTAGTCACCATAGGTGATGTAGGCACGCCGCAGGCGATCGGTGACATCCTTGTAGTCCGGCGCCGTTGCATAGAGCGCTTCCAGCCGCTGGGTAGCCAACTCCCAATCTACACCCCAATAGTTTACAGCGTCGAGATAACGGGCCGCGAGCACGCGCTGCGTGACCGCGTCAGCATCCAAGGGGCGGAGCGCGATGGCCTGGTCGAGGTAAGAGATGCCCACTTCAAGCTGGTCCTCCGACAAATGCGCCATGCCCGCCTGATAGAGGCTCTCGAAGAGCATCTCTTCCACCCATTCCTGAGCGTATTCAGGGTCCAGGGCTCTCAGCTGCGTCAGCGTGCGTGCTGTCGACACCCAATCTGACTGATCATAGGAGGTTTGCGCCTCTTCGAGAAGCTGCTCCTTCAGTGACTGCGCGACCTGCAGCGTAGGTGTGGGCTTCACCTCGAGCCGGAGTCGGGCTTCCGATAAGCCCTGTTCCGCAAGCGCGTGGTTCGGGCTGAGCGTCAGGACGTATTGGAACTCCGCGATGGCGCGCTCATAGCGACCGTCGTTCATGGCCTCTATGCCGGCCTGATAGTGCTCTTCCACCACCGCAGCTCGGCGCGCTTGGCGGTCCCGTTCACCAACGTAGACGCCCAGATATGCCGACGCAGCCTGCACACCGACAAAGAGCGCTGCTGCCAGGGCGAACAGCAGAAGCTTCCGCCAGATGCGTCGCCCATCCCTGGGGCGCTTGCGCCTCTTCTTATCGTCAACTAGCGTGGCTCCGCAATGTGGACAGACGATGGTAGCGCTGCCGAGGACTTCACCGCAGACCGGACACGCTTCCATACAGCCTAGTCCCAGTGGAATTCGTCGAGCGCCAGACCGCCGACGAACTCGCGAAGTAAGGAGTTTTCTGGCACAAGGGATTCGTCGAGAGGATGGAACCACTGCAGAAACTTCAGCAGGCGCTTGGCTTCCACCCATTGACGTGAGCTCGGATCGACCTGGAGGAGGAGTGGCTCGGCCAAGGGCTTCAGCACGGCCAGCTCATAGACGAGGGCGGAGTTAAACATCACGTCGGCGTACTCTTGATAGGGGAAGATATATTGCTTTTCGCCGCGACGTACGCTTTCCCATCGCTGAAGGGTCTCCATCGCTGAGTATCCGCGGGTACGCGCGTCACGCGTGATGCGACGAATGAGCCGGGTATCCGTAGTGGGGACCCGATTGTGGCGATCAAGGTTCAGCTGCGTTAGGGCCGACACGTAGATGCGGTAGACGATGCCCTCGGCAAGCGAGTAGACCAGGCGCGGATTGAGTCCGTGGATGCCTTCGACGATGATAAGCTGGTCTGGGTCCAGTTGTACCGTAGGGCCGGGCTCGCGCTGCCCGGTCCGGAAATTGAAGTGTGGTAACTGCACCTCGTCCCCGGCCATCAACGATTGTAGGTGCTCGTTAAAGAGCGCGAGATCGAGCGCCTCAAGGGCCTCGAAATCGTACTCACCAAACTCGTCGCGGGGCGTCTCCTCCCGGTTGACGAAGTAATTGTCGAGCTCCAACGCAAAGGGCCGGACCCCATGCGCCAGCAGTTGGACGGCCAAGCGCTTGGAGAACGTGGTCTTTCCCGACGAGGAAGGCCCCGCGATCAGGATTATGCGCAGCCGATCCCTGCGGCTGACAATCTGCTGCGCGATATTGGCAATGACCTGCTCGTGCAGCGCCTCAGAGACGAGGATGATCTCCCGGATGCGGCTGCGGTTGATCGCGCGATTGAGACCACCGACGTTCTCGGTCTCCAGAAGCCGTAGCCACTCTCCGTATTCTCGGAAGACCCGCTTTAGCTGGGGATAACGAACCGGTTCCTGCAGCTTTGTCGGCTCGTGACGTCGCGGGAATTGTAGGATGAAGCCTTCCTCCCAGCGCAGCAGCCGGAAATACTTCAGGTAGCCAGCACTCGGGACCATATAGCCGTGGAAGTAATCCCGGTAGCCGTTGAGCCCATACAGCCGGAGATACGCTTTGCGTTTGCGATCGCGTCCCTCAAAGATCCCCACTTTATCGAACTCACCGCGGCCCTGAAACAGCTTCAGCGCTTGATCCAGGGGGACCTTCTCCTCCCGTATGATGGGCACGTCCTCGTCGATCAAGCGTTGCATCTCCTTGGCCAACGATTCAAGCTCTTCCTCGTCGAACGGATCACGATTGCGCGCCTCACAGAAGTAACCGCCATACGGGAGCGAGTGGTCGACATAGATCTCGACACCGGGGAAGAGGCGATGCGCAGCGGCGACCATCAGAAAGGTCAAGGACCTTCGGTAGATGCGTACGCCGTCCGACTGAGAGAGATCGATGGGTTCGACTACCGAGTCCCATTCTATGGTGTATGTGAGCTCACGCAGGTTACCGTTGACCAAGGCCGCAATCATTGGAACCTCGGAGTCTGGGTACGCGACCTTGAGGAACGTCTCCAAAGATGTGCTTAGAGGGCCTTCAAACGTGCGTCCATCTGGCAGTGAGATCTGGACGGTAGTGCGCGGCTGACTTAGCTTGACTTGTTGATTGTTCATTGAGTTTTGACCCTGCATCAATCGAAGTATCGGCCGAGATGTCGGCGGAGAGCACCGTGAGTATACCGTCTTTGATGTTGTTGTAAAGCCGGACTTCCTCAAGTCGTATGAGCCCGTCTTCGTTGGCCAAAATGCCATCCGACCAGCGCCGATGGCAGCTTTACCGGGGTTGCGCTTTCTTCGAGGCTCGGCTACACTGACGCTGCCGCTAGGAACCGAAGCTCAGGGGCCAGGCAGGAGGGTATCTATGAAGCGGTTTGCTGTGCTACAGCTTTCAGGGTGTGCCGGTTGTGAGGTGTCGCTCATCAACGCGGATGCATGGGTAGATGAGTACGAATTGGTCTATATGCCGCTCGTCGTATCCACCTATGACGTGCCCGAGGTCGATGTCTTGCTCATCAGCGGTGGGGTCCGGACCGATGAGGATCTCTATAAGCTTCGTCGGGCTGTGAAGAGAGCCAAACAGGTCGTTGCGGTGGGCACTTGTGCGATCTCAGGGGGCGTTGCCAATCTTGGTGACCGTGATGAGGTGCGCGAGGTTTTCTTTGAGCAAGCGCAGCGCCATCATGTGCCGCGTCTCCTGCCCAAGTGTCACCCAGTCGACACTTACGTCAACGTTGATCTCTACCTCCCCGGTTGTCCTCCCACGTCGGAGCTCTTTATGGCCGTGCTACTGGAGGACGCAGACTTCAAGGCGAGCAAGACTGTCTGTCAGGAGTGTGGGCGCAAGAAGGTGCGAGACATGCGTCCGGATCATCTGCTTGGTTTCCAGCAGGGGCACGTCGATCCGGACATCTGCCTCATAAACCAAGGTTATCTCTGTGTGGGCTCCTCGACACGAGGTGGATGCCGCGCACCGTGTTCTCGCGCGGGTCATCCGTGCGTGGGTTGCCGCGGACCCTCGGATGTGTTCATCGAGAAAGAGTCGGAGGTCTGGTTCACCAGTATCAAACGTGTCTTCGCGTCGATGACAGATATTCCTGAGGAAGAGATAGATGCAGCGCTGCGCTCGCCGCAGTTGGCGCTCTTTCTCTTCCAGTTCTCTGATTACGCGGGTGGGAATCGCGTTGTGAGACCGAAAGAGAAGGTGCTTTGAGATGGCCGCGTTGACGTTTCCACTGAGCCGACTGGAGGGGCATGCACAGGTTGTGATCGAGGTTCGTGGCGGGGAGGTGCTCTCCGCACATTTCCAGGCTACGGAGTATCGGGGCTTTGAATACTTCGTGCGAGGCGCCCCCGCGGAACAGATGCCAGTCATCGTGCCCCGGATCTGTGGTGTCTGCTCGACGGCGCACCACGTGGCCTCGGTCAAGGCGCTGGAGGATGTCTATGAGGTTTCACCGCCTCCTTTGGCGTTGAAGATTCGCGAGCTATTGATGCTGGGACAATTGCTCCAGAATCAGGCGACTTCACTCTTCATCTTCACCATGCCGGATCGCTTGATGGTCGACAGTATCTATGACGTCGAGCACGCCGGGACTGGAGACGATGCGACGGTTGGCATGACCACACGAGCGCTGCAGGTGCGTCAGGCTGGAACACATTTGATTAGCCTGGCGGGAGGGCAGTTTATCCATCCGGTCAAGGCCGTTGTGGGCGGCGTGACTTCTGGCGTCGAAGCTGAGGTTGCGGCGAAGATGCGCGATGAGTTGCTGTGGGTTCTGCCCATTGCTTGCGAGCTCTTCGACTACTATTGGGAGGCCTCGTTGGCGATGGGAGAGCGGCTGGGGACATGGGGAGACGATGCTCCGGCTTGTTATATCACCTCGATCAATGCTGTGCACCCCAACTACTATGGCGACACCCTGCGTGTTTTGGGATGCGAAGGGGAAAACATCTGCACCATCTTCCCGGCTCGGGATTACGAGCAGCACCTGACGGTCGAGGAGACTGATTACAGCTACGCTAAGCAGAGCAGCTACCACGGCCACGTCATGCGCGCAAACAGCTTGGCAAGGATCAACCTAATCCAGCAGATGGGCACGCCCAGGGCCGACGCCTACCTAACTCGATTCCATGAGGCCTTCGGTCGGCCGGCGCACGCAATCATGCTCTTTGATCTAGCCCGTGGTGTCGAGTTGGTCTACGCTATCGAACGGGCGATAGCGATCTTATCGGAACCCCTTGACTATGAGGATACGGATGTCGGCTATACGCTCCGCGACGGGGAGGGATATGGGCTCGTTGAGGCGCCGAGGGGACCCCTGATCCACCGCTATGTTGTAGAAGAGGGGAAGATTGTCCGGGCTGAGTTTATTATTCCCACGGTTCACAATCTGTTGGCGATTGAGCGCGCGCTGCGTGTCGCGGCAGAGCGGTATGTCACGGAAGAGAGTGTAGCCATGGAGCTGGAGCTGGCTGTCGGGCGCGTCGTGCGGGCTTTTGATCCTTGTATCGCGTGTGCGACGCACTGATGGGGGTGTCTGGAATGCAGGGCGGACTTTGTCTGTAAGTGATTGCGCTGTGGGGGCATAAGGTATGTCTTCGCGACGTAAGGGAGTATGTTACAGAGTGGGACGTCACTCTGTGACGCGTTACGGGCTCGTCAGCTTGCTCTTTGTGCTGCTGACCCTTTGGGCTGCGGGGCAGCCGGTTGAGGTGCGGGGCCAGGCATCGATCACCCATAAAGTGCAGGCCGGCGAGAACCTGTTTCGTATCGCGCTCTATTACGGCACGACGGTGGACGCAATCCGCAATGCCAATGGGATGGATACCGTCTATATCTATGTGGGTCAGCAGTTGGTGATCCCCGACGTCACCGATGTAGCGCCGCCCACAGAACCGTTGACACCACCTCCTGAGAACGCTGCGCCCGGCGCGCCCACGCCGGTGCCCACACCTGCTATGGCCGATCTTGACGCTAGAACGTACGTGGTTCAGGCGGGGGATACGCTGGGTGTCATTGCCGTCCGACTTGGCGTCTCAACTTGGGCGCTGATGCAGGAGAATGGGCTCACGAGCTGGAGCGTGATATATGTGGGTCAGGAACTTGTCGTTCCGGTTCCCTCGCGCCCTGAGGGTGGGGATGATCGAGCGACGTTAGAGCCAGAGCCCGCCGTGGCGAGCATGCCGCCTCCCGAACCGACGGACACGCCCTCCGTAACAGAGCCGCCGACGCCTGTCGACGCCGAGACCTATACCGTGCGCCGCGGCGATACACTTACCCAGATCGCTGCGCGATTTGGGACAACGGTGGCTGCCATCTCACGCCTCAATGGTATCGCGAATCCCTCACAGATCTACGTTGGACAGGTGCTGCGTCTCAAGGGTACGGCGCCAGCTCCTAGCGGGGTTGGCCAGCTCATTATCGTGAATCTCTCCGAACAGCATCTCTACGCGTATCAAGGGGATCAGCTCGTCTATTCCTTTGTCGCTTCGACCGGGGCGGCGCCCTACTACACCCGCGCCGGCGAGTTCCGCATTCAGAGCAAGATATCAAGCGCTTACGGATCGACCTGGAACATCTGGATGCCTTATTGGATGGGCATCTACTGGGCCGGGTCGACCGAGAATGGTATCCACGCTCTTCCGGTCATGTCCAACGGTCAAGTTCTCTGGGCCGGGTATCTTGGCAGCCCAGTCTCCTACGGATGTGTGGTGTTGGGGACGCAGGAGGCGAAGTTGCTCTATGACTGGGCGAAGATCGGTACGCCCGTCTCGATCCGGTATTAGCTGGGAGGAGGTGACTTGACCGGCCTGTCTGTAAGGCCTCGCGCCTGGGCCTCATGCGTGATCTTGGTCACGTCTGATCTTTTACGACGCATCATCTTCTCAAAACACATCCTGGAGGTATCACGTGGCTGCTTCCTCACCTAAGAAAGGTCTGGACTACGGCAAGACATTTCTAATCGGTTTTGGTTTTTTCGGTATCAGCGTGATGTGGAAGCTATATAACGACTACGTCCCGATCTTTCTGCAAGCGGGCAATCCGTCGTTTGAGAGCTCCACCCAAGCGGCGGGATTCGGCTTCGGCGCAGCAATAACGGGGTTCATTATGACCCTGGACAATCTTGCGGGTCTCTTCCTGTTGCCCTTGATCGGCGTGTGGAGTGACCGCGTATGGACGCGGCTGGGCCGTCGTAAGCCGTTTATCGTCGGGCTTTCTCCAATTGCCATCGCGGCTTTCATCCTCATTCCTATCGTGGTGAAGTCGGTTCCACCGGAATTGAGCGGTCAGAGCGCATCGCTGCGCCAGACGGTTGCCCTCTTCATAACGGTGGTCGGGGTCTTTCTCCTCTCTATGGCTGGTTTCCGCACACCCGTCATCTCATTGATGCCCGATCTGACGCCCTCGCACCTGCGCAGTCAGGCGAACGGTATCATCAACCTCATGGGCGGCGTAGGGGGCGTCGTGATCACCCTTGCGGGTGCTTGGCTCTATCAGATCGATATCGCGCTTCCTTTTATCGTCGCAGGGATCCTGATGGCCTTGGCGGTCCTGATGCTCGTTTTCTTTGTCCAAGAGTCGCGAGACTTGACCTATGCGCCGGACCAGCGGGAGCCGGAATCGGGGTTGGTCGCGTTAAAGGGCGTGCGAAATGTGCCAGTCCAGACTCGGAGGAGCTTGCTGTTACTGATGGCCTCGATCTTCCTATGGTTCGTCGGCTATAATGCGATCGAGACCTTTTTCACCTCGTTCGGTGTCAATGTTCTGAACATTAGGGAGAACCAGGCTTCTCTCTTGAGCAGCATCTCCTACATCACGTTTATCCTTTTCTCGGTGCCAAGTGGCTACATTGCCGGGCGCATTGGTCGCCGCAAGGCGATCACTATAGGCCTGCTGATCTTCGCTGGCCTGTTATTGGTCGGTTTCTTCCTGCCGAGCCTCTACGTGATCGCCGGCGCTCTTGCCTTGGGTGGATGCGCCTGGGCGTTGGTCAATATCAACTCCCTTCCCATGGTCGTGGACACTGCGGAAAGCGATGCCAGTATCGGGACTTTTACGGGCTTCTATTACATCGCGTCACAGTTGGCGGCGATCGCCGGCCCCGTCCTTAACGGCGTTATCATCGAGCGCTCGGGCAACTACGGGCTCGTCCTTTTGATGCCGGTGATCTTCTTTGTGTTGGCTGCGCTTACGATGCAGGGTGTCACACGGGGGGAGGCGCGCCAAACAGCGGGCACTGCCCGTTGAGGAGGCATCCGTTTTGAGGTAAGAAGCTTTGGGCATTCTCGGTCTATACGGATGAGGCGGAGGCTCAGATCTCCCGCCGTATTAGAGGATAGTTTTCAAAAGATATGCAAAATCTTGACAATTTATGAATGGTGTGCGATACTTCAGCCGTTTTGTGACGAGGATCTGGGTGCCTAAGTGAGAGGAGATCATAATGGATAAGCCACTGGAGATCTTGCCCAGTTACTATGACGCGTTTCGGAACGAGATTCTTGATATAGGGGAAGAGGAGTGCAGTGACGAGATCGCTTGCGCCGTCACGATGATTCTTGGGGCCATCGGTGAGAATCCCGAACGTGAGGGGCTGCTTCGGACGCCGGAGCGGGTCTCGCGGATGTATGCGGAGCTGACCGCGGGCTATCACGTCGATCCCGAGCGCCTTATCAACGGCGCCATCTTTGAAGTCCAGTACAACGAGATGGTGATCGTGAGGGATATTGACTATTATAGTATGTGCGAGCACCACATCCTGCCCTTTATGGGGAGGGCTCACGTTGCCTATATTCCAAACGGTAAGGTCATTGGACTGAGCAAGATCCCTCGCATCGTGGAGATGTTTGCGCGACGTCTGCAAGTGCAAGAACGCATGACCCAGCAGATTGCCGAGTTCCTAGACGAGACGCTCCATCCGCAAGGTGTCGCTGTAGTCGTTCAGGGGCTGCATATGTGCGCAGCGATGCGGGGTGTCAAGAAGGCGAACGCCCGTATGAGCACGAGCGCAATGCTGGGGAAATTCAAGACCGACCACACACTGCGGGCGGAGTTCTTTGAACATATAGGGCGTGGGGCTGTCGACTTCTAGGGGAGCCGAGAACGCGGGCCTGATTCAAGCCGTATATCTCTAGCCGGAGGAACCATTTTGGGCCAAATCAGTACGTACCGCGGATACAGCGACAGAATCCATATCCAGGATCTGTTGTTGCGCGCGATCGTGGGTATCAACCCGGAGGAGCGCGAGAAGCGCCAGGACGTGCTCATCAATCTCACGCTCTACGCCGATACCCACGACGCGGGCGTCTCCGACGATATCGACGATGCTACCAACTATCGCACAATCACCAAGCGCGTGATCCGCATGGTGGAGGCCTCGAGCTTTCATCTCGTGGAACGTCTGGCTGCAGAGATCGCGGCTTTGTGCCTCGCGGACCCGCAAGTAGGGGCAGCCAGGGTGCGGGTGGAAAAGCCTGGGGCGTTGAGGTTTGCGCGTTCCGTGGGTGTGGAGATTACCCGCACGCGGGCAGAGCTGGAGGCGGGGCCCCATCGTGTCTTCGTGACTCTGGGATCGAATATCGACCCCGAGCACAACCTGAGGGCCGCGGCTCGGCTACTGGAGGACGAGCTCTCGATTGGAGCGCTCTCCCCCATCTATGAGACTGCACCGGTCGGGAATACGGACCAGGAAGATTTCCTGAACGCTGCGGTAATGGTTTACACACGCCTGACCGCGGGCGAACTCAAAGCCGCGGTGCTGGAACCGATTGAGGCACAACTGGGACGCATACGCACCGAGGATAAGTATGCCCCTCGGACGATCGATCTGGATGTCGCTCTCTTCGACTATGAGGTCCTGGATCTCGGACCAAGACATATCCCGGATCCCGATATCCTCAGGTACGCTCACACGGTCGTGCCGTTGGCGGACCTGGCGCCCTATTACGTTCATCCAGAGACCGGCGAGACCCTGGCAGCGCTCGCGGCGGAGATGCCGCGGACGGGCATCGTCCGTCGCGAAGATATCGAGTGGGACTAGCCTCAGGGAGATTGACCTCTACGAAAAATGCCTTGCTGCGCGCCGTTCTAGGCTTCTCCCGCAATTCGATAGCCGGCTTCAGCGACGGCATTCTCAAATGCCTGAAGCGTAGCCGACGCGGGATCGTAGGTGATCCTGGCGGTGCCTGACGCGAGATCCACTTTGACGTCCGAGACGCCAGCGACGTCCTCCAAAGCTTGTGTGACGTGCTTGACACACATCTGGCATGACATGCCTTCTACATTCAGTGTTTTGGTCTCCATATCTGCTTCTCCGGTATTGCAGTCTGATTCACGCTCCGTGCCCGCAGCCGGGATCCTCGGCTGACAGACAGGGCAGAAATATGTGCTTCTCTGCCCCTGCACGATCCGTACTAGCGCATATCCACAGCGCGGACATGCTTTCTCGGCGCGGTCGTAGACCTTAAGGTGCTCTTGGTACTCTCCTATCTCGCCGTCAGGAAAGGTATACTGCCGATCGTCCAAACTGGTCCCGCCGTGGCGGATGCCCTGTGTCAGCACCGTCACGATTGCCTTATGCAAGCGGCGGCATTCAGCTTCGTTCAAGCTTCCGGCGATCCGCTTGGGGTGAATGCGTGCGCGCCATAGTACCTCATTTGCATAGATGTTGCCCAACCCCGCGATAAACCGTTGATTGAGCAGCAAACGTTTGATCTCGCCCCGCCGGCCTGAGAGCCGCTCGCGCAAAGAATCCGGCGTGAATCCCGCTGCCAAAGGGTCCGGCCCCAGGTTCGCAGTCACGTCCTTGATATCCTCGACCAGGTAGAATCTACCAAACTTACGCGGATCGACGTAGACGAGCTGCTTGCCGTTCGTCAGTTGGAGGGTGGCCCGGACGTGCTTGCGCTCGATGTCCGCCCTCTCCGCTCCTTCATGGCGCAGCACGAATCGACCGCTCATCCGTAAGTGGACCAAGAGCGACATATCGTTATCAAGGGTGATCAAGAGGTATTTTCCCCGTCGTCCGACCCGCGTGATACGAGCACCCTGAATCTGCTCCTGAAAAGCATCGGGATCGGGTCGATCGATGGTTCTGCGCCAATGGAGAGCGACGCCGGTGATCGTTTCTCCGACGATGCTGGATTGTAGCTTACGGGCGATGGTCTCGACTTCGGGCAGCTCTGGCATCGAGTTTTAGAATCCTGCCCTGGGCCTATACCCAGAGCAGGATTCAGATAGCATTCCCCTTCGTTCAATGTCCGCTACTACTTCCAGGTCGTCCAGACCTTACCCACGAGAGCCTCACCCGGCTTCAACGTCTGATCGCCGGGATGCCAGCAGGCAGGAAGGACCTCATCACGCCGCGCATAGACGTATTGAGCACCTTGCACCAATCGCAGCATCTCATCCACATCACGGCCCATTGACGCGTTGAGGATCTGAGCGACCTGAAGCACGCCGTCGGGATCGATGATGAAGAAGCCGCGAATATCTGTACCGTCTTCGGGGTCGTAGACCAGGTACTTCTCCCCGATACGTCCGGCGCGATCGCTCAGCATCGGATAGGGAAGCCCATTGTCGATCATCCTAGATAGTTCGTGCTCTTGCCACGCTTTGTGCACGTGCGGTGAGTCCACGCTGATCGACAGTACTTCCACACCCCTCGAGCGGAACTCCTCGTAGCGTCTCGCGACCATGACGAGCTCCGTGGGGCAGACGAAGGTGAAATCGCCCGGGTAGAAAAAGAGGACGACCCATTTCCCTTGGTAGTCGGACAGCGCAATCCGCTTGATCTCTTCATCCACCAACGCTTGGGCCTCGAAGCCAGGCGCTCGGCGTCCAACCTGTGCTATGTCAAAGACCTCTTCCATCTGTTGCCTCCTCGCATGCCACACTATTGAATTTGATGGACTGACCTATGTCCTGTCACCCCACATCACGCAAGCAGAAGTTCCCTATTGGGTCTATTGCTCTCGTCACTGTGGAGCTTGAGGAGTCTCCTCAGGCGTTTCGCCTATCTAGGGTACCTGAAGCGGGATTCGTAGCGTTGCATCAGTATCTCGAAATGGCGCTGTTCAGCCCCCGCTAGCTGCATAAACAGCTTCTTGGCTTCGGGGTCGTCGGCGCGCTCGGCGCTATTGTGATAGAGCTTGAAGCTCTTGTCCTCGATGTTCAGTCCAAAGAGAAGGGCATCCTCCTCAGTTGGATTCTCCGGCAGCTCATCGATGACCTTTTCGTCCGGTGGAAAGACCACCGAGACGGCGTCGATCGACTCGACCAGTTCCATCTCGGGAATCGCGGACCACCCCTCGCCTGCCTGCAGTGCCTCGTACTGACGTTTGATGTAGTTGTAGTGATCGACCTCGTCTTCTGCAAGCTGCGAGAACATGGCCTGAGCAGCCTGGTCTTCGACGCGTTGGGCCGTCTTGGTGTAGAACTCTTGCCCGTCCCGCTCGAGCTTCAATGCCTCAGCTAGCACATCGGTAAGACTCATCATGGATTACCTCCTCGGTTGTTGGGATGGCCTTTCTGATGACACTATTTTAGAGCGAGATATCTCCAAAATCAAGTCAGGAAAATAGTGTCTCGGGTCGGCCGGCACATTCCACATCTGTGCGCTCTTGGTGTCCGGGTGTTTGGGATGCTACTCGATCGTGATCTCACCGCGATCATATCTCGTATGATAGGCGTCGTAGTCATCCTCATGGCCGATGGCGACGATAAAGGGATAGTTCTCGCCGGGCTCAAGCGTATGGTCGTAGTCATCGCCAGAATCAAGAGGAATCTGTAGCTCAAACCGTGTCACGCCGGCTTCCTCAACCCCGGCGAAGTCGACGATATCGTCTGTCCCGCCGAGATCTTCATCAGGGGGATGGTTGGGTCCCCTTGGGGCGGTTCCCCAAGCGTCCCAAAGCAGGGCTTCGCCGTTCTCCACGTAACCGAACAGGTAATCCGCACCCTGCATGCCTTGTTGAGGATTGAGTCCGATGGCGACCCAGCCGCTCGTATCACCCTCCATGCCCAGGTAGAGAGTGTCCTCGTCATTCCGCCACCAGATACGCATATCGCCAAAGTCAGCATTGGACGCATACTCACCATCGGTAATGATCCCATCGGCGGACCAGTTGGCTGTCGCCGTGTCCGCCGTTGGCGTTGCTATGGGCGACTCTAGTGGTGGCGTCGCCAGCGCTGACATCGCTACGCGGGTTGGCAGCGGCGATGTGGTCTCCGTCGCCTGTGCCCGCGCTGTGGAAGATGGAGCTGGGTCCACATCTGTCGGCGCAACCGCCACCGAGGACGGCGCGCCGCAGGCACTCATTACCAACAGCACTGCCAGGACCCCAACCGTGACGTGAAGGCTTTGTTTCTTCATTGCACCCTCCCATTCTCAGAGGAATATATATTCTTGATTAGCTAAACTATTATAGTGCAAATTCTCCCTGCCGCAAGTTCGTGCCTGGGGGTGCTGGAAACAAGAATGGGCCGCAGGAAAAGTCCCGCGGCCCATCAAGAACCCCGGAGCGGGGCCGAACGACGATGTCGGCTGCCTCGGCTACCCTGACCGGAGAGGAGTTGATGTGTTGTTTAGTCGGCTTCTGTTACCTCAAGGGGCTTGCTGCTCTCCCACAGCCCATGGATATTGCACCACTCCGTAGCGACGAGGGTTCCGGGGCCGTCCACGGTCACGGAGAACGTGGCGATGGGGTGCGTGTAGGCCGGGCCGGTGTCCGGTCCCTTGACCGAAGCTCCGTGTCCTGTGAAAGCGAAGTGCCCCAGCTGATGCAGGAACTTGCTGTCCTCTGGCTTGAAGTAGACGTCGATCCAGGCTATGTGGTGTGCCGTTGTGTTGGGGTGGGGGATCTCCTTCCCCACACTGACGGTTACCATAAACGGCTCACCAGCCTTCACGGTGTCCGGCGCCTCGATGACAGGCACGTGCTTCTCGTTCTTCCAATCTGCAGACTGAATGGCATCACCGATCTTCATTGGTATAACCTCCTGTGATATGAAAGTGACACTAAACTGGAGGTCCCGCATCGCCTTCACGCCGACAGACGACCGGCAGATTTCGCCCCCAAGATCGCGGACGTGTCATAGCTCGCACGGCATGCCGTCGCCTGGCAAGGCGGTCCTCCTCTCGCGCCTTTAGTCTACCCTCATTCTGCCCGGACTACAAATAGAGGAATGGCAGCCCAAGGGGATCGACGTATAATAACCGTAGTGGCGTCATACTGAGAAGGAGATTGCTATGGGCATCAAGGTTGTGGGCGAGGTGCTGTCGAATATCCCGTGGGAAGAGAGGCCGGAAGGCGCACGGGGCGTGGTCTGGCGATCTGAGCGCAACCCCATCATTCCGCGAGATCTGATCCCGCAGTCCAACAGCATCTTCAACAGTGCCGTCGTGCCGTACAAGGGGGCCTTCGCCGGCGTGTTCCGGGTGGATGATCGCGGGCGGGAGATGAAGCTGCACGCCGGGCGCAGCAAGGATGGCGTGACTTGGCAATTGACTCCTGACCGCATCGAGTTTGCCGGCGATGACCCGGAGATTGGCAACTTCGTCTACGGATACGACCCGCGCGTTGTCTGGATCGAGGATCGCTACTACGTGACCTGGTGTAATGGGTACCACGGTCCGACGATCGGCGTCGCCTATACTTTCGATTTTGAGACTTTTCACCAACTTGAGAACGCCTTTTTGCCCTACAACCGCAACGGTGTGCTCTTCCCACGGAAGATCAACGGGCGCTATGCCATGTTGAGTCGCCCCAGCGACCAGGGCCACACGCCTTTTGGCGACATCTTCTACAGCGAGAGCCCGGATATGCGCTTTTGGGGCAACCATCGCCACGTTTTCGGGACCGCGGGCGGCTGGCAGAGCACCAAGGTTGGCGCGGGCCCGACTCCGATTGAGACATCTGAGGGCTGGTTGCTGATCTATCACGGCGTGCTGACGTCCTGCAACGGCTTTGTTTACAGCGCCGGTGCGGCCCTGCTCGACCTCGACGAGCCCTGGCGGGTGATCGCTCGGGCGCGTCGCTACTTCATGTCGCCGAAGACGATTTATGAGTGTGTCGGGGATGTGCCCAATGTCGTGTTCCCTTGCGCTGCGCTCTGCGATGCCGAGACCGGGCGCTTGGCGCTTTACTATGGCGCTGCCGATACTGTGGTGGCGATGGCCTTTGGCTATGTCGAGGATCTTGTAGACTACATCAAAGAGGATCCGCTCACTTAGATGTCATCGCTATCCCCAATCGTGCTGTCTGAGCACAACGTAGAAATCAATACACTATAGACAGGGAGGATCGGAATGGAGACACGTAGAAGTCCAACAACAGATCGCCCGCTCAAGGCTGTGATTCTGGCCGCCGGTGAGCAACGGATCGTTGACGATGGTCCCGGCGCCGAGCTACCGCTGCTGCTTCAGCCATTGGGTGATCTCCGTGTGATTGACTATGTGGTTCGAAATGCCCTGCAGGTCGTGGCTCCTCAAGACTTGATCGTCGTGGTCCCTCGTGTCGACAGCGAGATCGAAGCCCACTTCAATAATCCGGCATTCACCTATATCGTTCAGGAGGATCGCCTGGGCACGGGGCACGCTGTGCTTCAGTTGAGTGAGCGGCTCTCGGACTACGACGGCGACCTTCTCATTCTTTATGGTGACACGCCGCTTTTCCGTCCGTCATCCATCCAGGGGTTGCTAAACCGACACTTCCTTAAGAACGCCCATCTCACGCTCCTGACCGCGATGGTTCAGGCGCCGCTGCCCTATGGCCGAATCATCCGGGACGCAAATGGGCGTATCATCGATATCATCGAGGAGACAGAAGCCTCGCCTGAGGTCCGAGAGATTCGCGAGCTCAACGTGGGTGCCTACATCGTGCAGGCGCCGGCAATTTTCTCTTGTCTCAGAACGCTCGCGCCATCGCCGATCGATGGTGAGTATCGGCTTACGGACTGTGCGCACCGTCTGATCCGGAGCGGCATGCGGGTTGACAGCTATCAGATCTATGACCAGGACGAGGTTCTCGGCATCAACACGAAGGAAGATCTTGCGCAGGCCTCTTTCATCCTTCAGAAGCGAGTCTACCGGCCCCGACGGCACGAGGAGCGCAATGTGATTGCCTTCGGCACCGGCGGATGGCGGGCGGTGATCGGGGAGGGCTTCACGCTTCACAATGTCCGCCGTCTCTGCCAGGCGCTCGCCAACGCTATCACGCGGCGCGGCGATGAGTCCCGTGGCGTTCTGATTGGTTATGATCGTCGCTTCCTGTCGGACCGATCGGCGCGCGCTGCGGCTGAGGTCTTTGCGGGCAACAATATCCCAGCCGTGCTTCTCACGGAGGACGCGCCCACGCCTCTGATCACCTATGCTTCGGCCAAGCTGGGGGCGGCCTACGGATTGGGTTTCACGGCCAGTCACAACCCGCCGGAATGGAACGGCCTAAAGGTCTTCCGCAGCGATGGGTCGTTGCTGCAGGACGAGGAGGTCCGGCTGATCGAGGCCGAGGCTAATCGGCTGACGACCGAGGACGTGGTGAAGATCGATCTGGATCTGGCTGAGGATGCCGGCGTCGTCGAATGGCGGGATTTCACCAATGCCTATGTCGATGCTGTGGAGTCTCTGATCGACCTGGACGTCATTCGAGACGCTGGTCTGCGCGTCATCGTTGATCCGATGTACGGGGTAGGCCAGCTTACCCTAGGGATTATCTTGACCGAGGCGCGGTGTCGCGTGACGTTCATCAATGAGCGGCACAATCCCCTCTTCGGTGGTCGCTCCCCGGCTCCCGATATGGAAGCATTGCGTCTGCTGATGACCCATGTGCGCAACGAGGGTTACGATCTGGGCCTGGCCACCGACGGTGACGCCGACCGCATCGCCATCGTCGATGAGACAGGGCGCTATGTGACCGTCAACGACATCCTTCTGCTCCTGTACTGGTATATGCACGAGGTGCGTGAGGAGCGCGGGGGCGTGGTCCGGAACCTGGCGACCACACATCTTTTGGATCGCCTCGCCCATCGTTTCGGTGAGCAAGCCTACGAGGTTCCCGTCGGGTTCAAGCATGTCTCTGCGGCGATGATCGAGCACGATGCTCTGCTCGGCGGTGAGTCGAGCGGCGGCTTGACGATCCGAGGCCATATCCGCGGCAAGGACGGCATCTTCGCCGCGGCTCTTGTTGTGGAGATGCTGGCGAAAACGGGCCATAGGATCTCACAGCTTCTGAGCGATGTCTATGAGATCACCGGGCATCTGGTTGCTGTGGAGGCCAACGTGCCCGCCACATCCGAGATGCGGGTCATCATCCCTAAACGTCTGGAGTGCCTGGTGGCGCAGCATGAGACTGAGCCGATCGAGCTAGGGGGCTATCCCGTACAGAGAATCTCCACGTTGGATGGGGCGAAGTTTTTCCTCGAGAACGACAACTGGGCGCTGATGCGATTCTCAGGCACGGAACCGGTGCTCCGGATCTTCGCCGAGGCGGACACGGAGGAAAAGGCGCGATCGTTGATCCAGGCTCTGAAAGAGCGATTCGATCTGGCGTCGCGGATGTGACAAGGAGCGCGCAACGGACTTACGTACAGATCACTGTTGAGGATGCCCTTTGCGGCATGGGTGTCCTCAAGGCGATGGTGTGCCGTAAGTCCGTTGCATTTACCGGTGGACCTAGATCGGCTGCCCAGGCGGCGACAGCTGTGCCGTAATCCCGCCGTCGACGTAGAGCACCTGGCCTGTGATGTAAGCTGCATCCGTAGACGCGAGGAACGCGACAGCGGCCCCGATGTCGAGTCCGTGTCCGAAGCGCTCGAGCGGGATCCGCCCGGCGACCTCCCTCATCCGCGGAAGCTCGGGATCGGGCCACCGCTCGGTAAGCGTAGCCCCGGGCGCGACGGCATTGACCCGGATGTCATGACGTGCCAGCTCGAGGGCCATCGCCCGCGTCATCGCATCGAGCGCTCCTTTTGTCACATCGTATGGCAAGCCGCGCCAGTGAGCGCGTAGCCCGCCGACCGAGCTAATGTGGATGATGTTTCCTCCGTGTCCGGCGTCGCGCATCTGTTTGGCGCCGTAGTAAGCGCAAAGGTAGGGTCCCCGGATGTTGGTCGTCAACGAGCTATCGAGCAGGGCTTCGTCGACGTCAAAGAAGTGGGAGCGCCGCAGGTTTGCGGCATTGTTGACGACTAGATGCACGGTGCCGTAGGCTTTAAGCGTCGCCTCGAAGAGCCGCTCGATCTCCTCTGTCTTGCTCTGATCGGCGGCGACGCCAATCGCGTCCGCGCCATAGCTCAACAGCTCCTTGGTTGTGGACTCCACATCCGCCGCAGTACGGCTGTTGATCACCACCTTCATTCCCTCTTTGGCCAGTCGCAGGGCGATTCCTTTGCCAATCCCCCTGCTCGAGCCGGTGATGATCGCCACTTTGCCTGAGAGCTCGGGGTAGCGAGCAGGGATTTCGTCGTAGTCTCGTTCGATGTCAGCCATTGTTATGCCCTCACTTGTCACTCACACAGTACGACGTGAACCACGCCGACGTCTGGCTCCACCCAGACACCGTGGTCCGTTTCATCACCATTCCGCCGTCGGTCGACGACGAAGGCCCCCTCCTCGTCGAAATGGCCTTCATCGACGTGCACGTAGTGCGCCAGTCGTGTCAGGAGCCGATCGTTTGTCTGGGCCACGACCAGATGCTCGGCCGGGGCCGCTTTGGGACGGAGGTATAGCCGGTAGTTTGCGCCCACCAGGTAGAACTCGTGGCGGTTGACCTGCACGATCAGCCCACGACCGGGCTCCGCGTCCGGCGGTTGCTTCATCCTCACCCGTGGTGTCGGATGGCGCCAGTCCTTGCCGGCGAAAGGGATCCGTCCCCCGTCGAACTCCACCATTCCCAGATAGCCGTCAAAGTCCAGGTATTGGGCCCCCATGTCGGCCTCCTGACCGATGACGTGAATCCTCTCCGTGCCTTGATATTCGAGCAGTAGCGGCACGGCTGAAGCCACACACCGCACGCTGTCGACCAGGGGCTTAGCTTCAGGGCGCACTTGGCCCTGCTCATCAATGACTCGCTCGATGGCGAAGAAAGCGTAGCCGATGGCATCGTAGACGCCGATTGCCCGGAAGATGCGTAGGGCGTTGGACCCACCCGGCGTCGACTCCGGTACGAAGAGAGGGTTATCGGAGCGCGCGTAGGCTTGACAGATGGCGTCATATCCTGCTGCATCCGCAATGTAGATGTCAGGCGCCACCAGGTCGATGTGAGGCGTTGCCCACTTATAGAGACCCAGCACCTTGGTCACGGCACCCCCAGACGGGTAGCTCTCTCCGGGTATGCGCCAGCCGTTTTCCCCGAGCCAGACATTGAGATACATCGGTAGATCGTAGATCGCCTTGCCCGCCTCGGCGAGCCTGTCGATATACCGCGCGATTGACCACGCCGTCATCATCTCGCCCGCGGCATCCCCGAACACCTCGGGCCACGAACCTGCATCGCTGCCGCCTGCTGCTTGCCAAAGCGCGTGCACTGGCCCGCCCTTGCCTTTGGCGAGGCGCGTCAAGAGATCCTCCGGCACGGGACGTCCAAAGACCGCCTGTGCCTCAGGCCCATAGTCCCGATCGGAGCCGAGAATGCCCGGCTCGTTCTCGATTTGGAGGGCGATCACCGTGCGCTCGTCGCTATCGACGGCCTTGAGGTGGCGACAGAGGGCTTCGAAGGCCCGCCTATCGGCCTCTAGTGTGGCGGAACAGTGCGAGGAGAGGACCCAGACTGCGTCGCCGGTAGATGTTCTCACGCGCTTGAAGCGCTGCGGGTTGGTCTTGACCCAGTCGGGGGCGTATTCCATATTGCCGTTCTTCCACGTGGCAAACCAGAGCAGGATCAGGCGCACGTTTCGGTCGCGTGCGGTCTCAATGAGCGCATCGAGGTGCGTGAAGTCGAACGTCCCTTCTTCCGGTTCCACCTGTTCCCAATAGACGGGAATCTCCAGCGTGTTACCGTGGAGCAGCGTCAGCGCGTCGAACGCCGTCGTCCACTCCGCTTCGTTGTAGCCGCTTGAGTTCTGAGTCTGCCCGCCGATGGGAAAGAAGGGCTTGTCATCGACGGTGAAGATGCGTTGGATAGTCGTCATCACGATCGCTCCTTATAGTCTGTTAGGTTGCGCTTTTCGGTCGGTCGGAGGATCGCCCCAGTCGGGCACATCCAGGGGCTTCCCGCCCTGGAGTGCTGATTTGTGGGCTGTGGCGCCGGCAGCCATATAGCGGACCGCTTCCCAGACGTTGATGGCTGGCGTGCGGTCGTTCGCGACGGCCTCCACGAACTCGTGGACGAGGTAGGCGTGGGAGCCGCCATGTCCGCCGTAGAAACTTGGACCTACCGCCGCCTCAAAGGCGGCGACCACTTCCGGTGGAAGTGGATCGCGCATCTCCTCAATGGTCACGGCGGTGTGCGTGTACGTGTCGGTCCAAGTGTCGTTTTCGAAGCTGCCCTCGGTACCGTAGACTCTGAAGATCTCGCGCTCGGGATGACCGATCTCGCGAAACTCGCAGATGCGCATGGTCGCGCCATTGCTCATGTAGAAGAGCGCGGTTTCGTTACTGAATGCCGAATCAGCGAAGTAGGGATCGTCGTCCCGGTTGGCGTAGCCCCAGGCGACGACGGAGATGGGGTGCGCGGCCATCACGCTGATTGGGCCACTGGTCGAGTGGGTGGGATAGTGCATCGGACCGTCCTTTACGCCGCGTCGCCGGTACTCTGCCTCGACCGCGAGCCACTCATCTCCCGCCTTCCCGGTCAGCCGGTGTCGTCGTACATCACGCAGATTTGTGTGTGCATCCACGTCGTGGAAGTACTCGCCCTCCGCATAGACGAAGTCGCCGAAGTCTCCGGACCGCGCGCGCCGCCGGCAGTACATCGCTTGCGGGCGGTAGTAGGTTGTCTCGCCCAGCATGTAGTGCAGGCCGGTGGTTTCCACCGTCCGCACCAACCGATCGCACCATTCCAGAATCTCATCGGCGTCAGGTATGCTGATCACCGGCACGGCGCTATAGACGTGCTTACCGGCTTCGAGTGCTTGGATCGCCTGGGGTGCGTGGAGCCAGGGCTGGGTCATAATGACCAGTGCGTCAAGCGCGCGGGGCCCTGACGTGGCGCATATGGCATCGAGCGAGGGGTACAGGTCATCGGGGTGCAACTTGCCCTGCCACGACGGCTTGTTCGCGAAGGGCTTCATCCGCTCGGGCTCCCGATCGCAGAGCGCGATGCGGTCGACGAGTGGATGCGCCATGAACAGATCGGCGAACGCACGACCAAACGATCCCAGGCCAACCAGACCCAGACTGATGCTCATCCTAGTCTCCTTATGCTCTTGTGCTCAAAGCTACAGACGGGTGCAGCAGGCTCTCGCGTGTATCCCTAACCGGCGCAGGCCGTCACCACCCCATGTTCTGAAGCCATTCGATGCTCAAGCGCATCCATGTGGCGACGTGGGGGTCCTCCGGTGCCAGTCCCAACCCATGGACGCCGTGAGGATAGACGTGTAACTCGAACGGAACCTCCATGTTGCTCAGCATCTCGGCGAAGTGCAGGCTGTTTTTCACGTCGACGGAGCCGTCGTCGGCCGTGTGCCACAGGAAGGTGGGAGGTGTTCGCGAGGTCACCTGTTTTTCCAGCGACATCAGGGTCAGCAACGCTGGTTCCGGATCCGGTCCCAACAGGTTCTCAAAGGAACCGCGATGGCCGTAGGCTTCGGTCGAGATAACAGGGTAGGCGAGCACGAGAGCGTCGGGACGGGCACTCACTTGATCCAGGGTTTCGCCCGTGTTGACGAAGGCCTTGTCGGAATGGACGCCTAAGCTCGCTGCTAGATGTCCGCCGGCTGAGAAGCCACAGACGGCAATCCGCTCGGCGTCGATGCGCCAACGCTCGCTTTCCCGGCGCATCAGGCGAAGCGCACGGGCCGCGTCGAGGATGGGAGCTGGATGACGATGCGGCGCTACCCGATACTGCAGGACGGCGGCGTGGAAGCCGGCGGCGTTGTACTGCTCGGCGATCGGGCCTTGTTCGTGGGGCGCCCTACCTGCATACCCACCACCGGGGCAGACCAGGACGGCTCCCCGGGACTGCTGCCCAGGAAGTAGGTATAGATCCATCCAAGGTTCCAGCGCCTCAGCCATCAGACCGAAGGGCGGAGGGCCTTGCCAAAGTCTAGCTTTCTCCGGTTGCATAGTCCATCCTCACCGTGAGCCTATGGGCTTCACCGAGACCGTGCCGTGGTCGATGAGCCAGGTAACCGCCTCGCGGACAGCCTGTAGCGAGGTGTAGCGAGGGCGGTAGTTCAGAAGCCGCTGTGACTTCGCGATGCTGTAGCAGTTGGGGCTGTGTTGCAGGTGTGACTGCGTTGCCTCTGCATCGCTCTCGTCCACGTCCGTGCGCCACGCCTCAAAAGGTTTGTACTCCAGTTGGGCTTCTTGACCGAACCAACCAGCGACGGATTCGGCGTAGCCGCGAAGTGTCATGGCTGCCGGAGACAGGGCGTGGAAGCTCTCGCCCACAGCGAGATTCCAGTTCTGCAGAGCTCTCATAAAGACCTGTGCCACGTCGTCGGCGTGGACGTGATGCACGATCTCCAATCCCTGATTCGGTAATGTGATCACCTTACCGCTGGCTAGCCGTGTATAGACGTCTGGGTTAAAGTTGGCTGCAGGATTGAGAGGTACCCAGCCGGGACCCACGATATGCCCGGGCAAGACACAGGTTGCAGGGAACCCATTGCGTCGAGCTTCCTCGTGCAGGTATGCCTCGATGGCTGCTTTTCGGATCCCATACTCGCCAATTGGGCGTCGTGGCTGATCCTCTGTCACTGGTATGGTTACGGTCTTGCCGTGCACCCAGCAGGTGCTGCAATGCAGGAAGTACTGGACGTGACCCCGTAAGGCCTCGACGAGGTGCTGAGCGCTATCGAGGGTGAAGCAGATCATATCGATGACGATGTCGGGCTCCAGGTCCCGGATCTTGGGCCCAAAGGTGCCAGCGGCTTCCTCCTCGGTGCGGTCTAGCTCAACGCGGCGTACAGCGCGCCAGGCGCCGTGGGGCGAATAGGGATCCCGATTGCCGCGAGTTACGACCGTCACTTCGTGCCCCGCCTCAACGAGGCGAGGGACTAGATAGGTTCCAACGTGGCCTGTGCCTCCGATAACGACTGCACGCATAGTAGTCCTCCTCTCACTGGGTTGAAGGTGTTCAGGGAGTATTCGTCCTGACCAAGTCGACGCTCTGTTTCGACCGTCTCATACATCATATTGGACTTTTACTCGGGGGATCGCCAGTCTCTCGCGTCGATGCGATGTCGCAGATCGCACCTCGTAGCGTCTCACGACTCTAGGCGGTAGACTTTGAAGCTAGAGAACTGAGCCGAGCGTCGCGTGTCGTTCGGGCCTCCATGGGTGAAGATGCCGAACTGCAGCATTGGAGTGGAGATAGGATCGCACTCGCCGACGGTCTGCCATTCAGAGTCCTCGGGCGTCAGGACTTGACCGACCACCCGCTCTTGAACCAGTGTCAAACGGAGGCGCGCCGTCTGTGGTAGGAAGGGCACCCGATTCACGAGGGCCGGTTGCTCGTTCTCCTCACGCGCCAGCACGATCCATATGCGATCGTCGAGCCGCTCCTTTACCAGTTTGATATAGTTGCCCTCGTCGAGGTACCAGATGAGGCCTGCCTGTTCGCCCTGCAGGACCGGCGCGTTGGTGACCTGGACCTCGCTGGCGAGGCCCGGCTCGAGCTCCAGAGCGGGGCGCAGTAGGATGTTGCGGGCGTCGTTGCGCTCACCCCACAGCGTGCCCGGCAGGGTCTGTAGGTGGAGCTCCTGATCCTTGATATGCCAGGCTTCTGGCGCCTCATGAATCCAACTCCAGCCTTCTGAAAGCTGGTCTTCGAACGTTTCCTCGAATCTGACAGGGTCCGTCATTTCCATACTCCTTTATTGAGCGAGATGAGAAGCGCGGCAACCAGCGCGACGCTGCTGACTACAAGAGCTAACACAGCGGCGCTGTGCGTAGGGGAGCGGTGGAGTGTCTCATCCAAGGGTGTGTGTTTCTCAGCTCATCAGCTTGGAGCAAACCCAGCCGTCATACACGCCGGACATGCTTAAGCCTTGGTAGATGGCTAGAAGATCTTCAGCGTCATTCATAGTGCAGCTCCTTACCTTCATCGATGCCGGACGCCCTCAGGATGCTCGACTGGATGCTTCCAGGTTATGAACTATAGGTCGGATCGCACCATAGATCAACTCGGTCAATCATCCATCTTTGCGTGTCCTCTCCAGAATCTATCCACTGATCAATCTTTGGGCAGATGACACATGCCTCAACGGTCGTTATCGTGAGCGGTGAGGCGGGCGATCACCGGAAAGAGATGTATAATGACCATACACGCACGGCCTCTACTCGTGTCAAAGGGTATTCTCAGCTGGCTCGCGCGCGCGACGGCGACATGCTGCGAAATGCTGATCGAGGCCCCACCCCTGGAAGCCCACACGCTCCTGAGCGCCACGCGCCTGGTGGATCACCTGCCGGATCGGGCGCTGGCCCGCCGTCTTCGTGATGCCATCGCCTCCGCGTTGCCGCAGGCAAGCTTCTTCATCGCTGAGGCACCAGTAGAGGGCTACGGGTTGGCCCCGCTCACCTTTGCGCCACGCCCAGGGTCCAGTTGGCGCGCGCTTTTCTTCGATGCGCAGATCGACGGGCATCTGGACGATCTGCTGAGGCAACAGCAACCCGACGGCGGTTGGCCCCTCACGACAGAGACGTCAGGACCGGTTGCTGCGCTGGCCTGGCGCGGTCGGTGGACCCTGGAGGCAACGCGCGCGCTGTCAGCGTACGGGAGGATCTGAGGTCTATTGTCCGGAGAGGTATGGATCGATGACGATACGTTTCGGTTTGGTGCTCCCCACTAGCACAGCTCGCACCGTTGCCGAGCTTTCCCAATTGGCAGAGGTATCGGGCTGGGACGGCTGTTTCGTTGGGGATGCGGTCTGGTGTGAGGATCCGATGATCGCGCTGACCGCAGCCGCTATGGTGACCCGCCGGATTCGGTTGGGTACGATGGTCATTCCGGTTCCTCTCCGGCGTCCATGGAAGATAGCCAGTGAGTCGGTGGCGCTGGATCGTCTCTCCGATGGGCGGCTCATTCT
Source organism: Anaerolineae bacterium (assembly GCA_049974845.1). Taxonomy (GTDB): domain Bacteria; phylum Chloroflexota; class Anaerolineae; order B4-G1; family SLSP01; genus PWVB01. The sequence continues at coordinate 4,123 of JBNGCP010000043.1, read as the reverse complement.
GGGGTTGGGGACGGGAGCTGTCTGGATGGGCTGGCAGAGCTTTCCGGACGAAGTCACCGATACCAGGGCGCGGGCGAAGATGCTGGATGAGACTATCGACATCTTGACGTTGCTCTATCAGCGCAAGCAGTTCGATTACGAGGGCGAGCACTATCGTATCAGACTGACGCTTATGGACGAGATGCACTATCCGGCCAAGCCAGTGCAGCAGCCGCGCATCCCTCTCTGGGTGCCGGGCGTCTGGCCGCGACGCAAGTCGATGCGGCGTGCGCTGAAGTGCGATGGTGTGATTGTGGAGAAGATGAGTGCGGATGGTGACAGGTTCTGAATCCATCATCGCCGTCGGCTTGGTGCGAGGGGAACGGAGAGACCGTGCCTCTGGACCTTGCGGCGCTTGTAGAGGTAGTGATGGGCGAGGGCTGTTAAGTTGCATCTCGAACGGACGGGGCTATCCTTTCATCAGGTGTTCGCTCGACCGGTCGTGATGCGATGATCAAGCTCTTGTGAGTTTCTAGTGGGAAGGAGGCCCTGTCATGGAATACCGGTACCTGGGACGCACGGGTTTGCGCGTCAGCGAGCTCTGTCTCGGCGCGATGACCTTTGGACGTGAGACGTCGCGCGAGGACAGCTTCGAGATCCTCGACCATTTCGCAGCGGCTGGGGGCAATTTCATCGACATCGCCGACGTCTACGCTGGCGGAGAGTCCGAGCGTATCGTGGGCGAGTGGCTTAAGCAGCAGCGCCGCGAGAACTTCATCGTAGCAACGAAAGTGCGCTGGCCCGTTGGTGACGGTCCCAACGACGTGGGTCTCAGCCGCAAGCACATTATCGATGGGATCGAAGCCAGCCTGCGGCGCCTCAACACGGATTACGTCGATCTCTACCAGGTCCACGGCTGGGATCCTGGCACACCCCTGGAGGAGACCTTGCAGACGCTCGACGGCCTCGTCGACGCCGGAAAGGTTCGCTATCTGGGCGCAAGCAATTGGACGGGCTGGCAGCTGCAGAAGGCGGTGGATCTCAGTTGGCAGAACGGTTGGGAGGCCTTCTCCTGTCACCAGCCCCTCTACAACCTTCTCGACCGCTCCATTGAATGGGAGATCCTGCCTGTCTGCCGTAACGAGGGCCTTGGCGTGATCCCGTGGAGCCCGCTGCGCGGCGGTTGGTTGAGTGGGAAGTACCACCGCGGTATGGAGGCGCCCCCTGAAGGCACGCGCGTAGAGAAGGCTGAGGCGGAGGGGTGGAGTGAGTCCTGGAGCGCCTATGCCAACGAGCGCACATGGACGATCATTGATGCGCTTCTTGATGTGGCGGAAGAGGTCGGCAGGACGCCAGCCCAGGTCGCCCTGAACTGGGTGCTATGCCAGCCGGGCGTCACCGCGCCGATCACCGGGGTTAGGAAGATTGAACACCTGAAGGATAACCTTGGCGCGACCGGATGGGCCCTCGGCGCCAAACATCTCGATCTGCTCAACGATGTCAGTGCACGTGATCTGCCCTATCCCTACGACCAAATGGTACGTGTGGAGGCAGAGCGCGGGCGCTAGCTTAGCCGTGCTAGATCTGCAAGGAGCCTATCTGTGTTCAGAAAACAAGATCCCAGTACTGCTAGGGAGCTGTTGCCCGGCATCGTCATAGAGCCGTTAGCTTGGGGCGAGCGGACTTCGATGGCGAAGTTTCGTCTGTCCAAAGGCACCGCGTTGCCACTTCACAGCCACCCGCACGAGCAAACCGGCTATATGGTCAGCGGTCACGGTATCTTTCTGATCGGTGGCAAGGAGATCGACGCGGTTCCGGGTGACAGCTGGTCAATCCCTGGTGACGTCGAGCATAGTGTAGAGGTCCTGGAGGATACCGTTATCGTCGAGGTTTTCTCGCCGGTGCGGGAGGAATACTTGCCGGAATAGAGGAGGTTACATCCATATGAAGGTGCTAGTCACAGGTGTAAGCGGACGGCTTGGGCCGTTTGTCGTCAAGGACTTGGAGGAGGCGGGCCATGAGTTGGTGCTCTCTTCGCGGCGCGAGCCTTCAGAAGAGATCCGCCATTGGCCGTGGGTGCAGGGCGATATCAACAACTATGAGGACTGTCAACGCATGTTGGCCAGCGGAGGCTTCGATGCGATACAGCATCTCGCCGCACAGCCCTGGCCGGTGGACCATCCAGATCTGCGCGACCAGGCCAAGGAGCAGGGACTCCCCTTCGATGCAACGATGAAGAGCAACATCCTGGGACCCTACTATCTGCTACAGGCGGCTCTGGAACAGGATGTCGATATCTTTGTGATGACGGGGAGCAACTGCGCGCTGGGCCATGGCTACCGTATCAGCGATCGTCCCTTTCCCTTTGAGTACCTGCCTGTGGATGAGGACCATCCATCGGATGTGGAGGATTCCTATTCCTACTCGAAGCTGGTAGGGGAGGAGCTGTTGGCAAGCTACACGCGTGCCTATGGTATGCGTACCTATGTGGTCCGTGCGGCCGGCATCTGCAACGACGAGCGCCGCCGTGCGATGGCCGAGAATGCGCATTCCACCCAGGCGTGGAACCCCTGGCTCTGGTGTTGGGTCGGCAGCGAGGATGTGGCCTCCGCCCACCGGCTGTTGATGGAGAAGGCGAGGGAGATCGAGCCGCACGGTGTCTACTTCTGCAACGGTGATGACTCCACGGCCCTGGAGCCATCCCGCGAGCTCATCGAGCGGTTCAAGCCTGAGCTGCTGCCCCTGGTACACGACCTGGAGGGCCACGCGTCCTTTCTGTCCAACAGGAGGCTCCGTGACACCGTGGGTTGGGCGCCGCAGACATCCTGGCGTATGTATCTGGACGGCGCTTAATGATCTACCCTATAGAGCAAGAGCAAAGACCCTCGGGGCGCTTTCTGTGCTGACCAGCTCATTCGTCATGACGCCTTCAGCCGTTACCACAATGGCTGAAGGCATTACGATAAAGGAGTTACCCCATGACCCATAACAGAGTTGGCATCGGCGTCGTCGGCGCGGGTGCTATCGGTATTCGCGGTGCGTTGATGCACTTGAGCCAGGAGGACGTGCAGGATCGCGTCCGCTTGGCCGCTGTCTGCGATCCCGTGCCCGGTCGCGCCGAGGCTGCAGCGGAGAAGTATAGCGTGGGCGCAGCCTATCTCAGCTATGAAGAGGTGCTGCTTGACCCCAACGTCGACGCCGTCACCCTTTGCTCGCCCATCGGCCTGCATTTCGAGCAGGGGATGCAGGCGATCGAGGCGGGCAAGCATATCCACTTCAACAAGACGATGACGACCACCGTGGATGAGGCCGACGCACTGGTTACCGCCGCTGAGTCGGCAGGAATCAAGATCGTGGCCTCGCCCGGCATGATGCTCCATCCCTACAATCAGCGGATTCGCCGGACGATCCTGGAGGGGAAGCTGGGCAAACTGGCGTGGGCCATTGGCGGCACCACCGCCGGAAGCGGCACCTATCACCTCAACGAGGAGTTCCGCACCGGCGAGGACGTCCTCACCAGCGTGGATCCCACCTGGTACTTCAAGAAGCCGGGCGGCGGTCCGCAGTACGACGTGACCGTGTACGTTTTGCACAACCTCACCGGTATCCTGGGCCCGGCCAAGCGGGTCACGGCGCTTTCTGGGATCGCCATCCCCGAGCGGGAATACCATGGCAAGGTCATTGCTACCGAGATGGACGACCAGACCCTTCTTTCCATCGACTTCGGTGACACGGTGTATGCCCTTATCTATGCTACCGTCGCCGGTAGCCTGACACAGGGTTTCCATCCCAATTTCTACGGCACCCGTGGCAGCATCATTGGGACGACCTACGGTGAGACTAACCTGGTGCGCGAGGGCGATCACCAGCCGCACGTCACCGGGATCCACGCTACGATGCCCGAGAATCACGTCTTCGAGGATATGATGCAGCTCGTGGACTGGATTCTTGACGACACGCCATCCCCGGTATCGACCGACCAGGCGCGCCACGTCATCGATATTATCGAGTCCGGCTATCGCGCGGCAGAGACAGGCCGGATGCAAGAGCTTCGGACGAGCTTCGAGCCGCTGTCGCTGGACGCTCTTGCGACCTAGACTGGCGTGGCATAGAGACCTTTGAGCTCTTTTTGAGAGCTCAAAGA
>JBNGCP010000042.1:14630-31571 GCA_049974845.1 Anaerolineae bacterium | reverse complement strand
GAGTGGCCCTATGCCGAGGGGCAGGGCGACGATGCCGACCTGGCGCTACTCGCCCGGGACCGCCGTACCCTTGACCAGCTTGAAGCGGTGTGCGACCGACTCGCCGTGGTGCTCATCTCCGGCCGGCCGCTTATCGTCGCCGAATACCTTGCGAACTGGGATGCCCTCGTCGCTGCTTGGCTGCCCGGCACCGAAGGTCAGGGTGTTGCCGACGTCTTGTTCGGCGACGTCCCCTTCACCGGAAAGACGGCGTACACCTGGCCCAGGCGTGCCGACCAACTGCCACTGGACTTTCCCTATCTTGATCAGGAAGCCGTCTTGTTTCCAATCGGCTACGGACTACGGACGCCCTAGCTGTTCCATCGCCAATCGCCCCGCAGAGGCAAGGCAACGGTACTTGCTTGTCCTGGCGATGAACGTGTGAACAACGGCAGCGGAGGATTGGGAGATCGGTTAGCCTCTCCGCATCTTGTAGATCGCGGCCTTCTTGCCCGAGACCAGCACATCGTAGGTCTCGATCAGCGTAAGCTCGGGCTGCATCTCTGCCAACGCCGACATCATCACCCCTTTTTGGGCGGTGAGGGCAACTACAAGCCCACCCGGTCGCAGGACGCGGGCGAACTCGCGCACCATCTGCTTGTAGAAGGCCGGCATCGGCATCCCGACCTCCTCGAAGTAGCCCCAAGGCGGATCCGTCACGATCTTGTGGATAAAGCCATCCTCGAACCCCACCATATTCAGAGCGTCCTGGCGCTTGGCGATGAAGGTGTCGCGGACTCTGGTCGTCTTCAGCTTCTGCCGGATGGCGCGCACATGCTCCGGGTCCTTGTCGGCGGCAAAGATCATATTGTAGGGGAAGGCCCGGTCCCGCTCGAAGGGGATCGCTCCATAGCCGCTGAAGGGATCGAGAAAGATATCGGCAGCATCAGGCTCTGAGAGAAAGCAGAGCGCGTAGGCGAGCTCTGGCCTCAATTCCCCCTTCTCCAGAACCTCCTCGTAGGCTGTGTGGCTCGTGAGCCGCTTCAGGAAAAGGCCCAATCCCTCTCGCCGGTGCAGGAACCAGAACTCGATGTCGGGCTTGGCCCGATTGACGCGTAGCCCTTTCACGCCGCTGATCTGTGACTCGATGGCCTGGCGGAGACGCTCATCCATTGCGATGAAACGGTTCTCGTCGGAGGCGATGAGGCGGAACGACCCCCCTCCCTCTGACGATGTCAGGCTTTGGTAGACTGTGGACCGCAGTCCCTTGTCTCGCGCAACGCGGGAGGCCATCTCCCGCATAGGATGACGGCCTAATCGGTCAAAGGACCTCAGCACCTCGAAGCTGTTGTTGGCGAAACGCAGCGCTTCCAGCTCATGGGGAGAAGCCGCAGTCTGGTAGATGACCAGCCCATCGAGTAAGCGCTGAACTTTGGCGTCCGGCACCGCCAGCGCCAGCATCGCCGGTACGATATCCTGCAGGCCGGAGATGAAGGTGGACGCGTAAGTTCTCATCGCGCCCTCACGCTACGCGACTGTCTAGCAACGCCAAGGGTGATCTTAGGCCGCGGCTCATCGTTGTTCACACCTGTCTCCTATCCCACGCCTTGCAGGTATTCTACCGTTGGCTATTCGGAGGGCCAACTAGCTCTCTGGAAGCATACTTGATAGAGGTATAGGCGTAGCTCGCACTTGCCTTGGTGGCATCTTAATGCTAGAGTTACCTTTACTTCTCCTTCTGGGAACATCGCATGAGATCAAGCCAGTGTCGAAATTCGAATCGCGATCGGCCGACCATCGGCGTCTTGGCCGGATGGCAGGTTCACGCCGGGACGCCAGATAGCTTCCTACATCAGGTGTTTCGGGGCATCCACGCAGCAGCGCAGGATCAAGACTGCAACCTTCTGCTGGCCTACAGCATCGGTTCTCCCCGTGGGGTTGGGCTGGGACGCCCGGCTTGGCCTGTGCTGATTGAGGAAGCGGACTTTGTCCCCGTGGGTCCCTGGAATGCGGACGGCTTAATCATCGCCCCTCCGATGGCGCCTTCGTCAGAAGGCGCTGCGTATTTCCAGAGCCTCCAGAATCAAGGATATCCCATCGTCTATGCCGGTTCCGGCCTGCCGGGCCCCTCGATCGTGCCGGATAACGAGTTCGGTATCCGGCAAGCGATGGCGCATTTGGTAGCGCACGGTCACAGACGCATTGCCTTCATCGCCGGACATCGGGATCGCGTGGACGGCGACTCGGGCAGTCGTCTCAGAGCGTATCAGACATTCGTGGAGGAAGGAGGGCTGGAGGCGCACCCAGGTCTCATCGCCTACAGCGCGCACACGACGATCGGCGGGCGACGGGCCATGAGAGAGATCTTGGACAGCGGCGTTTCTTTCTCGGCAGTCGTGGCCAGCAACGATCTGGCTGCTGTCGGTGCTGGCGAAGCCCTGCGTGAGGCGGGATTGGCCGTGCCGGAGGATGTCGCGATCATCGGGTTTGATGATCGCGTTGAGGCCAGGGCATCGGCGCCACAGCTTACCACGGTGCATTATCCGATCTTCGAGGTCGGCTACCAGTCCGTTTTGTTGCTGCTCAAGTACCTTCAGGGGGAGGTTGAGGAGACCGTCACCGAGCGAGTTCCAACGCGGCTGGTGGTGCGGGAGTCCTGCGGCTGTCTGCCGGGCGAGGCGCTCCACGCGTGCACACAGCCTTCGTCCGGCGCTGTATCCTCCTCCGACGCAGACACACCCCAGCACGGTGGCCCCGACCCCGATACGGCGTGCGTCATCGAGACATTGACCGAGCTGGTGTTCAACGAAACGTACGGCCTGAACCTCGGTGAAGCGCGCGCACTGTGCACCCGTCTGGTGAATGCCTGTCTCGACAGTCTGCGTCAGGGGGATGCATATGTGTTCCGGCGCAGCACTCAACGGATCCTGGAGCACGTCGTGACGCACGAGGATGGCCTTCTGGGCTGGCAGGCTGCGATCTCCGGCTTGCGAGAGCGAATGCCGGTCCTCCAGGACAGTGTCCGTGCGACGGGCTCCACGGTGAACCTGAGCCCATCCGCGATCGAGGATATGTTGCACCAGGCGCGTATCGCGATCAATGACATGGCGCAGAGACAGCGCGCGCGCGAGAAGATGCGTCAGGCGGATATCGCCTATCAGCTCTACCAGATGACCTCGCGTTTCCATACGGCTCGGGAAGAGGATGACATCCTTGCGGCGTTGACAGATGCACTGCCCCAGCTTGGGATTCACCATGTCACCGTCGCGCTGTACGAGGCCGAGGGGAGTGATCCGGTGGCATGGAGCGTCGTGCAGGCGGCGACCGGCGGCGCCGAGCGGCCGCGCCGTTTCCCAAGCCGTGAGTTTCCGCCCCCCGACTTCTACCCGTCCGATCACCCTTTCCACCTGGCCTTGACGCCGCTCTTGCATCAGGGAAAAGATCTCATCGGGTTTATCGCGTTCGACATGGGAAATCTCGATCTGTGCGCCGATATCACCTGGCTGCTGGCAGCGGCGCTGCATGGCTTGCAGTCGTATCGCGCGGCGATCGAGGGCCGCCGCTTGGCAGAAGAGGCCAACCGGATGAAGGGCCGATTCCTGTCAATGGTCAGCCACGAACTACGCACGCCTTTGAACCTCATCTCGGGCTTGAGTGACTTGCTGCTGAGAGAGTCGGCGGGTGATTCGACCCACGCACACGGTAGCGTTGACAATGGACTCCGGGAGGATCTGGAGCGGATCTACATCACTGCGCAGCATCTTGATGATCTGCTTCGCGACGTGATGGACCTGGCCAGGAGCGAAGCAGGGCAGCTGCATCTGACGTGCGAGCCTTTGGATCTCCGTGAGGTGCTGGAGTCCGTGTCTGTCATTGCCAAGATGCTCGTGCAGGACAAGGCGTTGGTCTGGCGCGCCGAGATCCCCGAGGACGTGCCGTGGGTCTGGGGGGATCATACGCGCCTGCGACAGGTGCTCTTGAATCTGGTGAACAACGCGGTGAAGTTCACGGAGGAAGGGCATATCGTGCTGAGCGTAGAGGTGCAAGATGGAGCTGTCAAGGTGTCTGTGCAGGACACCGGCCTCGGCATCCCCCTCGATGAGCAACCTGTGATCTTCGATGAGTTTCGTCAATCGGAGCGAACCGCGGCGCGCGGCTACGGTGGCCTGGGCCTCGGTCTGGCAATCTGCAAGCGCCTGATAGAGATGCACGGTGGCGAGATAGGGGTCCGTTCGTCAGGGGAGGAGGGGGCAGGCTCTGAGTTCTACTTCACGCTGCCGACCATCGCGCGACCAACTCCCCTGTCACAGCGTGACAAGCGCTCCTTGAAGGCTTCACGGCGCGTCGTGTTGTTGGTGCGTGAGCTCGAGGCCGGGCGCGCTCTCCAGACGCATTGGCTCCAGCAAGGATTGGAGGTGATACCCTGCGCAGTGGACGGGGATGACGACTGGCTTCACGCCGTGTTGGCGGAATCCCCCAATGCCGTGATCCTGGATCAAGACGTCGCAGCGATACGGGGATGGGAGATCCTGAAGATCCTCAAAGAGAATCCGGAGACACGTCGGGTGCCGGTCCTATGGCGCGGAGGGGGGCGAGGCGTCGAAGAGGGCGGGCTTCTGGAGGTGGATTTCCTGACGAAGCCCCTGGGGGCAGCAGAACTGAGCGAGGTGTTGGTCGCGCAGGGCCTTGAGGCCAATGAAGCAGATCTGTCTGCGGACAAGAAGATTCTGATCGTGGATGATGACCTTGGCAGCCTGGATATGCACACACGCATCGTGCAGCAGCAATCGCCTGGGTATCGTGTGCTGCAAGCTCGTGATGGCTATGAGGCCTTGGATCTGATTCGTAAGACGTCCCCCGACCTGGTGCTGCTGGACTTAATGATGCCGAGACTGGATGGTTTTGGCGTGCTTGAGGCTATGCGTAAGCACCCCTCAAGCCGTCAAATCCCGGTCATCATTCTCACTGCTCAGACGTTGACAACGCAGGATATGGCGCGGCTGAACCGAGGCATGGTCAGCGTGCTCAGCAAGGGGCTCTTCACCGAGAAAGAGACGCTAGAGCACCTGGAGCACATTCTGGCACGCGAGCGCAGGGCCGCTTCTGAGGCGCAGGGGTTTGTGCTTAACGCGATGGCCTATATCCACACCCATTATATGAACCCGGTATCGCGCAGTGATATCGCCGATCACGTTGGGGTGAGCGAGCGACACCTCTCCCGCTGCTTCCGCCAAGAGATTGGCGTCACGCCGATCTCTTATCTGAACCGTTACCGCGTGAGACAGGCCAAGCGCTTGTTAGAGGCCGGCAAGATGGGGATCACCGATGTCGCCCTGGCAGTTGGCTTCTCCAGCGGAGGGTATTTCTCTCGTGTGTTCCGCCAAGAATTGGGGGTTTCTCCCCTTGCCTATCAGCGAGGTGAGTGTGAGGACCCGGCGGCAGGGGACTTGTCCTAAAAGTATAAACTGTCGTCCGAAAAGTGGAAGACTTTTATCGCGTATGATGCTAGAGTATGGGGGCAAGGTAGCATTCATACTCAGTGTATGGGAAGGTCCCTATGCCATCACGTCTGGCCCCTACTTTGGTGCTTGTGGGTGATGACACCAGTTTCCGGTACTTAATCCAGCGCTACGCCAAGAAGAGCGCGTGTCATCTTGTCTCTGTGCCCTTGACGGACGACGTGTCGGCCGTCGTGTTGCGAGAAGGGCCTGGGATTGTGATGGTAGAGCTCGACTTTCCCGATGAGCGAGGGCGAAAGATCCTGCGCGCTCTGAAGGCGGATCCCGATACCCAGGAGATCCCGGTGATCGTGTGTTCGTGGTCACACGAGCCGGCGTGGAGTCTGGAGGAGGGCGCGGCGGTCTACTTACAGAAACCGATCCTTTATGATGATTTCCAGGCTGCCTTAACGGATGTAGGGGGATGGCAGGGCCGCTGAGTATGCGGTCTGGGTTGTGTGGGTCTATGTCTATCATCCACAATGACAGGTGAGGGCACAGAGATGCGCACACGTCGTTGGTTGCAGTACGTCTTGGCCTATGCTATGTGGGCGGTGGTGCTGGCCCTGGGCATATGGCTGCTGCTGCTGAGCCGCGATGCGGTGGTTGCCGTGTTCTCGGCCTTGCTTGTCGAAGACTCTACTGCGCGGACTTGGACTATCGTGTCTGTGGAGAGATTCTATGTGATCGGTGCAGGCCTGGCCTGGCTTGCATTGATGATCCTGTCCGAGCTCTATTTCCGGAATGGTGTGCGACGCGGTCGCCTGTTTCCGAGATTCGCCCGCATATTGGGGATTGAGCTGCTGTTGCTGTTTATCGTCGACTTTACGCTATTTGCTTTGCAGGGTATGGGCCTCGAGGTCTGGTCGCGCTGGCTTATCTTGGGCGTTGAACTTGTCCTTGGTGTTGCATGTGTTCTCTTGGCGTGTTCCTCTCCCCGACTGATATCAGACGTCAGGTCCAGTGAACAGAGCTGACGCTGTTCTGCTTCCACGACCGGATCGCGGAGCCCTCGTTCGCGACCGCATAGACAAGATAGCCAAGCTTCGCTTTCGTACTTCGTGGTGTGGGGAGCCGGAGCCTGTGGATTCCATTATCTTCTGTTTCTGATCTCTCGCACACCAAGACAAAGGAGCTACGTCACATGCCAATCTCTTACCTTCCTTATGATCTTCAGAGGGGCTACGTGCATCAGTGGTTAGTCGCGGGCCCCCAGGCGATTCTGATCCAAGAGCCCGAATCCTTGGACGACGAAGCATTCAAAGCGCAGACTTCGCGTGACTTCTATGAAGCGGCCTCGGGGATCCATAGACTGCCCGTGGAGCCCGGACCATTGGAGGAGAGCGCTTTCACCGTTGGTGATTATGAGGAGCGGTGGGCCTATTATGCCTGTGCCGAGGATCACTATGTGGACCTCACAGATTTCTATCCTTCCTATCGATATCTGCGGGCGTGGGCTTACACGCAACTGGTGTCCGCGCACGCTCAGACCGTAAGCCTGATCTTGACGGCACATGGTCCCGTCGATGTTTGGCTGAATGGGTCGCACGTCCATCGAAGTGCAGCCTTTGGGTTCCATCAGGACCCTCTTGAGGTCTCTCTCCGTGAAGGGGCCAACGAACTGGTGGTGCGTTTCGAGCAGGTTGGGGCCCGTGCGTGCAGGCATCAGCTGGCCTTGCGGGTCTCTGACCCTGTCGATGGTGTGCACGTGCAGATACCGACCGCCATTGAGGATGTCGCGTATCGCAATAGGCTGGAGTCGATGTTTCAGCGAGCCTATCTCGACCGTGATGTGTTCGCTCGCGATGAGATGATCACAGTGCACTGGCCCGAGGATCTGGAGGACTCCGAGGAGGTGATTATACGGCTCCAGACACCCACCGGGCGGATCTATGCGGAACACAGGGCTGCAGCTTCGCCGGGGGAAAGATCGACTCTGGTGCAGGCCCTTCAGGCGCCTCCGGGTTCCCTCCGTCTCCGCTTCATGCCGCAGACCAGGCTCTTCTATGACGAGGACTTGCGCATCGTGCATGAGCTTCCTATGTGGGGAGCGGGCTGGCAGAGTTACTCCGATGCTGCCTACGGCACGTTTGCTCAGCGTCGCAAGGAGGCCATAGGGCATGCGATGCGCGGCGATGACGTTTGGGCGCAGATCGCGATGATGGTGGGGGGACAGTGGCGGTTGGTTGCGGCTTCCGTCATTCTAGAAGCCATCGAAGCCGTCAACCGACATGAGGTCAATGCTCCGTTGTACCTGGTCGGCTTGCTCGGCATGGTGTCTCGTTGGGGTGAGCACACCGATTTCCCAGCTTCGGTGCGGTCATCCTTGGAGGGGTGCGTGCTCGGTTTCCGGGGCTGGGCCGATGAGCCTGCCAGTGGCGGCTTTGACGCCGCCAGCGAGAGCACACGTATCCTCCTGCACGCCAGCGAGATCCTGGCCGGGCAGCTTCTGCCCGATCGTGCCTTTTCCGCTAGCGGGCAGACCGGTCGATGGCATCGCGAAAGGGGGGAGCGTCTGGCGTTGGAGTGGTTGCGGCGGCGTGGCAGAGAGGGCTTTGCGGCTTGGGACTCGCCGGCGGCCTTCGAGGCGGAGCTGGTCGCGCTCTCCCATCTGATGGATCTGTCGCAGACTGAAGCTGTCTGGCAGATGGTGGCGGTGATCTTGGATAAGCTGCTCTTCACCGTCGCGCTCAACTCGTACAAAGGTGTCTTTGGCGCGACACAGGGCGCAGCAGATGCGTCGAGTATCAAGGGTGGGCTGTTGACGCAAACGGCTGGCATCACGCGTCTGTTGTGGGGCGAAGGGACCTTCAACCAACATCTCGCGGGTGTGGTGAGTCTGGCTTGCATGGAGGACTATGAGCTCCCTCCTCTCGTGCCCGATATCGCGATGACAGAGCGCGACGAGCTGTGGGATCGCGAGTGCCATGCGACGGGGGATGGAGAGACGGTCAACAAGGTCACCTATCGCACGCCTGACTATCTGCTTGGCTCGGTACAGGATTACCGCGCCGGTGAGCGTGGTGAGCGAGAACACGTGTGGCAGGCGACCTTGGGCCCGGAGGCAGTCGTCTATACAACCCATCCGGCCTCCGTGGGGCGCAGTGAGGGGCACACACCCGGTCTGTGGTTGGGGAATGCCACGCTGCCGCGTGTCGCTCAATGGAAGGACGCGCTGGTTGCCGTCTACCGTCTGCCAAACGATGACTGGATGGGCTACACACACGCGTACTTCCCGGCTTATGCTTTTGACGCCTATGTGATGCGCCAGAGCGCACGAGGACAGCCGTGGGCCTTCGCTCGAAAGGGTGATGGCTATCTCGCTCTGACGGCATCCCGGGGCTTGACGTGGATCACCGAAGAGCCGGGCGCGTATCGCGAGCTCCGTTCGCACGGACGGGAGACTGTCTGGTGCTGCCAGATGGGACGTGCGGCATTGGACGGCGATTTCGAGGCTTTCCAAGAGCGCGTTCTGTCGCTGCCTTTGAGCTTTGAGGGGTTGACCGTCCGCTTTGAGACGTTGCGGGGTGACGCATTGGCCTTCGGATGGGAAGGCCCGCTGATGTGCAATGGCAAGGAGCTCCCCCTTTCAGGCTTCAAACACTACGAGAATCCGTATTGTGTGGCCGACCTGGGCGCGCCAGAGATGGAGATACGATCGGACCAATACCTGATGCGCCTCAAGTTCTCCTAAGCTTGGGGTGAAGTTGTCCGAAAAGTACAACATTCTGTCCTAAAAGTAGAAGACTTTCGGAGGTGTACGTTGTAAAGTAAGAGTGTACTGGCGCATTGTGTCTCTCGGTCTGTTCTATCTGCTGGACCCTTGGCGCCCGCCAAGGGAGGTGCTAAGATCATTCAGATTTCATGTAGGAGGAGATGATGAAGCTGAAGAAGTTGAAGCGACGCGAGTTTCTGCACCTGACGGCCGGGGCAGTGTTGGGTGCGGCCGTGGCCGGCTGTTCCACGCCGACCCCCGAGACGATCGAGGTTGAGAAGACGGTCGAGGTCGAAAAGGTCGTCGAGAAGACGGTCGAGGTGGTGGAGACCGTCGAAGTCGTTGTTGAAGTCCCGGAGGGGCGAGGCGAGCCGCCCATGTTGGAGGGGCTCGTGGCCGACGGCACGTTGCCCCCCGTGGATGAACGCCTGCCGATGACACCCTTTGTGGTGGGCGGGCGTGAGGCGATTGGTGTCTATGGCGGCGAGGTCCGCCAGATCCACTTTGACACCGTCTGGTCCGTTGACACTTACGACTGGTTGACTGACCGGATCATGCAGTATTCGGATGTAGACCTCCGTACGCTCGTTCCCAACATGATCGAGAGTTGGGAGGGTTCGGACGACGGCACCACCTACACGCTGCACATGCGGAAGGGCATGCGCTGGTCGGACGGGGCGCCCCTCACCACTGAGGACGTCAGGTTCTGGTGGGAAGACTGGGCGAACTACGAGGGCCTGGGATGGATCGGATCGGCGTTCAACGGCATTCAGAACCAACCCTGCACCCTCGAGATCATCGACGACTACACCTTCCGCTGCACATTCGACTACACATTCGGTCTCTTCCCCCACATCCTCACCCGTCACATGGGCGGGTATCCGCAAGAGGGCCCGTTTATGCCGGCGCATTTCCTAAAGGAGTACCACCCCGACTACGCCGGCGAGGCGCGGATCAACGAGCTGATGGAAGAATGGGGTATGGAGACGTGGGAGCAGGTGACCAACCGCTTCGCCAACCAGTGGGGCTTGAACACCTGGCAGTTCCCGGACTGGGCGAAGGACTTCCCAACCCTCGCCGCCTGGATCCCGAAGGAGTATCCGCAGGAGGGGCTCATCATCTTCGAGCGTAACCCCTACTACTGGAAGGTTGACCTCGCCGGTAACCAGCTGCCCTACATCGACACACTACGCCTGGACTATCTGGCCGATACGGGGACGATGGAACTGAAGCTGATCGGCGCCGAGCTTGACTGGGTGGGGATGCACGACGTCACTATCGCCAAGTACCCTCTATACAAGGAGAATGAGGAGCAGGGCAACTACGTCGTCGGCGACTACCTCTCCTGCATGACCGACCGCTACACCCTCTATCCCCGGCGCACGCTTCCCAACGACCCGGTGTTGGAGGAGATTGCCAACCATCCCAACTGGACGCGAGCGCTCTCCGTGGCCATCGACCGCGAGGAGATCAATCAGAGCCTCTTCTACGGTCAGGCTCGGATGGGACAGATGGCGCCAATGCCCAACTCCTCGTACTACAAGGAGGCCTACGGCACGGCGTGGGCGCAGTACGATCCCGATCTCGCTAACCAGTTGCTGGATGAGATGGGGCTCGACCAGCGCGACAGCGATGGCTACCGGTTGCGGCCTGACGGCAAGCGCCTGAGCTACATGATCGAGCACCCCGGCATCCGTGTCGGCGCCTCGGTCCACGAGTTCACGGAGATGGTGTGCACCTTCTGGCGCGAGGTCGGCATCGACGCGACAACGAAGGAGATTGACGAGTCGCTGTACAACGAGCGGATGCTGGCTAATGAGGTTGAATGCGGCATCTGGCACGCCGACCGCTGCACCGACATGCTCCTGCCGATCCAGATGCAATGGTATATCCCCACGGCGGACTGTCAACAGGGCACTGTCTCCTGCGCCTGGCAAAACTGGTACACGGCGGAGGACAAGGAGGCTGAGGGTATCGTCGCGCCACCGGAGGAGATCCAGCAGCTGTACGCCTGGGTTGACGAGATGCGCGCGGTTGTCGACGATGACGAGCGCGTGGAGATCGGTCAGAGGATTTTCGACTACTTAGCCGATACGCCCTTGGCCATCGGTACGGTGCTCGAGAGCCCGTGTCCGTTGCTCTACAACAAGAACATGCGGAACATGCCGCGGCCCAGGGTACCCATCGGATGGGACACCTACGGCATCAACAGCTACCATCCGTGCGCCTTCTTCTACGAAGGTGGTCAGCGGGCATAACGCCCCCAGATGTGCACTTACCGGGTTGCCGGTCACGCGTTGTAATGCGAGGCCGGCAACCCGGTCTCGCCCTGAGCCCATGAGCGCGGCCGCCGGAACGGCGTCGCGAGTCAGCGCTCTGTGTGTTGGAGCGCGGTGCGGTTAGCCTCTCACCGTTTCTGTGGCCATTACCATAGGAGGTGAACTTTATGGTTGGATACATCATCCGACGCATCATTCGAGCGGTACCCCAAGTGCTTCTGATTTCGATTCTGGCGTTCATCATCATCCAACTGCCGCCGGGTGATATCGTGACCAGGCAGATCGAACGCCTGCAGAGCTCGGGCGTCACGGTGGATGAAGCGCAGGCTGCGGCATTGAGGCGGCAGTACGGGATGGACAGGCCGATGTACGCGCGCTATCTCCTCTGGATCAGCAACATCGTGACCGAGTTCAATTTCGGGTATTCGTACACCTTCGAAAAACCCGTGGCTGATGTCATCATGGAGCGGATGGGATATACCTTCGGCATCGCCCTCTTTGCGCACATCTTTACGTGGACGGTAGCGATTCCCATCGGTGTCTTCGTTGCGGTCAAGCAGTACTCGATTATCGACTATGTGGTGACCTTTATCACCTTCATAGGACTGGCTGTCCCCGCTTTCTTCCTCGCTCTGATTATCATGTATATAGCTCTTACGAAATTCGGTATTCGGGCCGGGGGCTTGTTTTCCCAGGAATACATGGTGCAGCCGTGGAGCTGGGGCAAGTTCCTGAATCTGTTGAGCAATCTGTGGCTGCCCATCATTCTCCTCGGCATCGGCGGCGTCGCCGGCACGATCCGCACGATGCGGGCGATGATGCTGGACGAGCTACGCAAGCAGTACGTGACGGTGGCGCGCGCCAAGGGGCTCTCGGAGTTCAACGTCATCGTGCGGTATCCGCTGCGACTGGCGATCAACCCCATCTTGAGCGGCGTGATGTGGCTGTTGCCGTGGCTCTTCTCCGGCGGCATTATGGTCGAGATTGTGCTCAATCTACAGACGGCGGGGCCAGCGCTGTATGCCTCGCTGCGAAACCAGGATATGTACATGGCCGGGGCCTACATCTTGATCACCGGTGCCTTGACCGCGGCCAGTGCGATCCTCTCTGACGTCCTGCTTGCGATATCGGATCCACGCATTCGGTTCGGCGGTGTGGAGGGTGTATGAGCGACTCAAATCTCCTTAAGAAGTGGTTTGGACGCGACAAGAAGAAGCAAGATGACGAGACCACGGAGGAGGAGCTCTACCGAGCCGGGCAATGGCAGCTCGTCTGGTGGAAGTTCAGGCGCCACAGGTTGGCGCAGGTGTCGTTGGTGGTTCTAGGGTTTCTCTACTTCACCGCGATTTTCGCCGGTTTCCTGAGCCCCCATGATCCCCTCCATCGCTTCACGGATCGTCTGGCGCATCCCCCGACGCCGATTCACATCCGCGATGCGCAGGGCAGATTCCGTGCGCCCTTCATCTACGGCACCACACCCGGTCGCGATCCGGTCACGTTTAGACCGATCCACGAGGTGGATACCGACACGATACTCCCGATCAGGTTCTTTGTTCACGGGGATCCCTACGAGTTCTGGGGGCTGTTTGAGACTGATATCCATCTGTTTGGTACCACAGGCGAGGACGCGACCCCCGTTTTCCTCATGGGCACCGATGGCATCGGAAGAGACGTGCTGTCGCGTGTTATGCATGGAGGCCGCATCTCCTTGAGTGTGGGCCTGGTCGGCATTGCGATCAGCTTCGTCCTGGGGTTAGTTCTGGGCGGGATCTCGGGGTATTTCGGCGGCGTGATCGACGAGGTGATTCAGCGCATTATCGAAGTGATCACCACGCTCCCGACGATCCCCTTGTGGATGGCCCTGGCCGCCGCTCTGCCACGGGAATGGTCCCAGTTGCGCATTTACTTCGCCACGACCCTTATTCTTTCCATTCTCGGCTGGACGGGCTTGGCGCGGACGGTGCGCGGGCGATTGCTTAGCATGCGCGAGGAGGACTTCGTCCTGGCTGCCAAGCTGGACGGCGAGAGTGAGTGGGCTATCATCACGCGCTATATGCTGCCCGGCTTTCTCAGCTACATCATCGTGTCGCTGACCGGTTCGCTGCCCGGCATGATCCTTGGGGAGACCTCACTGAGCTTTCTGGGCATCGGCCTGAACCCGCCGACGATTAGTTGGGGCGTGATGCTCAATGACGCGCAGGACATCATGAATGTGGCCCACTACCCCTGGATCCTCTGGCCGGTACCGGTGGTCGTGCTCGCGGTGCTGATGTTTAACTTCGTGGGCGACGGCTTGCGCGATGCCGCAGATCCCTACGTTACCTAGGAGGCGCGATGTACGCCAATAACGTGCTCGCCGAGATCAAGAACCTACACACTTACTTCCACCTGGCCGAGGGCGTCGTTCGGGCGGTCGATGGCGTCGATCTGACCATCAGGGCCGGGCGCACGCTTGGCGTGGTGGGCGAGAGTGGCTGCGGCAAGAGCGTCACCGCGCTCTCCCTGATGCGGCTCGTTCCGTCCCCAGGCCGGATCGAGGAGGGAGAGATCCTATACTACAGGACTGTGCATCAGGGAGACACCTCTACTGTGGCTGACGTCATTGATGTCGCGCATCTGAAGCCCAATAGCCGGGAGATGCGCAGCATCCGTGGTAACCAGATCTCCATGGTGTTCCAGGAGCCTATGACCGCCATGCTTCCCGTGCGCACGGTGGGGAGCCAGATCGTGGAGGCGATTACCCTGCATCACGATGTGAGTGACGCGGAGGCACGAGAGAGGGCCATCGAGACATTGGCCCGCGTCAAGCTGCCCAACCCGGAGCGCATCTTCGACACTTATCCCTTCCAGTTGAGTGGGGGCATGCGACAGCGTTGCGTGATCGCGATGGCCCTTAGCTGCGATCCGAATTTGCTCATTGCGGATGAGCCCACGACGGCGCTGGATGTGACGACGGAAGCTCAGATTCTCGACCTCATGCGAGACCTCCAATCCGAGTTCAATATGGCGATCATGTACATCACCCACAACCTGGGTGTGATTGCCGAGATGGCCGACGAGGTCGCGGTGATGTATATGGGCAGGGTGGTAGAGGAGGCCGACGTCAGCTCGATCTTCTTCAACCCTCTACACCCCTACACGCAGGCGCTGCTCAGGTCCATCCCACAGCTCGACGACGTCTTGGCTCGCGCCGGCAAGAAAGAGAGGCTTCAGACCATCAAAGGGATGGTCCCCGATCCGTATAGCGTGCTGCGGGGATGTCCTTTCCATCCCCGTTGCTCCAAATTCATGCCTGGGGTATGCGACCGGGTAGTGCCCAAGGTGATCGAAATGGAGCCAGGCCACAAGGTGAGATGCCTCCTATATGAATCCGACCTCCCAGATGCGCAACCCAGTGAGGATACGACGGTATGACCGACCAGATCAGTGTCCACAATGAGACCCAAGTCCACGGTGATCGTCAGGGTGAGCAGCCTCTTATGGAGGTGAAGTCGCTGAAAAAGTACTTCCCTGTCCAGAAGGGTTGGCTAAGAAGGGTCGTCGGTCAGGTCAAGGCGGTCGATGATGTCGACTTCTATGTTATGGAAGGGGAGACGCTGGGCCTGGTTGGGGAGAGCGGGTGCGGGAAGACCACTACCGGTCGCTGTATCCTGAGGGCCATCCGACCCACCAGCGGCGAGATATGGTTCGACGATCCAACGCTGGGCCGGATCAACGTCAGGGAGTTGGACGGGGAACAGCTCGTGCACGCGCGCCGTAACATGCGGATGATTTTCCAAGATCCGTATGCCTCGCTCAACCCTCGCATGACGTTGCTCGACATTGTGGGTGCGCCGCTGAGGGCGTTGGACATCGCTCGGGGTAAGGAGCTGGAGGACCGCGTGGCGGAGATGCTGCGATTGGTGGGCCTGCGCCCCGAGTACATGCGCCGCTACCCCCATGCGTTCAGTGGCGGGCAGCGTCAACGCATCGGTCTCGCCCGCGCGCTGGCCCCTCACCCGAAGTTCCTCGTGTGCGACGAGCCGGTTTCAGCGCTCGATGTATCGGTGCAAGCGCAGATCCTGAACCTGCTCCAAGAGCTTCAGGAGGAGATGGGCTTGACCTATCTGTTTGTGGCTCACGACTTGAGCGTCGTTGCCCACATCAGCGACCGCGTGGCGGTGATGTATGTCGGGAAGATCGTCGAGACGGCAAGCACCCACGAATTGTTCCTGCATCCAAAGCATCCGTATACTGAAGCGCTGATGTCGGCCATCCCGCGACCGGACCCGACTCCACGCGACAAGCGCATCCTGCTCACGGGAGAGGTGGCCAATCCGGCCAATCCGCCTTCGGGGTGCTATTTCCATCCGCGCTGCAGGTATGCCCAAGAGATCTGCAGGGTAGAAGAGCCTGTCTTTGAGGAAATCTCTCCAGGCCACTTTGTCAAGTGCCATCGCGCCAGGGAGCTCTCGCTAAGCGGTGTCACGACATTGGCCTGAGTCCGGAGCGTAGTCCAAGCCTCGCCGATCCAGCTGGATCGGCGAGGCTTTTCCGTCGCGGTTCTATCTGGTCGACGGCGGGCATCGAGGGCTAATCTGTCTTACCGTCGCTCCC
This sequence comes from Anaerolineae bacterium, assembly GCA_049974845.1. GTDB lineage: Bacteria > Chloroflexota > Anaerolineae > B4-G1 > SLSP01 > PWVB01. Next base: position 15,504 of record JBNGCP010000042.1, on the reverse strand, counting down.
CAGCCGCTCGTTGAGAAATGCATACACCTTGCGCATATTCTCTCGGGTCGCGAACGCGGGGTCGGCATGGTCTGCGCCTTCAAGTATCTCAAAGCGCACGCACCCGGGGCCTAGCCGTCGCTCAATCTCCTGCGCGAAGATGGCCGATTGCATCATTGGCACCACGTGGTCGCGCTCACCGTGCTGCAGATAGATGGGCGGGATGCCTGGGTGGATGTGCGTCATGGGATTGGCCTTCTGCACCCACTCGGGATCCAGCTCCGTGATCTGGCCTCCCATATAGCGTGATTCAGGTGACGCCGCATCGTTGTGATCGCCAGGACCCAACCCGGTTTCCGCGAGCTGTTCGTCCATCCTGAGGAAGTCGGTTGGCCCAAACCAGGCGACGCAGGCCTGGATGGCGCAGGACTCCTCAGCATATCCGAGCGTGAGATCGGAAAGCTCGGCAGCCTCATCGGTCACGGCGACCATCTCGGCGAGGTTCGCGCCTGCAGAGCCCTCGACGACCGCAAAGTGCGTCCTATCAAGCTCGTAGGTCTCCGCATTTCCACGCAAGAACCGTATCGCGGCCTTGCAGTCGATCACAGCAGCGGGGAATATGGGCTTGCGGAAGGCAACAAGGCCGATCTCGTCATGCTTAATGCCGAGAATGTGTGGGAGGCTATCTGGTCCCACGAGGCGCCGTGCTACGTCATTAAAGCCGGACGTGACATCGCACCTGAGGCATAGCAGGGAGGCAAATCGGTCCTCGATCGTGGGGTAAAGCCGTTTTGCATTCACCTAACCGTCCCTTAAGAAAGGTCGTATGGCAGAGGTCGAGACCCGGCAGCTGGTAGGTGAAGAGATGCTGCCGGCAATGCTGCCGGCAATGCTG
>JBNGCP010000042.1:9530-14530 GCA_049974845.1 Anaerolineae bacterium | reverse complement strand
CGGCAATGCTGGCGGCGATATTTGCCGTAAGGGTATAATGGGATTGCGTGCCGGTAGTGATCCGGCGGCACGCAGCGAAGCCACACAGCGGATCTCAGAAACAGGGGTGGATGACCATGCAGAGAAGCAGGGTATTGCCGTGGGTTAACGTCGCGATCACTATCGCGACCATTGTTGTCAACGTCCTGGCGAACGCTTTGCCGCTCAATGGGCTAAACACCGGGGAGATCTCGGATCGGTTTGATATCTACTTCGTGCCGGCGGGCTATGTATTCTCGATCTGGGGCCTCATCTATCTCGCTTTGATTGCCTTTGCGATCTATCAGGTGTTGCCGTCTCAGCGGGACAACCCGCACGTCCGACGGATCGGCTGGCTCTACGCGCTATCCGGTGTCGGCAACATCGCGTGGATCTTTTTCTGGCATTACGAGCGTTTCCGCCTGACGGTGCCGGCGATGCTCGTCATCCTGGGTTCGCTCATCGCGATCTTTCTCGCGCTGTGGCGCGGCCGCGATAGGCTTTCGACGGCGGATCGATGGGCGATTCTCGTGCCCTTCAGCATCTATCTTGGCTGGATCAGCGTCGCCACCGTGGCCAACGTCACGCAGCTTCTCTATTTCCTCGGGTGGGGAGGATGGGGCCTCAGCCCTGAGCTCTGGGCCATTGTGATGCTGATCGTGGCCGCCGCAATCGCCGTTGCAATGGCTGTGCGTCACGGGAGCGTCGCCTATAACGGGGTCTTTGTGTGGGCCTATATCGGTATCGCGATCAAGCACTGGGGCACGCCGGTCGTGGGCATCACCGCAGCCGTCCTCACCGGCGTGATCGCAGTGGCGTTGCTCTACGCGGCGCTTCGCCACCACAGGCTCTGGTCGACAGCCTGAACCCTGAAGAACCTGCTCGGCCGATGCGGCTCAAGGCCGCTGTGCGATCGCGTCAGCCGCGAACGGATCGAAAGATGGTGTTGAGGGTAGATCCTGACGGGTGATCTGTCCCATAGCGCTACGTCAGCGCTTCTTGCCCCTCGAAGCGGCGATAGGGTGAGAGATCCGCGAGAATCTGCTGGTCGGTCGGGCTCAGCGACGTCTGCGTGACCATCCGCGCCAGAAGCTCTCCTACGCCTGGGCCCAGCATGAAGCCTTGGCCACACATCCCCCCCGCGATGAGATAGCCCCGAACTGTGCGCGACCATCCAATCAGGGGCGCGCCGTCCGGCGTCATAGGGTAGAGGCCGCGCCACGTGCGTCGGACGCGGAGATAGGTGAGCCGCGGCACCAGGTCCACCAGCCGCCGAGCGATCAGCGGCAGGAACGTACTGGTCTCCTGCCGATCGAACCCGGGAATCGGTGGATCGGGCGTAAGGCAGAAGACGACCTGCCCGGTAGCCAGTTGGTAGAAATAGCAGTTGGCCGATGCAGGGCCGGGTCGGAGGTCGACAATGAGTGGCTGGAGGAAGTGGGTCACCGGCTCGGTGATGCCGGCTTCGTGAGAGTCAGGCATGATGGGGTGGGTCTCGCCCACCAGCGTGCCGATCTGCTTCCCCCACGCTCCGGCTGCGTTGACGACCACGGGCGCATTGTACGTTTGGCGGTCCGTGATCACACCGGTGACGGCGTCGCCTTGGCGGGGGACGCCAATCACCTCTTCGTTGAAGCGGAAGTCGGCTCCTGCGCGGCACGCTTCCTCGTAGCAGGCGTGTCCGGCCAGCAGCGTGGAGCAGTGGCCGTCCTCCGGTGAGAGCGTTCCTCCCAGAAGCCCATTCGGATTCAGGCTGGGGACCGCTTCGAGCAGCTCGTCCTTGTCCAGCCAGTCGATGTTGAGACCGTAGGGTTGCTGTATCGTGAGGAGCTCCTTCAGGGTCTTCGCTTCGTGCTCACGGTAGGCTACGAAGACGTAGCCCCCCTCGGTCCACTCGATATCCTGGCCGTAGGTCTCCTGCCACGTACGGAAGATCTCCAGGCTGCGGAGGCAGAGCTGGATCTTGGCCGGTTCCGAGTGGGTAGCCCGCACGCCGCCGATAGCGGCTTTGTGAGAGCCCTGGCCCGGACTGGCGGCGCGGTCGACGACCAACACGTTCACGCCAGCCTGAGCCATGGCCAGCGCGGTGGGCAGACCAACGCTTCCTGCTCCGATCACAATCACGTCGTAGTTAGTGGTCATGGTCATTCACACCTGCAAAGATGCCCAGGGGCACCTCCACGAAAAGGGGTCGCGATGTGCCCTCAGTGATCTCGTCCTCGGGGATACCCATCTCACGAAAGATGCGATGGATGAGGCGGGTACAGGTCTTGCCCCCGCAGGCACCCATTCCCGCTCGTGTCGCCGCCTTCAGCTCATTGACGTCCCGGCAACCCTTCCGAATAAGGTCCCGAATCTCGCCGGCGGTGACACGCTCACAACGGCAGACGATGGCGTCGTCCTCCAGGCGCTCGACGGCCTCCGGTAGTGGACTGTGTGGCCAAGAGGAGGTTGTCCGGACCCCGGCGACGGACTTGGCGTGCGCTCGGGGCACCTGCACCCTGACGACCGTCGTATGATCATTGCGCTGCGGGGCCCGCAGGCTGACGACCGGTGCCTCTCCCAGGACCTCGCCCGCGACGTCCACGACCGCGACGATATCCCCTACCTGTAGGTCGCCCGTGTCCAATTCGTAAGGAAGCGAGACCGTTGGGTGCTCTGGATCCTTTCGGTAGTCGACCAATGTGATGGCGAGACCCGGACACGTCAGAACGCAGCGTTCGCAGCCGACGCACTCCTTGTCCCCAGGGCAGCCGGTGAAGACGGGTAGGTGACGTATATCGACACGGCCCGTGGCGTCCGGCGGTATCTCGATCAGGCCGAGGGGGCAGGCCGCGGTGCACGGGTCACACGGGATCTCCTGGGTGCAGTGGAAGACGGGAAAGACGCCGGACTCTCGCTGCGGCAGTGGGCGGGCGATGGTCTTCCCAGGGGGTGAGCGCAGGACGTCGGCCATCTCTCCCCACTCGTCAGGGATGGTAACGTCGCGGTCCAGTGCCTGTGCCGCCTTGCGCCCCGCGATCCTACCGGTGAACATCGCCGCCGACGCCTCTGCAATGGCCTGGGCATCGCCGGCATCGAAGACGGTGAGTCCATAGGCGCGCGCTTTGGCAGTGAACTCGTTTACGGGGTTGAGCCCCACGGCGATCAGGATGGTGTCACAGGCGAAGGTTCGCTCGGTGCCGGGGAGTGGGTTAAAGTGGTCATCGACCGCGGCGATGGTGATGGATTCGACGTGGTCCTGTCCATTGGCGCTCACGACGCTATGAGAAGTATAGATCGGCACGCCCAGCCGCTTTAGCTTGTCCGCGTGGACCTTGTAGCCGCCGCAGGACGGGAGGGCCTCTACGAGGCCGACGACCTCGATCCCGGCCTGGAGCGCGTGGTACCCGGCGATGAGGCCGACGTTGCCCCCACCGACGATGAAGAGGCGCTCGGCGGCCCGTACGAGGTCACGGTTCACCAGAGTCTGGAAGGCGCCGGCACCGTAAACGCCGGGCAGTGTGTTCCCCGGGAAGACGAGGGAGCGCTCGCGCGCCCCTGTGGCAACCAGCAGAACCTGGGGCGTCACGAGCACGTAGGCGTCGCCGCGCAGGAGGCCGACCTTCTGGTCGCTGAAGACGGCCAAGGCTGTGGTGTCGAGCCAGACGCTGACGGAGGGCTGGGCGCGCACCTTTTCCGCCAGCTTCTGAGCGATGTCGATGCCCCGGGTGCCGGCGTAGACCGCATCGACGGATCCGAAGAAACGGTGGGTCTGAAGCACCAGCTTGCCGCCCAGGCGGTCTTTGTCATCGACGAGAATCGTGGATACTCCAGCGTCGCCGAGCTCGATCGCAGCGGACATGCCCGCCGGGCCTCCACCCAGGATCAGCACCTCGGTCTCAATCGTTTCCGTCTCTTTGGTTTCCGGGGGCGAGGTCCTGGTGGGCAGTGACGGCAGGCCGTCGATGGGCATGACGTGCATCCCCGGCTGCACCGGCGTCATACATGCTTTGACCGGCACCCCGTCGGCCAACACCATGCATTGGGCGCACTGCCCGTTGGCACAGAAGATGCCCTGGGGGGCACCGTCACGGGGGTGGTGGCCGAAGATGCGGATCCCGTGGGCGAAGAGGGCCGAAGCGATTGTTTCGCCCTGCTTGGCCTGTAGCCTCTCGCCGCGCCAGGTGAACGTGATCCGCTCGGCGGGTGCGACGGGAAGGATGGGGTGGTGCTCAATCCGGTATGATGCCATGCCTTGTCCTTTCTGGTCCCCGGTTGGGGTGGTGTAAGATCCAGTTCGACCCAAACGTTCTATCACTATAGCACGGTGCCCGTGACGCTTCAACGGAGAGGTAGCCTGGACATTGCCTGACATAGATCAGGAATTGGAGCCGTGGCGTCGGGCTCAGCTCACGAGGGTGCAGGGACCGTGGCTTTCGACACGAGCGCTTTGACCTATGGTACATCCTATCTATACTCTCTGCTATGAAACCACGATACCGCTGGTATGTCGCTTTCGTCTTCTTTCTCTTCTTGTTGCTCCATCAGGCAGACAAGCTGCTTATTGGTCCGCTGACGTCGTCCATTATGGATGACTTTGGCATCAACGAGGCGCAGATGGGTGCGGTCTCCAGCCTGGCGATCGTTGTGGCATCGGTGCTCTATCCGCTGTGGGGGTATTTCTACGATCGCTACGCCAGGTCAAAGCTATTGGCCCTGGCCTCCCTTATTTGGGGAGCCACCACGTGGCTGAACGCGCTGGCCCCAACCTTCCCGGTCTTTATGGTCACGCGCTCCACCACGGGCATCGACGACTCGAGCTATCCGGGCCTGTACAGCCTCTTAGCGGATTACTTCGCGCCACGGCTCCGCGGCAAGGTCTACGGACTGATGCAGATGTCTGGGCCGATTGGCTTTGCGGTGGGCACGGTGCTGGCGACGGCGCTGGGCCAGGCGTTGGGGTGGCGGCGCGTCTTCTACATCACAGGAAGCTTAGGGAT
>JBNGCP010000042.1:5773-9430 GCA_049974845.1 Anaerolineae bacterium | reverse complement strand
GGATTCTTTGGGGTCTTCGCCTGGAACGTGCTCATCTATTGGTTCTTCCGCTATCTTGAGGTGGAGCGTGGATTTGGGCCAGGTCAGACGATGGTGACGATGCTGATCGCGATCGCAGCCCTCTCGCTCGGCTATATCGTGGGCGGCTCCCTGAGCGACTACGCGTTCGAGCGGACGCCGCGGGGCCGCGCTATCGTTGGTGGCCTCGGCGCACTTATCGCCGCGATCCTGCTCTGGATGACGATGAGCGTGCCGGTCGGGAATGTGACGCTCTTCACGGTGCTCTTGGCCCTAGCCGGTGTCGCGCTGTCGACGACGGCGCCCAATGCCATGGCGACGGTTCCGGATATCACGTTGCCTGAAGTGCGCAGCAGCGCGCAGGCCGTCCGCAAGTTGGTGGAGGACGGCGGCGCGGCGCTGGCACCCTGGCTGGCGGGGTTGATCGCCGTGCGTGCCTCGCTGCATACTGCGATTATCGCGGTCTCGGTGTCCACGCTGCTGATGTGCGCGCTCATCTTCGCCATAATCGCCTATTACGTTCCTGAGGACGTCGAGGCGTTGCGTGAGAAGATGGAGGCCCGTGCGCGGGCGTTGACCTAGCGCAGGCCCAAGCCTTCTATGCCTCCCTATCAAGATCTGCACGTCTACTACGGTGACCTTCACAATCACTGCGGCATTTCCTATGGTCATGGATCCCTCGACGATGCTTTTCTTAACGCGCGGGAGCAGCTCGATTTCTGCTCGGTGACGGGCCACGCACTCTGGCCCGACATGCCGGCACCGGACGAGACGATTCAGCACATCGTGGATTTCCACGAAGAGGGCTTCGCCCGGTTGCGGCGCGTGTGGGCGGACGTACAGCGCACGACGGAGGCCTATCACCGCGACGGTGAGTTCGTCACGTTCCTCAGCTTTGAGATGCATAGCTGTGCCGATGGGGACCGCACGATCCTCTACGGCGGTTCGCAGGGTGAGATCCTCGATGTCATGGGACTCGAAGACCTTCACGAGCGGTTGCGCGCGTTGAGACGGCAGGGCGTGCGCGTGATGGCCTTCCCGCACCACATTGCCTACAAACGTGGTCAGCGGGGCATTAACTGGACTACCTTCGATCCTGATATCGCCCCGGTGGTCGAGATCATCTCCATGCATGGGTGCAGCACCGCAGACGAGGGGCCGCGTCCCTTCCTGCATTCTATGGGGCCAGCGGATCACGAGAGCACTATGCAGTACGGGCTCGACCAGGGTCACGTCTTTGGCGTGATCGGCTCGACTGATCATCACAGTGCTCATCCCGGGAGCTACGGGCACGGTCGGACGGGGCTCTGGGCCTCGGCCAAGACGCGAGCGGCCATCTGGGAAGCGCTCTCTGCGCGGCGCACCTATGCGCTCACCGGGGACCGCATTGTGCTTCATGTCTCGCTCAACGACGCGCCAATGGGTGCCGTCTTGCCCTGTAGGGGCCAACGCGAGATTGCGTTTCGTGTGGTCGGTGGAGCGCCCCTGGACTACGTCGACGTGCTCAGAGACGGCAGACTGCTGCGGCGTTGGTCTCAGAGGGACGTGCCGGAGGTCGAGGAGGAACCGTCACTTCGGACGAAGCTGACGTTCGAGGTGGGCTGGGGCACGCGCGGGAAGCGGGTCGATTGGGATGTTCACCTCGGTATTTCAGAGGGGCGCATCCTCTCCGTCGAGCCGCGGTTCCGCGGCCCTGAGCTCGTTGCGCCTACCGAGGTTACTGCCGAGACCCGCGGCTATGGCCACTGGTCGCATTGGGAGCCCGAGGACGAGCGCAGCGTTCAATTCCACACGGTGACCCTTGGCAATCCCAACAACGTGACGCCGGCCACGCAGGCCATCTGTCTCGACGTCGAGATGCCGGTGAGGGCCCACGTCTGGGCCGAGATCAACGGTCGTCGAGAGACGGTCCCCCTCCGGCGCTTGCTTGAGGGGGCCTTTGCCGGGCGGTTGGGCAAGATCGACTCCCCGGCCTACCGGTTTCATCGTGCCCCGAGGTGGTCAGAGCTGGCGTGGAGCGGGAGCTGTGTCGACCCGGCGCCGGCCAACAGCCCGTCGACCGCCTACACGTTTCGGGTGCGGCAGCAGAATGATCAGTGGGCCTGGAGCTCGCCGATTTGGGTTCGGTGTGCGTGAGCCAGGATGGATAGGTGCAAGCATGGAGGTGAGTCGGTGGACAAGCGGAACCCTTTCGCACCAGAGCCTATTGTCATGGTGCCCATTGGCTACGTGAGGCGGGAAGCGGCGCAGCCTACCGGGGCCGAGGCGATCCCGAAGCTGCGCTCGGAGACCGTGCGCATTGTCGTTCACCCGGCCTATGCCGACGCGCTCCTGGGCGTCAAGCCCGGAAGCGATCTGGTGATCCTGAGCTTCTTCCATCGTGCGTCACGCGACGTGCTTCAGGTCCATCCTCGTGGCGATCTGGATCGTCCGCTGCGCGGCGTCTTTGCGACGCGCAGTCCGGCCCGGCCGAATCCTATAGGGCTCACGACTGTGCGGGTCGTGGCGGTCGAGGAGAACGTGCTGACTGTCTTGGGATTGGATGCGCTCGATGGCTCTCCTGTCCTGGATATGAAGAGCTACTCTGAGGGATTTGATACCCCCTATTCTGGGCCCGAGGAACTGGAGTAGCCAAGACGACTCATGCCGCGCCGCGACATCTCGTTGGGGCCGTTGCCATTTGTCATTCTGGGATTCTGCGGTATCATCGTTCGGGTTCGGGGTCAAGCCCGAATCCGGTGATCACGCTTATGGCAGAACGCGGCTATGTGAGGCTACCGGGCTTGATTGACGTCCATGTTCACCTCCGGGCTCCCGGAGGGGAGCACAAAGAGGACGTTCGCAGCGGCACCGCTGCCGCTGTGGCTGGCGGTTTCACCAGCGTTCTGGCGATGCCCAACACCAATCCACCCCTCGTCACGCCTGAGGCGCTTGCTGCGGTGCAGGCACTTGTCCAGAACGAGGCCCTCTGCGACGTGTATCACTATGCCGGCGCAGCGCCCGATCACCTGGATGCTCTTCCCCGGCTTGGTGAGCTGGCGGTGGGACTGAAGCTCTATATGGACCAGACCTACGGACCTCTGCGCGTCGACGGACTGCTCACGTTGCTGAGGTGCTTCAAGGTCTGGCCCTTCGAGAAGCCGATTGCGTTGCATGCTGAGGGCAAGAGCGTCGCCGTCGGCATAGGTCTGGCTGCTGCATTTGGGCGATCCGTCCATATTTGTCACGTCAGCCGTCGCGAGGAGATCCTCTTGATCGCTCAGGCCAAGCGTCAGGGACTACCGGTCACCTGTGAGGTCACGCCGCATCATCTCTTCCTGACAGAAGCGGATGCGCGGCGGCTCGGCCCGCTCGGGGACATGCGTCCTCCTCTGGCGTCTCAGGCTGATGTCGATGCGCTATGGACTCATCTGGATCTCATTGACTGTGTGGCGACCGATCATGCGCCTCATACGCTGGCGGAGAAACGGTTGGATGATCCGCCACCGGGCGTGCCCGGGCTTGAGACCGCCGTGCCCTTGATGTTGACGGCGGTTGTCGATGAACGCCTGTCGCTCGATCGGTTGGTCGAGTTGATGTTCACGACTCCCCGCCGCATTTTCAAGCTCCCGAAGCAGCCGGAGACGTGGACGGAGGTGG
>JBNGCP010000042.1:2463-5673 GCA_049974845.1 Anaerolineae bacterium | reverse complement strand
GGAGGAAAGAGACGATGGACTACGTAAAGGATCTGCCGAAGCTGTTTGACCTTGAAGAGAGGGAACCCGAGACCGCGCATCGCAATGGTATGACGGGCCAGGACGTGATCTCGGTGGATCAGTTCGATCGCGGGATGTTGTCCTACATTTTCCATCGCGCCCACGAGATGCGCGAGATGGTTGAGCGGAAGGGAAGCTGTGATCTGCTCAAGGGCTACGTGCTGGCTTGCCTCTTCTATGAGCCGAGCACGCGCACCAGCGCTTCCTTCATCGCGGCTATGGAACGCCTTGGGGGGGGCGTGATCCCGATCACGCAGGGTGTTCAATTCAGCAGCGTCAGCAAGGGCGAGAGCTTGCCCGACACGGTTCGGACGCTGGAGCAATACGCAGATGTGATCGTGCTGCGCCATCCAGAGGTGGGGTCTTCACAGATTGCGGCGGAAGCAGCTACGGTGCCCGTGATCAACGCGGGGGACGGCATCGGTGAGCACCCGACCCAGGGCCTGCTCGATCTCTTCACGATTCGAGAGGAGCTGGGACGCATCGACGACCTCAAGGTGGCAATGGTGGGGGACCTTCGCTATGGTCGCACCGTTCATTCTCTCACCCGCCTGTTGATGCAGTACGACGTAAGCTTGCGGTACGTCTCTCCGGAGATCCTGCGGCTGCCGATGGCCCTGATGAACCAGCTCATCGACCGCGGGATCGAGGTGCGCGAGACCCACGATGTGGCGGATGTGATCGAGCACGCCGACGTGCTCTACGTCACGAGGGTCCAGAAGGAGCGCTTCAGCGACCCCGCGCAATACGATGAGGTCAAAGATTACTACAAGATCACGCCGGAGATCATGCGTCGCGCCAAACCGACGATGGCGTTGCTCCACCCTCTACCCCGCGTCGGTGAGATCGATCCGGCTGTGGACGGCGATTCTCGGGCGGCCTATTTCCGGCAGGTGCGAAACGGTATGTACGTGCGGATGGCGCTGCTGGCTGCCGTCCTGGGGCGGGCTTAGGCTCCGGCTGCGCGAGGCAGGACGCATCGGCGCGGATACCGTCTTGGAATTCATGTGCATAACTCGGAGGTGATGATGGTGAAGGGCTTCGTAGAAAAGCTGAATCAAACGATCGAGGCCAATGGCTCGCTGCTCTGTGTGGGCCTGGATCCTGATCCGGCCCGCATGCCAGCTTCCTTTCATCGTGGTGAGTCTGAAGACGCACGTCTGCGGGCTTTCTGCCTAAACGTTATCGAGCAGACGCAGGATCTAGTCTGCTGCTACAAACCGAACTTCGCGTTTTTCGAGCAGGCGGGGCCGGAGGGGCTAACCGCGCTCAAGGAGGTCGTCGATGCTATCCCTGCGGGCATACCAGTGCTCCTCGATGCCAAGCGTGGTGACATTGGCAACACGGCGAAAGCATATGCCAGGGCCGCCTTCGAGGTCTGGGGCGCCGATGCCATCACTGTGAACCCCTATCTAGGTCGAGATGGCGTCGTGCCTTTCCTGGCGTATGAGGGCAAGGCTGTCTTTCTACTCTGTCATACCTCCAACCCCTCGGCCGCCGAGATCCAGCTTCATGGCGATATCCCGCTTTATGAACATATCGCCCGGCAAGGCCAGAGATGGGGTACTGCTGCGGAGGTGGGATTCGTGGTGGGTGCGACCCAGGTCGAGGCTCTGCAGCGCGTGCGCGAGTTGGCGCCGGACCGATGGTTGCTTGCCCCGGGGATCGGTGCGCAGGGCGGCGACCTGGCCGCAGCCCTTGCGGCTAGCCTTGACGGTCGGGGACGGGGCGTGATCGTGCCCGTCTCACGCGGCGTGCTCTATGCCGACTCGCCGCGCGAGGCCGCGCTGGAGATCCGTGCGCGGATCAACCGATATCGGGATGGGTACGACGGTGAGCTCGCGTTGGCGCTCTTCGAGGCCGGGTGCATCCGATTCGGTGAGTTCACGTTGGCGTCAGGCCGCTCCTCCCCCATCTACGTCGATCTGCGTCGGGTTATTTCTTATCCAGAGCTCTTTCAGCGCGTGGTCGAGGCCTACAGCGAGCTCTTAGCGCCCCTGTCCTTCGACCGGTTGGCGGCGGTTCCCTATGCGGCGCTTCCTGCTGCGGCGGCCATCGCGCTTCGCTTGAAGCGTCCGATGATCTATCCGCGAAAGGAGATCAAGGACTACGGCACGGCCCAGGCCGTGGAGGGCTCCTTCGAGCCAGGCCAGGTCGCTGTGGCGATTGAGGACGTGGTCACAAGCGGGGGCAGCTTGCTGGCGGCGATCTCGACGATGGAAGCCGCGGGGTTGGAGATCCGAGACGTCGTGGTCCTCGTTGACCGTGAGCAGGGCGGGCGCGCGCGGTTGGATGAGGCAGGCTATAGACTCCACGCTGTCCTGACATTACGCAGTATCGTCGACGCGCTAAAGGAGGTGGGGAAGATCGATGCTGAGACTCACGCGCGCGTGCAGGCGTACCTCGCTTCATGATGGGACACGCCGATGTGCGACGTTGATCTCACCTGCGATCTCCTCGGGCTGCATCTGCGGAATCCGATCATCCTGGCCTCGGGGGTTCTGGGCACCAGTGCGACGCTTCTGGCCCGCGCTGCTGGGGCTGGAGCGGGGGCGGTCACGGCGAAGAGCTGCGGGCCCGCGCCGCGCGCTGGGCATTCCAACCCGGTGGCCCTCGACTGGGGGCACGGCGTGATCAACGCTATCGGGCTCAGTAACCCCGGTGCGGCCGAAGAGGCCGAGATGCTGGTTGAGGCGCAGAAGTTGTTGCGTCCCCTGGGTGTGCCGTTGATCGCCAGCATCTTTGGGGAGACTGCCGAGGCGTACGGTGATGTCGCGCGGATCGTCGCCGCAGCAGACCCGGATATGATCGAGGTGAACATATCCTGCCCCAACGTCGCAGACGAGTTTGGCACCCCTTTCGCGGTCGATGCTCAGAGCGCTGTCGAGGTGACGGTTGCCGTCAAGGAGGCCGTCGATGGCATCCCCGTCAGTATCAAGCTCGCGCCCAACGTTCCCAATATCGGTCGGATCGCCGCGGCTGTCGTCGAGGCGGGCGCCGACGCCATCACGGCGATTAACACGATGCCTGGGTTGGTGATCGACGCTGAGGCCGGGCGCCCGGTCCTCTCAAACCGGGAGGGGGGGATCTCCGGCCCGGCGCTGAAACCTATCGCGCTTCGTTGCGTGGCCGAGGTCCGGCAGGCCGTGG
>JBNGCP010000042.1:0-2363 GCA_049974845.1 Anaerolineae bacterium | reverse complement strand
CTTCGAAGCGAGAATTACCGTACGAAGACGTTGGTGTTTGATCGGGCTCTGCCGGCGGAGCCCGGTCAGTTTGTGATGGTCTGGCTGCCGGGAGTGGACGAGAAGCCTTATAGTGTCGCCGCTGCCGATCCGCTGGCCCTCACCGTGGTGGCGGTGGGACCCTTCAGCGAGGCGCTGCAGTCTCGAGAGATCGGCGACAAGGTCTGGATTCGCGGCCCGCTGGGGCACGGCTACCAACTCCCCACCTCTCCGCGCGGGAAGCGCCTGTTGTTGGTCGGCGGCGGCTACGGCGTGGCGCCGCTGCACTTCCTGGCCCGCCGAGCGATCGACGCCGGCGCTGCGGTCGAGGTGTTGATCGGCGCGCAGACGCGCCGGGACCTTCTCCTGGTCGAGGCTTTCGAGCGGAGTGGCGCCTCGGTCCTCGTGAGCACTGAAGATGGAACGGCGGGTGAGGCCGGTCTGGTGACGGAGCTTGCGGCGTCGGTGATCGACGCGCGCCGGCCCGTCGAAGTGTTCGCCTGTGGTCCCGTCCCTATGCTGGAGGCTCTTGAGGAGCTTTGCCGTCGGCACAGGCTCCGCCATCAGCTGTCTTGGGAAGCGCAGATGCGCTGCGGGCTGGGGCTTTGCGGCGAGTGCGAGGTGCCATCCCATCCGGTGGGTGGCTGGCTTGCGTGCCGAGATGGGCCGGTGGCGCGCTACGAGGCCTAGGCGTGGTAAGCTTGAGGGCCCTTCTAACTATGTAGGTGCCTATTGTGCCGGTCGCCTGGATGGTGGGCCGGGCAATCGCAATTGGCACACAGAACTCCTGCAGTCTACCCCTGAGGCGACGGACCCTGACGTGGCCGCGCAACGGGCGCTCTTCAAGGCCTTGGTTGTTACCGTGAGCCATTTCTTTGGTAGCTTTGCGCAGTTGTTCGGGTCCCTCACCGACCGCCGCGACCCGGCGCGCCTGACATATCCCCTGTGGACCCTGATGGCCGCCGGCGTCTTGATGTTTCTGCTCCGTCTGGGGGCGCGGCGCCAAATTGCCGCCATGCTACGCGAGAACGGCCCCTCCACAGCCAAGTATCAAGCGTGGCTTCAGGTGCCCAAATGTCCTCACGGCGACACCCTCAACTACGCGTTTGCTCGCAGTGAGGTCGCCGAAGTCCAAGACGTGGTCTCCACCATGACCGCCACCTTGATCCGGCGCAAGCTCCTCTATCCGGAGCGGCTCCTCGACCGCTACTATCTGGTCGCCGTCGATGGCACTGGCTTTCTCACTTACGCGGAGCGCCATTGTCCGCAGTGCCTGACGCGTACTCACCACGGCCACACGACCTACTATCATCCTGTGCTGGAAGCCAAGTTAGTCACCCCCTCGGGCTGGGCCTTCTCTCTGATGACCGAATTCATCGAGAACCCCGGCGAGCATCCCACGAAACGAGATTGTGAACTCAAGGCTTTCTATCGCCTGATGCGTCGTTTGAAGGCGCGCTTTCCGCGGCTGCCCATTTGCTTGACCTTGGACGGCTTGTACGCTGGCGGACCGACCTTCTCCCTCTGCGAACGCTATCAGTGGCAGTACGTGGTCGTCCTCCAAGATGCCGACATTCCCTACATCAATTCGGAGTTCGCGGTGCTCAGCGAGTTGGAACCCCGCCAGCGCCTGCTGTTTGAGACGGGGGGGGGCAGTTTGAGATCAAGCAGGACTTGCGCTGGGTGAATGACATTGCCTACGTCGACGCTGACAACATTGAACACACGGTGGCTGTGATCCAGTGCTTGGAGACCAAACCGGCGAAGGCGCAGCCGGACAAGACGAGCCGCTTCAAATGGGTCACCAGTTTCAAGGTTACGCCTAACAATGTGATTGCATTAGCTAACCAAGGAGGACGCCTACGCTGCAAGATCGAAAATGAGGGTTTCAACGTGCAGAAAAACGGAGGATACGCACTCGAACACCGCTACAGTGAAGATCCCACTGCTAGCAAGATCTTCTACTTGTTGCTGCAGATCGCGCATCTGCTAGCTCAACTCATCCAACGCGGCAGCCTCTTCCGCCGCGCCTTCCCGAAAGGCGTCGGTTCTGCCAAGAACATCGCTTTCCGGTTGCTTGAAGCTTGGCGCAATCTACGTCTGCATCCCCGGGTAATCCAGTCCATGCTAGACGCCCGTATCCAGATTCGTTTCGCGCCGCCGTGATCGCGCCGCCGTTCTAGTGCGTATCCTCCTCCCAGTATACTCCATCTCTCGCTGTGACCCATCGCCACCTTGTGGTTGGTCTACGCTCGCACGCCTGATTGCCCCTTTATCCTTCCTCCTACGAGGGCCTTGTGCTAGATATTTGGGAAGGCCAGCTGCTTGATCTGCAGCACGTCGGC
>JBNGCP010000041.1:0-32516 GCA_049974845.1 Anaerolineae bacterium | reverse complement strand
GTCCATCTGGGGATAGTAGTTAGGGCTTTTCTCCAGCAGCTCGTCGCCCACGGCTTGGGCGATGGCCACCGCTTCTGCCGCGGTGGGCCAGGTTACGTAGAGCACCATCACCGACTGGGCATTGTCGGTCCTGATCGAGGCCTGGATTGCCTGGGGCGCCACCTCGAGGCCGTCGCGGCTCAGGCGCTCGGCAACGTCCGCGGCAAAGCGGCTGGTGACGGCCAGGTCTGCAAGGCCATTGGCCACGTACTCGGAGGCCAACCAGGCGTAGTAACGATCGTAGTCAGGCGATAGCCGGTCGGCAGGCTCTCCCCCGGCGGTGAATCTCAATACGACCTGATAGGGCATGACCGGCGGCTGATAGCTGATCGCCAGCACGATGATCACCACCAGAACCGGAATCATGCCCAACCACCACCAGCGTATGAGGATCTTTGTGATGTCTCTTAGTTCCATAGCACCTCGTTCGCGCACCCAACTCGGCGTAGGCCGTTCACGATCTCCTGGCGGCAACCATTCTACCGTGCTTCCGCATTGGCGCAAAGACGCCGCCACGGGGCTTCGGGGTGCGTCATAGCCTTGACATAGCCTTGACGAACGCACGCGTGTCGCTAGAATGGTCGAGTGCTCCATCAGAGGGCGCGGCGCGAACTAGGAGGGGTAACAGCGTGTTTGTGAGATGGCGGAGGATGCTAGGTTGTCCGCGTCAGGAGAAGGGGCTGCCATGGGGCGGAACTGGCTGAGCTCCTTCGACCACTTTGGTCTCCTGGCACCGATCTATGATCGTGTGATGCGAACGCCGGCCCCACAGCGTCTGCGACAACTGGCGGATCTGCGGCCGACAGATCGCTTATTGGATGTGGGCGGCGGGACCGGCCGTGTCGCCACGCAGTTGCGTGCAAGCGTGGACGAGACATGGGTGCTGGACGTGTCTCGCGGCATGCTGATCGAGGCTGGGGAGAAGCACGCGCTAATCCCGTGCCAGGGCGCGGTCGAGGCGTTGCCCTTTGCGTCGGACAGCTTCGACAAAATCGTGGCCGTCGATACTTTTCACCACTTCCGCGACCAGGTTGCCGGCGTCGAGGAGCTGTTGCGGGTTCTGGCCCCCGGTGGCCGACTCGTGGTTGAGGAGCCTGACATCGAGCATTTCTGGGTGAAACTTATCGCGCTGGGGGAGCGCGTCCTGTTGATGCGCAGCCACTTTCATCGCGCTGTTGACTTGAGAGCGATGTTTTCGCGTGGGGACACGGAGGTGGCGGTCGTAAAGGTCTCGCCGAACTACTGGGTGGTGGTCCGTAAGGCTCCTGATGCCCCACCAGATGATGGCGCCGTACCGTAGCGAGATCGGAAGTTGACCACTCCCCCTTCAATCTGTGGAGCTTTTACCGTTGGTAGGATCGTGGGGGATAAAGTGATGAGACGAGGTGTCAAGAAACGGCGGTCTGGGCTAGGATCGGTACGTCGGGCCGGTGGGATGGTGGCCGTATGGCTGCTCCTGATTGTCACGGGGTGCAGTCGTGTCGTGACACCGGACGACCTGACCGTGCCTGATGGCGCTGTGGCGCGGATCGTGGTTTTTCAGGCCGAGGACTGTGGGCACTGCGAGGAGATCCTGACCGACATCATCGATCCCCTGAAGTCACGCTGTGGCGATGCGCTGATGCTGAAGCTCGTGGATATCGATGAGGCTTCTGGCTATGAGGCTTTCGTGGCCACGGAAGAAGCGCTGATCGGCGAGGCCGGGCGGTGGGAAGTGCCCACGGTGGTTGTGGGGGACAAGTACCTGACCGGCGTATCCGCCGTTGAACAGGAGCTGCTCCCCTATCTGGATTGCGTCTACGGAGCTGGCGGCAACGCCTGGCCGAGCGTGGATGCGCTTGAGGGGATTGAGGCCGAGCAGACGGAGGAGGTGACAGACAGCCCCTTTGGTCCGGGCGTCGCCGAGGTGGAACCGTGTGTCACGGGCACGGAGAGCGTCGTCTGCGAGTCGCCTGATCCGATTTTCGCGCTCTACTTGACCGAGAGCGAGTGCGACGATACGTGCGACCGCACGCGCTACGATCTGCGTTACCTCCAAGGCGTCTACCCCCAGCTCTTTTTCGAGGAGCGGGATATGGCCGACAACCTTGAGTTGGCGGAGGCGCTCGGGAAGCGATTGGGGGTTTCGCCTGAGATGATCGGGATCACCCCGGCGGTCGTTGTGGGCGAGCACTACCTTGCGGGCGACGATCTCACGTTGGACAGCCTGCGCGCTGCGATCGGGGCCTATTCGGACATCGGCGCCACGGCGCTCTGGTACGCGCTGGATCTCTCCGACTGAGAGGCGGACGGCCCGATACGGGACGACGACGCACGGCCGCGATGGCCCTGATTTGCGGCCCTTGGCTGCCGGCCGGCGTCCGCGGCGGGCGCGCTAAGCCTCCTCGGTGAGCTCCTCGCGCTCAACCTGGGGCTTGGTCAGCGCCCGGAACTCCTCATAAGTGATGAACTCGCCCCCCTCGATCTCGCGCTCGACGACACGATAGCCGGGATCAAAGCGAACGGTGGCCTGCATCAGGCTGAAGCAGGTCCCGTCCATGATCTCTTTGCGCAGTACATAGCCGCCGCTGTCGTAGTCTCGTTGCAGATCGTGCCGCTTGTCGACGCGCACCTGCACCGGAGCGCCGCACCGGTCGCATTTGATGTAGAGGTAGATCCCCTCTTTGTCGCGCATCTCACCCTCAGCAGACCCGAAGAGCGCATCCACGATCTTCTTTAGGAAACCCATATCGCCTCCCGGTAGTGTGATCTCAATGTGTGTCTCAGAGGGTTGGCCCTGCCCCCGTCTCTATCAGGAGGCCCAGGTCTCCTCCTGATAGAGGGACTCCATTGAACGCTTGATGTGGTCAACCTCACGCGAGATTTGGCCGTGGACCGCTCCGCGCACGAGGGGCGCACGTAACAGCAAGCGCTTTGCCTTCACATCACTTCCCACGCCTAGGCAGAGACGCGTGGATTCCGAATCGACGGGCGTCAGATCGAAGTAGCCCCAGATGTCGGTGACCGGCTCCAGAACGTGGAAGACGAACCGTGTCTCCTCGACATCGATCAGCTCGAACTTCAGCGTGAGGCGGATCCCGTGGAAGCGCTCCTCCGTCTCAAAGCGAGCGCCCGGCTCCCCGAATCGTCCCTGCGTGAAGGTGAACCCGGCGTGGGTTGCGAACTGATAGCGCTCGGGGTGATCGGCCAGCGACAGAAACCAGGCACGGGCCTGATCCAGGCTGACCTCGATGTCCGTCTCTGCCGTGAGCAGAGGTTGGGATGCCGGTTGTTGCTCCATCGCGCTCTCCTTTATTCACTCTCCTCCGCTAGAAAGATATAGCCGATCCCGGGTCGTGTCTGGATATGCTGGGGATTCGCGGGATCCTGCTCGATCTTCTGACGCAACCTATGAATGGCTTGCCAGAGTAGATGGGGCTCATCCTCGTCGGTGTCCCAGACGCGCTCGAGAAGGTGCGATGGGACCAGTACGCGCCCGGCGTGGGTGACGAGTTCGGCGAGTAGCCGGAACTCGGTAGGGGTGAGGTGGACCTCCTCGCCCCGCACCCAGAGCCGGTGACCCACGAGATCGAGCGTAATGTCGCCCACCTCGCAGACAGACGCCGTGTTGTCGCGTTCGAGACCCGATCTGCGCAACCGCGCGCGGATGCGTGCTAGGAGCTCCTGCCCGCTAAACGGCTTGGAGATATAGTCAGCGGCACCGGCATCGAGCCCCTTCACCACGTCCTCAGTCTGGCCCAAGGCCGTCAGCATGATGATCGGCACGCTTGAAAAGCGCCGTATCTCCTCACAGGCCGCATAGCCGTCTCGGTGAGGGAGCATGATGTCGAGCAGGATCAGGTCGGGCTGTGTCTCCGCCGCGAGCTCCACCGCCTCCTTCCCATCCTTGTTGGAGACACGGTAGAAGCGCTCGAAGATCAGGGTCAGCTCCTCGGATGGAATGCCGATGCCTGTGTCCTCGACGCTGATCAGAACTCTGCGCTGGCGCTCACTATGAGGGGTGGACGCCGCCGCGCGTACGACGATGCGACCACCAGCGGGCGTGTACTTGATGGCATTGTCCAGCAGGTTGTGGATCACCTGCTCGAGCAGTTGGCGCATGTCGTGCGCCTGGCTGATATCGATCGCGATCTTGTTCAGGATGCGGAGCTCGTAGTTGTGCCGCCGAGTGGCCCGCTCCGCCTCTAAGCGATCGCTGATGTCCTGGATGAAGGCGACCACGCCCGCAGGTTGGCCGTGTGCATCGGGAATAAGCGAAGCAGCGATCTCGGCGGAGAAGGTGGAACCATCGCTGCGCAGCATCGTGCGCTCTTTCTCGCGCAAGGCCCTGCCCGATAGAATTCGCCGTCGAACGGCCAAGACGTCGGCACGCTCCTCCGGTGCGATCAGGGTGAGATAGTGGGCGCCCAAGAGCTCTAGCTGGCTGGTGTAACCGTGAAGCTCGAGAAGAAGCTGGTTGCACATCGTGATCGTACCATCGAGGTCGGTAACGACAATGCCGGCCGGCGAGGTCTCGATCAGCGTTCGGTAATAGGTCTCGCTCTGTCGAAGTGCCCGTTCGACCTGTGCGTGCTCTTTGAGGTCACGCTGGGCTTGGGTGTAGAGCTGGGCATTCTCGCTGGCAATCGCAGCCGATGCCGCCATCGCGTCGAGCATAGCCGTGTGACGTGGCTCGAAGGCGTGGGTGTCGGCGTGCGTCACCACGAGCGCTCCGATGGCGTCGCTGGGCGCCGCACGTCGCGGACTCGGCGGCAGCTTCAGCGGCGCGCAAAGCAGCGAGCCAACGACTTTGCTGGCCGCGCCCGCTTTCCGGTCGGCAGCGTCGCTGTCAAGGTGAGCGTCGCTCCTCACGTCAGGGATGTAGAGCATCCGCCCCTGCCTCAGCGCCTGAGCGACAACGCTCTTCACGAAGGGATCTCGATCATCCGGTGGGTGCTGTACATCCAGGCTGGTCGCCAGCCGACAGACCGGCTGCTGCGTCTCCGCACCGAGGAGCCAGATCGCCCATCCGGTGCCGGGCAACGCCCCGCGCGCCGCATCGAGGATCCTCCGCAGTGGTGATCATGCGCTGTCGGTGCTCTTGAACGTCGGCGTCGCCAGTCCAAGCAGTTCGGAGAGTTTTTTTGGACCTCGATGATGGTCTCCGCTTGCTCCAGGCGGGCACGCAAGCGGTCATTTTCCTTCCGCAAGGCATCGTTCTCAGCAGCCAGCTTTGGATCCGCCCGGGGCTTGGGTCCGGGCTTGCGTCCCTTCAGCGCTTCCAACTGGCCACGGTCGCGTTCCCGGCGCCAGCGACTCAGGTACGACGTGTATATCCCTTCGCGCCGACACAACGCGCCGATCTCGCCCTGCTGGGTACACGCATCCGCTTCTTCCAAGATGCGGGCTTTCTCTGGCGCACTGAAGTGGCGCCGCACCGCCGTAGATCGTACTTCAGGCTCTGTTGCTTCTGGACGATCGTTCTCGTCAACTGTCATTTGTGCTCACTCCTCTGCTCGTGATTGTACCTTCAATTATCGAGCAGAGTTGTCCAATCTTCATTGGCACACAGAGTACCAAGCCGTATCACACTCAGGCTGGCGAGGATCCTCCCATCTCCTGGACTAGGGATCGGCTAGGGTGCGGTGGGGGGCGGTCGGTGGTGACACTGCCCGCCAGCAGTGCAATCAAACATATTGTAATGCCGATCGTATAGACCGTCAAATCCAGCGATGCAGCAGATGCAGTTCGGCGTGGGAAGGGGGTCCCTATCCGCTCGGGCGCGCTTCCCTACGAGCGGTCGCTTCCGTCGCGAGACGTCACCGGCGCGCGTTCACGCTTGTTTTGCCCACGCTCGCCCTGTATAATCTAAGTAGGTATCTACCATAATCCAACCATAATTTGAACATCCCGGGAGGGGCCATGCCTGACCAACAGTGGGGCTTTTGGGTGATTTTGATCGTGGCGATGGGCGTCTTCGTCTTTTTGCCACAGATCATGGCGCGGCGGCGACGGAAGAAGCGTGAGGAGGAGCTGCAGGTCGGCGACAGTGTGATGACCATCGGGGGGCTACTGGGCGAGCTGACCTACCTTGACTTCGATGAGAACCTCGCGCGGCTCAAGCTTGCCGAGGGCGTAGAGGTGCGCATCCTGCCCGGCGCCATCAGCGGCAGGCGTCAGGTGGTGCCCGAATCCTCACCTGACGAGACGCCCGGCGACGCGTCGGAGACGTGAGCCAAGGATGTATCTGTCGGTTGCCGCCAGCAAGATTCACAAGTGGGCCGTGCGCGAGAGCGGGGATACCCTCGAGATGATCGAGCGGCCTCGGGGAGGTCTGTCACTGGTGTTGGTGGATGGCCAGAGCTCCGGTCGTGGCGCGAAAGCCGTCGGCATCCAGGTGGTGCGCAAGGTCATCTCGGACATCGCTGAAGGAGTGCGGGACGGCGCGGCTGCACGCGCGGCCAATGATATGCTCTATGCCCAGCGCCACGGCAGGGTCTCGGCGACGTTGGTGATCCTCTCGGTAGAGCTTGACAGTCGCACATTGGTGATCACACGCTGCGGGAACTCGCCGGTCTTTCTTCGGTCGCCGGGCGGTGACGTGATCGGTCTCGACATGGAGACGCCGTCGCTGGGCTTTTATCGCTCGACCCGTCCAGCGGTGGAACACGTGGTGTTGGAGCCGGGACTGTTGGCCGTTGCATGTACCGACGGCCTGATCCACGCCGGCAGCCGAACCGGAGGAAGCCTGAGCATCCCCGAGGTTGTGGAGGATCTGTGGCAGGAAGCGGCTTCGGTCGAGGTGCTGGTTAATGGCCTCTTCGAGCGCGCGATGGAGCTGGACGGTGGCCGGCCCGTTGACGACATCAGTGTGGTGGCGCTGCACGCCGAATCGGGGCCGCCGACAGGGCCGCGCCGCATGCGGGTCGAGATGCCCGTCCCGGACGCTTGACGGGGTCCGGCGCCAGCAGCCGTCTCTGGGGTGTGAGCTGTGATCATCGGCGTCGTCGGTCCCTGCTCGTCGGGTAAGACCACGCTCGTCGACCGACTGCGTGAAGCGAGCTACACGGTGAAGGAGATCATGCAAGAGCATGCCGCGGCACCGGACATGTGGCAACGCATCGGCAACCCGGATGTGTTGATCTATCTGGATGTCGATCCGGTGGTGGCGGCGCAGCGGGAGGGGCTTGAGCGCCCGTCATCCTGGTGGCAGGCGGAGCGCGAGATTCGGCTGGCGCACGCGCGCCAGCACTGCGACCTCTACATTGACACGACGGAGCTGACACCGCGTGAGGTCTATGCACGCGCGCGGGCGTTTCTGGAGCGCTATGAACAATAGGAACTCGAACCAAACAGGGCACGTGTCCCCCAGCGCCGTGCCGGTGATTGCGGTGGTGGGGCGGTCGGGGTGCGGGAAGACGACGCTGCTTGAGAAGGTGCTCTGCATCTTAGAAACCGAGGGGATCGAGGCGGCCGTGGTCAAGCACTCGCCGGTCCACGAGGTCGAGACTGACGTGGCGGGGACGGACACACGCCGCCTGTGGGAGGCTGGCGCGCGGCACGTCACGCTCGTCGCGCAGGATCGTGTCGTCCACACGCACCGGTACGCCGGTGAGCCCGAGCTGGCTGCCATACTGGGTGACATTCACGGGGTCGACGTGATCTTCCTCGAGGGGTACAAGCGAAGTCGCTACCCGAAGCTCGAGGTCATCCGGCGGGCGTGCGATCCGCATCCGATCCCCGGGCTGGCGAACCATGTAGGTTGGGTGAGTGACGTCGAGGACCTGGAGGTCGATGGTCCCGTTTTCGGCTTTGACGACATGCATGGGATCGCGGCTTTTCTGGTTGAGCGCTTTGTGGCGCGGTGACGACCATGGGACGCTGGGAAGAGGTCGAGCACACGGCGGATGTGGCGGTTCGTGTGTGGGGCGATGATCTGAGGGACTTGTTTGCGACGGCGGCTGGGGCGATGTTCTCCTTGGCGGCAGTCGCCGGTGAGGGCGAGCCTGTCGTCCAGAGCGTGGATCTCAGCACCTTGGATCTCGAGACCCTGTTGGTCGACTGGCTAAATGAGTTGCTCTATCTTCACGAGCGCGAGCGGGCAGTCTTTACGAGCTTCGAGTTTAACGCGCTGTCAGAGACGCGGCTGAAGGCGACGGTAGTCGGTCGACCGGTGCGCGCGTATCAGGCGCACATCAAGGCGACGACCTTTCACAACCTGGAGGTCATCCGACGGCCTGGGGGCTACGTGACTGAGATCGTGTTTGACATCTAGTTGGCGCCGTGGTGCGAGCCTTTGCGGCCACGGTGTGTGGTGAGTGGGCTGTGTTGGCTGGGAACGATGGGAGGGTCCTATGGTCACCAAGCAGGATTTCCGACAGCTCGATCCGTATATTTGGGAGCTGCCGAAGGACTATGACGAGCGGATGAAGGTTCCGGCGCGGATTTTCGGCAATCGGGAGATCTTCGACAACGCTTTTGGCGATCGCTCGATTGAGCAGCTGGTGAACGTGGCGATGCTGCCGGGCATCGTGAAGTACGCGATGGCAATGCCGGACATGCATCAGGGGTATGGCTTCCCCATCGGCGGCGTCGCGGCCTTCGATTACGAGGACGGCATCATCTCGCCGGGCGGCGTCGGCTACGACATCAACTGCGGCGTGCGCATGCTCGCTTCAACACTGGATCTTGAGGAGGTCGCGCCCTACCTGGATGAGCTTGCCACGACGATTAACCGCAATTGCCCGAGCGGTCTGGGTGGGGATGGTGCTGTAAAGCTCTCGTGGAAGGACATGAACCAAGTTCTGGAGGAGGGCGGTCGCTGGGCGAAGAGAAACGGCTATGCGACGGAGGATGACCTCCTGCGTACCGAGGATGGGGGATGTATGCCCTTGGCGCGAGCCGATGCGGTACCGGACCGGGCGAAAGAGCGCGGCATTCCACAGATGGGATCGCTGGGCTCCGGTAATCACTTCTTGGAGATCGACGTCGTCGATGAGGTCTACGACGCCGAGGTTGCCGAGGCATTTGGGCTGCGGCTGGGACAGGTGGTGGTTCAGATCCACTGTGGCTCGCGGGGTCTGGGCCACGAAGTCTGCTCGCAGTATCTACGGCGGCTGCAGGATGCGCCCCGGCGATATGGGATTCCGATCCCCGACCGCGAACTGGTGGCAGCCCCCTTCAACTCGGAGGAGGGGCAGGCGTACACGGCAGCGATGGCGGCGGCGGCGAATTACGCGTTCACAAACCGGCAGGTGCTGGCGCACTTCGTGCGTCTCTCGTTCGAGCAGGTGCTGGCGGGCAAGGTCGATTCTTGGGAGCTCCAGCAGGTCTACGACGTGACCCATAATATGGCGAAGGTGGAGGAGCACGAGGTGGACGGGCGGCGGCGCAAGCTGATCGTCCATCGGAAGGGTGCAACGCGTTCGTTCCCCGCCGGTCATCCGCAGCTCAGCGAGGTCTATCAGAAGACGGGGCAGCCCATGCTGGTGCCCGGCTCTATGGGGACGGCGTCCTATGTCCTCGTGGGGACGGCGGCGGCGATGGACCTGACGTTTGGATCCAGCTGTCACGGGGCAGGCCGGACGATGAGCCGGCGAGCCGCGACACGTCGCATGCACGGGGCGCAGGTGCGGTCCCAGTTGCAGGAGCAGGGGATCGCAATCCGGGCTCAGAGCCTGAAGGGGCTGGCTGAGGAGGCGCCTTACGCATATAAGGACGTGAGCCTCGTCGTGGATTCTGTTGCCGGGGCGCGCATTGCCGACAAGGTGGCTCGCGTACACCCGGTGGTAGTTGTAAAAGGGTAGGTGTGCCCAAAACCTCCCCGGCCTGGGCCGGGGAGGTCAGCTGCGCTATGGCGCTCTTGGGCTGCGTGGCCCTGCAGCGATCACGCGCGGAGGGCTTCGCGTACCGCAATGCCGAGGCGCCGGATGCCCTCAACGATCAGATCGGGAGGAGAGCAGGAGAAATTGAGCCGCATCGAGTTGTGGCCCCCTTCGCCGTAGGGGTAGAAATTGACGCCCGGTACATACGCGACCTTCTCCTTCAGGGCGACCTCCATTAGACTGAGGGTGTCCACTGACTCGGGCGTGCACGCCCAGAGGAAGAGCCCACCCTCGGGCTCCGTCCAGGTGCATCCGTCGGGCCAGAACTCGGTCAGCGCGTCGATCATCGTGTCCCGGCGCTCGCCATAGACCTCACGCAGCTTCCTCACGTGCGCTTTGAGAATGCCGCGCTGCGCGATGTCGTTGGCGATCATCTGGTCAAAGGTGCTCGTATGCAGGTCGGCACCTTGCTTAGCCTGAACGAGCCGCTGCCGAATGGCCGTCGGGGCGACGATATGGCCGATGCGCAGTCCGGGTGTCAGCGTCTTGGAGAAGGTGCCCAGGTAAATGGTGCGCTCAGGCGCCAGCGCCGCGATGGGGATGATATCCTCACCCTCATAGCGCAACGCCCCGTAGGGATCATCCTCAACGATAAGCAGATCGTGCTTGCGGGCGATCTCGACCAGTTGGTGGCGCCGCGACTCTGGGAGTGTGGTGCCGGCGGGATTGTGGAAGTTCGGTAGCACGTAGATGTAGCGGATCGGCGTTTCGTTGATCGCGTCCTCGAGCAGGTCGACCCGCATGCCATCCTCATCAAGCGGAATGGTCACAAACTCCGCCTCGTACGCGCGCCAAGCCTGAATGGCGCCAAGGTAGGTAGGGCAGCCGGTCACAACCGAGGCGCCGGGATCGAGGAAGACCTTGCCGATGAGGTCTAGAGCCTGCTGGGATCCTGTCGTGATCAGGATGTTGTCGGCGTCGTGGTGAATGCCGTACCGGGCCATCGATTCGGCCAGGTATTCGCGCAGCGGTGGATGTCCTTCGGTCGTGCTGTACTGCAGTGCCGTGCGGGGCTCGTGCCTCAAGAGGTAGCTGCACGCCTCCTCGATCTCGCGCACAGGAAAGAGCTCCGGGGCGGGAAGCCCCCCGGCGAAGGAGATCACATCCGGCGACTGGGTGATCTTGAGCAGCTCGCGGATGGCAGAGCTCTGCATGTTCTGGGTGCGACGGGCCAAGAGCCGCTCCCAGTTGCAGGTGCTCTCCGATGTCTCAACAGATGCGGTGTTGACTGATCCGGCCATGGACTGACACCTCCTGGTCTAGGTGGGCTGGGGGCTCAGGTGCTGGGCGCAAGCGCGTCCGGTTCCACTGGCATCGCACCATACACCCACAGATTACACCTATGATTCTAGAGGCGCCCCCTGGCGCGTCAAGTGACAGGGTTCACTGTTGCCTGTGTCAACCATACACTTTCAAGCATACACTTTCAAGCATACGCTTTTAAGCATACACTTTCAAGCATACACTTCGGCCACAGCATGATGCTTGTCGGAGGTATGAGGTGTGCTAGAATGGGTACTATGGATGATCTGGACGTTGGCATTGTCATCGTCAACTGGAATACGCGAGAGCTCCTGCGACGGTGCCTCGACAGCGTCTTTTCCAGTGAAGGGGTGACGATGCGTGTCTGCGTCGTGGACAATGATTCCCAGGACGGCAGTGCTGAGATGGTGGCAACAGCGTATCCTCAAACGTATCTGATCCACAATGATAGGAACGTCGGCTATCCGGCTGCCAACAACCAGGGGTTGAGAGCGTTCGGATTCGGGCGCTCTCCATCGCAGCAGCACAGAGGCGGGGCAGTCCCGCGCTATGCGTTGCTGCTGAACGCCGACACCGAGATCCCGCCGGATGGCCTGGCTGAGATCATCGCCTTCGCCGACGCGCGACCGATGACCGGCGTGGTGGGGCCAAAGCTGGTGCGGCCTGATGGTTCGCTCGACTTGGCGTGCCGCCGATCGTTTCCGTCGCCGAGGGTCTCATTCTACCGGATTACAGGCCTCTCCAAGCTCTTCCCGAGCAGCCCGCGTTTTGCACGGTATAATCTTACGTATCTTGACGAAGACGAGATCGCCGAGGTGGACTCAGTCGTCGGGGCGTTCATGCTCGTCCGACGAGAGGCGATCGAGCAGGTCGGCCTCCTCGATGAAGCGTTCTTCATGTACGGCGAGGATCTCGACTGGGCGTTCCGCATCAAGGAAGCGGGCTGGCGTGTCTTTTACTATCCCGCGGTGACGGTGCGGCACGTAAAGCGCGCCTCCAGCCGGCAGAATCCCCGGGCGCAGGTCGAGTTCTGGCGTGCTATGGAGATCTTCTATCGTAAGCACTATGCAGCGCAGACCCCAAGTCTTCTGAACGCTCTCATCTTGGCGGCTGTGAGATTGCAGACCGGGTTCACGCAATGGCGGATAAGACAAACAACCTGAAAGTTGACCAAGCAGCACGACTGTTTGTGCTCTTCCTGGTCGTGACCGATGTGGTCATGGCCGCACTGGCGTTTGCCCTGGCCTATGTGCTGCGGACACTCATTCCCATCCCTGACGCAGCGCAGGTGGTGGGCTCCTTCAGCGAGCACATCCCGATGTTGATCATTCACATGTTCTCGCTGATCGGCGTCTTCTTCTTCGCGAACCTCTACGCGCTGAACCGCGCCTCAAGGGTCGATGAACTCTCAGGTGTCGTGGTCGCCGCCAGTGTCGGCACGTTGATGGGCCTCGCCCTCGACTCGCTGATTCTCCGGGACTTTGCGGTTGGTCAGGATTTCTCTCGGGCGATGGTTCTGTACGCCTGGATCCTCTCGATCGTCCTGGTGGCGGTGGGGCGGTTGCTCAACGACTGGCTGCGCCGGCACCTCGTTCGGCGTGGTTGGGGTCGGAGACGGGTCTTGATCGTCGGTGTCGGCGATGTGGCGCGGATGATCCTGCAAAAGATCCTCTGGACCTCGGAGCTGGGATACGATTTGGCAGGCGTTGTGACGATGGGAGAGCCAGCGATTTCCGAGCTCTTGGGTGTGCCTATCGTGGGCACGGCGTCGGACTTGGGGAGGATCATCGACGAGCGTGAGGTCGACGAGGTGATCATCGCGCTCCCGGAGGAGACGGCACATCGCGACGTGCTCTGGCTGATCTCCCAGTGTGAGCGCGGACGGGTCACGATCCGGGTCTACCCCGATGTCTTCCAGATCATCGCCGGGGGCGTGAGCATCAGCGAGCTCGGTGGGCTGCCGATCCTGACGGTGCGCGATATCGCGCTGACCGGGTGGCGTCGGGCGGCCAAGCGGGCGATGGACCTGGTGGGGGCCACAGTGGGGTTGGTGCTGTTGTCGCCGGTCATGATGCTGATCGCGGTGCTCATCAAGCTGGAATCGCCGGGCCCGGTCTTCTATGTGCAGGAGCGGATGGGGCTCGATGCACGACCCTTTCCCATCATCAAGTTCCGGTCGATGCGGCAGGATGCGGAGCGTACAGGGCCCGGCTGGACGACCGAGGATGATCCGCGACGGACGCGCATCGGGGCCTTCTTGCGCGCCACGAATCTGGATGAGCTGCCACAGTTTATCAACGTGCTGCTGGGTGACATGAGCCTGGTGGGGCCGCGCCCGGAGCGACCGGTGTATGTGGAGCAGTTTCGGCGGTCGATCCCGCGTTATATGGAGCGCCATCGCGAGAAGGCCGGCATGGCCGGTTGGGCGCAGATCAACGGCTATCGAGGCGACACCTCCATCGCCGAGCGCACGAAGTATGATCTCTGGTATATCGAGAATTGGTCGTTGTTGCTCGATGTGAAGATCATCCTGCGCACGCTGCTCCAGCTTTTCCAATCGCCGAACGCCTACTGAATGGCTCCACCCACTCGAGCTGCCAGCCCAGACGCAGACCCACACCTATTGGAAGGAGCGATTGCCTTTGCCTGATCATCCCTCGGGTCCGGTTCCCTCGATGTTGTACGACGAAACCTACTTCCTGCACGTCTGCGAAGGCTATGAGGAGTTTCTGTCGAGCGAGGGGGCTTACCTGTCCGCTCGCTTGGCCGAGGCTCTGGCGGTCGCGGGCATCGCGCCAGGCATGAGCATCCTGGACGTGGGATGCGGTCGGGGCGAGATCCTCGCCAACACCGCTCAAATGGGTGCCCGCGCCTATGGCATCGACTATGCATCCGTGGCGGTCCGGCTCTCTCGTGACGTTGCCGCTCAGCAACCAACTGCCTCGGAGGAAGGCAGTGGCGCCGAGGACGTGGGCGAACGCTATCCAATTGGCGTCTACCAAGCGTCGGCGCTCTTCTTGCCATTTGTCGCCGATTCGTTCGATCGCGTGCTGATGCTGGATATTGTCGAGCATCTCTATCCCGACGAGCTAGATGCTACCCTGCGGGAGGCGCGACGCGTCCTGAAACCTGGGGGGCGTATCGTGATTCACACGGCGCCGAACGTCTGGTACGATCGCTATGCTTATCCGTTGGTGCGCCGTGTGCGGGTTCTGATGGGCCAGGGAGAACGGTACCCCAAAGATCCACGAGCCATCATCCCGGCGAACGTGCACGTCCACGTGAATGAACAGTCTGCCCTGAGCCTGTGGCGCGCGCTGCGTCGACACGGCTTCCACACCGTGCGTTCGTGGCTCAGCACGCCCCCGCAGCACCGTCAGGAGAATGTGCTTTTTCGCATCGCACGCTGGGCGCTGTTCAACTTGCCACCGTTCCGTTGGTTCTTCGAACGGGAGGTCTTCGCGGTGGGGGAGAAGTGAAGGATCATCGGTACGTCGACGAGCTGAGTGTCGAAGAGTTAGAGACAATACTTCGGCTGCGGCGGCGCGAGGAACGCCTCCGGCGGCTAGGGAATCGTCCGGCTGCCATCGACCCGCTGGATGAGGAGGGGGACGACAGGGCTACAGCCGAGGGATCGACGGTGCGGCGCCCCGGTGGCATTGACGCCGGCCTCGAGGGCGCGACGGGCACCCGATACAGCGCCGTGGTCCGGTCCCCTGAGAAACGACAACTGGCGCGCCCCATCAAGTGGCGCTGGATCCGCGATCAGTTTCTCCTCCTCGTCGAGATTGCGGCCCTGCTCGGCTTTCTCGGCGTTGTGGCGCGGATGGTGTTGACCGTCGATGCCCTCAACGAGGAGAGCCGTGGGCTGCAGACGCTGCCGACGGCGACGCCGACGCCAGTGATCGGCGCGCTGATCCTGCCCAGCGGACACCTGCCTCCTGCGCCGGACAGCCCGCCCGAACCGGCGCCAATCCCGACCCACCTCAAGGATCTGGTCGCTGCGGTGACCCCTTTGCCGGTGCCGACGCCGGGTCCTGAGCAAGCTAAACGCATCCTGATCCCGGCGATCGACGTGGACGCGCCAGTCGTGGAAGGAGATGACTGGGAGACTTTGAAGAAGGGCGCTGGGCACCGGATCGGCAGCGCCAATCCCGGGGAGCGCGGCAACTGCGTCATCTCCGCGCATAACGACATCTACGGTGAGATCTTCCGGGACCTTCCTGATTTGACTGTCGGGGATGAGATCACCGTGCAGACCGTCTCGACGTCCTACACCTATCGGGTGGAGCAGTCGCGTATCCTAGATCCGTCGGATCCCTCATCGATCCGGGTGCTGGACGCGACGAGCACACCTGTCTTGACGCTGGTCTCTTGCTACCCCTATCGCGTGGATACCCACCGCATCGTCGTTATTGCCTCGTTGGTGACCGACTAACGGTCTGAGGAAGCCTGTTGTTGTCACAGGTTGTCCACACGGTCTTGGGCGCGAAAGCTGACGCGTCTGAGGCGTGGTCAGGAGGCAGTGGGCTGCCACTGCAGGACGGAGGATACCTCACTGGGCAGTAGTGCCCATCCCAACAGCATGTCCACGACGATGGCCACCCACAGGTTACTCGTCTTGAGATAGATCAGGACGCCAGCGACAAAGAGCGCGCCGCGGATTAGCACCGCCCGGGTGTTCCGGGGCTCACCGGCGTGCACCGTTTCCCAGAGGGCGGGGTTGAGGAGCGCTTCAACCAGCACGGGGAGCGCACCGACCCAGCTCCCCACTGTCGCACCCTGCAGGACGACGAAGGGTTCGCGGTAGAAGGCCCAATGAACCTGGTAGTAGACGGCCTCTCGCAGTGACGTGCCAAGATCGTGCCGCTGTCGCCCGGGCGGTGTCCTCCCGGAGCGGCGCGCTGCCAGATCGCCGAGGACGACGACAAGGCCAGTCACCGCCCCGATGGCGACGGCCCAGCCGATGTCGCCGGCCCAATCGTGCCACCGAACGGCGGGGGTGTTGGTATCACCGACGCCGTCGCGGGCTCCGGGCAGGCCCTGCAGACCCAGGCCGTGTGTTGTGAGGCCGCGCTGCCAGAACAGAACGGCAGCCGGCAGCCCAACGCCATAGAGCAGACGCAAGGGCTGGGCGAACCAGGGGCTCTCCAGCAAATCACGGAGGGCTTGCCAGACACGTGGCTCGTGCGGGGATGACGCCTGCTGGACCACGACCCAATGAACCAGTGCCGCGAGGGTGTTGAGGGCCACCGAGGCGAGGAGCCAGTCCCAGCGGCCCAACCGCACGCCGCTCATTGCGCGATGCCCTCTCCCTTCGCCTGTGTGACTTCATCACGCGTCATCTCATCAGCCTCAGCGTCCGCGTCGTCTTCTTGGGGGGTGTCGACGGGCACGGTCACGGTGATCTTGGTGCCCTCTCCGGGGCGCGAGCTGATGACGGTTTTGCCCTGGACCAACGCGGCGCGCTCTCGCAGGTTGATCATGCCCAGGCTGTCGCGGTTCGCGTAGCTAGACTCCATGGCAACCACATCAAAGCCCTTACCGTCGTCCTCGATCTCGGCGACGACGTTCATGCCGCGCTGATAGAGCCGGATCCAGAGGTTGCCGGCCTCGGCATGCTTCCGTGCGTTGGTGGTGGCCTCCTCGACGATATAGAAAATCGCGCCCTTAGCATCTTTGTCGAGCAGGCGGTCGACGGCGCGATCGGCCTTCAGATGGATAGGCAGCGGACTCGTATCCTTGAGCTTACGGCAAAGCTGTTCCAGCGCCGCAACCAGGCCCTGGGACTCGAGGATCAGAGGTCGGAGGGTGAACAGCATCTGGCGGATTTCCTTGGTGGTCCGCCGTGCTAGCTCCTCCAACTGGATCAACTCCTTCATCGCTTCCTCAGGGCTCTGGTCGACAAGCAGCCGGACGTAGTTGAGGCGCATCGCGATAGCGGCAATCGTCTGGGTCGGCCCGTCATGGAGATCGCGGGCCAGCTTCTTACGCGCTTGCTCCTCCACATTCACCAGCCGGTCCTTTTCGTCCATCAGGTTCTGATAGAGACTGGCGTTTTGCAGAGCCAGCACGGCCTGATTGCAGATCGCCACCAGCAGGTCCCGGAAATCGGAGGTGTAGATATCAGCCGCCGAGCTGCCGAGCACTAGAAGGCCGTAGTTTTCATAACCAGCGCGGAGAGGGACGACGATAGCTTGCTCTGACTCCCGCATCTTCAGAATCTGGCTCAACTCGGGATCGTCTGCGGGGCTGTCGGTAACCACCGGATCCGTGCTACGCAGCGCGCTGGCTAGAATGCCCCGGGCGCCCTCAAACCGCAGGCTCTCCTCGCGCGCTGTCAGGCCGCGGGACTTGGCGATGTACAGCGACTCATCCATCCCGAAGAGCAGTATCAGGCCCACTTGTGACAGGCCTGTCGCATCGCTCAGGAACTCGCGTAGGCCAGCATGGCTGACGTCGAGCGCGGCCTCCAGCACGCGTTCGTAGTTGAGCGTAGCACTCAGGGTGCTGGCGAGCTGGAATATCAGACTGGCGCGCTGGTGGGCGACCCGTAGAGCTTGGTGCGCTCGGCGATCGCGAGCTTCTTGCTCTGCGATGAGTGTCTGCTTCATGCGATCGCCGATCTGACCAACAGCCAAGCCGGCGACCAGGAGAATGGCGCCGTTAGTAAACGCGGGCAGCATACTTGAGATCACCGAATAAGTGGATCGAAAGCCGAGCCCGGCCTCAGCCAACGCCAACAGCCAGTAGCTGAAAACGACACCGATCGCTACGACGACGCTCGCAAACCAGGAGATGCGCAGCGCGGCCGTGGTGATTGGGATGAGGGAGATGAAGAGGATCTGACTTTGTGCGTGATCTCCACTGGCGATGAAGCCCAGCGTCAATAGGATGTCATGCACGAGCATGATGTTGCGCATCCCGGTTGTCAGCGTGTTCTGCAGCAGGGCGATCATCGCCGTCATGTTCGCTACCGCGCCGACGATGAGCAGGACCAGGGCGATACGCGGAAAGGTCTCCTCGGTGAGGGCGACATTCATCCCGATGACGCTGGCGACGGCCAGCAGCAGAAACCAGCGCAGGCTGATAAACAGCCATTCGATTTTCTGTTCGCTGTTGCGCATCATCCGCCTATCTGGGCTCAAGCCGATCCTTATCAGCTGCAGTGCGGAGGAGATCGTGGCCATGGGTATCAGATCGAGAAGCGAATGTACAGGATGTCACCATCTTGGACAACATAGTCCTTGCCTTCTATCTGCGCTAACGCGGCTTTGCGTGCCGCTGCGAAGCTTCCCGCCGCGATCAGATCGTCATATGCGACGACCTCGGCACGGATAAAGCCGTGCGCCATGTCGGTGTGGATCGTCGCGGCTGCATCGAGCGCCGTGCCGCCCACGGGCAGATTCCAGGCGCGGACCTCTTCGTCGCTTACCGTGAAGAAGGAGTGGAGCCCGACGAGGTCATAGGAAGCCCTGATCACCCGATCGAGGGCGAGTTCCTCAATGCCGAACTCCTCCATGAAGACCGCCGCTTCGTCTCGGGTCATCTGGCTCAGCTCCATCTCAAGCTGCCCTTGCAGAGCGATGACGTGAGCGTGTCTGTGATCATAGATAACGGCTTCGTCCGGGTCGATCCTCTCATCGCCTGTGTTGAGCAGGACGAGCACCGGTTTGATCGTCAGGAGGCCGAAGCCCCGCAGGCTGCTCTTTTCCGTCTCAGACAGCTCGAGGTCGCGAAGGGGGATACTCTCATTCAGGGCCTCGGAGAGCTTCTGGGTGAGCGCCAGGTCCTCCTCAAGTGTCTGTCGCTCCTCGCCCTTCGCGCCCTTGCGGAGGCGCTCTTCAAGCTTCTCCAGACGCCCTTCAACGGCGATCAGATCGGCGAGCAGGAACTCCGTCTCCAGATGATCCAGATCGCGCTGCGGGTCCACGCTGCCGAGCACGTGAGGAACGCGGTCGCTCTCAAAGGCCCGCACGACGTGGACAAAGGCGTCCATCGGCGCGATCTTGTTGCGTAGCTCTCCGCTGAGCCCCGTCTTGCCCAGGTCCTGATCGAGACCGGCGATGTCCGTATAGGTCACCTTCGCGTACGTTGTCTTCTTCGGTTGGTAGATCTCGCTCAGGCGATCCACACGGGGGTCGGGCACGTCCACGACTCCACTGACCAGCTCAAGACGTCCCGTCGACGCAGCCGCCGTCGGGCGTTGGGAGCGGGTAAGGGCGTTAAAGACCGTCGTCTTCCCGCTGGTCGGAAGTCCAATAATGCCTAGTTCCATGGTTCCCCTAACTATTCTAAGACCTTTTGGTCAGAAGGTCAACCGAGCGCTTGCCCGTATGGTCACGCTTAGCACACTGCCTTCTGCGCTTGGCGTCATCACCCACGGGTGCTCTCCTCTGCCGTGACTGAGCCGACGAGGCGCTCGAAGCGGTCGATGTCCTCGACGATCAGCGCGAGGCTGGACTCCCAGAAGTCGCGCTGTCTGACGTCGATACCGAAGCGCTTGCCGAGCGTGACCGCGTCGTGCATGCCCGTCGAGGAGAGGAGGGCTTCGTAGTCCGCGATAAAGCCCGTTGTATCTTCGCCGGCACTGGCGGCCTCACGATACCGGGCGTAGATACCCAGCCCAAAGAGCAGCCCGAACATGTAGGGGAAGTTGTAGAAGACGGAGCCGTAGTAGTGAGGCTTGACCGCCCACATATAGGGGTGACGCAGGTCGGGATCGAGGCCATCACCATACGTTTCCTCCTGGCTCCTCACCATGATCTCGCAGAGCTCCTCTGCGGAGAGCTCGCGCTCACGACGCCGCTCGAAGAGCTCCGCTTCGAAGAGGAACCGGCTGGAGATGTCCACGATGACCTGGGTGGCATCCTGAAGGTCGGCCTCGAGAATCGCCAGTTGCTCTTCGGGGCTGGCCTGACGGAGCGCTGCATTGCGGACGATGATCTGGCAGAAGTTGCTGGCGGTCTCTGCCAGCGTCATAGGCGTCTGGCGCTGGAGGTAGGTGCGATTGGCAAGGTTCAGGTTGTGATAGGCGTGGCCCAGCTCGTGCGCAAGAGTGCTCATACCCCCGTAGGCTTGCTGGTAGTTTGCCAGAATGCGCGACTCATCGTCTCGAACCCACATGCAGAACGCGCCGCCGCGTTTGCCGTCGCGCGGCTCTGCGTCGATCCAGCCTTCCTCGAAGGCCCGCTTGGCCAGTGCCTCAAGAGAGCTTGTGAATGAGCCAAACTGCTCCAGAATGAACGCTCGGGCGGCCTCAAAAGTCCATGTCCGCGTAAAGCCGCCGACGGGGGCGAAGAGGTCGTACCAGGCGCAGGACTCGATTCCCAGGTAGCGAGCCTTCGCGCGCAGGTAGCGGCGGAAGTGCGGGAAATGCGCTCGAGCTGTCTCGAGCATCGTCTCCAACGTCGCGCGATCAATGGCGTTATTGTACAGCGCGAGGTCCTGAGGTGAGCGCCAGTCACGGCGTTCGTTCAAAACGTTGGCCTGTCCCTTGATGCTGTTGAGCGCGGCGGCGATCGGCATCGCGTTGGCCTCCCAGGCTTTCAGCTCGACCTCGTAGGCGCGGGCTCGGACCGAGCGATCCGGGTCGGAGGCGAGGTTGCGGATTGCCGTCATCGGCAGGGTCTGGATTTCTCCGTCGACCTCAATGTCCGCAGTAATCTGTGAGCTGAAGTTGTTATAGAATCGGGCCCACGCTCGACCGCCGGTCAGGTTCAGATCGGCAGCCAGATCCTCCTCGGCCGGTGACATCAGGTGCTGAGCCGCGATCTGGGTGCGTTCCAGCGCGTAATGGTGGGCCCGGGCCAGATCCGACCGGGCGGTGACTTCCTCAAGGTCGAGCCGGCCGACCCACGCCGCGAAGCGCGGTTCGAGCTTATCCAGTCGAGCCTGCTGCACCTGCAAGCGGCTCATCCAGGCCTGGGCCTGAGCGTCGCGGGAATCGGTGGTGACGTGCCCCACGACGTAGGCGCTGAGTTGGCGTCCGAGCTTCTCCACAGCGTTGATCTGGGTGATCACGGTCTCGAGCGTCTCAATGGTCGCCGCGTCGGTCGCGATGCGCTCGGGCAGGGCGTCGCTAGCCCGCGCGCCGACGTGGCGGGCATCGAAAGTACTTTCAAGCTCGCTGATACCGTGGCGCCACGCTGCGAAATCGTCCTCGAGGGCTGCTGAGTCCAATGCCGGGTAGATCGTATCCAGGCGCCAGTGCGGTAGGGACTTGCCGTTGGATTGAGTTGCCATTCTTTGCCTCCTGGGTAGTCTCGATCAAAGATACCCTCTTTGGCGGTCCGGTCAACTGAGAATGCGGTTGCTTAGGCCAACTGCGATTGTCCTGGGAGCGTGAGGAGTTGACATTTCCACCAAACCGAGTATCAGTATCTAGAAGTATCAGCTTTTCTCACACCGTGCAAACCCAGTACAGGAGGCAGAATGCTAGTTACCAGTAAAGAGCTGTTGTTGGATGCCCAGGCAAACGGCTACGCTGTCGGAGCGTTCAACACCAACAACCTTGAGATCACCCACGCCATCGTGCGAGCTGCCGAAGCGAAGCGTTCGCCGATCCTCATCCAACTATCGGCCGGCGCCCTGCGCTATGCGGGTGTCGAGTATCTACCGATGATCGTTAGAAAAGCTGCGCAGCTGGCAACGGTGCCGGTAGCGATCCATCTCGATCACGGTCCGGATTTTGAGACGGTCATGACGGCCTTGCGTGTCGGCTTCACGTCGATTATGCGGGACGCAAGCAAGCTCCCCTATGAGGAGAACGTCGCCGAGGTTCGCAAGGTCGTCGAGGCTTGCCACGCCATCGGCATCCCCGTGGAGGCGGAAATCGGTCGCATCGGCGGTGCGGAGGAGCACGTCGTGGTCAGTGAGCGCGAAGCGGCTATGAGTGATCCGGATGAGTGTGTGCGCTTCGTCGAAGACGGCGGCTTCGACTTTTTGGCCGTGGCGATCGGTAATGCCCATGGATTCTACAAGGGCGAGCCGAAACTGGACTTTGAGCGCCTCGCAGCCATCCGCGACAAGGTCCCGGTGCCCTTAGTGCTCCACGGCGCCTCGGGGATTCCCGATCACCAAATCACCAAGGCGGTGCAGAATGGCATCTGCAAGATCAACATCGACACGGAGATCCGCAACGCCTTTATCCGCACTATGCAGGAGTACACCAAAGAGAATCCGGACCAGATCGACCCCCGGAAGGTCTTCGCCCCCTGTATCGATGCGATGCAGGCAGTGGTGGAGCACAAGATCGATATCTTCCGTAGCGCCGGGCGCGCATAGGCTCCGTTGGTCCAGCGCCGATGGGGGGCTACGCTACAGGGCGCGCCGTTCGTCTAACAGATCCAGGGACCACCTGAGCGTTGGATCGACCCGTTGCAGCCCAGGCGGCAGTTGGAGCGTAAACGTTGGGAGGATGGGATGCCATCCCCTCAACGTTGTTGTGAACCGCCGGTCGAGAGGGCGGGTTTCCCGGTAGTGGAGCTGGGCTGAGGAGGCCGGTATGAACGTCGAGTACCACAAGAAGTGGAGCCGCCACCTGAACAAGGACATGGAGTTCAGGGTCTACGGACACGCCGGAAAGCCCGCACTCGTTTTTCCTACTGGCTGCGGGCGGTTCTATGAGTTTGAGGACTTCGGGATGATCGAGGCCGTCCGTTGGTTCATTGACGAGGGCAAGGTGCGGTTTGTCACGGTCGATAGTGTCGACTGTGAGGCGTGGATGGCGCATTGGATGTTTCCCGGCGACCGTGGCTGGCGGCATCTGCAATATGAGCGTTACATCCTCGATGAGGTGGTGCCCTTCGTGCGCGAGCTCACAGGGTATGAGGATCGGCTGATGACCACGGGATGTAGCATGGGCGCCTATCACGCCGCCAACTTCTTCTTCAAGCATCCCGATGTATTCGGCACGGTCGTCGCGCTGAGTGGGCTGTACGGGCCACAGCACTTTGTCGGTGACTACATGGATGACAATGTCTACTTCAATTTCCCGCTCTGCTATCTGGCAAACCTCACCGACCCTTGGTATATCGACCAGTTCCGCGCCAGTGACATCGTGATCTGCGTGGGGCAGGGCGCGTGGGAGGAGGATTGTCTGAGCGAGACGCGGGCCTTGGAGGAGGAGCTCCACGCGTTGGGCGTGCATGCGTGGGTGGATTACTGGGGCTATAACGTCAGTCACGACTGGCCTTGGTGGCGCAAACAGTTGCGTTACTTCCTGGGTGAGTTGGATCTGAGCTGAGATGAGCCCGGAAGGAGTTGCTTACGTCTGATGGCGATGGCTGTTGAGAAGAATCTAAGCGAACGCGTTGCCGGCCTGCTGCGCCATGCGCTTCACGAGGCACAGCAGAGCGGGGCGTTGCCACAGTTTGAGGTGCCGGCGGAGATTCCGGTGGCGCAGAGTCGTCACGCTGCCCACGGCGACTATGGCTCGCCGATCTGTATGGGGCTGGCGCGGGTGCTACACCGCGCGCCGATTCGCATTGCGGAGGCTGTGGTCCAGCACGTGCCGGCGACGGAGTTTGTGGCGAACGTCGAGGTCGCAGCGCCGGGCTTCATCAACTTCACGCTCGACGAGGGATGGATCGCGGCACAGGTGCCCGAGATTCTGGAGGCGGGAGAGAGCTGGGGCAACGTGCCCCTTGGGCAGGGGATGAGCGTGCAGGTGGAGTTCGTAAGTGCCAATCCCACCGGCCCCATCACGATTGCCTCGGCCCGCAACGCCGTGATCGGTGATGCGATTGCCTCGGTTCTGGAAGCTGCCGGCTACGAGGTGCATCGTGAATACTACGTGAACGACGCCGGGTCGAAGGTCCGGCACTTTGGCGCGAGCATCCACGCCCGCTACGCGGGCCTCTTCGGCGTCGACGTGCCGTTTCCCGAGGAGGGGTATCCGGGCGACTACGTGACCGACCTGGCGGAGCAGGCCCGTCAAACCTTTAGGCGTCGCTACCTGGATATGGATCAGGATGTAGCCATTCGCGAACTGGGGCGGTGGGGCATCGACCGCATGCTGGAGGGGATCGAGGAGGATCTTGCGCAGTTGCGGGTGCACTTTGACACCTGGTTCAGCGAGCGATCGCTCTATGAGAGCTCGCTGTTTGAGGAGATGTTGGCACGACTCCGGGAGGGTGGTTACATCGTTGAGTACGATGGGGCGACGTGGTTCCGCCACGAGGATCTGGAGAAGGATGCGGTTCTGATTCGCTCGCCCGAGGTGATCCCGAACCCTGAGGATCGGCCAACTTACCTGGCCTCGGATATTCCCTATCTGTGGAACAAGCTCGTCGTGCGCGGTTTCGACAAGGCGATCTACGTCTGGGGGGCCGACCACCACGGGGACGTCCCTCGCGTGCGTGCCGCAGCCAAGGCTCTGGGGGTCGATGTCGACCGGCTTGTCTTCATCATCTATCAGATGGTGACGCTTTCCCGGGGCGGCAAGGAAATCCGCATGTCAAAGAGCTCCGGCGAGTTCGTCACGCTGCGGGAGCTCGCCGACGAGGTGGGGGCCGACCCGATCCGTTTCATGATGCTGACGCGGACAGTCGACGTCACGCTGGATTTTGACCTGGACTTGGCCGTCGAGCAATCAGATCGTAACCCCGTCTATTACGTTCAGTACGCCCACACGCGCATCGCCGGGGTCCTGCGGCATGCGGAAGAGGAGGGCTGGGATCCTGACGTGAATGGAGATCCGCGACTGCTCACGCACCCGAGCGAGCTAGATCTGATCCGGAAGATGCTGTCGTTGCCCGAGGTCATCAGCATGGCTGCGAGCAACCTCACGCCTCACGTCCTCACCGGCTACGCGACGGAGCTCGCGTCGCTCTTCCACGCCTTCTATCGCGATTGCCGCATTGTGTCCAACGTGCCGGAGGAGGCCGACGTGACCCGCGCTCGTTTGATGCTGGCCCGCGCGGCCAAGTCGGTGCTTGCTCGTGTGCTGCATCTGATGGGCATGACGGCGCCGGACCGGATGTAATGACATTGGCCTTATCCCACTCACCTAACTCAAGGAGCTTCTATGGGCCTGAAACCTGACACCTGGATCCGGCGAATGGCGCTGGAGCACGACCTGATCGACCCCTTTATCGATGGACAAGTGCGCAACGGCGTCATTTCGTACGGGCTTTCGTCCTACGGCTACGACATCCGTGTCGCCGATGAGTTCAAGGTCTTTACCCCAGGGATGGGCGACCTCTCGGTGGTCGATCCCAAGCATCTCGCTACCCGCGCGATGGTGGATTTTCAGGGCGATGTCTGCATCATCCCACCTAACTCATTCGCCCTGGCCCGCAGCCTCGAGTATATCCGGATGCCGCGCGATGTGTTGGGCACGGTCTTGGGCAAGTCCACCTACGCCCGCTGCGGCGTGGTGACGAACTTCACACCTCTCGAGCCGGGCTGGCACGGCCATATCACCATTGAGATCAGCAACACAACTCCGTTGCCCGCGAAGATCTATGCAAACGAGGGGATCGCGCAGGTACTCTTCGTCGAGGGTGATGCCCCTTGCGAGGTCAGCTACGCGGACAAACATGGGAAGTATCAAGGCCAGAAGGGGGTCGTTCTCCCGAGGCTTTAGGCACCCGTAGCTCACCTGCGCAAGGTAGGCCACACGGGCGCCGTTTCTCGAAACTTGACAGATTGTTTGACTCGCCTATAGTTGGGCCTTGTGAAAGGAAGGGTGGGGCCTAAGATTGTCGTGCTCACCCTGAGGTGACCTTGTCTGATGTTGGGCGGCTGTACAGCGGTGGGTGTGCAGCGCGGATCGCAGACCGCGAGCATCGCTGGCATCGGATAGCTAACTTGTATGAGGTGACAAACTTGATGAAACGACTTGCCTTTCTGGCCTTTGTGGTCGTCTTGGTAGGTAGTGTCTGGTCTTGGCGTGGAGGACCGTATGGGGATGCTCCCATAGCTGTGGGTGGCGGACGTAAAGCGTTGGCAGCAGCCGCCGCGCCGGCAGAGCCTGACATATCCCCCTATTGGCACGCCAAGGTGCAACGCTGGGACACGCTGATCGCTCGGGAGGCGGAACGGCGCAATCTTGACCCCGATTTCTTGGCCGCGCTCGTCTGGATGGAGTCGCGGGGTGACGCGCGCGCCGTCGGCCCGGTGGGTGCGGTTGGACTGATGCAGGTCATGTCCAAGGAGGCCGGGTTTAGCTGGCGCCCGTCGCAGGAAGCCTTGATGGACCCCGGCACCAACCTCTTCTGGGGCACGCGCACGCTGGCCACGGTGATTCGCCAGGGCAACGGTGACATCTTCAATGCGCTCGCCGCCTACAACGGTGGTTGGGAGCAGACGATGTACCGTGGGCCCAAGCGGCTAGCCACGACGGTATTGCGCGACTACGCCAAAGCCGTCGCTGTGCGTGAGGGGGTCGAAGGAGAGTGGACGGCGTTCTTTGCCGTGCAGGAGCAGGGCATTAGGGGGCCGATCTGGGTGGTGGAAACAGACCGCAGCGACGTCTACTTTTACGGAGACGCGAATGTGACGCCCGAGGGCGGTCCGTTGATCCTTGATGTGCCGCCTACGGCGGTGGTGGCGCGGAGCGAGGATCCCGAGTCCGGGGCGCAATTCGCCGTCGGTGTCTGGATATGTCGCGATGAAGGCGGCGCTTGGGTGACCCCCGCGCAGGAGGCAGCTTCGTCTGTAGCCGCAAGCGCGGTGGATGTCGCCGGTGCTTCTGGCCAGCCGCAGGTGGCATCACCGGCGATGATGGCTGGCTCGAAATGTCCAACGACACCGCCAGCTCCTGTGACGGTCTCAGAGCTGGCTTCGCTCGATTCGCCACCCGCGACCACTGAGCCTTCACCGGCAAGTCGCACGGCTGTGCCGCAGCAGCCTGCCGCGACGCCGGCGCCCGCGGTGGCTGCGTGCTCAGGCGGTGCGCTGACCGTGGATGCCTGGCCATTGGAGCGGGTCAACACGCCTGAGGGCTGGAAGGTACGTATCTTTGCCGAGGCTCGGGGCGGCAACTGCGTCTATACCTATGCTTGGAATGACGAGAGTGACGTACGAGGCGCGGGGATGAACGGACCGATCGTCTTCGAGGTGACGTCCTCGCGACGAGGTGCGGCCATTGTCGGCACCGTTGTGGTGATCTCGGGTGATGTCACCCAGCGCGTGG
Organism: Anaerolineae bacterium; assembly: GCA_049974845.1. GTDB lineage: Bacteria > Chloroflexota > Anaerolineae > B4-G1 > SLSP01 > PWVB01. Next base: position 5,210 of record JBNGCP010000041.1, on the reverse strand, counting down.
CGCTGTATATTCCCTCCCCAGAGCCGTAGTGGTCGCCGCCTTGGCGGCAGAACTAGCTGACATAGCCCTGCCGGGGCCGAGATTCGTCGTCTCGGCCCCGGTTTCGTAAGGTGAACCATGACAGATGATGAGGTTAGGGTCCTGGAGGTGGAGGCTGACGGCGAGCGGGTCGACCGCTATGTGGCCGATCGGTTGTCCGCGCTGTCGAGGACGGCGGTACAGCGTCTCATCGATGAGGGCCAGATCACCGTGGATGGGGAGCGGATCCAAACCTCGCACCGGCTGCGAGCAGGGGAGCGCATTGTGGTGCACATTCCGGCGCCGGAGCCCGTGGAGCTGCAGCCTGAGCCCATCCCGCTCGATGTGCTCTACGAGGATGCGGACCTGATCGTGGTCAACAAGCCTGCGGGCATGGTGATCCATCCGGGAGCCGGTCATCGGTCCGGGACGCTGGTGAACGCGATCCTGGCTCATTGCCCCGATCTCACCGGCGTCGGCGGTGAGATCCGGCCTGGCATTGTCCATCGACTGGACAAGGAGACCTCCGGTGTGATCGTCATCGCCAAGCACGACCGGGCATTGCGTGCGCTGCAGCGCCAGTTCAAGCGTCGGACCGTCGAGAAGCGCTATACCGCCCTGGCGGTGGGGTGCGTGCCGCAGGAGCAAGGTCTGATCGAGGCCCCGATCGCGCGCCATCGTCACCATCGACGACGGATGGCGGTGCGAGCCGGGGGCAAGATGGCGCGGACCCGTTGGCGGGTGCTGGGTCGGTATCGTGGTGCGGCGGATCGAACCTATACACTCCTTGATCTGAAGCTGTTGACCGGGCGCACCCATCAGATCCGGGTGCATCTGTCGTGGCTGGGCTATCCGGTAGCTGGCGACGCCGTCTACGGTCCCGCCTACGTTTCGGAGCTCGCACCTCGTCAGTTTCTTCATGCGCGGGTGCTTGGCTTCGAGCATCCTGGAACGGGCGAACCTATGCAGTTCACTGCGCCCCTGCCTCAGGATCTGCAGACCGTGCTCGAGGGTATGGAGCCGCTGGACTAGCGCGTCGGCTACTGCGGTGTCCTCGTTGACGAGGGCGCGCTTTCGGGTATCCTTTTTGCGTGAAGAAGGAACGGATCGACCGGCTGGTTGTGGATCGGGGGCTGGCACGCAGTCGCTCTGTCGCTCAGCGCCTCATCTATGCCGGAGAGGTGCTCGTCGACGGGGCCCTGGTCGACAAGCCCGGGACGCAGGTGCCGGCCGATGCCGATATTGAGCTGAAGGCCAAGCCTCCGTACGTCAGCCGTGGCGGTGAGAAGCTGGCTGCAGCCCTGGTGCGGTTCCCGATTCAGGTCGAGGGCCGTGTGGCTGCCGATATCGGTGCATCGACCGGTGGGTTCACCGACTGCCTGCTACAGAACGGTGCGCGCAAGGTCTATGCCATCGATGTGGGGTACGGTCAGTTGGCCTGGCGCCTCCGTCACGATAAGCGGGTGGTGGTCATGGAGCGCACGAACGCGCGTTACCTCGATTCGCTGCCTGAGTCCGTGGACCTGATCGTATCGGACGTCTCCTTTATCTCACTCCGCCTCATCTACACAGCGGCGGTGAATTGGTTGCGGCCCGAGGGCGACGTCGTATCGCTCATCAAGCCGCAGTTTGAGGCTGGTCGGGAGAACGTAGGCAAGGGCGGCGTGGTGCGAGACCCGGCTGTGCATCGGCAGGTGCTTGAGGACATCACGGCGACGATGGCGGATCTCGATCTGCATCTACGAGGTCTCATGGTGTCGCCGCTCATAGGTCCCGCCGGAAATGTGGAGTTCCTCGGCTGGTGGGACAGGCTGCCTCCCGGGGAGGTGGTCGAGGAGTGGATCGACCGCGCCATCGCGGAGGCGGCTGTTCTGCGTGAAAGTTGACGGCGCCATCTACGCCGTTGGATTCTTGCTGTTAGTGAAGTTACTGGTGGGGACGTGGACTTAGGGCACATTCGGAACTTCAGTATTGTTGCGCATATCGATCACGGGAAGTCGACGCTGGCGGATCGCCTTCTGGAGACGACGGGGACCGTTGAGGCGCGCAAGTTTGCTGCGCAGTCCCAGGTTCTCGATAGCATGGACCTGGAGCAAGAGAAAGGCGTGACCATCAAGGCGTCGGCGGTTCAGATGACGTGGGTCGCCCACGATGGGGAGACCTATGAGCTGAACCTGATCGACACACCGGGCCACGTCGACTTTGGATACGAGGTCAGTCGCGCGCTCGCGGCGTGCGAGGGCGCGATCCTCGTCGTGGATGCCACCCAGGGCATCGAGGCTCAGACACTGGCAAACCTCTACCTGGCGCTAGAGCACGATCTTGAGATCATCCCGGTGATCAACAAGATCGATCTGGCGACGGCAGATGTACCCGGTGTGGCTCGAGAGATCTGCGATCTGTTGGGCGGATCGGAAGCGGATATCCTGACCGTGTCGGCCAAAGAGGGCACCCACGTGGAGGGGGTGCTGGAGGCTGTGGTGGAGCGTGTCCCGCCGCCCCGATTGCCCTCCTTGCGCATCGGGAGCGCCGATGCAGCGATCCTCGATGCGACGGACATCGACGCACCTCTGGAGGCACTGGTCTTCGATTCGCACTACGATCCGTACAAGGGCGTGATCGCTTACGTGCGTATCTACAAGGGCGGCGTGAGCCGCGACACGGAGCTGCTCATGATGGCGACCGGCGCCAGAACAGGGCCTGTGGAGGTGGGGGTCTTCCGCCCGGATATGACGCCGGTCCCCCGGCTTTCAGCCGGTGAGGTGGGGTATATCGCCACCGGCCTGAAGTCCGTGCGGGAGGTCAGGGTCGGCGATACGGTGACGGAGGCGCGCCGGCCTGCGTCGACGCCCTTACCCGGGTATCAGCCGGCTAAGCCGATGGTCTTCGCAAGCCTCTATCCCTCAGACGCGGATGACTACGAGGATCTGCGTGAGGCCCTGGAGAAGCTGCAGCTCAATGACGCGGCCCTCACTTACGAACCCGAGACCTCACAGGCGCTCCAGTTTGGCTTTCGCTGCGGTTTCTTGGGGCTCTTCCATATGGCGATCGCGCAGGAGCGCCTGGAACGTGAGTACGGGCAGGATCTCGTGGTGACGGCGCCCAGTGTGGCTTACCAGGTTGTGCTCACCAATGGTGAGGAGCTGGAGATACATCGCCCCGCAGACCTGCCCGACCCGGCCCTCATTGAGGAGGTGCGCGAACCGTGGATGAAGGTCCAGGTGATCGCGCCGACGGACTACATCGGGGCTCTGATGGAGATTTTCCGCCGCAAGCGTGGCGATTTCCTCTTGACTGAGATGCTGGACTCGAAGCGTGTCCTGCTCACATTCGAGATACCGCTGGCCGAGATGGTAATCGATCTGCACGATCGCCTCAAGTCGGCGACGCGGGGTTACGCCTCTATGGACTATGCCTTCGATGGATACCGGGCGGACGACCTAGTAAAGGTCGACATCCTGGTCAACGGCGAGCCCATCGATGCCCTTGCCGTCATCGTGCATAGGGACCAAGTTTACGAGAAGGGATCGGCGCTGATCCGCAAGATGAAAGAGGCGATTCCCCGCCAGCTATTTGAAGTACCTATCCAGGCGGCGGTGGGGTCGAAGATCGTGGCGCGGGTCAACGTCAAGGCGCTGCGCAAGGACGTATTGGCGAAGTGCTACGGTGGCGACGTCACGCGCAAACGAAAGCTATTGGAGAAGCAGAAAGCCGGCAAGAAGCGGATGAAGCAGTTGGGGAACGTCCTGATTCCCCAGGAGGCGTTCCTGGCGATCTTGCGGCTTGATGAGGACTGAGACTGAGTCGGCTCAGCGGCTCGGCGGGGGGTACCCCCGCCCTTCAATCGCGAGGGTTCGCAGTCGTTGTAGGAGGAGAGCATGAGCGGGCTATTGGGATTCTGGCAGAGGATACCGATCCAGCGCAGAAAGCGTATCGCGCTCTTTGTGTTGGCGACGATGATCGTCGTCGCGACGCTGTGGGCTGCCCGATCTGTCCTGGGCTTGTACTTCATCGGCCTGATCCTCGCCTATCTGCTGGGCCCCATCGTCGACGCGATTGAGGCTGGCGTGCTGTGGTTGGCCGATAAGGCGAAACTTGGGTTCCTCCGTCGCATCGCGCGTTCCACGAGCATCATGCTCACGTACCTGTTGCTGATCTCGCTTATCGTTGGATTTATTGCGTTGGTCGTGCCCATGATCGTCCGGGAGTCTCAGCAGCTCTGGGAGGCTCGGAATCGGATCTGGGAGCAGATCTCGGTATGGGGCGAGGGTGTGCTGGAGCAGTACGAGCTGCTTCCCGAACGCGTCAGGCAACAGGTCGACGACACGTTGCGTGACCTAAGCGCATCGGTCACCCGGATACTGCAGCAAGCCGTGGAAGGGACCGTCGTGGCCATTCAATACACGTTCAGTGTTGTATTGGGCATCACGATCGTGCCCTTCTGGGCGTATTTCCTGCTGCGGGACTATGATCAGATCCGGTCGTCGATCTATGACAGCTTACCGCGAGCCGTCCAGGAAGATGTCGGGAGCATCGTGCGGCTACTTGACCGAACGATCGGCAGCTACCTTCGCGGTGAACTGGTGCTCATGATTGTGGTCGGGGTGCTCCAGACGGTCGGCATGACTATCGTCGGCGTGCCATACGCCCTTGTGCTGGGTGTGATCGCGGGGCTGCTGGAGGTCGTACCGAACATCGGGCCGACGTTAGCTGCAGTGCCTGCGATCCTGGTCGCGCTGTCCAGAGGGCCGGTGCGGGCCTTGCTTGCTCTCGCGGTGGCAAGAGTCGTTCAGATGATCGAAAACTCGCTGATCGTGCCACGGGTGTTGGGGCAAACGATGGGGCTGCATCCGGTGGTCTTGATGGTGATGCTGGTTGTCGGCGCGGAGATCGCTGGACTGCCGGGACTCATTCTCGCCCCCATTCTGACGGCGGTCCTGCGTGACGTCTATCGCTACCTGCTGCACCGCTTCGCCGACAATCCCTGTCGCCCAGAGGAGGCGCTGAGGCGTGTGACGGCGGGAGAGCCCTTCCATCTGAATATCTAAGTGGTTCCCGGAGCTATGCCTGCACGGCGATGATGGCTTTCGCCACACACAGAAAGAGCCCACCATTATGGTGGGCTCTCTTGATTGCGAGTCGGGGCGGACGGATTTGAACCGTCGACCTCTACAACCCCATTGTAGCGCCCT
>JBNGCP010000040.1:20829-33034 GCA_049974845.1 Anaerolineae bacterium | reverse complement strand
CGATTTCCGACTTAGCAAGGCTCAAAAACTCTCCAAATAAATGGGGTCACTTCACCAACCCCATCCGGGAATCAGCTCACGCGGTTACTCCATACTTCCTACTTCCCTCCTCCCTTGTCTTCGTTATCCCCATCCACCATAAGCGCGAACCGGGGCTCAAAGCCGACCAGCTCACACGCGCGCTTGATCGAGACGAGCGATTCGGTGCCCTCCACGGGGCGGCGCCAGATCTTGACGTCGGGGAACCAGACCTCGACGAGCTCCCGTGAGGGGAGGCCGACGAGATTTTCGTCATCCGTTACGTAGACGGCGTGGCTCCCCTCGTAGTCAGCCAGCAGCCCCATCTCGGCGATCCGCGCGGCGTCGCGCACATCGAGGCTCGTCCAGAAGTTGGACCGGCCAAACATGATGTAGGCGTCGGGGAAGGTGAAATCGAAGGCTTCCTCCCAACGGCGGGCGCGGGCCCGTGCCTTGAAGTCCTCGATGATGCCCCGCACCCGCTCGCTGCGTTCGGGCTCGGGCAGCGCCATCACGTCCCTCGTCTGCTGGCGGGCCTCCCTGACGAAGGTGAGCAGCACCGGCTCCCCGCCCGCCTGGGTGTCGTAGACCGCGGGGAAGCGCAGGAAGAGGCTCGTCACGCCCTCTCGGCGCCAGAAGTAACGACCGATGTGCTCGATCATCCGTTTGGAGAAGGAGTAAGGGTCGGTGGTGTAGGTCGGATGGTCCTCATCGATGGGGAAATAGCGGAGCTGGCCTTCGGGAAAGGTGATGCCGAAATTATACCCGAGCGCGTTGATGGAGCTGGCGCAGACCACACGCCGGATCCCGGCATCGACCGCGGCTCGAAAGACGTTGAAGGTGCCGTCAACGTTGACGTGGAAAAGCTCGTGCTCCGGCGCCATACTGGGCTCACGGTAGGCAGCGAGGTGGATGACGCCCTCGATGTCCTCCATATGCGCGGCGAGACTCGCGAAGTCGGTGACGTCGCCCTGCCGACACTCGGCGCCCTCAATAGGCGGCGTGGTCGACAGATCCAGCACCCGCACCGTGTGCCCTTGCGCCAACAGCCACTTCACCGTCGGGCGACCGACCTCGCCCATTCCGCCGGTGACGAGGATCTTCATAGATGGGCTCCTCTCTTTGGGTAACGACTCAGATAGGCTTTCAGCCATCAGCCATCAGCTTTCAGGACGCGGCCTGAAGCTGCCCCTGCTTCACGACAAGATCACCAGCTTCCACACCAAGATCCCTGGCGATGACGGGGCATTTGGCCTTCAGCAGGAAGAAGATGCGGCGGTCGCCGGGGCTGAGCGTCTCGTAGTTCGCCTGACCCTTAGCGATGATAATCTCCGCCTCTACAAAGCGCCGTCGAAACTCATCCGAGGTCCGCGCGAGGATCGTTCCAGGCGCGTTCGAACCGGTGCTCACCAGCTCGGCGGCGCCCTCCAGACCAGCGGCTCGGGCGTCCTCGAGCGTCGCATCGTTGAGGACCGGCCCACCCTTCACCGCGTAGACCACGTCGAGCTCCAAGGTCTCGATCAAAGCGCGGTCGAAGACCGTCTCACCGGCGTTATCGCCCAGGTACAGCAGCGTGTCTGCGGCCTGCAACGCGTCCCGCAGGGCATCCAAGTCATCGAGCGCCAGGGGCCTCTCCAAGATTTCCGCAACGGCAGTCTCCAGGTCGTAGCTGTTTCCGGGACCAAAATCGATGATATTGCCGGCGATGGCCACGCGCACAGCCCGTTCCAGCGAGTCGGAAGCGTCGGCGATCAAGGCCTTGAGCCGGGGGTAGAGGGCCAGTGCCTCCCGGGTGGCCTCGTCCTTCACCGCACGGTAGGGATCACCATCGCCGGCGATAGCCCGCACCAGGCGATGGACACGGTCGCCAATCTCCGGCGGGGTCGCGTCCGGTGGCACGTCTTGCAGCAACGCCAGTGTGCGCTGTACGATCTTCAGCGTCACCGCCTCATCCGCGCCCGCCATTCGGGCAGCGTCGAGGGCTTGTCGTACGAAGCAGGGGTAGCAGTCCAGGTAAGTTTGCATAGTCGCGTTGTCCTCGTCTTGTCACCCCGATCATACCCGACTATGGACATGTTGTCAATACACATGCGGAGATGCATGGCAAGCGCAATAGCTGACAGCTGACAGCTGACAGCCATCAGCCGTCAGCCGTCAGCTATCCGTAGATTCTCCCCTCCCGAAACGCCGCCCACGCCGTCTCAAACCACGAGTCGGGGTGCGGAAGAGGGCGGCGATCAACCCACGCGCAGGTGACGTCGCCGTCCAGTGTGGCGGCCGTCTCCAGCACCTTCTCGCGCCAGGCTTCGTCCTCCGGCACGATGCGCCAGCGGTCGTCGAGCTTCTCGTGGACCTTGACGCCCTCAGGATCCAGCGTGATCGACGAGCCCCGGCTGCCGACGCCGCTCTCCAGCGCGAACTTCAGCGCCTCCAGATAGACGGCGTGGGCGAAACAGAGCTGGCGATTGCGCAGGCTCTCGCTCAGGCTTTCGGGATCCCCGCGCGCGCTGAGCTCCTTCCACTGCGCCCAGGCCTCGGGAATCGCCTCGTTCAGCGCCTCAAGGGAGCGAATGTGGGCGCCGGCGCGCGACATACGCGCCTGAAAGGCCTCGCGCTCCTCCTCCCACGGGCGTCCGGGGCTCGCCTGAGACGCCGCCATCCAGTCGAAGAGGGCGCCGACGGCTTCGGTCGCGACCCCGCGCACCTCGGACTCGGCCAACGACCACGCCTGGTAACGATTGGCGATGTATTCGGCAACGCGGAACCCGGCGACCTGTCCAGCGTTGAGCGCCGCGCCCCCGGGCCGGTAGATACCGTGGGAGCCGTTGACCTCGCCAATGGGGAAGAGGTGCTTGAGATTGAGCGACTCCCACCAGAGGTTGCCCGCCAGCCCACCGTTGTTGTGCTGTGCACAGACGGCGACTTCCAGCGGCTCGGTGCGGATGTCGATGCCGTGGTCGAGATAGAGCTCAATCGCGCCGGGATTCATCTTCTCCAGGCGCGCGATGGGCGTCTCCAGCAGCGCGTCGGAGCGCGCCAGATAGGTGTGGGCCTCCTCGCTCAGGTCCTCGAAGGCGAAACCCTCAGGGTTCTCCCGGAAATCGAGGAAGACGCGCCGTCCCTTGAGCACCGTCTCAACGTAGACAAGGATGTCGACGATGGAGGAACCACCCTGGACTTTGCGCCAGTCGAAGGGCCACTGGTAGCCCTTGAGGAAAACCATCGAAGCCATCTCGCCGACGCTGTCGAAATAGGGGCGCATGAACTCCTGAGGATCGCTCACACCGTCGGCCTCGGTGCTGATAAACCGCGGCACGACCTGCATATACGTGCCCGAGACGTTCCAGCGGAACTTGATCGAGGCCAGGCCATACTGCGACTCGGGCAGGCTTTGCGCCTTGGCCCCCGCCATCAGCGCCAGCCCGATCGCGCCGGTGTGGACCTCAGGGTAGACGCTGGTCTTGTAGAGCCCGCCGGGCCCCCCAACGGCAAAGACCACGTTCTCTGCGGCATACACCTCGATCCCGCCCTCAGGCCCCAACGCCACAGCCCCCACCACCCGTCGCCTCTCACCAACTGCACTCTGGGACACGTGGTTCTCCGCCTTGGCTGCGTCACCCGTGGGTCTACTCCTTACTTCCTTACTTCCTACTTCCGTTCCTTCCTGATTGCTGCTAGCTGTCAGCTGTAAGCTGTCAGCCGTCAGCAGCTCCACCACATTCCGCCCCTCCCGCACCGGGATGTCCCACCGCCGCACCTCCCGAATCAGCGCCCGACACATCTCCCGGGACGTATACGGCCCAATCGACGTGGCGCGCTGGCGCGGATCGTGATCGGTCTTGTAGCCCACGAACTGCCCGTAGGCATCGCGGGGGAAGGGCACGCCCAGGTTCACCAGATGCAGAAAGCCGCGGGCGGAGAGGCTGGCCTCCACCAGCGCCAGGTCGCCGTGCATCGATCCGCCCTCGAAGTAGGTCTCGGCCATGATCTCCGGCGCATCGGTCTCGGCGCCGCAGAGCGAGAGCTTGTAGTAGGTCTGCTTGTCACTCCCGGTGTTGATCGAGGTGCCCTTCTGCAGGCCCTCGCTGACGATGAGCACATCCTCGACCCCGTTGGCGCGGAGCTGCACGGCGGCATTGAGCCCCGAGGCCCCGCTGCCGATCACCAGGGTGTGAACCCAGGTGAGGGATACGATTTGATCGGCTACAGTCAGGGGTTCTTCGCGCATAGGATCTCCCTTCATCAGAAACAACAGTCGCCAGTTACCTGCTGTCGGTTGTCAATTGTACCTGACACAAGTTTACTCGCGGCGCTGGCATTGTCACGCCGACAGCAGCCCGGACGCGCCGGGGACACTTCGTGACACAGCCTGAGACCGGACGGCGATTTGTGTTAGCATGAAGGTAGGGATCGACGTGATGGCACAGTCTGCAATTGGGACCCGCCGATGGAGCGGTCAGGACAGATCCATCGGGAGAGCACGATAAGCATCGCGAGTAAGCTATGCGTATGCGCGCTGTTTGGCGCGCTGGCGCTGATCGTGTCCGCCTGCGCGCGTTCGAGAGATGCTGCCCCTGCAGCGTCGGCGCCTGCGACCCGCGAAGCCGGCAAGGCACCGGCTTCACAGCGCACCCTTACGCTCTTCCTCACGGGAGACGTGATGACGGGGCGCGGGATCGACCAGATCCTGCCGCACTCGGTGGATCCGGAGCTGCACGAGTCCTACGTCAAGAGCGCCGCACGGTACGTCGAGCTCGCCGAGGCGGCCCATGGGCCGGTCCCCCGCGGGGTTTCCTACGACTACGTCTGGGGCGACGCCCTGGACGGGCTAGCGCGGGCCCAACCCGACGCCCGGATCATCAACCTCGAGACCTCCGTCACCACGAGCGGCGAGTGGTGGCCTGAGAAGGGCATCCATTACCGAATGCACCCCGAGAATGTCGAGGTGCTCACCGCTGCCGGCATCGACGTCTGCGTCCTGGGCAATAACCACGTGCTGGATTGGGGTCACGCCGGGCTCCAGGAGACGCTGACGGTGTTGCAGGCGGCGGGCCTGCACACCGCCGGTGCGGGCCAGGATCGGGAAGCGGCAGCGGCGCCAGCGACGGTCGAGACTGATGCGGGCCGAGTCCTTGTCTTCTCCTACGGCTTCCCGAATGCGGGCGTCCCGCTGGCGTGGCAGGCTCAGGACGGTCGACCAGGGGTCAACGTGCTCCCCGATCTCAGCAGGGAGAGCGCGCAACGGATCATTGACGATGTCTCGGCATACCGCCAAGCAGCAGACCGGATGGTCGTCTCTTTGCACTGGGGCGGGAACTGGGGTTATGCAGTATCGAGATCAGAGCAGGACTTCGCGCACTGGTTGATCGACGCCGGGGCCGCCGACGTGATCCACGGTCACTCCTCGCACCATCCCAAGGGGATTGAGGTCTACAAGGATCGCCCCATCCTCTATGGCGCGGGCGACTTTCTCAACGACTACGAGGGGATCGAGGGCCTCGAGCGTTTTCGCGCCGACTTGACCTTGATGTACTTCCCCACCTTGGACGCGTCCGGCGCCCTGGTCTCCTTTGAGATGACGCCGCTGCGCATCCACCGCTTCCGCCTCCAGCACGCCTCGGCGGAGGAGACGCGCTGGCTGGCCAAGACCCTGGACCGCGAGAGCCGCAAGCTCGGCGCGCGCGTCGAGGAGACAGAGGAAGGTCGCCTGTTGCTCCGCTGGGAGGGGTAGGGCCGCCGCGTTTTTCGTCCCGCACCCGCTATCTCTTATCCGGTGATCTGACTGGCCTGCTCACCGCCATCGCGCTCGCGTGCAATTCAAGGCCTTACGACACATTTTGTTGTCATTCTGAGCGGATAAGGTAAGCATTTTCTGAGCAATAAGGTCATAGCGAAGGATCTCGTGCCTCGCATCGCAGCCCCATCAGCGTCGTGAAATGCACTCCAGGCCTGATCCCAGTTGTGCGCAAGCGGTTTCTAAGGCATCATAGTGCCATGACCATCCAACAGCCGACACGCGATGTGACCCCACAGCTCGTCGAATGGGCCGAGGGGCATGACGGCATCCGAGCCATGCTATTGACCAGCACGCGGGCCGTCCCTGGCGCGCCGATCGACGCCCTGTCCGACTATGACGTGATCTTGATCGTTCGGAAGCTCGCCCCTGGGTCGACGACCACGCCTGGCTCGAGGCCTTCGGAGATCCCCTCGTCGTCTATTGGGATCCCGTGGAGCCCGACCCGATCCACGGCCTTGAGCGGTGCGGCAACGTCACCCAGTACGCCGACGGGCTCAAGATCGACTTCGCCCTCTGGCCCGTCGCCCTCTTCCAGCGCATCGTCGTCGCGCCGACCCTGGATCCGGAGCTCGACGCCGGCTATCGCGTGCTCCTCGACAAAGACCATCTGACCGAGCACTTGGCCCCGCCGACGTATACCGCCTATGTGCCGGAGCGGCCCTCCGCCGAGGCCTACCACACCTGGGTCAACGACTTCCTGACCGACCCGCCTTACGTCGCCAAGTGTCTGTGGCGCGACGACCTCCTGCCCACCAAATGGTGCCTCGACGAGGATATGAAGCTCAAATACCTGCGGCAGATGCTTGAATGGCGCGTGGAGATCGATCACGGCTGGTCTGTTCCTGTAGGATTTCTGGGCAAGGGGCTGAAGAAGCGGCTCCCCACGGAGCTCTGGGCTAAGTTGGAGGACACCTTCGCCGGCGCGGACATCGACGACAACTGGGAGGCCCTGACGCGCACCGTGGCGCTTTTCCGCGAGGTCGCGATGGACGTCGGCGCGCACCTCGGCTACGAGTACCCCGACGACCTGCATCAGCGTGTGGTCGCCTACGTTGACCGCATCAGGCGGATGCGGATCGTTCAACCGCTTGACAGGAAAGCACGGCGCTGCTACGATCTCGTGATGAGACGCGAGGCCTATTAGATGCGCAGATCGGCAAGCGAGGATGCACCGACGCCCTAGGACAGCCACAGTGCCGCGACACAGAAATGAGCGGAGATGAACTCACCCCGTGCAACGCGCCCCGGACGGCCCGCCCCCTGGCTCTACCTGTTCGGCGCCATCGCCTGGACGTGGGCGTTCCTGGGCCTGGCGGCCCTTGCCGGTCAGGCCCTCTTCGAGTTCCCGACGGTGATACTCTATGCCCTAGGCGGATTCGGCCCCAGCATCGTCGCCGGGCTGCTGATCGCCGCCGGTCGCTGGGATCCCACGCTCGACCGCACCGCGCTCGATTTCTTCCGGCGCGCCTTTGCCCCCCGCGCCCTGTCGTGGCGCTGGTACCTGGGCATCTTCGGCCTGGTGCTCATCGTGGCCCTCGTCCCGGTGCTGCTCGATCCGGCCTCTCGCCAGGCGCAGGGCCTGATCGAGGCGGGCCCGGCGCTCTTCCTGCTGATCGGCTTTATCGCCGGCGCCGTCGAGGAGCCGGGCTGGCGGGGCTACGCGCAGGAAGCGCTCCAGCGTCGTATGCCCGTGATCCTCGCCAGCCTCATTGTCGGCGTCTTCTGGGCCGCCTGGCACCTGCCACTCTTCCTCATCAGCGGCACTTACCAGGCCGAGCTGGGCCTGGGCACGCCGGCCTTCTGGGCCTTCAACCTTGCGATCCTCGCCGGCTGCCCGCTCTACGCCTGGCTCTACAACGCGACCGGCGGCGCCATCCTCGCCACGGTCCTCTACCACGGCCTTGGCAACATCGTACGCGAGCTGGTCCCCGACGTCTCCAACGTGGCCGAGGTAGGGGTGGAGGCCGCCGTGGCGCTGATCGTCACAATCGCCGCATGGGGGTGGATGCGGCGCCGCAGGGAACGCGGACAGCATCCAACGGCCTACTGGCGCTGATCAAAGCCCTGTCCTTGCTCGATCAAGTGCGTTCCGTTCGTGGGGGAGGACGATTGCACATCGGGGAAAAGGGCGTAGCAGAGAGGTATTCGCAAGGCAGCTTGCGCCAAAGACGATCAGCTCTGATGAGTATCGTCGCCCGCCGGCTGGCATTGTGAGACCTCAAGTACCCCGGAGAGGACTCGAACCTCTAGCCTTGTGCTTAGAAGGCACTTGCTCTATCCAATTGAGCTACCGGGGCACGTAATCCTTGCCCTGCCTCGTACGAGGCCTATTTCTTCTCGAGCACCGGACGGAGCCCCAGCCGCACCTTGCGGCTCAGGACCCGCAGAATCTGCTCCGGGCGGTGTCCCACCATCGGCGCCAGCGCCCGCGGCGTCAGCGGCTCGTTGGCGTTGCTCAAGAACGCCCGGAAGATAGCCTCGACCAGCGTGGGCGCCTGCACGATGTAGCCGGGCTGGCGGCTGCAATGGGTCGTGATCACGTACTGCAGCCCGTCGACCTGCCGCACCTCGCCGGTGTCCCAATCAATCCAATCGATCTTGTCGCCCACCGGCTGCCCCGCGAAGGCCTCACGGTGCTCCGGGCATAGATGTGACGCCAATTTCACGTTCAGGTCCAGCCGTTGCTTCTCCCACCAATCGAAGTCGATGTGAAAGGGCGTGTCCAGCGTCGGCTTGATGAAACGTGTCAAAGCAGGATCTGGTGGCAGCGCAACCATTATGCCTCCCCTCGATAGGCCCAGTAATTGTCACCCAGTGAGACATACCGCGACGACGTCGCCAACTGGGCGAGCATCGGGCCGGGCGGCACGCGACGCATCAAGTTGATCACGCTGTAGAGCGTCATCGCGTGCACGGCACGCTGCAGGCTCAGCCCAGCGAGCCCGCTGAACGCCCGCTCAAGCAGCGACTCCATCGAGGCGCGATCGAAACGATCGCGCAGCTCGTCGATCTCATCGGGGTTCGCCACGGCCACGGCCGCCAATTCGTCGAACTCACAGGAGACCGGAACGCGTGTGACCTCAAAGACGAGATTCTCGCCCTCCACCGTCACGGTGCGTAACCACTCGCGTCGTTGCGACCTGATCGGCCGCACGCCGATCCGGATCCTGCCCGGTTCCTCATCCTGCGTCAGATCGACAAAGGCACCGACGAAGGTGCTATGCTTTTTGTAGAACTCCTCCAAACCATAGACGTAACGGCCACTCCGAACAACCCAGCCGGGAAACTCATCGCCGCTGCGCTCGTCGACAAAGGTGAAGCGAATCCGGTCCGTGATCCGCGCCGTCGGGAAAAAGTTCGCTACGTGCGAAGCCAACGGTAACGTCCCACTCCGCCAGTGCGGGTAACTCAACACAATCGTGACCTGCTCCGCTGCACCACCCGACAAGGGAAGCTCTGACCACTCATCAGAGACCTGCTCCTCCAACGAGAGCATCACGTCATCGAGCACCTGCCGGTTGTACGGAATCGGCACGTACTGGAGCAACACCGGCGTCTCCTTCACCTCGGTCGGCTCCAAGCTGCGCAGGTACCACAGCGCGTACCCGGAAGGGCCGACCTCGTCGAAACGGCTGTCGTGCAGCAACGCATACTCCAGCGAGAAGGCTTGCAGCGGCTCCGAGATCTCCTCGGGCAGATCGATCTCCTCGAGCAACTCATCGGTGCGCAACGGACCACCACCGGCCATGTCGAGCATTGCCTCGGCGATGTTGATCTGCCCCGGCGAAACGTCGACAAGCAGCGCCTGCACGAACCACATATGCGCCACATTCACGAACTGCGGGCTGCCCTCCAGGGCCCCCTGCAGCTGCTCACGGATGTCGTCTCCGTAGACCTCGTAGATCTCTTCGGCGCTGACCTCATCATCTTGCAGATAGGTGGCGGTGTTCAGCGGATGCTCCTGCGTCAACTCGGCTGCGAACTCCCGCTCGCCCTCGTCCTCAACCTTCACCCGGATCACCGAGAAAGGCTCGTACTCCGGATTGCGTCCAGCGCGCACATTCGTGACCTCGCCCATGATATTGCCCAAGTGCGGGAAAATAACGCTCTCCCCGACAGCATAGGTCTCCCCTGGGCGGTAGACACGACCCTGCGACAACGTCTCCTCGAGAAGCTCGGTGACCTGCTCGTGACGATAGTGTGTGAGCTCGCGTGCGAGTTCGTCCAACGAGTGCGGTCGTTCCGTCTCAACGAGGAAGTTGGCGAGGTGTTCGAGATCTGAATCTTGTACGACGAACTGGTCCCAATACTGATCGTTGCTCAAGGTACTCGCTGTAGCCATATGCCTCACAATCTGAATCCGCAGGGCCCCTTCTCCGTCCCGCGGCATGCCTCACAATTTGAATCCGCGGGACGGCCTCACCTTCTCCCGCGGGTCTTCCCTTCCCGTTGCGTTGCCAACGCGTATTATACCAGCATCGATCCCCATTGACAAATACTGTTTTTGCGTCACACTAAAAGCAGATTGAGGGTAGAGTCGACCGCCATCAACTCGACCGTGATGAAAGCGTCGTCGAGGCGCGACTCAAGCGATCACGTGAACCGCTGAGAAGAGACTTGAGTCAGAAGGGGGTGCAGCGATGGTAGAGGAAAAGGGTCTCACCGATCTTGTGACGGTGTACACGACCCAGGGCTTGCTGCGAGCCAACGTGATCCGGGGCGCCTTGGAGAGCGCGGGGATCCCTGTGATGCTCCGCTACGAGTCCGTGGGCCCCGCCATTGGATTGACGGTGGACGGCATCGGACGTGTGGAAATCCGCGTGCCCGAGGAGTGGGAGCAGGAGGCACGGGATCTACTGAGGGCCGAGCCACGTCCCGGCGAGATCTTCAGCGTGCCTCCAGACGTGGAGAAAACTGAGGAGTAAGCGCGGCCGCGCCACACCGATTGTGTGATTGCGTCCGGCCCGCCGCACTTGTAGCCAAAGAGGACAGGAGGTCAGGCATTTCTGTGAACGACTCGATCACGGTCATCGGTGGTGGGTTGGCAGGCAGCGAGGCAGCGTGGCAGGCTGCGCGGCTAGGCGCCCACGTCACGCTGTACGAGATGCGGCCTCAACGGATGACGCCCGCCCACACGACAGGCGAGCTGGCGGAGTTGGTCTGCTCTAACTCGCTGGGATCGAACGCGATCAGCCGGGCCCCGGGCCTGCTCAAGGAGGAGTTACGCCGGCTGGGCTCGCTCATCATCGGCGTGGCCGACGCGCACAGCCTTCCCGCCGGGAGCGCTTTGGCCGTCGACCGTGAGGGCTTCGCCGCGGCGGTGACCGCGCGGGTCGCAGCCCATCCCCGCATCGAGCTGGTCCGTGAGGAGGTCACCACCATCCCGGCACCCACGCTAGGCCATGCCGTCATCGTGGCCAGCGGGCCCCTCACCTCCCCTGCGTTGACGGAGGCCATCCAGGCCCTGACCGGTCGGGACACGCTTTACTTCTACGATGCCATCGCGCCCATCGTCGAGCTGGAGAGCATCGATAGGTCCATCGCGTTCCGCGCATCCCGCTATGGCAGAGGGGAATCGGAGCAGGGCGACTACATCAACTGCCCGATGACCCAGCACGAGTATGACGCCTTCTACGACGCCCTCGTGCACGCCGAGCGGATCGCGCTGCGCGACTTCGAGCGAGAGGATCCCAACTTCTTTGAGGGATGTCTCCCCGTCGAGGTGCTGGCCGAGCGGGGCAAGAAGGCCCTCGCCTATGGCCCGCTAAGGCCGGTGGGCCTGCGCGACCCCCGCACGGGGCAGCGGCCCCACGCTGTCGTGCAGTTGCGCCAGGACAACGCCGCCGGCACCCTCTACAACCTGGTCGGCTTTCAGACGAACCTGAAGTATGGCGAGCAGGATCGGGTGCTGCGGATGATCCCGGGGTTGGCCGAGGCGGAGTTTGTGCGCTATGGATCGATGCACCGCAACACCTACGTGAACGCGCCCGCGCTGCTGGCACCGACGCTGCAGTTCCGGCGTCGCGAGGATCTATTCTTCGCCGGACAGATCGCCGGCTTGGAGGGCTACGCCGGCAACGTCGCCGGCGGGTGGCTGGCGGGGGTCAACGCGGCGCGGCTGCTTCAAGGCGCACCACCGCTCGCCATGCCTCAGGAGACGATGATCGGCGCGCTGATGCACTACATCACCCACGCCGATCCTCAGGATTTCCAGCCGATGAAGGCTAACTTCGGGCTGGTGCCCCCGTTAGGGCAACGCATCCGCGGCAAGCGCGCGCGGGCAGAGGCACGCGCCGAACGGGCGCTGGCGTCGCTGGACGCGTGGCTGGAGGCTCATCCCAGCATGCAGCCGACGTAGGTTGAACCATGTCCTGAGCAACGCCGAAGGAC
>JBNGCP010000040.1:17105-20729 GCA_049974845.1 Anaerolineae bacterium | reverse complement strand
GTCCTGAGCAACGCCGAAGGACGTCTTATCCAACCAGGCGGTGGGCGAGCAAGACAGCTCGCCCTACGTTAGGCAACGCGACTATTGCGGACGCTCACCCAGCGTGACCGGGACCGTCATCTCCTCGCCGTCGCGCCAGATCGTCACCTCGATGGTGTCACCGGGCCGCGTGTACGTCTCCAGATATGCAATGAGATCGCGCGTGCTGGCGATCGGCGTGCCCTCGAACGCGACGATCACGTCGCCGCCTACGGGCACCCGCCCGAAATTGGTGTTGACCTCACGCTGGGCACCACGCAACCCCGCCCGGGCGGCTGCTGACCCGCGCTCCACCGTGATCAACAGGACGCCCTCTTCGGGCACGTCCTGACCTGCCTCGCGGAGGATCTCCACGAGCTGAGGCGTCAGGCCGACGGGGCGCACGCCCATCCACGGATGCCGGTACATCCCTGTGGCAATCAGATCGGGCACGACCTGCTTGACGAGCCTGACCGGGATCGCGAAACCGATGCCGGCGTTGGCCTGGCTGGGACTTACGATCTGCGCGTTGACCCCAATGACGCGGCCCTCAAGATCGAGCAGCGGGCCGCCCGAGTTGCCGGGATTGATCGCTGCATCGGTCTGGATGGCCTCACCGATGAACCGGCCCTGATCGGGGCTTTTGATAATGCGCCCCAAACTGCTGATGACCCCGAAGGTGAGCGACTGCTCCAATCCAAAGGGGCTACCGATGGCGACGACAAACTGACCGATCCGTAGATCCTTGGAGTTGCCCAGCGTCACCGGCGTCAGATCGTGCTCCGCCGGATCGATCTTGACCACGGCCAAGTCGTACGTCGGATCCTCGCCGATGACCTCCGCAGGCACGGTCGTGCCATCGGAGAACGTTACCTGAATAGACTCGGCGCCGTCCACGACGTGGAAGTTCGTCACAATATGGCCCTGGTTGTCATAGACGAAGCCCGAGCCGCTTCCCTCTTGCGGCAGCGGGTTCAGGAAGAAATCGTAGCCGATCACCGTGACGGCGATATTGACAACCGAATCACCGGTAGCGGCGTAGACCGCTTCCACCTGCGTCTGCAGATCATCAAGCGCATTGTCCGGAGGCGCGACGACCACCGGCTCTGCGGTAGCCGGCACCGCCGTCGCTGTCGGCGTCGCCGTCGCCTCTGCAGGAGCCGAAGTCTGCGGCGCAAGCGTCGGCACCGCCAGACAGCCCAACGAAAGGACAAGCAGGCCAACCACGATCAACAATAACCGCCCTCGTATGAGGGACAAGCGCTCATCCAGCGTTTTGCTCATCGACAACTCCTATCTGATGATTCAAGCCGTTCTATGCTCGCTGTCTGGAGGCGGACAGATGCACCTATCGGCCATGGGCAGCGCGCGCTCAGGCTACACGCTACGGCACCAGCAGAACCGGGCGCCGTGCGTGGCGCAGCACCTCCGTGCTGACATCCCCGAGCAGGATATCCGCGAACTTCGAAGGACCACGCGTGCCCAGAACGATGAGCGAGACATCGTGCTCCTCCGCAGCCTCCAGAATCGCACGCGACGGCGAGACATCGGCTTGGACTATGCCAGAGGCCGAGACCCCCGCATGCTGCAGATACTCCACCGTGTCGTTGACCACCTCGTGGGCCACCGCCTCAAACTGCTCGATGAGTGAGGCGTAACCTGCCGTCGCCGTGTAGCGATCGGGCGGCTCGTAAACGTGTAAGACAATCACCTCCGCCTCCGCGTCGAGCGCCATCTGCTCCAGATAGATCAAAGCGCGCTCCGCAGCCGGCGTCGCGTTGTGCGCAAACAGAATGCGTCTGAACATCGGCTGGATCTCTCCTTAGCTACGTTCTTCTTTGAGCGCCTCGAACAGCTCGCGCTCCCTATCGTTGAGATTCTGCGGCAACGTCACGTCGATCACAGCGAAGAGGTCACCCCGTTGGTCGGGGCTGCCCAAGACCGGCATCCCCTTGCCTCGGAGGCGGAACTTCGTGCCGTTCTGTGTCTCCGCCGGGACCGACAGCATCACCGACCGACCGTCAGGAAGCGGCACGCGAACCTCCCCACCGAGCATCGCCGTGAAGAGACTGGTCTCCACGCGGGTCTCCAGATCGTCGCCGTCGCGCTTGAATTGCGGATGCGGCGCGACTTCGATAACCAGAAAGAGATCACCGGACGGACCGCCAGCCTGACCCGGGGCCCCTTTGCCGGCCACACGCACCCGTGTCCCCGTCTTGGCGCCCGGTGGGATCGAGACCTCAATACGGCGGTCGCCGATCTGGAAGAGACGCTTCGTGCCATTGTAAGCCTCCTCTAGCGTGATCTCGACTGGCTGCTCGTAGTCGCGACCGCGCCGCGGCTGCGGTTGCCCGCGAGCGCCAAAGCCGCCGCCAAAGAGATCCTCAAATCCGCCGCCGCCGGGATATCCACGACCAGCATCACGCGTATAGCCACGGCCCCCCATCCCACCCAGCCCGCCAAAGAGCTGCTGGAAAAAGTCCGAGAAGACGTCCTCTCCGCCGAAGCCACCGGGACCCGTCGTGTACGTGTATCGCGCGCCACCCGGTCCGGTGCCCTGCCGGCCACCCCACTGCTGCCAGAAATCCTCCGGGCTGCCACCGCGCTGCTGCCAGGTCTTCCACTCGCTACCGAATTGATCGAAGAGCTTGCGCTTTTCGGGGTCAGAGAGCACCTCGTACGCCTCGTTGACCTCCTTGAACTTCTCCTCGGCAGCTTTGTCGTCTGGGTTGAGATCGGGATGGTACTTGCGCGCGAGCTTGCGATAGGCGGACTTTATCTCCTTCTCGCTCGCGTCTTTCGACACGCCAAGTACACCATAATAGTCTTTATATTCCATACCTACTCCCCACCCAGTACAGATCTACGCTCAAAGCTCAATCCTCACGCTTGGCGACGACGACCTTGGCCGGACGCAAAACCCGATCCCGGAGTTTGTATCCGGGGGACATCACCTCGACAACGCGCAGATCCTCCTTCTGCCGCTCATCGGCCGGCACCACGGCCACTGCCTCGTGCCGATCGTGATCAAAAGGCCGCCCCTGCGCGAATATCCGCTCCACGCCCTCCCGAAGCAACAGGCTCAGAATGCCGTCATAGGCCATCTGCACACCTTGATGCGCGGGATCCTCAGGATCGAGGTAGCTCAACGCCTGCTCCAGATTGTCGACGACCTCCAGAAACCTGCGGAGCAGACGAGCTTTCTCCTGCTCGATCTCGTCCTCCGCCCACCGCTTCTGGCGCTTTCGGTAGTTCTCCATCTCGGCCTTGAGCCGCAGCGCCGCATCACGCCAGTCGATACTCTCATCCGTATCGGGGCGCTTCAGCTCCGGCGCCTCCGGCGGACGAGATCGCTCGCGGGATGCTCGCACCGGAGTCTCTTCAGGCTCCTTCGGCACGGGCGGACCTGCCACCCCGGACCCTTGCTCTTCTCGCTCGCGCTCAGCACGGACCTCCCCGTTGTCTCCTTCGTGTCTGACGGGAATCCGTGTTGCCTCCTTACTGCGTTTCATCCTAATCCCTGCCTCGCTTCCTACCTCTATAATACCCTCATTATGCCCATTGTGTCGACATAATCGCACATTTCTAACACCCTCGTTATGCCCA
>JBNGCP010000040.1:0-17005 GCA_049974845.1 Anaerolineae bacterium | reverse complement strand
GACATAATCGCACATCGACCGCTCCTTCAGGCCTGCGCTCACCGGCTCGCGTCCGCGCCACCTTGGCCGGAGGGGGGCCATTCGACAAAGAAGGGTGGCCGAGGCCACCCTTCTCTCATCCTTCCAACGCGGAGAACACCATTCTGGCGCAGCCAGTCGGGCTGTCCAAGACTTCGGCTCCGGCTCAGTTGCCGGCTCGCTCGTATTAGCTAGCTGACCTCGCGATACTCACCCTCAACGACATCGTCTTCGGCGGACGCACCATCTCCGCTCGAACCCGCGCCGGGCTGTGGACCATAGCCAGGTCCGACGTGCGGACCAGGTTGGGGTCCCGCACCGGGC
This sequence comes from Anaerolineae bacterium, assembly GCA_049974845.1. Lineage (GTDB taxonomy): Bacteria > Chloroflexota > Anaerolineae > B4-G1 > SLSP01 > PWVB01. The sequence goes on along the minus strand of JBNGCP010000040.1, from coordinate 16,663 downwards.
TGACCAGCGCCAGGCTGTTGACCATAAGCCTGCTGACCCATCTTCATCGCAGCCTCGCGGAGCTGATCCATCTTGCGGCGGATCGCCGAGGCATCCTCGCTAGTGTCCTTCAGCTCGCGCAAATCGTTGATCAGACCCTCGAGCTCGCCGCGGACGTCGCCAGGCACTTTCTCGCCCAACTCGTTCATGGTGCGCTCGATCTGGTAGATCATGCTATCGGCCTCGTTGCGGGCATCGACCAGCTCTTGCCGTTTCTTGTCCTCTTCGGCGTGAAGCTTCGCCTCCTCGACCAGCTCCTCGACCTCGTCCTCACTGAGGTTCGTGCTGGCCGTGATGGTGATGTGCTGCTCGCGGCCCGTCGCCTTGTCCTTCGCGTTCACGTTCAGAATACCGTTTGCGTCGATGTCAAAGGTGACCTCAATCTGCGGCACGCCGCGTGGCGCCGGCGGGATGCCATCCAGCCGGAACTGGCCCAGCAGCATGTTGTTCGCCGCCATCGGGCGCTCGCCCTGATAGACCTTGATGTCTACGGCGGTCTGACTGTCCTCGGCTGTGGTGAAGGTCTCGCTCTTCTTGACCGGCACCGTGGTGTTGCGCGGGATCAAAGTCGTCATCCGACCACCCAGCGTCTCAACACCCAGTGAAAGCGGCGTCACGTCCAGCAACAGAATATCCTTCACATCGCCAGCCAACACACCGCCCTGGATCGCCGCGCCGACCGAGACAACCTCGTCGGGGTTCACGCCCCTGTGAGGCTCCTTGCCGTTGGTCAGCGAGCGGACGAGCTCTTGAACCATCGGCATACGCGTAGCGCCGCCGACCAGCACGACCTCGTCCAGGTCGCTCGCCGAGATCTTGGCGTCGCTGAGCGCTCGCTCAAAAGGCTTGCGGCAGCGATCGACCAGATCCTCGGTCAATTGCTCGAACTTGGCGCGCGTGAGTCGCGACTGCAGGTGCTTCGGTCCCGTCGCATCCGCGGTGATATAAGGCAGGTTGATCTCGGTCTCCATCGTTGTGGAGAGCTCGATCTTGGCCTTCTCAGCCGCCTCGCGCAGCCGCTGCATGGCCTGGCGATCCTGCGACAGATCGATACCCTGCTGCTTCTTGAACTCATCCAATAGATGACGGACAATACGCTCATCCCAGTCGTCGCCACCCAGGTGGGTGTCGCCGTTCGTGGACTTCACCTCAATCAGGCCCTCACCGACCTCGAGAATGGAGACGTCAAAAGTGCCGCCACCGAGGTCGAAGACCAGAATTGTCTCATCCTTCGCTTTGTCCAGGCCATACGCCAACGCCGCCGCCGTGGGCTCGTTGATAATGCGCATAACCTCTAGCCCTGCGATCTGACCGGCATCCTTGGTCGCCTGGCGCTGGCTGTCGTTGAAATAAGCCGGCACCGTGATCACAGCTTGGTTTACGGGCTCGCCTAGATAAGCCTCGGCATCCTTCTTGAGCTTCTGAAGGACCATCGCCGAGATCTCCTGAGGCGTATAGACCTTATCCTGAACGGGAACGCGGATCCGCGCGTCACCCTGCGGGCCTTCGACAATCTCATAGGAGACCATTTCGCGGGTCACCTCGACCTCGCGCTCGTCAGCACGCCGGCCCATCAGGCGCTTCACCGAGTAGACGGTGTTTTCAGCATTGACGACCGACTGACGCTTCGCGGGGTCTCCGACAAGACGATCGCCACCCTTTGTAAATGCAACAACCGAGGGGCAGAGTCGTCGTCCCTCAGCAGTGGGGATCACGGTGACCTGACCGCCCTCCATGACTGAGACGACCGAGTTCGTCGTCCCCAAGTCGATCCCTACGATTCTAGCCATACTTTACCTCCGTATTTGACCATTCCGGCCCTCAGTATAGCGGGGAAGTATTGGAATCGCATAAGAGTGATATAAGAATCCCGTAGATGTTCACACCGTCGCCGGGAGTGGTCGACTCCACCGGCGATGCGGGCTCACCTTGTTAGGTCTGAACGAACACGCGCCCCTCCAACGCAGGCACGGTCAGCGCGAGCCGGGCTCCAGCGGCTCGGATCGGCGTGTCGGCCCACACCTCGGGCAGCGTCACATCGTGAGGGGCGCCGTCAGACAGCACCTTGCGCAGGTCGATCTCGAGCGCGGCGGGGTCCTCGCCGGCATTGAGCACGACGACAATCGTCTCGTCCTGCCAGCGGCGCGCGAAGGCGTAGGTCTCCTTGCCGACGTGCAACTCCGTGTAGCTGCCCCTCCGCAGTGCCGGATGCGCCCGACGCAGCGCCACGAAGCGTCGGAAATCCTCATGGAGATCGAGATCCCAGTGGCGTTCATCCCAGGGAAAGGCGCGCCGGCAATCGGGATCGGGGCCGCCCACCATGCCGATCTCGTCGCCATAGTAGATCGATGGCACGCCGGGAAAGGTCATCTGAAAGAGGGTTGCTAGCCGCAAGCGCCGCCGGTCACCGTCCACCATGGTGAGAAAGCGCGGCTCATCGTGGCTGCTGAGGAGATTGTACTGGGCCAGCGTCACCTCCCAATCGTAGAGATTCAACAGGTGCATGATCTGCTCGCTGAACGCCGGCCCCTCCATAGGCTCGACGGTGTAGCCACCGGGACGCACCGAGGTATCCAGCCAGTCATCGCCAAAGAAACCGTAACAGGCCCGGTTGAACCCATAGTTCATCGTGGCATCAAAATGCTCCCCTTGGAGCCAGCTCTCCGCATCGTCCCAGATCTCGGCAAGGATGTAGGCATCCGGATTGATGGCCTTGACGCGCTCCCTGAACTCCTTCCAGAAACCCGGCGTCTTGATCTCGAGCGGGACATCGAGCCGCCACCCGTCGATGCCCCGCCGGATCCAGTACTCGGCGACGCGCATGAGAAACTCGCGGACCTGTGGATTGTCGGTGTTCAGCTTCGGCAGCTCTCGGAGGTTCCACCAGGCCGCGTAGTTCGGCGTCCGGTGGGCATCGTAGGCCAGGAGTGGAAACCTCTTCACGATGAACCAATCCACATAGGGGGAGTGCTTACCGTTTTCCAGGATGTGGTTGAATTGCAGGAATCCACGGCTGGCGTGATTGAAGACACCGTCCAACACCACCTTGATGCCGCGATCGTGCGCTGCGTCCAGAAAAGTCTCAAAGGCCGCGTTCCCCCCCAGGATCGGGTCCACCTGAAAATAGTCGTGGGTGTGATAGCGGTGGTTGGCCACGGACTGGAAGATGGGGTTCAAATAGATCGCGTTGATGCCCAGGTCGATGAGATAATCGAGCCGCTCGAGGATCCCAATCAGGTCGCCACCCTTAAACCCACTGCGCGTGGGCGGAGAGTCCCACGGTTCCAAATTCGTCGGTTTCGCGACTTGCTCACTGCGAGCAAAGCGGTCGGGGAAGATCTGGTAGAAGATTGCGTCCTTGACCCAGTCGGGGGTGCGAACCGTCATGCAGAAGCTCCTTTCGGCGTTGATGAGGAATACGCAGAGGCCCAGCAGAGGCGGTGTTGCCACGTGCCGACCACCAGCAGCAGCAGCGAGACCGCACTCACGCCGGCGGCGATGAGCAGCCCCGCGTCCTGCCAGAACGGCAGCGGAAAGAGCCGGATCAGCGTATCCGAATACGAAAAGACCCAGGTCCCCGATTCGAAGAAGAGCCCGTGGAAGAAGGTGAAGAAGGCATTGAAGCCGACGAGCATCCAGAGCCCCAGGCCCAGCAGCACCGCAAGCGTCAGCGCCCCACCTTGGGCTAACGCTCCCCAGATGGCGCAGCGCGCTTGGCGGCGTATCAGTCCCCACACCGCGATCACAGCGGCGACGGCGAGCAACAGCGCCAACAGGGTCAGCGCATTGTAGACAGCCTTGACGTCGTCCATGTGCTCGAGCTCGCGCGGACCATAGGCCGGCGAGCCGTCAGGGAGCGCCAGCCTCTCCAACGTATCGACTCGCCACGGCACATTGAGAAAGCCGATGGTCCCTCGCGCCAGGCGCAGACGTTCCTCGCGAGACAACCCTAAGGGATCCTCCGGGAAGCCCTCCCGACTGTACTGCCAGGTGGGGTACCAGGGCAGGGTCAGGAGGCGAACCGCTGTCATCGTCAGGACGATGGGAACAGCCAAGGTGATCAGAAACTGCAGAAATCCTCGCATCAGCGCTCCTTCAGGCGACAACGACTTGAGTTATACTCCGAAGTAGGTAAAATGCTATTGTTGTGTTATTGACGACCATCAGTGAATTGTACCAAGGGATGGCTGGTTGGCACGTTGATTGTGGTGGCCCGCTGTCTCTTTGTGGCACTCGCTCGACGCTCCGTACGGCTCGCGGGCACCACATGATATAATGGAGCCATTATGGAAGAGACCCCGATCACGCTGAAGGGAACGGCAGATGGCATCCGCCTCAAGCCGAGATCGTATGTCTGGGCAAAGGTTCTCGAGGCCTTGGAGCACGCGCTGGCGGAGGCAGAGGCCTTCTTCCGGGGAGGTCGGTTGATCGTGGAAGCCGGGGCTCGCGAGCTCACCCAGGAGCAGTTGGGTTCGCTGCGCGCGATGCTGTCGCGCTATGACATCGAGCTCTGGGCTGTCCTTAGCGAGAACGAGAAGACGGTGCGCCTGGCCCGCTCTCTCGGGGTCCTCACCCGTCTGCCGAAGGATCAGGAGCCGCGCAAAGCGGGCGCCGAGGTGCTACCGCTGGAACAGCAGTCTTTTTTCCTCCAGCAGACGCTCAGATCGGGGCAGCAGATCAACTACCCGGGGCACGTGACGTTGGTGGGCGACGTCAACCCGGGAGCCGAGATCGTCGCGGGCGGCAGCATCATCGTCTGGGGCGCGCTGCGCGGCGTGGCGCACGCCGGCGCCTTCGGCGACGAGGAGAGCGTGATCTGCGCCTTGGACCTGCAGCCTTCGCAGATTCGTATCGCGGGATACATCGGGCGTTCTCCGGAGCAGCGGCGGCGCACCTCGGAGCCCGAGATCGCCAAAGTCAAGGGCGGGCAGATTGTGGCTGAAGCTTGGAGCAGAAAAGGATAGGTATGGCCGGTAAGATTATCACGATTTCGTCGGGAAAGGGCGGCGTAGGGAAGACCACCACGACCGCCAACCTGGGCATCAGCCTGGCAATGCTGGGCTACCGCGTCACCTGCATCGATGCGGACATCGGACTTCGCAATCTAGACGTGATGCTGGGTCTGGAGAACCGCATCGTCTACGACATCATGAACTACGTGGAGGGGCGGTGCCGGCTCAGGCAAGCCCTGGTGCGCGACAAGCGCTTCCCCGAGCTCTTCCTCCTTCCCGCAGCGCAGACCCGGGGCAAAGAAGCGATCACCGTCGACGATATGGTCCGGGTCGCTCGGGAGGCCGCCGAGTTGGCCGACTTCGTGCTGATCGACTCACCCGCCGGCATCGAGCACGGTTTCCGCTATGCGGTGACCCCGGCCGACCTGGTCTTGATCGTGACCAATCCCGAGGTCACCGCCGTTCGCGACGCCGATCGCGTGATCGGCTTGATCGAAGCTGAGGGATGGGCACCGGCGAAGCTGGTCATCAACCGGTTCAAGGCTGACCTCGTCCGCCGCAACGAGATGTTGGACGCGGACACCGTGGTTGATCTTCTGGCCATAGACCTGATCGGCATCATACCCGAGGACACCGGAATCCTGTCAGCCAGCAACCACGGACAGCCCATCGCCCTGGACGACCGATCCACTGCCGGCAAGGCCTTCCGCAACATGGCCCTTCGGCTTACCGGAGACGATGTGCCCTACGAAGTCTTTCAGAAACAGACGCTCTTCCAGAGGCTCTTCGGCTCACGCTGAAAGGAGCGCCCATGAGGTTATTTGATATGTTCCGTCGCAGATCCAAGTCGAGCCAAGACGTCGCGGCGCAGCGGCTGCGCCTGGTGCTGACCCACGACCGCGCCAACATCTCCCCGGGTATGCTCGAGATCCTCAAGGATGAGATCATCTCGGTGATCTCGAAGCACCTCGACATCGAGACAGACAAGGTCGTCGTGAGCTTTACCGAAGACGCCCGCGAGACACGCTTGATGGCCGATATCCCGGTTCATACCGCACGCAGCCAGCGAGGTGAGGCCCGCAGCTAAGCACTGTTGCGGAGATGCACTGAATGCGGAAATCGCCCTGGCAGTATTTTGACTGGACGCTGCTGCTGATCGCCATTGTCCTGACCCTGATCGGGGTGGCGATGATCTACAGCGCCACACGCGGCTCTGTGGACCTTGCCGATACGTGGCGGCGGCAGGCCGTCTACGGCGCTATCGGCGTGGGCCTGATGTTTCTGGTGGCCTCGGTCGATTATCGCCTGCTGGAGAGCCTGGAGTGGCCTCTCTACTTTGTCGCCCTGGGGTTACTGGGCTTCACCCTTGCCTTCGGGAGCAGCGAGATCGGTGAGGTGCGCCGCTTTATCTATGTGGGCGGCACCTCCATACAGCCCGCCTTCCCGGCTCTCGTTTTGCTGATCATCAGCCAGGCCAGCCTTCTGGCTCGCAACGCCCCCGACCCCCCGGGGTTGGTGGAGTTCGCAGCCTCAATGGCCTTGACGGCCCTGGCATCTTTCCTCGTCTTCAGCCAGCCCAACCTGAGCACGGCCACGCTCTACGTCGCCACCTGGATCGCGATGATCTACGGCTCGGGGCTGCGGTTCGGCTATCTTGCCGGCGTCGGCGGCCTCGCGCTGCTGGCTGCTCCGGTGGTCTGGGCCAACCTCGATCCCTATATGCAGGATCGCGTCAGTAACTTCCTGGATCCCAGTCGGGATCCCGACGCCTACTTCAACATTCAGCAGGCGTTGATCAGCATTGGCTCGGGAGGCCTTCTTGGCAAGGGATTTGCCACCGGGACGCAGAGCCAGTTGCATTTCCTGCGGGTGCGACACACCGACTTCATCTTCTCGGTGGTCTGCGAAGAGCTGGGATTTGTCGGGGCGGCGCTCATCCTCGGGATCTTCGTCGTCCTGCTCTGGCGGCTCCTGCGCATAGCCGGCAACGCGAGCGACCTCACCGGCAGGATGATCGTGACCGGGGTCGTCGCCTACATCTTCTACCAGCTCTTGATCAACTTGGGGATGAACCTCAACATCATCCCCGTCGCCGGCCTGCCTATGCCCTTCATCAGCAGCGGCGGAAGTGCTTTGGTCGTGACGTTCCTGGGGCTCGGCCTGGTGCAGAGTGTCGCGATGCGACAGAGACGATTGGAATTCTGAAGAGAACCTCCTATAATAAACACGATAAAGCAAATAAGGAGGAGTGATCCCTATGTCAGTTCGCGTTCGTTTTGCCCCCAGCCCCACCGGCTATCCCCACATTGGGAATATCCGCACCGTCGTTTTCAACTGGCTCTTCGCCAGACAGCAGCACGGAAAGTTCATCCTGCGCATCGAGGACACCGACCAAGAGCGCTACGTCGAAGATGCCCTGCGTGTGATCGAGGATAGCTTGGAATGGCTGGGCATAGACTGGGACGAGGGTCCCGGCATCGGCGGCGATTACGGCCCCTACGTGCAGTCGAAACGACTGGCGATCTACAGGGAGAAGGCGGAGGAGCTCGTCGCGCAGGGTAAGGCGTACCGGTGCAACTGCTCACCCGAGCGGCTGGAGCGGGTGCGCGAGGCTTTGCGGGCTCAGGGCAAGAACCCGATGTACGACGGGCACTGTCGCAACAAGCCCGCCGATGCGATCTCCCCCGACGAGCCGCACGTCATCCGCCTCAAGGTCCCCCGCGAAGGCACGACGACGTTTCACGACGAGCTACGTGGGGACATCACCATTGAGAACGAGCTGATCGACGATCAGATCCTGCTCAAGAGCGACGGCTACCCCACCTATCACCTCGCTGTGGTGGTCGACGACCATATGATGAAGATCACCCACGTGATGCGGGGTGACGATTGGATCCCGAGCACGCCGAAGCGGATCCTCCTCTACGAAGCGTTTGGCTGGGAGCCCCCAGTCTTTGTCCACGTCCCCCTCGTGCTGGGTCCCGATGGAAAGAAGCTCGGGAAGCGACACGGCGCCACCTCGGTGGACGAGTTCCGCCGTCAGGGTTACCTTTCCGACGCGCTCTTTAACTTCCTCGCGCTGCTGGGCTGGGCGCCGGGCGCGGGTGAGGATCGCGAGATCTTCACCCGCGAGGAGCTGATCGAACGCTTCGACATCCATCGCATCAACCTGTCCAGTGCCATCTTCTCGTACGACAAGCTTGACTGGATGAACGGTCAGTACATTCGTCGGATGAGCGAAGAGGAGCTGCTGGAGCACCTCATCCCCTTCTGGACCGATGCAGGCCTGATCTCCACGCCGACCTCGACGGAGATGCTGCCGACACTGCGCATCCTGGTCCCGCTCGTACAGGAGCGCCTCACGACGTTGCGCGACGTCGTCGGTCTCACCGATTTCGTCTTTCAGGAGATCGAGACGCCGCCGGCAGAGGAGCTGATCGGCAGGAAGATGACGGCTGGGGAGACCCTCGAGGCCATCCGGCGCGTCCGGCGCCTACTGAGTGGGCTCGTCCAGTTCACCGCCAAGGCGATGGAGCAGCCGATGCGCGACCTGGCCGACGAGCTAGGCCTCAAAGCCGGGCAGCTCTTCGGGATCGTGCGCACTGCCGTCACCGGTAAGCGCGTATCGCCCCCCCTCTTTGGCAGCATCCAGGCCGTGGGGCGCGAGCGGACGCTGAAGCGGCTGGAGGCCGCCGAGCAGGCCCTGATCGCGTACATCACCCAGGGGAGCGGCGAGTAGCCCCGCCCTCCAGCCGGCGTAAGCAGGCGCGGCGCTATCTGAAGAGCGGCAGGAGCGCGGCGTAGGTCTTGCCCCACTCCTCGATAGAGAGCGCCTCGGCCCTCCGCCGTGGATCGAGGCCATACGCCCGCATCGCCGCCTCGACCTCATTGGGATCGAGCTGCAGCGTCGAGGAGAGCGAGTTACGAAGCTGTTTGCGCCGCTGGGAAAACCCCGCCTTGACGACCTGGAAGAATTGCCCGACGTCCTGCACGGGCACTGGCGGGTCCTCGTAAACGTCCACCCGCACGACCGCTGAATCGACGTTGGGCATCGGGTAGAACGCACCCCGGCCCAGCCGCATGCAGATGTCGGGCTCGCCGTAGAACTGCACGCTGACGGCAAGCAAGCTCATGTTGCCGGGATCCGCGACCATCCGCAGCGCGACCTCGCGCTGCACCGTCAACACCATCTGAGCGGGGCGCACGGCGGCCTCCAGCAGGTGCTGAACGACGGCGTTGGTGATGTAGTAGGGGAGGTTCGAGACGACGCGATAGTGCGCCAGTCGCGGGCCCCAGAGCGGCAGCGTCGCCTCCGCCGCCGGCACGTCCACGCCCAGCAGATCGGCCGGATCTAGCTCCAGGATATCACCGTGGACGATCTCTATCCCCTCGCAATCGCCCAGCTCGGCCTGGAGCACGGCTGCTAGCTTGGGATCGGTCTCCACCGCGAGAACGCGACCGGCCCGCGCCGCCAGGGCAGCGGTCAGGGTCCCAACGCCCGCACCTACCTCGAGCACCGTGTCCGCAGCGCTGAGATCGGCGCAGTCGGCAATCCGGTCGGGCGCCGTTGCATCGACGAGGAAGTTCTGGCCCAACGATTTACGAGGCCAGAGATCATAGCGGTGCAGAAGCGTGCGGGGGTCCTCCAGCTCAGGCCGGCTCATCGACGCATGTCCCATCGATGGGCGCACTTCGCTTTCCAGCGTCGACGCGTACTAACGTCGACGCGCACTAAGGCCCGCGATAGTTGATCTGATCGGGCACCGGGGTGAGCAGGTAGACGTCCACCCAGCGGTACCAGAGCTCCAGGTTTGCGTCACTGTAACCGAGGTCGATGCGCCGGCCCTTGATGGCGCCGCCCGTGTCGGCCGCCAACCCTACGCCGTAGCCTGGCACGTAAACCTCAGTCCCCAGCGAGATCACGCCGGGATCCACGGCGACAATGCCATCCCGCATCCTTGCTCCCGTCGCCGTGCGTCCGTAATGCGGAGAGCTGGCTGAGACACCAGCCGTGCTGGCGCTGTATGAGGTGGCCAGCATCCGATAGACGCGCCAATACTCCACGGGCCCGCTCGGCGTGTCCAGGGTGCGAACCACGACCTTGGTCCCGTATCCCATCACGCGGTTCTTGGGGGCCAGGATCAAGCTCTCGCCCTCCACCCACCGGTCGACCACCTGCCCGTTCTCGTACCGGACGCGGATGCGTCTCTCGAGCACCCCGGGTTCTCCCTCTTCAAGCAAGCCCTGCGTGTCGATCTCTAAGTCCGGATCAGGCTGCCAGACCGTGTCGAAGGGCACCGGGCTCTGCTCCACAACCACGCTCTCGGCCACGCGGACAACCTGGATCTCCATGCCCTCCTCAAGCGAGGCGTCCATGGCGGGCACAGTATAGTCCTGACCGTTGATCGTCACACCGAGGTCCGCCAGCACCTCCCCGACGCGCTCCCGGTGGGTCCGGGTGCGCAGCACGTGACCATCGAGGCGAACACTGACGGGAATGGACCGCTCCAGGTTGATGTGCATCCCGTGTTCCAGCGGCGTGGCGGGATCGGGCGAGACCCGATCGGCGCGATAGAGCTTGATCCCCGCCTCCAAGATGGCCTCACCGACGGTGGAGGCGTGCGAGTGGAACGTCGTCCGCACCCCCCCCTCCTCAAGCATGACCTCCTTGGCTCTTCGCACCACGACGCGAAGGCGCGTGTCGGTGGGGTCCGTCACAGCGGGCGGGCGAATCGTGACGCTGTCCTGCATGCCCACCGCCACCCCGGCATATGCCAGAAGGTCGGCCGGCATCTCCTCGTGCGCGTAGAGGATGCGCTCGCGCCCATCAGCAGCGATGACCACGGGCTCTGCGTGCTCGATGCGGATCTCCATGTGAGGCCGAAGCTCGGTCGATGGATCGGGCGACAGGCGGTCCTCCTCGCGAAGCGTGTAGCCCAGGTCCGCCAGCAGCATCTCCACCGTGGGCTGATGCGTGCTGAGCGTTGTGGGGTCACCGTCGACAGTGAGCGTCACCGGCGTCAACGTCGCACGATATCCCGCCGCCAGGGCCACACACGCCGACAGCGCCAGGACCAAAGCCCCAACGCGCGGACCCCAGCGCATCCATGCAGCTTCTCGTCTCAGACCATCCTCCTGAAAGCTAAATGGGGCGACAGTCTATGCTATCGCCCCAACCGGTTCGGTACATCAGGATCCACGCATTCCGGTGAGCGCATCCCGATGAGCGCATTCCGATGCGCCCGCATAGGCACGCGCCCCATCGCGCAACCGGGACGATGATCGAAGCGTACTGAGGATTAGGCGACCCTGCGGCACCCGGAGTGACCTCCTTACCGTTGCTTCCTCCCGGACCTGGCGGGGTTCGAAGGGCTCCGCCGCGCAGGACCCAATCCTCAGCACACGTCGAGCATCATCCGCGGACACAACCCTATAAGCCCGATCCTTCGGCCAAACCCGCGAGCCAACCCAGCTCCCAACGCCGGCCGAATCGTGAACCACCTCCATCTTACCGAAATAGGGGGGATTGTCAAGGGGACCTCGGGTCTTTTGACATGCGGCCTCCTTCCGGTGTAGAATGCGTGCACGTGGACCGATGTAGGATGCAAGCGTGCTCGCAGCAAACACAGCTCAGGAAAGCTAGGCGGATGACCCAAACAGAAACCACAACGGCGCGCCCATGGTAACGCCAACCGCCACGGTCGGCGCATCCTCGGACCGCGGCACCGCGGGCCAAGCGGTGAAGGCATTCACTGACCGCATCATCGACAACGTTGAACGCGTGATCGTGGGCAAGCACCGGCAGATCGAGTTGCTGATGGTGGCGCTGCTCTGCGAGGGCCACGTCCTCATCGAGGACGTGCCTGGCACGGGCAAGACGATGCTCGCCCGCGCCGCCGCGACGAGCATGGGGCTCAGCTTCAAGCGCCTCCAGTGCACACCCGACCTGCTGCCCAACGACATCACCGGTGTCGAAATCTACAATCAGAAGACGAACGACTTCGAGTTCCAGCCTGGCCCGGTCTTTGTGAACATCCTCCTCACCGACGAGATCAACCGGGCTACGCCGCGGACGCAGGCGGCGCTTCTCGAGGCGATGCAGGAGCGCCAGGTCACGACAGGCGGCGTCACCCGTAAGCTGCCGGCGCCCTTCTTGGTCCTGGCCACCCAGAACCCGATCGAGTACGAGGGCACCTTTCCGCTGCCCGAGGCCCAGCTCGACCGCTTCCTGATGCGCCTCTCCCTCGGTTACCCCGAGGCGGAGGACGAGATCGCCATCCTCCGCAACCAGCGCAAGGAACACCCCATCGAGCGCCTCGACAAGGTCGTCGACGGCTCGGAGCTGCTGCGCTTGCGCGACACTGTGACCGATGTGCACGTAGACGAGACGGTTGAGCAGTACATTCTGACGATCGTGCGCGCCACCCGCGAGCACACCGACGTCGCCCTCGGCGCCAGCCCCAGAGGGTCGCTGGCGCTCTACAAGACGTCGCAGGCGTGGGCGACGCTCCGCGGGCGCGACTACGCCCTCCCCGACGATGTCAAGGTGTTGGCGCCGCTCGCCCTGGCGCACCGCCTGATCCTGAAGCCCGAAAGCCAGCTCCGTGGGCGCACCGCGCCGGGCATCATCGCGGAGATTTTAGAGCGCGCCGAGCTCCAGCTGACGGGGAGAGACGCGTAACGCCCCCGTGGGGCGTGCCGGAAAAACCGAACTGACTGGAGCCAACGATGGATAGAACACCTGGTCCTGCCACAAACATAGTCCCCTTCGAAGATCCGCACCTCCCCGCTTTCACGGCCTGGTTCAACGCCCTGCCCCACAATGACCTCTGGAGCGAGGCGTGGATCCGCTACAAGTCGCTCGAGGACGAGACGTACGACCCCGATCTCATGCTCGCCGCCACCCAGGATGGCGAGCCCGTCGGGTTCCTCCTCGGCAGTATGGCCGAAAACCAAGGTTGGATTCGCGCCTTCATCGTGCATCCCGAGCGGCGCCGCCGGGGTATCGGAACGGCAATGTTCGACGCCGTGGAGCGCAGGTTCGCGGAGCGCGGGGTCAAGACGGTCCACGTCGGGTGGGCGCTTCCGCGCTACCTCTTGCCCGGCGTTGATATCACCTATACGGCAGCGATCGTCTTCCTCGACCAGCGCGGCTATCAGACGAATCGCGAGACCCGGAACAACATGGACGTCACCCTGACCGGTCGCGACTTCGACACCGCCGACGACGAGGCGCGGCTGGCGGACCGCGGGATTGCGGTGCGGCGTGCGGTTGCAGAGGATCGTGAGGCGATTGTGGCCTTGTGCGAGCGCTTCGGGCACCACGGCTGGGCCATCGAGACGACCCTGGCGCTGGCAGGACCGCCCACACTGGCAGATGCCCCGGCGCCGGTCTTTATCGCCCTGCAAAATGGCGAAATCTGCGCCTTTGCCACGCACAGCATCTGCGGCCCCGTCCACTTCGGGCCGATGCTGACGGCGCCCGAGCTCCGCGGCCTCGGCATCGGCACGATCCTGCTGAAACGCTGCCTGCAGGACTGGCAGCGGGCGGGCGTGCCGCGCTGTGAGATCACCTGGGCCGGCCCCCTCTCCTTCTACGCCCGCACCGTCGGCGCAACCATGGGCAAGGCGTTCTGGGCTTTCGAGAAGGAGCTGTGAGAGAAGGACGGATGCAGGGTACCAGAAGCCCGATACCGGAAGCGAGATGCCGGATGCGCGATGTTGGATGTTCGATGTTGGACGGCTGGGGGCCGTCCTACTCCCTACTCCCCTGCTCCTTACTCCCCTCAGTGACAGCTGATGGCTGACCAGCTGACAGCTGGTAGCTGATGCCTGGCCCATGCCCAACCTAATCCCGGCCCTGATCGCGCTCTTCCTCCTGGCCGCGCTGTTGCGGATCGACACCTACTTCAGTCTCGTCTACCTGCTGGCAGCGGCCTACGTCTTCGGGCGTCTCTGGTCCCGGCAGAGCATGCGGCAGCTCAAGACGCAGCGTCGCCTGATCGCCCGAGCCTTCCCCGGAGACACGATCCCGGTGGCCCTGGAGGTACGCAACGAGGGCTGGCTACCTGTGCCCTGGGTCGAGATGCACGACTCGCTGCCCGTCGATATGGCCTCGCCCCCCTTCTACCGGCGCGTGATCACGCTGCTCCCCTACGAGAGCCAGCGCTTCGAGTACACGCTCTCGTGCTCCAAGCGCGGCTATCACGTCATTGGGCCGATGATCTGGCGCACGGGCGATCTGTTGGGGTTCGCGCCCCAGCAGGCGGGCCAGCAGCAGCCCGAGTACATCATCGTCTATCCCCGCGTGCTCCCCCTCGAGAAGCTGGGCCTGCCGACCCGCTCGCCGCTGGCCTCACTGCCCGCGCCGGCGCCCCTCTTCGAGGATCCCACGCGCATCGTCGGGGTCCGCAGCTACCAGATAGGGGACTCACCGCGCCGCATCCACTGGACCGCGAGCGCGCACGCCGACGCGCTGCTGGTCAAGCGCTACCAGCCGGCGATCGCCCGTGAGACGCACATCTTCCTCGACCTCGATCAGGACAACTACGCGCTGCAGCGCTTCCACATTGCTTCCGAGCTCGCCGTCGTCACCGCGGCGTCGCTCGCCCACCACATCGTCGTGCGCGAGGATCTGGCGGTCGGGCTGGCGACGCAGGCCACCGACCCGCTACAGGAGGGCGAGATCGTGACCCTCTCGCTGCCGCCCCAGCGCGGGCGCGCCCACCTGATGAGCGTTCTCGAGATATTGGCCCGCGCCGAGATCTATCAGCAGTCACCGGAGCGCCGCGACGGCCCCCTGTCGCTGCCGGATTTCCTCCGGCGCGAGAGCGTCAAACTCTCTTGGGGGGCCACCATCGTCCTGATCAGCGGGCGTGAGACCGATGCGCTCTACGATTCACTGGTCTATCTCCGCCGGCAGGGCTTCGCCGTCGCGTTGATCCTGGTGATGCCCACCCCACCCGACGGCGACATGCAGGCCCGCGCCGCGTCGATGGGGCTGCCGACCTACCGCGTGTGGCGCGAGGAGGAGTTGGAGCTGCTATGAGCATCGAGCCGGGACGTCGACGGGGCGCGCCAAGGATCGTCGTGCGAGAGACCGACGATTACGTCGAACGATCCGACGAGGGACCGCCGCCGGAGCCGCGCAACCCGTGGGCCCGCAACGTCTTCCAGCCGGTGGTGGTCGCCGTCCTGGTCGCCTGCGTCGCGTGGTCTGCCGCCCGGCTCATCGTGCTCCTGGAGATCGAGGACAGCGCGACCCTCTTCTGGCTCACGCCGGTGCTCATGGCCTTCATCGGCTTCCGCACCCAACGCGTGGTCCAGAAGCGCTTCCTGAGCAGCAGCGACAGCCTCCGCTTCCGCCTGATCGAGTTGGGGGTGATGTATCTCCTCATCAAGCTGTTCAGCCACTTCGACGAGACCCTCCCCGAGATGCTGGCTATCGCTCGGCAATGGGCACAAGCGCCCCTCACCTTCTTCGACAACACCTCGGTCATCGCCTTCCTGATGGGCACCGCGGCCTGGTGGGCGGCGGGCGCGACGGCGCGCGACCTCGATGCCGTCGTCGATCCGACGATGTACGTGGGGGAGACGGAGGCCCGGACGCGGCTGATCAGCCGCTATTTCGCCGGGGGGGCGCTGCTGATCGTCCTGGCTGCGCTGACGCGGATCGACCCGCGGAGCGTACTGACGCTGACGAACCGCCGCCTGCGGACCCCCATCCCAAACGTGCTGCTCTACTTCTTCCTGGGGCTCGTGATGCTCGGCCAGGTGCAGCTCGCCCGGCTCAGCGGCGTGTGGCAGCGGGAAAAGGTCAGGGTCGCATCAAACCTCAACGTGGCCTGGATCCGCTACCTGCTCCTCTTCGTGGCGCTGGCGGCCCTGCTGGCCTTTGTCCTGCCGACCGGCTACACCATCGGGATCCTCGACCTGGTCGCCACGGCGATCTGGGCCATCAGCTACGTCGTCACGCTGATCTATATCGTGGTTTTCTGGCCCTTTGCCATGCTCTTTGCGCTGCTGATGGGCCAGCCCGATCGCATCCAGCCGCCCGCCGTCGAACAGCTCCCACTTCGCCCCGAGCCGCTGCCGGGCTCCGGCGCGGGCACTCCCTGGCTGGCGATCCTGCGCTCGTTGGCCTTCTGGGTCGTGCTCCTCGCCGCCATCGTGTACCTCCTGCGCAGCTACGTGCGCGACCGGCCGGGGCTGTGGAAGGCGCTGCAGCGGTTCGCGCCGCTGCGCTGGCTGCGCGCGGCCTGGCAGGCTCTGCGTCACTGGATAACGGGCGTCGGGGAGACCGTGCAGCGCACCGTCCCGGCGCTGGTGCGCCGGCTCCGCCGAGATCGAGGAACGGACCGTCAGCGGCGACAACGCCGCCGTGGCCCCGACGCCCGGGAGCAGCTCCTCTACCATTACCTGACGACGCTGGACCGGGCCGAGGAGGCCGGGTTCCCGCGGCGCGGGACGCAGACACCCTACGAGTACCGCGAAACCTTGGATCCGCACCTGGCCGAGGGCCACGCGGCGATGCGCGGGCTAACCGAGGCCTTCGTCGAGGCCCGTTACAGCACCCACGCCGTCACCGAAGAGGAGGTCGCCGCCCAGGCGGCTAACGCCGCGGAGATCCTACGCGCCCTGCGGCACCCACGGGAGGAGGAAGAAGAAGCGCC
>JBNGCP010000039.1:0-35016 GCA_049974845.1 Anaerolineae bacterium | reverse complement strand
CGCGCTGCACACAGAAGTGGTAGCCGGAGTGACAGCCGGAGCGGCAGCCGGAGTGGCAGCCGGAGTGGCAGCCGGAGTCTAGGCGCGGGCACTAGGTGCGGTTGCGTTGGCAGGGACCGCGCCAAGCCAGGCGATGGTCTTGGCTGTCGCTTCGGACATACTGTGCCGGGGACGGTAGCCCAGCTCCTCCTTGGCGCGGGAGATGTCGTAGTAGTGACTCTGCGCCAGCTCGCTGGCGAGGAACGGGGTGAGGGGGGGCTCGCGCTTGAGACCCAGGGTGCGATAGAGCGTTGCGAGGAGTGCGCCCGCAGCACGTGCCAGCGGCAGGGGTATCCGGAAGCGTATAGGCGGGAGCCCCAGCTGGGCTAGTAGCGCGCCTATCCACGGCCATAGCACTACCGGTTCATCTTGGCTGATGAAGTAGATGCGCCCCGCACCGGGTTCACCGACCGCCGGAGAGCGGGGGGCCAGCGCGTCGGCAGCGAGGAGGTGGGCCCGTGCCGCATCTTCCACGTAGGTCAGGTCCACGCGGTTGGTCCCATCACCGACCTGGGGAACTCGGCCTTGTTGAGCGCGGGCGATCAGGGCGGGGAGGAGATGGTTGTCACGGGGGCCGAAGATCAGATGGGGGCGCAGCGAGACGGTCAGCAAGTCCTCGCCGTTGGCTGCCACGACGCGCTGCTCGGCAAGGGCCTTGGTCGCCGGATAGGGGCTTTCGTAGCGCTCGGGATAGGGCGCGGTCTCGTCGACATCACACTGGTCGGTGCCGTCGAAAATGACGCTCGGCGAACTGGTGTAGATCAGCTTCCGCACCTGGTTCTGCCGGCACGCGGCAATGACGTTTTCGGTGCCGATGACGTTGGTCTTGTAGAATTCATCCCACGGTCCCCACAGGCCAGCTCTAGCGGCCACGTGGTAGACAACGTCGATGCCCGCGCAGGCGTTCACGATGGCCTCGCGGTCGCGGAGATCGCCCCGCACGAGATGCACCCCTAGCGGGATGAGCTCCGGGTAGTCTGAACGAGCGAAGACGGTGACTGAATGGCCGCGCTCGCGAAGTTGCTCGACGATATAGCGACCGAGAAACCCCCCACCCCCGGTGACGAGCGTCGAGATGTCCCTTTGCTCGGAGAGTGTTGTGGATGTAGAGGGGTTCATTTGCTCTGCGCTGAGCTTGCGTTCTCGGATTTCTCGTGTTGGCTGATCAGCAGCCACAGCGAGACAAGCACGCCTATCAGCAGGCCCACAAGACGAAGTGCGCTCTCCAGACGGCGACCTGGCCGAGGCTCGCCGGTATAGGAAACATCCGAGTCCCCTCGTCTGCGCACGGTCCGCTTGGGTCCGTCCGAGGGCTGACGTATCTGGGTAGCTGCCCAGATAGCCAGCTTTTCCCGCTGGATCTTGGCATTGTGCCGGATGTCCGTGGGAAAGACATCAGGATAGATCAGCACCCGTTTAATCGAACGCGTGTGGTCAAACTCGGTGCCCAAAGCCAGCAGTTCCATGGTAAGGCGTTGCTGCTCGAGGAGCGTCTGAGGCATCTTGCTTTCATACGGCTCGACCACCAGGATGGGCTCTTGGTCGTTGTGAGGGCCGACGCCGACCACCGCGGTCCGGTGTACATCGGGATGCTCGTTGAAGATGGTTTCACAAAGGACGGGGAAGAGGGTGCCTTGGGCAGTCTCAACGCGATGGGATTTGCGCCCACAGAACCACAAGCGCCCTCTCTCATCGAAGTAGCCCAGGTCACCCATCCGGTGCCACGTCTCGCTGCCCTCCCGAATCTTGGCGAGAGCCGTCTGCTCGGGTCGATTAAGGTAGGTGCGGGTCACCATCGGCCCTTTGACGACGATCTCGCCGATCTCGCCCGGATCGAGCACGCGATTAGGGTCCCAGTCGGGTATGGGATCGTCGGTGATGCCGATGATCCGGACGGTGATGCCGGGCAGGGGCGTCCCAACGCACATACCCTTGCCCATCTGTGTGAGAGCCGCCGTTTCTTGCACAATCTCCTGCCCGCCGATAGAGGTGAGCGGCATCGCCTCCGTGGCGCCAAAGGGGGTTAGGACGTCGGCGCTCGGGCTCAGGACATGGTCCAGCATGGTCCCGATCAACTCCGGTGGCACCGGGGCGCCAGCCATGAGGATACGCTTGATCGAAGGGAGCCGGATGCCGTGCGCCCGGCAGTAGGGGGCGACCCGCTTCCAGATGGTCGGAGAGCCAAACGCGTTAGTCACGCCATAGGTCTGCACCGCCTCAACGACATAGGCCGGGTTGATTTCCGCTGATTTCGTCGGATCCATGTCGGGGATGATTGTGGTCACGCCGAGGGCTGGGTTGAAGAGAGCGAAGACGTAGAGCAGCGCCAGGTCAACCTCGCCCGGCTGCATCCCGATTTCGTCCCGCAACAACGCGATCTGGGCCTTGAACATCCCATGTTCGTAGATGACGCCCTTGGGGATCCCAGTGCTCCCTGACGTAAAGGCGATCGCCGCCTCGCTCTCCGTGGTCGTCGGGGCAATGGGATAGGGTGTGCGCCGGCTGGAGCGCACGCGCTGAAGCGATGTCTCCGCCAACAGCCGCTGCACGGACCGTGTGCCGCCGACTACGACGGTGTGTCGGACGCCGTCAAAGGGTTTGGGAACGATGCGACGCAGCATGTGGGCGATGGGCAGGCCGATCAGCGCGCGCGCCTCGGTGTCGGCTACGCATCTGAGGAATGCACGGCGGCCCATACCCGGATCGATCAACACCGGTACGGCCCCCATCTTGACCAGCGCAAAGACGACGGCCATCAACTCAACCCCGGGATGGAAGAGCAACAGCACGCGATCGCCCTGTCTGATACCCAGCTCATGCAGGCCGTGCGCGTAGCGGTCGCACTCCTCGTTCAACTGCTGGAAACTATAGACAATGGACTTCGCGCGGCCCCGATGATCTCGCCCTGCCGGGAAGACGACCCCCGGTTGGTAGGGGGCCCGCTTTGCCATTTCGGGGAGTGCGCTAGCGATGTTGTAGGTTTGTGGCATCGTGTTTCGGTATCTGGGTAGCGATCATGTCTTGGCTTTTGAATTCGTACTAAGCCGTCTCTTCCAAGAATCGACGCATCAGCGGCACGATCCGCTCATGCGCATCCTCAACGACGTAATGTCCGGCATCCGCCAGCACGTGGACCTCGGCCTGGGGAAACCGCTCACGCCACCCGGCGAGGAACGCGTCCACCGTGAAAATCCAGTCCTTGGCTCCCCAGATGATCAGCATCGGGTGCTCGCGGAACCGCGCGAGCTCCCGGTCGATGTCGTCGACGGTCGCGCGCGTCGGGTGCTTGTCCGTAACCGGGATATCCCGGACGAAGCGATAGATGGCGACCCGATTGGCCCAGCTGTCGTAGGGGGCCAGATATCCAGCGCGAATCTCGGGCGTCATCCGCCTCGGGTGTGCCATCCCCAACCACACCGCCAGTCCTGCGAAGGCGTTGAGGCCGCGGATCATGAACTGGCCCAGGACCCGCGTGCGGGCCAGCTTGAGAACCCACGGCACCGCGGGAAGGTAGAACGCGGAGGTGTTAAAGACCACGAACCGCTTGACGATCTCTGGATGGCGTGTTGCGTAACCCATTCCTATGCCGCCCCCCCAATCGTGAAGGACCAGCGTGATCTGCTGCAGGTCCAGATGGGTGAGCAGCGCCTCAAGGTTCTGAATGTGTTGTTCGAGGGTATAGGGATAGGTCTGAGGCTTATCAGAGCGCCCGCACCCCACGTGATCGGGGACGATGACGCGATATGCCTGGCTCAACGCCGGGATGAGGGTTCGATAGTAGTACGACCACGTGGGGTTCCCGTGGCACATCACCACCGCTGAGCTATCACGGGGGCCCTCATCCAGATAGTGCATCCGTATGCCGCGATGCTCGAACCAGTGGGATGCAAAGGGATACTGCGCCAGCGTAGCCATGTGCGCGGGCCTCAAACGATCAGCCGGCTACCACTGAATACCCAACACGATGCTGTTGATGCCGCTGCCCACCCCGAAGAGCACCACGCGGTCGCCACCATGGACAAAGCCCTCGTCCAGACCGATGGCCATTGAGATAGGGGCGGCTACGGAGGCCGTGTTGCCCAGATACTGGAGCGTCGGATAGTCGATCTCCGGCGACAGGCCCAATGCCCTCAACGCCACCTGGCGCTGTGGTTCGCTCACCTGGTGGGTGAACAGCCTGTCCACCATATCGTTGGTCCACGACATCTTGCGCTTAAAGCGCTCCCACACCTTGGCAACGACCTTCGTGCCTTCCTCAAGCAGCTCCGTGGACTTCGTCCGCATCCAGGTGCGCTGTGCGACGCAGAGCTGACACTCCTCTGTGTTGCTGTAGGCTTCGCCTCCTAGCAAGAGCTTGCCGGTCTTGGACTTCGTGCGGTGCCGTAGCACCATAGCGACGGATGCGGCGCCCAGCGTGAAGGACGCCAAGTTGTCGCGCAAAGCTTCTTTGCTCGGCGGTTGTGCGAGCATGTGCTCGATCGTCGCTAGCTGTCCTTCCCGTGGGGCTTCTGCCGCCACAACGATGCCAGTTTCGATCTGCCCCAACTCGATCATATTGGCGATCAACACCATCCCATTGAGAAAACCGAGGCAGGCATTGATCACATCGAAGCTGATAGCTGTGGCGGGAAGGCCAAGCTTATGGTGGACGATCGATGCCGTTGCGGGCTCGATGTAGTCGCGGCAGACCGAGGTGTTGATCAGGCACTCCACTTCGCTGCGGTCGATGCCCGCGGAGGCCAATGCCTTTTCTCCGGCCATCGCCGACCCATCGGACACCCAAACGCCCTCATCCCACCAGCGATGTTCGTGAATGCCGGTCAGGCGTTCGATAAACCCTTGGGGTGCGCCCAAGGTGTCGTAGACAGGCTCAAGCTGCTCCTCAAACCAGGCGGTGGAGACCACACGCTCTGGGATAACATAGCCCATACCTTCTATGCATACATCTTTGAATAACATGCACCTCGCCTCGTACTTGGTATAGCTTGGAATTGGATTCTACCATCAAGCATCGGTTTTGCCATGCAAAGTGCGCCCTTGGAGCATAAGCCGCGTGTCCTACTCAATCTGCAGCGTCACGCCGGCTGGCGTCGTGCTAGCGGTCTATCCTCTCCGCACCAGTAAAACACCCGCGAGTACCAGCCCCAGGCTCGCCACGACCATCGGTGTGAGCGTCTCGCCGAGGACGAGCGCGCCCAGGATCAGGCCGTTGATCGGCACAATGTAGGTGACCATAGTTGTGAAGGTCGCGCTCGTCCGCTTGATCAACTCGTAATAGATCACGTAGGCGATCACGGTGCCTAAGAGGGAGAGCGTGACCCAGCTGGCCAGGGCCTGCGTGGATAGAGTGATCCCCAGTGGTCGCTCGACCAGGAATGCGATCGGTAGGATGTAGACAAACCCCATCGTGAACTGGCCAGCGGCGGATGCCATTGGATGCTCTGCCTGTAGGTGCTTCCGTGCGAATATGCTGGCCAGAGCATAGGAGGCCGACGAGCCGACGATCGCCGTGATGCCTAGTAGTGACGCGCTGATTCCGTCGCGCACCTCGGGCCACATCAGTAGACCGATTCCGGCAAAACCCAGGATGACCCCCGTGATCTTCGGCACGTCGATACGATCGTCGTGGGTGAGGACGTGGGCGAGTAGGATGGTGAAAATCGGCGTTGTCGACTGAAGGAGTGCGGCCCAGCTGCTGGGGATATACTGCTCACCCCACGAAATGAGCGCGAAGGGCAGCGCTCCGTTGAGCAATCCCACGACGGCAAAGGAGGCCCAGACCCTGCGGCCCCGTGGCGCGGATATCCGCCGGAGCCACAAGAGAACCCAAATGGCGATTGCCGCCAGGCCAAGTCGGCCTGTCACCAGTGTGAAAGGGCCGACCTCGCCGACGACGATCTTGATGAACATAAACGATGTGCCCCAGATCGTGCCGAGCACAAAGAGCAGCAAGAGATTCATGATGGTCTCCGGTTGAATATGGGTCCGATCTGCAAGGCATGCGAAGGCAGATCGCGGTACGCTTGATGCATGGATGTCACGGCGGCTATGCGTGGCGTATGCGCTTGGCCTCCCCACGCGAGGGCTGTCCGTTGCGGGGTCTCAACGTCGCGATCGCAATGCCGATCAGAACAAGCGCGCCACCGAACGCGGTAATCAGCGTCGGGATCTCACTCAGGATAGCCCATGCTAATAGGGTGGACCCTATCGGCTCCGCCAGCGTTGCCAGAGCTACGTACGTTGGAGACAGGAGCCTCAGCGCCCAGTTGAAGGAGGAGTGACCGATCAGCTGCGGGATAAGGGCGACCAGGAAGAGCCAGAGCCACGTGCGCGAGGGGTAGCCCAGCAGGGGCAAGCCAGCCATCAGGGTGACGCAGAGTGAGATGACAGCGGCGATTGCATAAACTGGAAAGATATAGCTGACGAGTGACAGACGCGCACGGAGCCTCCGCCCGATGATCAGGTGCCCAGCCACCGTGATCGATCCGAGAAGGGCCAGACCATCGCCGAGGAGCGCGTGGCTTCCCTCGCCGAAGTCTTCCAAGCCAATCACGACAGAGCCGACCACGGCGACGACCATCCCGATCAACATGCGCTGCGAGACCTCTTCCTGCAGGAAGAGGTAGGAGAGCACGGCGACGAAAAGCGGCGTCATGCTCACCAGTGCGATAGAGGCCGCGACCGAGGTCAGGGCAAGAGATGTGATCCAGGTATAGAAGTGTGCGGCTAATAGGGCACCCGAGGCTATCATCCAGCCCCATTCACGTCGGGCGAGTCGCCGCCATTCCTGACGTGAGGCCACCAGGGCGACCGGCAAGAGCAGGGCCGCGGCGAACGTCAGGCGCCAGGCAGCGACCACCAAAGAGGGTGCGGAACGCTGGGCCAGACGGATGAGTGTAGAAGCCGTCGACACGGCGAGCACGCCGGTGGTCAATCCGACGCCTGGCGGAATAGGGGGCTTCTCCGAAGGCATTCGCACCTCTCTTGAATAGTGATATACTGCAATGACCTGATGTATTCAGCCACAAGCTGATGTCTTCGGCCTGAAGCCGAGACCATCAGCCTGCAACTGGCGGCTTAGCCACCGACCGATTATACGGCGATCCGGTGGTCTGCCAATTGCTCTGGTTGAGTTCCGCGTAAGTGCTGTGACGAGGGGAGGGAGGTCTCTCTCCTTAGCGGGGCACAACAACCGTGGTATAATGCTTGCGAGGGGGATTTGATCGCGTGGTTGCATCTACAACCAAGCTATACAAACTGATGCGAAGATCTGAAGCTGACTGCGCCCAACGACCTCTTGGAAACAACTACCTCGAGGAATGTGACTTTCTTCGGGGTAGCCTATTCGTTCAGGTGATTGTTCTTGCATCAGAGGATCCAAGTTACCTTTAGGAGGGAAGGCCATGGTTGAATATACAAAACACCTCTACCTATCTATGATCCCGGAGGCCTTGATCGCGTCGCAGCTGACCCCTGAGCAGTTCGGTGTCTATTATGCTGTTGGGTCACAGAAGAAGTCGCGCGGTCAGGCGATTTTCTTTGAGGTCGATCCCGAGTTTCGACACGACGATCTACCTATCGAGGAGGGGCTGAAGCGCTGCGTGCCCCACGAGGATGGCACGCCAAAGCGTTCGGTCTACATTGCGGTCTACCGGGCGCTTGAGCGGGTCGCGCTCGACAGCCTGCTCAAGATGTATCTGGTCACTCAGGATGGTCGCGTCCTGCCGGTGGATGCGGTCGAGGATTGCCCCGAGGGTACCGCCGGATTGCATTTGTACCAGGAGATTGCGCCGGTGAATCCGCTGGTGGTCAGCACGCTGGGACCGCGGGAGTTCTACGACCTGATCGTGAGGACCCCGACTTCTTTGCTCACGCTGCCGGCTGTCTGTTTTGCCGATTTGCGGCTGGGGGAGCTGGCAGAGAATCCGGAGTACGGTAGCGTTGGTGATCTGCCCTATTCCAATATCGATCATCTTCGCCAGTGCTTGGTCGACTTGCGGACCAAGACTGTGCATACGAAGATGGTCGATCGGGTGAGTTCGGCGGCTTTCCCCTATAGGATGCTCAAGACGGGGATTTTCGTGGGAAATAGGTCGCAATTGCGCTGCTTCCCTCTGCCGTCTTTGGAGGAGCTGCGAACTAAGTACTACCGGTGGTGGCGGTCGGCCGACATGTGATGTGGGCCGGGAGATAGGGGGTAGTGAGGTTCCTGGGATCGTGGCTTCGTAGATCGCAGATCCGACATCAGGACGCCCGTTAAGCTCACCACCAATGGCTCACAGCTCTTCCTCGGGAGCTGGCTGCGGCAGGAGGATTACCAGACGCCGGCTTCTGGGGAGGGCTGGGGCCTCTTTATGTGGAGATGAGGTGAGGTTGAGTATGCTAGGAGGTTGGAGAAGATGAATATCTGGGTTGTTGCTAGTTTGATCTCTGGGGTCATCTCTGTCGCCGTAGCGGTCTTCTACTACCGCTGGGTCGTGCGGCAGGAGCCTGGCACCGAGCGAGCGCGACGCGTCGCTCGATGGATTGAGGAAGGATCGCAATCCTACCTGAAGAAGCTCTATGCAGCACTGACGATGTTATCAGTCGCCATGGCAGTTATCTTGGCCATTGTCTTCGGACTACAGGTGGATGCGGGGTATGGCCTAACCATTGCGGTCACCTTTGTCTTCGGTGCGGTGGCCTCTTCCATTGCCGGTTATATGGGGATGGCTATTGCCGTCAAGGGTAACGTCCGTACCGCAACTGCGGCTCAGAAGGGCCTTATTCCGGCATTTGAAGTCAGCATAAACTCTGGCGCTGTGATGGGGCTGGCTATGGTAGGGATGGCTCTGATTGGTATGAGCTCGATCTATCTGCTCACGGAGACGCCAGAGATGGTTCTGGGCTTCAGCTTCGGCGCCTCGATGCTGGCGTTGCTGGCGAAGGCCGGCGGCGGCATCTACACGAAGACCGCCGATATTGCAGCCGACCTCGTGGGGAAGGTCGAGGTCGGTATCCCCGAGGATGATCCCCGTAACCCCGCCGTCGTTGCCGACAACGTAGGCGACAATGTGGGTGACGTGGCCGGCATGGGCGCGGACATCATCGACAGCTATATCGCGAGCGCTGTTGCCGCGATGCTCTTGGGCGCTGCTCTGCCGGGTGTCAGTGGCGACGAACGTATCATGTACACCATTTTCCCCTTGATCCTCTGTATGTTGGGGAGTTTTGCTTCGCTGATCGGGCTGCAATTCGTACGGGTCCGGGAGGAGGACGGCAAGCCTGGGACAGCGCTGAACATGGGCACGATCTACACAACGGTGATCTTTGCCCTGATGGTGGTTGTTGTGGTCTTGGTCGCCGGGATCGACCTTGCGGCGCTCTGGGCTACGTTGGCCGGCTTGATCACCGGCGTTGTCATCGGCTTTACCTCTGACTTCTTCACCGGCGATGATCGGCCACCCGTGGTCGAGACGGCCAGGGTCTCTGGATCTGGGGCGGCGATTACGATCATCACTGGTTTCAGCTACGGTCTGATCAGCGTCGTGCCTTCTATCATCGGCATTGTGATAGCTATGCTGATCGCCTACTTTGTCGCCGAGACCTCACCTATTCTCACCGGTGTCTACGGTGTTGGCATCAGCGCCGTCGGCATGCTGTCGATCACAGGCATGATCGTCTCCTCTGACGCGTATGGTCCTATCGTGGACAACGCGCGGGGCATTGCCGAAATGGCAGGGATGGATCCTGAGGTCGTCGAAGTGACCGACGTGTTGGACGCTGCCGGCAACACCGCCAAGGCCATTACGAAGGGCTTCGCGATCAGTGCGGCGGCCTTGACCGTCTTGGCGCTCTTCTCCACCTATGCCAGTGAGATCTACCAGGCTATGGTCGAGATGAATGTTCCGAATGCCCAGCCGCTCAGCATAAGCCTTCTCGATCCCCTGGTCATCGCTGGTGTCTTCCTGGGTGCGGCGACCCCGCCGCTGTTCAGCGCCTTAACGATGCTCTCCGTTACCCACAACGCGTTCGATATGATCGAGGAGATACGGCGCCAGTTCCGTGAGCGCCCCGGCATCTTGGCTGGTACGGAGGAACCGGACTACGTGACCTGTGTGTCGATGGCCTCACAGGACGCGTTGAAGTCGCTGGTTCTGCCCGCTTTCCTCGCCGTGGTACTGCCGCTGATCGTGGGTTTCTTTATGGGACCTGAGGCACTCGGGGCGTTCCTGGGCGGGGCCATCTTCACCGGCATCTTGTTCGCACTGTTGATGGCGAATGCGGGTGGGCTCTGGGACAACGCCAAGAAGTACATCGAGAGCGGCTACTTCGGTGGTAAAGGCTCCGACGCGCACAAAGCCGGTGTCGTGGGTGACACCGTTGGCGATCCCTTCAAGGACACCGCCGGGCCATCGCTTAATACGTTGATCACCGTGATGTCGTTGGTCTCCTCCCTCTTTGCGCCCGTGATTGCGGCGTTCCATCTCTTCTAGCCGACGACGCTCAACGGCTCTCCAGAATAGACAAGCCCCCGCTACGGCGGGGGCTTGTCTGTGGTCTTCTCGAGGCCCGTCGATGTGCCCGGCTTGTCGAGCGACGAATTCGCGGACAGCGTCTGGTGCAAGCGGGCCTCAGTGTGTCACGTGAATGATCTTGGGCCCAAGAGCTAGAAGGCGTCGGAGGCTTTTCCAGTTCTCAGCGAGGTTGTAAGCGACGAAGGGTGGGGCCGGACGTCGTGGACGCAGCACCTGCCCTCTCAGCAAATCACCGGCGATGAAGTCGCCATCCTCCAGGACGAGGGAGACAGATCCCGGTGTGTGACCTGGCGTGTGCAGCACCTGGCCCGCGAGGCCGTAGGGCTCGAGAGGCCAATCCTCGCTAAAGATCAGGTCGGGCTCAAGGGCGACCGTAGGGTCTGGTGGGGTGGAACTACCGTGTAGACGCATCAGGAGCTCGAGAACGCGGCCGACGGGCCGATTCTAGGCTGGCGGGTTCTCACCACGCCGGAGGGCGATGGCATCGTCGGCGTGCACGGCGACGGGTGCACCGGTCCGCTCTCGCAGTTCCCGGGCGCTGCCAAAGTGATCGAAGTGACCATGCGTGATGAGGATGAGTCGCAGCGACTCGGGTGCGGCGCCGTGAGCGGCCATCGCCTGCAGGATGCGCTCACTCTGTCCAGGCGTGCCACTGTCAATGAGGATGGCGCCCTCCCGCGTTGGGATGAGGAAGGCTTTGGCGATGGCTCCAAGTCGAATGGGTAGGATCATGGCGCTTACTTTCGCGCGGGAGCGTGCGGCCCAATCTTGTGGATTAGGCCCGCACGGTGCCCCAGCTCTGGATCATGTCGGAGATAGCCGAACGGGTGGCTTCTGCGCCAAAGCCCCAAGCCAGCAGGGTGAAGTAGTCAATGACCCCTTGGGCGCCGAAATCGGTTTTCAGTACGTAGAGCTCGACAAAGCCTGCCAGCGCTAGAAGGGCGACGGCGACGCCGTACGTGATCCAGGTGAACCATCTCAAGCGATGGCTCGCAGCCACGGTCTCCTGCTCCAGCGAACGCACCCCTACACTCGGCAGCCCCGTCACCAGATGCGGCGTGATGACCTGCCGCACACTCATAGCGACCGCGTCCGCAAGATCGAAAGGCGTCGCGGACGCAGCTTCTGGCTCAGTTTTGACGGGCTCACGGGCAGAAAGCGCTCCGAGCGCCTCGACCAAGTCCAGACGCAGCTGCAGGTAAGCGCTGTCGGCCTCCGGTTGTAGCTCCTCGACGCGCGCCTGGAAAGCATCCAGCTTGGGCGATTCCTCTTCCGAGCGGCGCTCCTGTTGGCGTCTTCGAAGTGAGGTCAGCAGAGCCGTGAGCTCCGCGCGTCGCAACTTGATCAGCGCGTCCTCGATCTCCTGCTGCAGAACTGCGACCTCCCCAGCCCCTGTCTCGCCGAGGGGAGAGATCCGGTGCAATCTCTGCCGAAGAACCTCGGAGAGCGCGTGGCCTTGAGGCCCCAGCCGTGACAGCATCTCGAGGCGCGCATCGAGCTCCAGATACGTGTTGGTCTTGCTCACCAGTGGCGCGAGCTCTTCTCGGAAGGCTTGCGGTTCCGCAAGGTCCGGCGCACTGCGGTGGATAGCCTCCGCCGACTGCAGCAAGGCTGTAATGTGAGGGATTTCGCTTCCTATTTCTTTGAGCCGCTCTGCCAACTGCTCGTACGCGGTCAGCTGTATGATCCAATCCGGGCGACCGCCACGCCAGCTGGCCCAGGTGTCGGCGGCTTCGTCCGCCGCTTGCTTGGCCTGATCCCACTGCTGTGCCTCTAGGGCGGCCTCTACGTCGATCAGAGCCGCCTCTATGCGGCGTAGAAACGGTGTGCCGAGCTGCTGAAGCTCATGATCGATCTTCATCTGTGTGCGGATCTGGCTTGTTCGTACCATCACTTCATCGCGGGGACGTCCCTTGGCTCGATACGAGGAGACACCAATGCCCAAGGCCACACCCAACACCAGCACACCCAATGGCAACCAGGGTCGGGCCTTGACGGTAACCTGGACCGGAAGTGAGCGGGCTCCGCCTGCGTATGTGATCAGCAGCTCTCCACTGTAGTTGCCGGGCGGAATCTGCCCGAGATCGAACCGGATCGGTACGGTCAGGTGTCCTTGAGCGCTAAGATCCCTTGGTTCTACCGCCACCTGTATGGCTGAGGCAGGGATGTAGTAGCCGTGGTCAGCATCGGACAGATCCAGAGGGACCACCTCGATGTCCCCGACGGCCTCCGCGGACTGGATCAGCAAGGCCCGCTCTATCGCCTGGCCTTGCGTTGCGTTGAGGATAAGCTGAGGCGGTGTAATGGATAGCGTCTCTTGGGTGGATGCAGGCAAAGCCAGCAGGAAAAGCACAGTTGCAAGCAGACCGGCGAGCCGGAGCGTGGCTTTCACGCACCATGACGTTCTCATTGCTCTTCTCTCCCATCGTTGGTGAGGTAAATGTCGCACCGACATCGTTAGAGCTGACACGTGTCAGCTTGGAGCCTGGCGCGCATTTACCGGTTTGGCGAAAGATCACTTCCAACCATACACCCGCTCTCAAGGCCGTCAACCGACTCACTCAGAGCTTAGAGAGCGGTAAGGGCCCGACGCATGCGGTCTAGCCCCTCCAGGAGCAGTTGGCGCGGGCAGCCAAAGTTGAGGCGGATAAAACCCTCGCCACCGGGACCGAAGGCGGCGCCATCGTTGAAAGCCACGCGCCCGTGTTCCAGGAAGAACCGTTGAGGTGACGTGGGGAGTCCTGCCTCGCGGCAGTCGATCCACGCGAGATAGGTTCCCTCAGGCGGCGCCATCTTGAGCTGAGGCATCTCCTGTGCCAGATACTTCACGAGGCAATCTCTGTTCCCTTCCAGATACTGTAGCAGCGCCTGGAGCCACGGTTCTCCCTCAGCATAGGCGGCCCGCGCGGCGGTGTAGCCCATCAGGTTTGGCGAGCTGACCAGCCCACCACGGCCGTGATTGTACTGGCGGCGCAGATCGGCATTCGGGATTACGGCGAAGCCACAGTGAAGACCTGCGATGTTGAAGGTCTTGCTTGGCGCCATCAGCGTGACGGTCCGTGACGCAATCTCCTCGTCCAAGGCGGCGATTGGGATGTGCCGATGTCCGCTGTAGATCAGATCGCAATGGATCTCGTCGGAACAGACGATGAGATCGTGACGCAGGCAGATATCGGCCATCGCGGTGAGCTCCTCGCGGGTGAAGACGCGCCCGACGGGATTGTGGGGATTGCAGAGCAGGAAGAGACGCGTCTGCGCGGTGATCGTCGCCTCGAACAGATCGAGATCCACGCCATAGCGTCCGTCCGCCCCCTGCGTCAGGGCCATCGCCTGTCCCTGCACCCCCGCATCCTCGGCGGCGTCCAGGATATGCATGTAGACAGGGGTCTGGACCATCAAGGCTTCGTTGCCTGTCACGAAGGCCCGGCTTGCCACGTTAAAGCCTGCCACAATACCCGGCAGAAAGACGATCGCTTCGGGCGCCACCTCCCAATCATAGAGCCTGCCGATCCGTTCGGCGATGAGCTCGCTGAGGTCCGATGGGCTCTTCTCGTATCCGAAGATGCCGTGTTCAGCGCGCTTCCGTAGTGCGCGCACGACGGCGGGTGGCGATCGGAAGTCCATATCGGCGACCCACATGGGTAGTACGCCCTCGTCATAGTTCTGCCATTTGATGCTGTCGGTCTGCCGGCGGTCGATGATCTTATCGAAATCATAGGGCAGGTCAGGACTCGTCAAGTAGCTGGTTGGGGTGTGAGCCTCTGACGTGTGGCGTTCGTTCACTGTCTTCTCCTCGTCTGCTCCGGTAACGTGCTCCATTGGGTGTCATCGGTGATCAGGTCCATGGTACCATACGTTTGACTTCGACCCCACCGACCCTATACTGGCAGGGGTTTGACATTCACCCTACTGAGTGTCGATCGTTGCATGTGCCACTCAGTCAGACTCTGGAGGCTTTCATGGCAGAAAAGAAGGAAAAGACGGACGCGCAGGCCAACGGCGCGAAACCAGCCCCGCTTGAGGAGGAGCTTTCGATCACACAGCATACCGTCACGATCGACGGTCAGGAGATCGCCTACACTGCGAGGGCGGGCACGTTGGTGCTCAAGGACGACGAAGAGAACCCGAAGGCTTCTGTCTTCTACGTTGCCTATACAAAGGACGACGTTGACGATGTCGCAGAGCGACCGATCACGTTCTCCTTCAACGGTGGGCCGGGCTCCTCTTCGGTATGGCTGCACCTGGGCGTGCTAGGCCCGCGGCGCGTGCTGATGGATGACGAGGGCTATCCGCTGTCCCCTCCCTTCAAGCTTGCCGATAATGAGTTTTCGCTACTGGATGTCACCGATCTGGTCTTCATCGATCCTGTGAGCACGGGCTACAGCCGCCCGGCCCCCGGCGAGGAGAAGCAACAGTTCCATGGTGTCGAGCAGGACATCCAGTCGGTCGGTGAGTTCATCCGCCTGTATAGCACCCGCTCTCAACGATGGGCCTCTCCAAAGTTTCTCATCGGCGAGAGCTACGGCACCACTCGAGCTTCGGGTTTATCCTCCCATCTGCAACAGGAGTTGGGGATGTACGTCAACGGGATCATGCTGATCTCGGCCATCCTCAATTTCCAGACCGCCCGCTTCGATCTGGGGAATGATCTGCCCTATGTGCTCTTCCTTCCTACCTATGCCGCATCGGCCTGGTATCATAAGCGGCTGCCCGAGGATCTTCAAGCCCTGAGCCTCGAGGATTTCCTGCGCGAAGTCGAGGCCTACGCTGCCGGGGATTACACGCTTGCCCTGATGAAAGGGGACGCGCTCTCCGAGACGGAGCGAGCCGAGACCGTCGCCGCGTTGGCCCGATACACCGGCTTGACCGAGACCTATGTCGCCCAGACCAACATGCGAATCAACATCCACCGCTTCGTTAAGGAGTTGCTGCGCGATGAGCGCCGCACGATCGGTCGCTTTGACTCGCGGATCAAGGGCATTGATCGCGATGCTGCCGGTGAGCGTCACGAGTACGATCCTAGCTATGCGACGGTGCAGGGCGCCTATACCAGCGCACTTAATCACTATTTGCGGTCGGAGCTCGGGTTCAAGAGCGATCGGGCTTACGAGATTCTCACCGCTACCGTCCAGCCGTGGGACTACAGCAGATACCAGAATCAATACGTGAACGTCTCAGAGAGCCTGCGGCAGGCTATGACACGCAATCCATATCTAAGGGTCTTCGTCGCCAACGGCTATTACGATCTGGCCACGCCCTATTTCGCGACCCAGTACACCTTCGGTCACCTTGGCCTGGATCCGACGCTTCGGGACCACATCTCGATGTCGTATTACGAGGCAGGCCACATGATGTACGTACACCGTCCCTCCCTGGCCAAGTTGAAGGCTGACCTGGCCGCGTTTGTGGAGGCAGCACTGACCACAGAGTAGCGTACGGCTATGCTCAGCCGCTAGCCAGCAAAAGGGGGCGCGCAGCTCAAACTGATCTGCGATGCCCCCTTATTGTGTTACCCCAGCCAGCCGTTCGTAGACGGGCGCAAGCGCCTCATAGGTCTGGCGGAAGATGGGAAGAAGCTCGGCATAGACGGAGCGCGCTTCGGGCTGCGGATCGAGGGTCAGGGCGGTCGGGTTCATCTCAGCCGCCACGGTGAAGTCAGGATAGAGGCCGACACCGACGCCTCCTGCGAGCGCTGCACCCATGGACGTTGCCTCTTCCAGGATGGCGAGCCGATGGACGGGCACGCCGTAGACATCGGCCATGATCTGGTTCCAGAGGGCGCTCCGGGCGCCTCCGCCGATCAGACGGATGGCATCAACCTTGGCACCCTGGGCCCAGAAGGCATCCAGGATCGCCCGCAGGTTCATCGCCACGCCTTCGAGGACAGCGCGGATCATATCCGCCCGCGTGTGGCGGATGGTGAGGCCCACGAAAGCCCCGCGCGCCTGGGGGTTCCAGTGAGGGCTACGCTCGCCCATCAAGTAAGGGAGGAAGAGTAGGCCGTTTGCGCCGGGCGGCGACGCTGAGGCCTCTGCGTTCATCAGCTCGTAAGGGCTGATCCTGAGTGTGGAGGCTGCCTGAACCTCAAAGGGGCAGAGCTGATCTCGTGTCCACTGGTAGGAGGCGCCCGCTGCCTGCATCGTTCCGTCGGGCATAAACATGCCGGGTACGAGATGGGCGAAGGTAAAGGTCTTGTAATCGGGATCGTAAATCGGGGACGTCGTCGCCAGGGCGATCCAAGAGGATGAGCCCACGTAGTTGTATGCGGTCCCTTCGAGCACAACCCCTGCCCCGGCTGCGGCACAGGCCCCGTCGCCACCGCCAATCACAACCGGTGTGCCAACAGCTACGCCCACCTCCGCGGCAGCATTGCTGGTGACGTGACCGACGACAGCGCTGGACGGGCGTATCTCCGGAAGCTGTGCCGCGTCGAGCCCTACCGCATCCAGAATGCGAGGCGACCATGTCCCCGTGTTGAGGTCGTAGAGGTTCATGCCTGAGGCGTCGGAGGGATCGGTGACAAAGACGCCGGTGAGGCGCGCAACGATCGCATCCTTCGCGTGGGTGAATTTGTAGGCGCGGCGGTAGATCTCCGGCTGATGGTCACGCAGCCACAGAATCTTGGCCAAGGAGTACGACGAGCTCAGCCGGTGGCCCGTGATTTGATAGATGTCCTCGAAGGCGATGCGCTCGCCCACCCACTGTGCCTGTTCGACCGCGCGTTGATCGGCCCAGATGATGGCCTTCCGGAGCGGTCGGGCCTCCCGGTCCAGCGGGACACAGCCCATCATCTGACCGCTGAAGGTTATGCACGCGATCTCTGTCTCCGGCGTGCTCGTCTGTTTGAGTAACCGGTGGGTGGAGCTGCAGACGGCGGTCCACCAGTCCTCGGGGCTTTGTTCGGCCCAGCTCGTGTGGGGGTAGTCGGTCTCGTAGGCATAGAATGCACTGCCGACCAGCTTACCCGCAGCATTGTAGAGTGTGGCCTTGTTGCCGGTGGTGCCCAGGTCGTGGGCAAGAACGAAGCGAGCCATCTACCCCTGCTCCCTCTCTATGGAGCTCCGCTTCGACATGCTACTGGCTGCCGTCATGCCACGCTTGCGACGAGCTCACTGAGCGCAGCGTATGCCTGAGTCGCTTGGCTCTCGATGTCATCCCACCGCGCCTCAATCGATATCGGGCCGTCGTATCCCCCGATGTGCAGCGCCTGAAAGAAATCGGTGAGATCGCAGGGCTCGAGCCCTGGTGCTAACCGAGACGCGACCGTTGCAACGTGAACGTGGTGCAGGAGGGGAGCGTTAGCGACGAGATCCTCGTAACTGTCGTGGTCGAGCTTCCAATGGTAGGAATCGGCCAGCAAGCGGACGTTGCCGTGATCCACATCCCTCACGTAACTTGCCGATTCTCCCACCGAGGTGAGGACGTTGCAGGCCTCGTTGGTCTTGTTGAGTGGCTCGACGACAACCGTCACGGCGTGAGCCTCAGCCATCGGCCCAATCATCTTGCCGAAGCGCACCAGCTGCGCCCAAGCTGTGTCGCGATCGAAGCCCTCTGGGATCTGACGCGCACCACCGGAGCCAAAGACGATGGTCTGGATCCCGGCGGTCTCCGCGCGCTCGAAAGCTGTCGCGACATATTCGCTCAGTCCGTCCCAGTCGACGTGTGGGCCGGTGATCTTCAGATGTCCGGGTAAGAAGCAGTTAGCGGCCAGGGCCGGCAGGGGTGAAGCTTTGATCTGTGCCAGCGCTTCATGGAACGCTTCCTTTGACGCAGTTGTCTTTAGATGATTCTGGACATGAAGCTCGATAAACTCGAATCCAGCCTTTGCCAGCGCGGGCGCGTAGTTCGGATCGGCACAGACGCCATATTGCATTGTGACCTCCCGTGAATCAGCGTGTTCAGGTCCTCAGTCTCCTACCCTCTTCGGGAAGCGTCGCAGCTCTAGATGAAGCGAAGCCCAATCTCGCTGGCGACGCCGCGGATGTGCTCCGCCGAGAGGCGATACGCTTCTTCGGTCTGTAGGTGCTCGATCATCAGAGGCATGTCCCGGTCCAGCTTGCTCAGTTCGTGGATCAGTACTCGGTAATCCAGATTCCCCTGGCCCGGGCGTACTTCGTCAAGGTGTGTGGTCAGACGGGTGGAAAGCGAGGTGTCCTTAGCGTGACAGCTGCGGATGTGAGGGCCGAGCTTGCCAAACCAATCGCGAATCAAGGAGGCGTTGTCAAAATAGCGTTGCGGGCTGTTGATGACGTTGACCATATCGACATGTACGCCAAAGCGCTCCCGGTCAACGGCCTCAAGCAGAGCTAGATAGCTATCTGCTGTGTCGGGATAGATCCAGGGCATAGGTTCCAGCGTGTAGTAGGCACGTATGGGTTTGACGGCGTCGAGGATAGCTCGGACCGTCTCGACGATCATCTCAAAGGTCTCAGAGCTAAAGTTGTCGGGGTGCGGGCCATCCCAGGGCTCGCCACGGGATCCGGCGATGTTGACACAGCAACGCGCGCCGATGTCGTCCGCCAGCGCCAGTTGTGTCTTGCATTTCTCCAGCGCCGCCTCGCGTTCGTCGGGATCTGGGCTGAGGGGATTGCTCCATGCGCCAACCTCCGCGATCACGATGTCGGCGGAGGCCGCTGCCTCCACGTAGGCCTCGATCACGTCGGGCTCGGTATCCGCCGAGACCGGGCAGTACGCAGCACTGTAGCCGGCCTCCCTCAACGCCCCGATCCAGGACTCGGGCGTCATCTCATCCACAAAGACAGGTCCTCCAAGGCGCATTGCTGGTTACCTCCTAGTGACTGGGACGCGGAAGACGCTGCTTGTTCGCGATCGCTTGATCGTAGGCGGCCGCGTACTTGCGGGCGCTTTTCCCCCAAGAGAAGTCCTGTGCCATCGCTTTGCGCCGCATCTTGCCGATATGGTGCTTCCGGTCGTACCACGTGCTCACGGCCCAACCAACGGCATAGTAGACGGCGTTGGGATCGAGCTTCTCGAACTTGAACCCTGTGCCGCTGCCGACCCGTTCGTCGTATTGCTCGACGGTGTCAGCTAGCCCGCCGGTGTTGCGCACGATGGGGAGCGTGCCGTACTTGAGTGAGTAGATCTGGTTCAGGCCGCATGGCTCATACCGCGAGGGCATAAGGAAGAAATCGGCGCCTGCTTCAATCCAATGTGCCAACTCGTTGCTGTAGCCGACGTGACTTCCGATTCGACCGGGGTATTGGGTAGGCAGGTCACCATAGAAGCGCTCCAGGCTGGGATCGCCGGACCCCAGCACGGCAAACTGCACACGCATGTCACTCATAATCTGCTCGACGCACGCCGCCAAGACGTCGAGGCCCTTCTGATGGGCAAATCGGCTGACGACCCCAACCAGCGGAACCGTGGGATCGATCTCGAGCCTGAGGCGCTTTTGGAGCTCCTCCTTGCAGGTCGCCTTGCCACGGAGATCGTGCCGTGAGTACTGAGCGGGGATGAGGGGATCCAAAGCCGGGTCCCACTCGCTGTAATCGACACCGTTAAGGATGCCGATATAGTCGTCCCCCTTGTTGTTCAGATAGGGCGCCATACCGTGTGCGTATTCCGGCGTGCGGGTCTCGTCCGCGTAGGTCGGGCTGACGGTGTTGACGAGATCCGCGTAATGGATGCCCCCTTTGAGGAAGTTGACGTGACCGTGGTCCTCGAGCTTGTCT
Organism: Anaerolineae bacterium; assembly: GCA_049974845.1. Taxonomy (GTDB): domain Bacteria; phylum Chloroflexota; class Anaerolineae; order B4-G1; family SLSP01; genus PWVB01. Next base: position 14,768 of record JBNGCP010000039.1, on the reverse strand, counting down.
GGGGTGAAATTGCCCCATTGCAGCCCGATATAGTCATAGTGCTCCGCGGGGTAGACGCCTTGATATCCGATATTGTGGATGGTCAGGACGCTGGCTGCCTTGCCTAAGACGGCGTCGTTCCAATGCCAGACCTTAAGGTAAGCGGGCGCGAGCGCCGTTTGCCAATCGTGGACGTGGACAATGTCCGCATCGAATCGCATATCGTGACATAGCTGCAGCGCTGCACGTGTCAGGAAAGCGAAACGGCGCGGGTTGTCATCGTAGTCGTGGAAATCAGCGTCGTGGTAGAGCCCGGAGCGATCGAAGTACTTGTCGGATTCGATGAAGTAGACCGCCACGTCTCCGGCTGTGCGAGCGGTCTGCACGGCGCACCACTCTTCGGTATTGCCCATCCAGACGCACATCTGCTCGAAGTAGGGACGCAACTGGTGCTGATCGCTGTCGATGGATCCGTACTTGGGCATGATCACCAACACATCGTGTCCCAACGCTTTGAGCGCCTTGGGGAGCGCTCCGACCACATCGGCCAGCCCGCCTGTCTTGGCGAAAGGGACGCATTCAGATGCCACCATGGCGATCCTCAGTCGTTTTTCATATCCCTCCACGTTAAGTGACCTCCTTGATCTGGTCTGTCTGAGTTGAAGCGGCACGCTGATAGGCGTCGGACGCGATCCTCACTCAGATGCATCCTCTTCCTCGTGAGGGAGCCTCCAGAAATCTGATTATTGACGCCGCGGCAAGTTAGCTGAAGGGCCCATCGGCGACGAAGCTTGCGAGTCCCTAGAACCTACTTCGAACCTTGGCGCCGACTGTGCCCTCACGAGAGCGGACAGCGCCCTGACGGAACACCAAAGGCAAGCCTCAGGACAAGGGGATCAGATGTCGACCGCCGTAGATGTCGACATCTCCTTCACTTCAGCGGCAGTTACCTCACGATCGAGTTGCTCCGACCGGTAGATGCCCTCGGAGATCAGCATCGTGTTCAACGCAATCTCGGCGGTGGGCAGCAGTCCGACGCGACCCTGCAGGGCCGCGATCCAATGGTGCTGTGGGCTGTCGAAGACATCGCCAATCTCGTGCACGTTGTGGAGGCGATAGTCGAACTGCGCCAGGTCGGCGCTGCTATTGAGGGCCAGATCGCCCACGCTGTGATAGAAACCGAAAGGCTCCAGCCTTACGCCGCCCTCCGAGCCCACAACGTAGGATCCGCTGAACCCATCGAGGTGGATGGCCCACGCTTCGATGATGTCGAGGGCGATGTTGTTCGCCAGGCGGACGAATCCCATGCCCAGCTCCTCGACGTTGTAACCGCTGACCTCATAGCGTTGAGGATCGATGGGGGTTTCCTGATACGTCTTGCCGGTGATGCGCAGTACCTCAGGATTGTCGAGGAGGTAGAGCACGTTGGCGATATGGTAGACGCCCATATCATAGAAGGCGCCTCCGGCGGAGACTTCCTTCCGCACGAAGTTGGGGGAGCCGTAGCCGTCGACGAAGGGCCGCCCCCGACGGCGAAAGCCTGTAGACCGCGCGTGGTAGATGTTGCCCAGCAAACCCTCGTCGATGAGATACTTGGCAGCCTTGGTCTCCTTGCTGAAGAGCGTGCCGAGCTGGATCGAGAGCATCTTGCCTGTCTGCTGCGCGACATTGTACATCGTCTCGGCGTCCCGATAGGTGCCGGCCATAGGTTTCTCGCAGTAGACGTGCTTACCCGCCTGAAGCGCTGCTACGGTCGCGGGCATATGGAGGTTGTTGTGCAGACAGACATCCACCGCATCCAGGTCGTCTCGCTCCAGCATCTTGTGGAAGTCTGTGTAGATATTGGGGATATCGAACAACTTGGAGACCCTCTCGCCCTCCGCTTCGTCCACGTCGGCAAGGGCCACGATCTTGGCGTCGGGGATCTCCTGATACCGTCTGAGGTGGCTTTTTCCGATCTGTCCAACACCAATCATGCCAATGCGGATCTTTTCGGCCATATGTGCTCCTTTTGGCTAGAAGGATCGATCTCTGGATTGGAAACGCGCAAAACACTGCCCAGTCGATTGTAGCGTCACCTGCTGAAAAAACCAAACGCCGGACAAGGCTGCCCGGCGTTGATCTTGGCTGTAGCACACTTTGGCGTTAGCCGAAAGCGCTCTTGAGCATACTGAACGCGCGTTTTGACAGCGCACGGGTGATGACGAAGACCTCAAGGCCGATGATGATCGCTACGAAGATGGCGACCAAGATACGGACTTGGTCCTCAGCGATGATGGGGATTAGCGGCGGCAGGGGTATTCCTTCCTCACCCGTGATGCGGAAGAGCGGGACAAAGAGGGTCGAGGCGAAGGAGCCAATCAAGGCCCCCGCTATGGAGCCGTAGGCGGTGAGGAAAGCGTACTCCATAACCACCTGTCCTGCGATCTGGCTCTGCAGCAGCCCCACCGCCCGGAGAATGGTGAACCGGTGAAGGCGCTCGCGTAACGAAGCGTACGTGTAGATAAGCAAACCCATAACTGCCATCACGACGGCAGCGAGGAAGCCCACAGAGAGCGTCCCAAAGACGCCGACGCGCTCGAACTTGCTCTGCTCCTCTCGAACGGCCTCGACGGAGTCTCCCTGCCTTCCGGCCGCAATGTGTAAGTCACGTGGGATATTGGCGAGGATCTGCTCTGTGTCGGCCCCGGGCTCCGTCCGCAGCCAGATGTTATGGGGCACAGTCATCCCGAAGTAGAAGTTGAGGTGGTCGATGTTGCCGATAAACGTGATTCGATCATCTTCGTAGACCGTGGGGAAGTAATCGAACGTCCCGACCACCGTAAAGGTGTCGTCGACGTGGAAGGCGTAATTGACCCCGACGCTGAGATTAATCTCATCCCCGACGCGGAGTTGATTCTCCTCGTAGATCTCTCGGGAGACGAGGATGCTATCGGATGAGGTCGCCAGTTGGTTCATTAGCCCACCGAGAGACTCGCGGGCAAAGTCGCTGCGGAACCAAGCTACCTGGGGGAAAGTAAGCCGATCGACGGCCAGGAACCGACCGCGGATATCGCCGCTGTTCATCAGTCTTGTGCTCATCGGATAGACGCCGACCGGCGTGGCTGCCTCGACGCCCTCCAGCTTCTCAAAGTCTGCTGGTTGTGGGATCCATTCACCGCTGACGACGGTGACGGACTCGGCGGAATCGGTATTGGGATAGGGGGTGAAGGCAAGGTCGGAGCCGACTCTGTAATAGATGCGGTCGATCAACCATTGATCGAGACTGGCTGCCATCGACAGCGTGTAGACCCCTAGTGCCAGCGAGACAATCACCAAGAGGAGGGGGTTGATGTAGGTGTGGCTGCGCCGAGCCAGCTGACGCAGCGCCAGGTGCGGCGTCGACCATGGAATCAGGTTGGCGATGAAGTCGAGTGCACGCATGAAGAGCGGGAATAGGCGCAGGGTCATGAGGCCGGCTGTAAGGATGAACAGCGCCGGCACCAGGATCAAGAGGGGGTCCTGATAGAGATCCGCGGGCGAATTCTCCACCAGAACCGAGAGGGACCCCTTTTGGGAGACCTGACGATAGGCATAGTAGGTTGGTAGCAACAGCAGGAAGTCCAGGTAAGCTCGATACCAGAAAGGCCCCTGCGTGGGGCGCGCCCGTGCGCGATCGACCTCGATAGCACTCAGGCGCGTCGCACGCGCCGCCGGAATCAGTCGGGCCAGCAACGCCACGCCCAAAGCTGCCAGCGTCACCGGCAGGTTGAAGCCACGCATCGCCACGGGAAGAGGTGGACGCGAGGTGAAGGAGAGGAAGCTTGAGGTGTTGCCCATCACTCGGGCCAGCACCATCCCCAACCCTATCCCCAGCGGCGTGCCTATGATCAAGAGGATGAGTTCTTCGAAGAATGTGAGTGTGAGAATGCTGGACACCCGCATGCCACGACCGACGAGCGTGGCTGTTTCGCGCTGTTGCCATTGGGCGATGATCCCGGACGAGAGAACCAGGAAGTAGAGCAAGAATCCAAAGGCGGGGAGGTTGAAGGCCAACAAGATGACGGTCAGCGTGTCACCCCGGGTTACGAAGGATTTCAGAGGATCCAAGGGCGGTGTGTTAATCCGCGCCTTGGGCAGATACTTGTTGATAATGACTTCGGCGCGGTTGAAGCCCTCAAGATACTCCTGAGCCAGCTCGGGATAGACTTTTGTACCATCCAGGATGATGTGCCAGCTAACATACCAGCTCTGCGAAGGCACCAGTGGCTGTATGCGTTGGACGTAGTCCGAGCGGCGCACGAGCAGGACATTCTGCAGGGTGGCGTCAGGGTTCTCGAACCAGAAATCCTCTTCGGGGTCGGCCGCCTGCCAGATGCCGGCAACGCGAATGCGCGTGGGCTCTGCTCGGAGGTTGACGCCGATATTGAGCTCCTCGCCGACGTTGATCCCCATCTTCTCGGCCAGACGTGTGTGCATCCAAACGTCGAGGGTCTCACCCGAACTGGCATCGGGCTTCAACGCATCTCCAGCAAGCACGGCCATATGGTCGGAGATATCTTCGACATAGGCGAGATCGACAGAGCCGAGGAACTCCCCCGCTTCGTACTGGGTATCCCCGGCCACGGGGTGCATCATCATGTTCCCGCTATGTATCTGCATATCCCGATGTTCCACCGGCAGTCCGACCTCGTCTGAGAGGGTGCCGGCCACGTTCTCACCCAGCTCCTCGGCCAACGATACCGAGATGGGATTCTCTCCCGAGGGGAACGTGTAAACGCTGGTAGAGAATGCCGGACGCCCTGTCATCGCACTAAAGGCATCCAACTCCTCATTCAGAATGACCTGATCCACAGCTTGCGCGAAGAAGGCGGCGTTGCTGACGAGGCCCACCGCCAGCACCACGCCAAGGAGGGCCAGGAATGTCAGCCCGGGGTGGTGGATCAGGCGCTCCACCGCGAACTGTATCACGCCAAGGAATCGATAAAGCGCTTTAACCATAGTTAGCTCGCAACTCCTAACAAGATCGAGTTAGGGCAATGTCATGATCAAGTCTGAAGTATATCAGGTGCGGCAGCTGAGACAACCTTTGAGGGTCACCATGGACGGATAGCTACGTCTGGCGTCGGGGTGAATCCAAGCCAGAGAGCCTCCTGACGTAGATGCCGGCGCTGTACCAGCACGCATCCGTGCATCTTCCCTTCTGACGAAAGGACGGTGACGGTCGGTGAACGACCGGCTTGGGTTCCTAAAGGGGCTCAGAATCCGGTTACCAGACCGTGTAGCCCCCGTCGACGACAACGGTCTCGCCCGTCATGTAGCTCGAAGCCTCGGAGGCGAGAAAGACGGCAACGGGGCCGAGCTCCTCCGGTTCGCCGGGTCGCTTCATAGGGATAGCGTCAATCCAGACGCCGCCGTACGCCGGGTCGTCGAAGAAGGGCCGTGCCATGGCTGTATTCATATACCCCGGCGCGATGGCGTTGACGCGGATGTTGTAGGGCGCCCACTCCGCCGCCAACGACTTGGTCAGGTGAATGACGGCGGCTTTGGACGCGTTATAGGAGGCCTGACATTGCGGATAGTTCACGATCAGGCCTGACATTGAGGCGATATTGATGATCCGGCCGCTCCGTCGTGAGATCATATGTCGCCCGACGGCCTGTGCACAGACAAAGACGCCGGTGAGGTTCACGTCGATAACGTTGCGCCAATCATCTATCTCAACCTTTTCGGCCTCTAGGTGCTGTACGATGCCGGCGTTATTCATCAGGAAGTCAATCTTGCCGAACGTTTCCAGGGCTGCGGCGACCATGCGGTCAACGCTGACCTGATCGCGAACGTCGGTCTCGACAAAAAGCGCACGCCGACCCTTTGCCTCGATCTCAGCGACGGTCTCCGGGCCGGTTTCGGGGTTGATCTCGGCCACGACGACGTCGGCGCCCGCATCAGCGAAGGCATGGCAAAAAGCCTTGCCGAGCCCCTGGCCACCGCCGGTCACAACACCGATCTGACCCTCAAGTGAGAACTTCTCCAGAACCATTGGCTTTTTCCTCCTCTGGCGATCAAGACGTGGGCGACAAGCGCACCGGTTGCGCCTGTCGCCCACGTCGTTCGTGCAAGGGCGTGGGTGAATCTAGACTAGTTTCGAAAGCAGCTCGATGGCAGCGCGAATGTCCTCGATCTGCTGTGGCCCGCTGATCTCCCGCTCGATGGTGAGGGCGCCGGTATATCCCAAGGCCTTGAGCTTGGGGATGAGCACGGGGAAGTTGACGCGACCCTCACCCAGCGGTTTCTCGACGCCAAGCTCGCGACCGTTGGTCGGGTATTCACCGTCTTTGGCGTGTACACCACGCACGTATTGGCCAAAGACATCGAGGGCGTCGATCGGGTTCGCCTTTCCGTACATCAAGAGATTTGCCGGATCGAGGTTGACACCAAGATTGTCGTATCCGAGATCCTCGAAGACGCGCAACATCACGACGGGCGTCTCCTGGCCCGTTTCGAACCAGAAGCCGATGTCGAGGTCAGCGCAGTACGAGACGATTTCGTGCAGTGCATCCAGGAGCCCGGGATAGAGTGGATTGGTCAGGTTCTCGGGGATAAAGCCCACGTGGGTCGTGATGCTCGGCACGCCGATCTGAGCTGCGAAGTCGGCGCCCTTCTTGAGCGCTGCGATGCGCTCCTCGCGGTACTCGGGGGGGACCAGTCCGATCGAGACGGGGCCCCGCACGAAATCCCAGATGTGGGGTCCCGGCGTGCCGACCCAGAGCGTGGTGATCTCCACATCGTAATCCGCTGCGGCGGCCACCAGCTGCTTCGCGATGGCATCGGTGAAGAGGTCCGGTTGCCAACAGACGACCTGACAGGTCGGCAACCCGAACTCGTGGACTTCCTTGATCGTCGTTTCAGGGCCCTTCTCCAGAGGGGCCATCACACCTAGCTTCAGTTCTGTCATTTCTGCCTCCTTTTGTGGATGAGATATCTAGACGAACCTGAGGTTCACAGGCGCATCGCCTCCAGCTCTTCCTGGACGAGGATGAGGGAATCGCGGGTCGATGTTGGTGCGCAGCGCTCTGGCCGGCGCCCTGTCTCGACGCAGTCCAGGAAGTAGGCAATCTCGTTGCGATAGCCATCGCCTGGCTCGACAGGGGCGTCGTGCGACACAATCTTTTCGGTGTTGTCGAAGATGGTCAGCTTTCCGTCGTCATAGCGGAAGAAGGCCCGATCGAACCAAGCCTCAAAGCCTGCCTCGAACGGGATCTGGGCTGCCGACCATCCGGCGTGCATATGGATCTGCGGGCCATCCGCATACGAGAAGCATGCGTGAATGATGTCGTAGGTCTTAGCTGCCTCCGAGATGCGCCCGGTGGCGTAGATCTGGTCGGGCCTTCCGAAGACGGCGTTCACGTAGTCTACGTCGTGAATATGGAGGTCGAGGATGGCCCCGCCACTGAGTGCCGGATTGAGGAACCAGTTGTCGGGAGACCATCCGGGGCGCCCGCCCATACGCCACATATTGAGGGAGCGCAGGGGGCCGTACGTTTCTGCCTGAATCTGGTCCCTCAGGAACTCATATTCGGGCCAGAAACGAACCACCTGAGCGATCATCAGCAAGCGGTTCGCTTCTTCGGCTGTTGCAATCATCCGACTCGCTTCCTCCACGCCCAGCGCCATAGGCTTCTCGCAAAGCACGTGATGCCCAGCCTGCAAGGCAGAGATGGCGTAAGGAGCGTGGAGATAGGTCGGGAGGCAGATGTCGACGACGTCCACATCCGCCTTCTCGATCAGGTCGTTGCCCTCAGAATAGCGCGCGACATCGCTGAAATCGAAGTCCTGTTCGCCCTGCGCGATGTTGATCTGCACGGCTTCCTTGGCCTCAAGGCGCTCGGGCACGATGTCCGCGATGGCTGTGATCTTGGCGTTGGGGAGCTGCAGGTAACGCGCTGCGTGGAACCATCCCATTCCGCCCATTCCGACGATGCCAATCTTGATCATGATAACCTCCGATACAGGGATGTGAGTCTTTGCTCGGTGTCCTCAGGCATCGGCGTCGATGCCGATATCGATGACGGCGCGCAGGACTCCGTCGTTGTAGCCGTCCACGACCTCGAAAGCCCTGCCGATGCTTTCCAGTGGGAAGACGTGGGTGACGAGAGCGGCGACATCCACAGCTCCAGACGCGACGAGCTGGATGGCGCGAGGATAGGTGTGCTTCATTCGACGGACAAGTTTGATGGTCAGGCCTTTGCGGCGGATGACCGAGGCCGTCATGGTCATCGTGTCATCGTCGGGAATGCCCGCGACCACGACCTTCCCGCCGGGCCGGGCGACTTTCGCCGCCTGATCGGGCGTCTCCGCTGCGCCAGCAGCTTCGAAGGCCACATCGACGCCGCGACCCTCGGTGGCGTTCAAGATGGCGGTGACGACATCCTCGTGATCGGGATCGAAGGCGCAATCGGCTGCGTAGGCCTCGGCGAAGGCTCGCCGATAACCGACGGGTTCGGTCATATAGACGGCGCTGGCGCCGGACAGGCGGGCGAGCGCAGCGATGAGCAGGCCAATCGGCCCGGCACCCAGGACGGCGACGGTCTCGCCAACTTTCAGGTGCGCGAGATCCACGGTGTGGATGGCAACGCCGAGGGGCTCGAGCATCGCGCCCTCGATGGCGTTCACGTCCTCTGGCAATGGGAAGCAGTTCTCGGCCGGTATGAGCAGCTGCTCTGCCATCGCGCCGGTGTGATCGGGCGAACCGACGAAAAGCACGTTGGGGCAGAGGTTGGGATGTCCCTTCTTGCAGAACTCACAGGTGCCACAGGAGATAGCGGGCTCGACGGCGACCAGTTGTCCCACAGCGAGGTGCTGGACGCCCGCGCCGAGCTCGGCGACGCGTGCCGAGAACTCGTGGCCGATGATCATCCCCTCTTGGACGACGGCGCCGCCGATGGCACCTTCATTGTAGTAGTGGTGGTCCGAGCCGCAGGTGCCGACGGCGGCGATGTTCAGGAGCACTTCGTCAGGGCCGGGAGCGCCCGGTCGGGGCACGTCGATCGCGCGGATGTCGTGCAGGCCGAAGAGCGCGGCAGCGCGCATTTTACTCATCTGTTTCTGGGTCTCTGTCGTCATCGTCTGACGTCCTCTCTAGCGTATGCGGCTGTTCTCATCACTCTCCCACATATCGGCATTGGGCCCCAGCTTCTTCTTGAGGGGCGTGGTCGCTTCGGTCAGGGCAGTGACGACATCCTCGGGAAGCTCGAGCGCCGCCGCTGCGGCATTGGCCTTGATCTGCTCGGGATTACGGGCGCCGGCGATCACGGTGGCCACAGCCGGCTGGCGCAGCACCCACGCGAGGGCGACCTGTGTCATCGAGAGACCGGCGTCGTCGCAAATCGCACGGATGCGGTCGAGAGCTTGGGCCGTCTCCTCTTCGGCGCCGGGCTCTCCGTGACGCGTCATCGGACGGGTCTCCGATGAGAAATGCCGTGTCCTGGCACGACCATCAGGGATGTTGGCTAACGTTTCGAACTTCCCGGTCAGGATGCCATGCAGGAGCGGGCTGTACGCCGCCACGCTTACATCGTGTTCCAGACAGGTGGGCACGATTTCGAACTCGATAGCGCGGAAGAGGAGATTGTAGGCCAACTGGTCCACCTCGATGTGGGTGATCTCCAGTATCGCTTCCAGATCCCTAGGGCCGAAGTTGGAGCAGCCAACGAAACGGACCTTACCTTCGTCCTTCAGGCGCGCCATCTCACCGAGCGTCTCTTCAAAGGGCACGTCCCAGTTGGGCCAGTGCAGGTAGTAAACGTCGATATAGTCGGTTTGCAGGCGGCGCAGACTAGCCTCACACGCTTTACGCAGATCGGCGGGGCGCATGTGGCTTCCTGACACCTTCGTGGCAATGATGACCCGGTCGCGCAGTCCGCGGAAGGCCTTGCCCAGCAACGTCTCCGAGTCGCCATTGCCGTATCCCTCGGCGGTGTCAAAGAAGTTGACGCCGAGATCCACGGCGGTGTGGAGCGCTGCGATGGCCTCTTGCTCGTCCTGCTCACCCCAGAGTCGTCCACCGGCAATCGCCCAGCAGCCCATGCAGATGGCGCTGACCTTCAGATCGCTCCGCCCGAGTTTTCGGTATTCCATAGGGGATTTTCTCCTTATGCTAGACCAGGGATGATTATAGGTGACGCCGTCGCTTTGCTCAAATCGCTCCTCTAGAGAGGAAGCTCAATTGGCTCGCCGCCCAACTGCGCAGACTTACGGATGGCGAGGATGAGCTCCTGGTCGAGCCGGGCTTGATAGGGCCCATAGGTTGGCTCGGTGTCATCGCGCACGGCGTCGACTAGGCTCTTCAAGCAACCGGCGACGCCGATCTCGTCGTCGTGCCATTGGACGCCCTGGCCCTGCCGCTGCGGCGCGAACGGGTTCTCCCAGGTCACAATGGGCGTGTCGGGATCGCCGGTGTGAGCCACCATGGCCACGAGGGCTCCGCCATCGCAGCGCTCCCAGCGGCGCTCGACGGCGATGAAGTGTGGACCCTCTCTGCCGGGCGCCAGCAGCGAGAGGCGCTCCTCAACATCTAGGCCCACGCCGACGGTGATGCCCATACCCTTCTCGGCCATAAAGCGGCTGCTCCGCCACCAGCGCAGGGGTGAATCGTAGCCGACGCTGGTCCAGTGGAAGATGCCCAGCTGCCCGCCCTCGAACTCGATGATCCCGTGCTCCTGTGACTCGGTGCGCGGCCCGTGCTCGTCCGCGATCAGCGAGTAGTGCGGTGCGAGCTGGTAGTCGTGCACGGCGCCGGTGACCCGCACCGGCTTGGCGTCAAAGCCGAGATAGCTGCGCATCACGCTGATGCCATGATAGCCGTGGCCGGCATAGTCGTTGAAGGAGACGTGAACTTTGCCGAAGAGCCCGGAGGCGATTAGCTTCAGCTTGAGCTGCTCCAGAGGCCGGCGGTGAAATTGCTCAGCTACCTCGATCTTCAGCCCTTTCTCCTCGGCGATACGGATGATGGTATCGGCCTCGTCAAGGTCGTGGGCGATTGGGGTCTCCAGTAGCACGTGCAATCCGTGCTCCACTGCCATACGCCCGACGATACCGTTGGCGTGGTAAGCGACGGAGACGATGCCGATCTCGGGCTCGGTCTCCGTGATCAACCGATCGACATCGGTGTACCAGGGCACGTGCAGGAGCTCGGCGAGGTTTTGGGCCGAGCCCTCACTCCGTCCCCACACCCCGACGAGAGTCACTTCGTCGGCCAGACCCCGGAGAATGGGACCGTACATATAGCCGGACCTTTGGGCGGTTCCGATGATGGCTACGCGGAGCGGTTCTTTGGACATGGTCTGCCTCCTATCAGGGTTATCGCATTTGACATGGGCCGAGGTGCAACGCTTGACGCGACCTCAAGGACAGATGATCCGGGTTGGCTCCCGACAGTCAGCCCCCGCGGGCCATCAAGGCCAGGAACCGATCCACATCGTAGAGCGCTGCCTGTGCCGGCGGCGAGACTTGCGGCGCGATGAGGTCGAAGGCGTGCTCAACCTGAGGCAACTCGACCAGCACCGCCGGACGTCCGGCGTCGTGCAGCGCCCGATGAAGGGTGCGGACGTCCTCAACGGGGATGATGTGGTCGTGGAGGCCCTGCAGGATCAGCGTGGGAGGGCAGTGTGCGCCAACGTGGGCGATCGGTGAGAAGCGAAGGAGCTCGTCAGGGACGGCGTCGAGAGGAGCTCCGAAGAGCTTTCGGACGAGCTTGGACCACGGCTGATATCCCTCACGGGAGAAGTAGCCCACGGCCTTCCCCATGGCGGTGGCCAGCGGATGCATAGACTGCTGCGACCAATGGTGGCTGAGCGTGCGCAGATCCGCCACGGGATAGTACGCCACGACGCCACGCACGGCGGTATTGGTGTCCCGTACGTCCGGTGGGTCGAAGTCCGGGTCGCAGGGTGTGTAGGCCGCAAGCAGCGCTAGATGCCCGCCGGCCGATCCGCCGGCAAGCACTATCTTGGCGGGATCGACGCCGATGCTAGGCCCGTGTCGCTTCAGCCAGGCCACGGCTCGCTTCACGTCACCGACCATGCCTCGCATGTCGGCCTCCCGCGCGAGCCGATAGGCGACGTCCATCACTACGTGACCCTGTGTCGCAAGGTGGCGGAAGAAGGGGCGCGTCAGGAGGTCCTTGTCAAAGGCCTGCCAACCGCCGCCGTGAAGAAAGATGAAGCCCAGCCTCGAGTGACGAACACCGGTAGCCGGCAACCACAGATCGCACAAGAGCGGACGCTCGGCGTCGGGTACAGTGGCAAAGGTCAAGTTTCTGATGTGCTGGGGGCGCGGGCGGATCCCAACCTGCCCCAGCCTCCAACGCTTTGTCAGCCACGGCGGTGAACCATCCGGCTTGGGCAGGTGCGTTTCCCAACCCGGCCCAAAGGCCTCTTCGAAGCCGTCGTGTGGCGCGCTGACCCGCCGGATGAACCGCCCAGCCAAGACGGCGCCGGCAGCGCCCACGTATCCGGCAATGGGATGGCGTCTGCGTCGCGACAGGAGGGCGCCGATAAGGCCGGACAGCGCGACGAACGGCGCTAACGCCGCCGTCAAGATCTTCAACGCATAACCGATTAGGCCTGTGGTGAGGCTTCCCCTGCGCGGCTTGACATAGAGCCAGCCCGCCAGGGCTGCGGAGCTCAGGCTGAGCGTCGAAACCAGACGTGAGGGACGGTCGCGTCGTCGGGCGATTGATTCTTGGGTCACGATGTCACCTTACAGAGAGCTCATACGCTTGCAGCACGAGCATCGGTCTAGCGTTTGCTAGAATGAGCGTTCGCTAGACCATGCATTCGAACGAACGAGCGCACAATTGGACGAGCTCCCTTTCCGTGTTGGGGAAAGGGAGCCTATCATTGCTCGTCTGGCCGAGTTCGGGCCATGCCACCGCCCTGAGACGCCTAGCTCAGGCCGGCTTGCTTCTTCAGCGACTCGACCTTGTCCAGTTTTTCCCAGGGCAGATCCAGATCGTCACGGCCAAAGGCGCCGTAGACAGCGGTCTGCTTGAAGATCGGTCGTCGCAGGTCCAAGTCGCGGATGATGGCGCCCGGACGTAGGTCGAAATTCGCCTTGACCAACTCGACGATCTTCTCGTCAGGGATGTTGCCGGTGCCGAAGGTCTCGACGCTGATGCTGGTGGGGCTCGCGACGCCGATGGCGTAGCTCACCTGAACTTCCAGGCGTTCGGCGACGCCGGCGGCCACGAGGTTCTTGGCGATGTAGCGGGTCATATAGGATGCGGAGCGGTCGACCTTCGTCGGATCCTTTCCGGAGAAGGCGCCGCCGCCATGACGGGCGGCCCCGCCGTAGGTGTCGACGATGACCTTGCGTCCGGTCAGTCCCGCATCACCCTTGGGGCCGCCGGTCACAAATCGGCCGGTCGGATTGATAAAGTAGCGGGTCTTCTCGTCGAGCAACTCCGCCGGGATGACCGGCTTGATCACGTGCTCGATGACGTCCTCGATGATCTGGTCGCGCGTGACATCGGGGTGGTGTTGCGTCGAGATGACGACGGCATCCACCCGCTTGGGCTGGCCGAAGGCATATTCGACGGTGACCTGGCTCTTGCCGTCGGGTCGCAGGTAGCCGAGGGTTCCGTTCTTCCGGACCTGGGCAAGACGCCGGGTGAGCTTGTGGGCAAGGGAGATGGGCAGGGGCATGTACTCAGGGGTCTCGGTGCAGGCGAAGCCGATCATCATGCCCTGGTCGCCCGCGCCGATCGCCGCGATCCGATCATCCTCGGTCATCTGGCCTTCTTTGTGCTCCAGCGCCTCGTCGACGCCCATCGCAATGTCGGCGCTCTGCTCCTTGATGGAGACGAGCACCCCGCACGTCTCGCCGTCGAAGCCATATTTGGCGCGGTCGTAGCCGATGTCCAAAATGGTCTGTCGGGCGATATCGGCAATCTCGACGTAGGCCTCGGTGGTAATCTCACCGGTCACGACGACGAGGCCGGTCGTGACGACGCAGTCACAGGCCACCCGAGCGTCGGGATCCTCGGCCAGAATTGCATCCAGGATCGCGTCAGAGATCTGGTCACAGATCTTGTCGGGGTGCCCCTCGGTCACCGACTCGGACGTCAGAAAGTATTGTGGGTCCTGCACAAACGATAGTGTCATAGCGAAATGCCTCCAGATAACATACGTCAACTCAGTGTTAGAAGCTCACAGGCACAGGCTCTGCTCTGGGAGGGCAATCCCGCCAGAAACAGACCCGGACTTGGAGCTATGTGTCCTCTGTATATACAGGGGCAGTGGCGTCACACGATTTCTGCGCACGCCGCGTTCGGACGCGCCGCGTCTATGCGGGACGCCATCGCAAAGCATACAACAAAACGGCTCGGACGCAACCTGCTCGGGTCCGGCTCTTTCGGTTTCGATGGTCGCCCGGCGGGGTAAATGGGTTCGTTTGGTAAAAGAGCTGTCAGCCGTCAGCTATCAAGCAAGCAGAAGTAGGAAGTAGGGGAGTAAGAAGTATGCAAGCGTCAGTGCCGGTGTTTGATTCCTACTGCCGTCTTTGCTGATAACTGGCGGCTGAAAGCTGCTTCTCAATTCCCTTATAGATCTTTTGTTCTATCATATAGGTTGTGGGGGATTCATTCAAGGCACCAGGTCGGTCAAATTCTGTGGAATATGGGGATTTCCCTCGTATACTTAGGGCATCAGCAAGCGCGAAGAGGTCACAAAGATGTCAGATACAGGTCTCGGAAAGGGCGAATACGGTCTCTCCTCTTTTCTCGAACCTGTCCGTGTTTGGTTCGAAAAGAC
>JBNGCP010000038.1:0-35228 GCA_049974845.1 Anaerolineae bacterium | reverse complement strand
ACGAATAGAACGCATGTTCTATCCCCATTATAGTCACCTCCTCCACCGTTGTCAACCATCACTTTTCGAAAAACCCGGGGCTCGCATTTGACAAACCCCAGGCCTATGGTATGCTGTTGGGTAAGTTAAGAGGTCAATATCCTAGACATGGCGATTTCCAAACCAACGACAAATCTGAAGCGACGAGCGCGAGCGATAGCTGAACCAGGTCTGCTGGGTCGGCATCTCTGCGCGTAGCTACTTCGAGATCGCCTAAGAGGAAGTTCTAGCCAGCCCCAGACCGGGCTGGCTTTTTTTGTGTCTAGGCGAACCCTGACCGCGGTATCGAATCAAGTGTCCAAGGATCAAAGGGAGGATCGAGATGGCAACCGTGTTGTGTCCTGAGTGTGAAGGCGAACTGATGCTGGATGAGAACGTCGAGGAGAGCGAGATCATCGTGTGCCCCGATTGCGGCGTCGAGTTGGAGGTTTTGTCCGTAGACCCCATCGAGCTCGCGATGGCACCTGAGGTTGAGGAGGACTGGGGCGAGTAATCGTCCCAGCCCTTCAGACAACCAGAGGGAATGAACCGGAGCGTCTGAATGAAGACAGGCATACTATGAGAATAGGCATAGTCTACTCCCGTAAGCGGGTCGAGGAGAAGCTGATCACGGCGGCTCTGGATGATTGCGGGGTCGCTTATGAGCGGCTTGATCCCCGCGCGTTGACGTTCGAGCTGGACGGCAAGTCACCGGGCGCGTACGACGCGTTTCTCGTGCGCTGCCTGAGCCATACCAACGCCTACTACATTACCCGGTGGCTCGAGGGGCTCGGCATTCCCACCGTGAGCCCTCACCGGACCATCTCCGTCTGTGGCGACAAGCTTCTGATGAGCGCGGCGCTTCAGGAGGCCGGTCTGCCGATGCCTAGAACGGCGGTGGCCTTCTCGCCCGAGGCTGGGCTGGAGGCCATCGAAGCGCTGGGCTACCCCGTGGTGCTCAAGCCGCTCTTCGGCTCCTGGGGCCGGCTCCTGGCGCGCGTCAACGACAGGGACGCTGCCGAGGCGCTCCTGGAGCACAAAGCCACCCTGGGCGGCTACCTGCACGGCGTCGCGTATATCCAGGAATACATCGACAAGCCGGGCCGTGACATCCGGGTGATGGTCGCCGGCGACGAGATTGTCTATGCGATCTACCGTCACTCCGACCATTGGATCACCAATACCGCGCTTGGTGGCGATCCCCAACCCTGTCCCATCACCGATGAGATCGAGCATCTTTCTGTTTCCGCAGCGCAGGCCGTGGGCGGTGGTGTGGTGGCGGTCGACCTGCTGGAGACCATGGAGGGGCGGCTTCTCGTCAATGAGGTCAACCACACCCCGGAGTTTCACGGTGCCCGACACGCGACCGATGTCGACATCGCCGCAAAGATCGTGGCCTACGTCCTTGAGGTAGCGGAGAAAAGCGCCGTGAGCTAGAGAGTTCGAGAGAATGAGGAGAGATCTATGATCGAGGCAGCCATTGTTGGCGCATCGGGCTACGCCGGGGGCGAGCTCTTGCGTCTCCTGACGTTTCATCCCGAGGTCGAGGTGACCCAGATCACGTCCGAGACCTACGCGGGACAGTTCGCCTATTTCGTGCATCCCAACCTGCGGGGACACACGATGCTGCAGTTCAAGCCGCTGTCGGAGCTGGAGCCCTGTGACCTGCTCTTCCTCGCCCTGCCTCACGGCATGGCCTGGGAGCAGATCGACGCGTACGCCGGAATGGCTGAACGGATCATCGACCTTTCGGGTGATTTTCGTCTGCGCAATCCTGCCGACTACGACCGTTGGTATGAGCATCCCCACCCACATCCCGAATGGCTGGACCGCTTCGTCTACGGCCTCCCGGAGCTTCATCGTGCGGAGATGGCCGAAGCCAAATACGTCAGCGGCGTCGGCTGCAACGCGACCGTCACCATTCTCGCGCTCTGGCCTCTCTACAAGCGTGGGCTGGTCCGCGAGACCGTCGTCGAGGTCAAGGTGGGTTCCTCGGAGGGCGGGCATCACCCCAACCCCGGTTCGCATCATCCTGAGCGCTCCAACGTGGTGCGCACTTACTCCCCATTTGGGCATCGTCACATCGCCGAGATGATCCAGGAGCTCGAGTTGGATCCTGTGAAGCCCGGCCTGCACTTCACGGTGACCTCCGTCGGACTGGTGCGCGGTGCGCTGGCGACCTGCCATTGCTTGCTGAAGGAGCCCGTTGAGGAGCGCGACGCATGGGGCATGTTCCGGGACGACTATCGCGATGAACCCTTCGTCCGCCTGGTGCGCTCGCGCCGGGGCATCCACCGCTATCCGGAGCCCAAGCTGCTCTCCGGTTCCAACTACTGCGATGTGGGCTTTGTAGCGGACCCCGAGGGCGGTCGGTTAATCGTCGTCGCCGCCATTGACAACTTGATGAAAGGCGCCGCCGGCAGCGCCGTGCAGTCGATGAACGTAATGTACGGTTGGGACGAGCGCCTGGGGCTTGAGTTCCCCGGCCTACACCCAATCTAATCCCAGCTCGTTCGTCGTCAGTCAGCAATGATGAGGTCGCTCTCGACCGGTAACTGACAAACGACAATCGAAGACCGGAAACTTCTAGCCCGTGGAGGTGTGCATGATCGTGATTAAAGTTGGCGGCGGTGAGGGCGTCGACACGGAGTCGGTCTGCCTCGATATCGCTGAGCTGATGAAACAGGGCGAGCAAGTCGTACTTGTCCATGGAGGATCGCACGAGACGAACGTGATCTCGGAGCAGTTGGGCCATCCCCCGCGCTTTGTGACCTCCGTCTCGGGGCATAGCAGTCGCTATACCGACCGCGCGACGTTGGAGATCTTCGTGATGGTCACGGCGGGAAAGATCAACAAGCTCCTGGTGGAGCGGTTGCAGCAGCTCGACGTGAATGCCGTGGGCCTGTCGGGGATTGACGGTCGGCTGTTGGAGGGGCACCGCAAATCGTTCCTGCGTATCCGCGAGGGTGGAAAACGCAAGATCTTGCGGGGCGAGTACAGCGGCGTGATCGAGAAGGTCAATAAAGAGCTCCTGTCCACGCTCTTGGACGCTGGCTATATGCCGGTGATCGCCCCCCAGGCCATCAGCTATGAGAGTGAGGCGTTGAATGTCGATGGTGACCGGGCCGCTGCGGCAATCGCCGCCGCGCTCGACGCCGAGACGCTCGTGATTCTCACCAACGTGCCCGGCTTGCTCCGCGACGTCGACGACGAGGGGAGCCTGATCGAGGAGATTCCGCAGGGCCAGGCCGAGGCCTATCTGGACCGCTACGCCGAGGGCAGGATGAAGCGCAAAGTCCTCGGCGCGACAGAAGCCCTTCAGGACGGCGTCAACAAAGTCATTCTCGCCGACGGTCGCGTTCACAAGCCGGTTCTGACGGCCCTGGCTGGCCAAGGCACCGTCATTCAGTAAGGAAAGCTATCGGCGATCAGCGATCAGCTAACAGCTGTCAGCTCTCTGCGAGAAGTACGAAGTAGGATGTAAGGATAAACACCTAGCGGCGAATACTCCCTACTCCTCTACTTCCTACTCCCAGTAGTAGCTGATCGCTCCAGAAGGAGGAGAAACACGCGATGAACGACACACACATTACCCGGGACCAGATCATTGCCTGGGAGGACGAATACGAGAGCGGTGTCTATGGGAAACAGCCTCTGGTGCTGGTGCGAGGTGAGGGGGCCCGCATCTGGGATATCGAGGGAACCGAGTACATCGATTGTGTCGGTGGTCACGGGGCGGCCAACATGGGCCATGCGCATCCCGCTGTCGTCGCGGCGGTCCAGGCGCAGGCCGAGCGCCTCTTTTTGGCCCCTAACGGCTTCTACAACGACGTGCGCGCGCGGCTGCTCTCGGAGCTCGTCCGTGTCGCGCCCACGGGGCTGAATCGTGCCTTTCTGTGTAACTCCGGGACGGAGGCGGTCGAGGCGGCCCTCAAGTTCGCGCGTCTGAGCACCGGACGCACGAAGATCGTTTCGACGATGCGTGGCTTTCACGGTCGCTCGATGGGTGCGCTGGCTACCACGTGGCGCAAGGAGTACCGTGAGCCTTTTGAGCCCTTGATCCCCGACGTGGCGTTTGTGCCCTATGATCGCCTAGCCCGCATGGAGAAGGCCGTCGATGACGAGACGGCAGCGGTGATTGTCGAGGTCGTCCAGGGCGAGGGCGGCGTCAACCCCGGTAGTGCGGAGTTCCTCCTGGGCACTCAAGCGCTCTCTCATGAGCACGACGCACTCTTCATCGTCGACGAGGTGCAGACGGGTTTTGGTCGGACCGGCAAGCTCTTCGCCTGTGAGCATCACGGGCTGCAGCCCGACCTGATGACGTTGGCCAAGAGTATGGCCGGCGGCGTGCCTATGGGCGCGACACTGATCGGAGACCGGGTCAAGCAGATGCCCGGGCACGTGCACGGCAGCACCTTTGGCGGCAATCCCCTGGCCTGCGCGGCTGCGTTGGCGACCATCGAGACGATGGAAACCGAGCGCCTGCCCGAGCGGGCCGCGAGGCTGGGCGCACGGTTGCTGGAGGGCTTTCGATCTCTCAATGCCTCGGTCGTCCGTGAGGTACGGGGACTGGGGTTGATGGTCGGCATCGAGCTTCGCGCCAGGTCAGGCGCCTATCTGGCCGCGTTGGCCGAAGAAGGTGTGCTGGCGCTGCCGGCAGGCTCCACCGTGATGCGCTTCCTTCCGCCCCTCGTCATCAGCGAGGAGGACATCGAGACGGTGATCGAGAAGGTTGGCCTGGTGTTGGCGGACGCGTGATTGCTGGTGATGAGCTGCGAGGGGAGCCAAGGGATGGACTCAGCAAGTAGGCCGGCCTTGTTGGCGCTGGAAGATGGCACGATCTTCCGAGGCACCGCGGTCGGGACCACGGGGGAGACGTTTGGGGAGCTGGTCTTCAACACAGGGATGACGGGTTATCAGGAAGTGCTCACCGACCCTTCCTATCGCGGTCAGATCGTCGTCATGACCTATCCTGAGATCGGGATCTACGGGGTGACGCTGGACGATGCCGAGTCGGCGGAGGTTCAGGTGGCGGGTTTCGTGGTTCATCGCGCGGTGCGGGCGCCGTTCAACCCCCGTGCCATCCAGGGCTTGGTCGGTTATCTGCGCCAGGCGGGCGTCATTGCCATCGAGGGCGTTGACACACGCGCGCTCACGCGACACTTGCGCACGCACGGCGCGATGCGGGGGGGCATCTCGTCTGAGGCGCGGGACCCGGCGGCCCTCGTTGCGCGCGTTTGCCGGAGCCCGGCAATGAGCGGGCGCAATCTCGCCCAGGTGGTCACCCTAGATGGGACCAGGACCTACGACGGGCGAGGGGACGATGAACGACCCCACGTGGTAGTCGTGGACGCCGGTCGGAAGGCTGGCATCGTGCGGCACCTGATGGGCCACGGTGTAAGAGTTACCGAGGTGCCGTGCGACGTCGACATCGAGGAGGTTCTTGAGCTGGCACCGGATGGCGTCCTGATCTCCAACGGACCGGGAGATCCTGAGCCCTTGGAGGCGACCATCGACCTGGTGCAGCGACTGCTGGAGGCGCGTGTGCCCCTTGGGGGGATCTGCCTGGGGCACCAACTGCTCGGCTTGGCGGTCGGAGGCGAGACCTATAAAATGCGCTTTGGCCACCGTGGGGCGAACCATCCGGTCAAGGAAACGCGCAGTGGTCGGGTGGTGATCACCACACAGAATCACGGCTTTGCCGTCGATCCTACGAGCCTTGGGATTCCATGGGCCCCGTTGGACAAAGCCTTTATGCCGGCGGATCCTGAGCTCGCCCCTCTTGCCTCGGACGATGCATCGGCCACGATGGCCGAACGCTTGCCACGGGAGCCGCTCGTCGGTCAGAGCCCAGCCGGGTTTGGGCCGCTGGAGGTCACGCACCTGTCGTTGAACGACGGCACCCTGGAAGGCTTGCGACTGCGCGACTATCCGGCGTTGTCCGTGCAGTTTCATCCCGAGGCGTCGCCGGGCCCTCACGACGCAAGTGATTTCTTCGAGCAGTTCCTGGCATTGGTAAGGGGCGGAAGTTGGACGCAGGCGCAAGGATAGAGGGGGCCTATGCCTAGACGCAGCGACATCGACACGATCCTGATCATCGGTTCTGGTCCTATTGTCATTGGTCAGGCGGCGGAGTTCGATTACTCTGGCACGCAGGCGCTAAAGGCGCTGCGGGAGGCCGGCTATCGCCTGGTTGTGGTCAACGCCAACTCCGCGACGATCATGACGGATCCCGAGCTCTCCGATGCTGTCTACATCGAGCCTCTCACCGTCGACGCCGTCTCAGCCATCATCGAACGGGAGCGGCCCGACGCGTTGTTGCCGACGTTGGGGGGGCAGACGGCGCTCAATCTCGCGGTCGCGCTATCCGAGGCCGGTGTGCTTGAACGCTACGGCGTTGAGCTTATCGGCGCCCCTGTCGAAGCGATCCGTCTGGCTGAGGATCGCGCGCTCTTCAAGAAGAGAATGCAGGCCATCGGGTTGGCGGTGCCACCTAGCCGCCAGATCGGCAGCCTGCCCGAGGCGTTTCAGGTCGCCAACGAGCTCGGATACCCGCTGATCGCCCGGCCCAGCTTCACGCTGGGCGGCACGGGTGGGGGAATCGCTTACAATGCCGAGGAGCTCACCCAGATCGTCGCTCGGGGCTTGATCGAGAGCCCCTCCCATACGGTTCTTCTTGAAGAGTCGGTCATCGGTTGGAAGGAATACGAGATGGAGGTGATGCGTGACCACGCGGACAACGCCATCGTCGTCTGCTCCATCGAAAACCTCGATCCGATGGGGGTTCATACCGGTGATTCGATCACCATCGCGCCGGCCCAGACCCTGACCGATCGCGAGTATCAGGCGATGCGTGATGCGGCGATCGCCGTGTTGCGCGCGATTGGGGTTGATACCGGTGGCTCCAACATCCAGTTCGCCATCGAACCGGAGACGGGACGCATGGTTGTGATCGAGATGAACCCTCGGGTCTCCCGCTCGTCGGCGCTGGCCTCCAAAGCGACGGGCTATCCCATTGCCAAGGTCGCGGCGCTCCTGTCTGTAGGGTATCGCCTCGACGAGATCGCCAACGATATCACCCGCCGCACGACCGCCGCTTTCGAGCCCACTCTCGACTACGTCGTGGTGAAGATGCCCAGGTTCCAGCTCGAGAAGTTCCCGGGTGCCGATCCGCAGCTGACGACGCAGATGAAGTCCGTGGGAGAGGCAATGGCAATCGGGCGGACGTTCAAGGAGGCGTTGGGTAAGGCGCTGCGGTCGCTCGAGTTGGATGCGACACCGCAGCTTGACTTTGAGCGCATCCCGGAATACCTGGCAAATCCGACGCCGGAGCGCCTGGCCTATATCTATGCTGCCCTTCGCCGGGGCTACACCGTCGACGAGATTCGCGACGCGACCCACATCGACCGCTGGTTTTTGACGGAGATGCATCAGTTCGTCCGGATGGAGTCTCGGTTGCGTGAGCTGGGGTGGGCGGATCTGAATGCCGATATACTCGGGCAGGCCAAGGCCTGGGGCTTCTCGGATGTGGAGCTCGGCGAGCTCTTTGCTCGTCCTGAGGGTGACGTTCGGGCGCGCCGCGCGGAGCTGGGCGTGCGGCCCGTCTACAAGATGGTCGACACCTGCGCGGCGGAGTTCGAAGCCTTTACACCCTACTTCTACTCGACCTATGGCGGCACTGAGAACGAGTCCATCGGGTCGGCGTGCTCCAAAGTCGTGATCCTCGGCTCCGGCCCGAACCGCATCGGTCAGGGCGTGGAATTCGACTATGCCAACGTACACGCAGTCTGGGCTCTGCAGGAGGAGGGGTATGAGGTCATTATGGTGAACTCGAACCCCGAGACTGTCTCCACCGACTACGACACGGCGGATCGCCTCTACTTTGAGCCCCTGGCCGTCGAGGACGTGATGGCGATTGTCGAGCATGAGCGGCCCGTCGGTGTTGTGGTCGGCTTTGGGGGACAGACGCCCTTGAAACTGGCGCGTGCGCTCGTCGAAGCCGACGTCCCGCTTCTGGGCGTTGACTTCGCGGCGATCGATGTAGCGGAGAATCGCGAGGCGTTTGGGGCGCTGCTGGAGGAGTTGGGCATCAAGAGCCCGCCCTACGGCATGGCAGCCACCGTCGATGAGGCGCTCCAGGTTGCGGATCGCCTTGGATACCCTGTGCTGATCCGCCCAAGTTACGTCCTGGGTGGGCGGGCGATGGAGGTCGTCGGCAATCCGGATGAGCTACGGCACTATATTATGGAAGCGGCGCGCGTATCCTCGGGCTATCCGCTGCTCATCGACCGCTTTCTGGACGGGGCCATCGAGTTGGATGTCGATGTTCTCTCCGACGGCAGGGACGTCTGGATTGCTGGCCTGATGGAGCAGATTGAGGAGGCCGGTGTGCACTCGGGCGACTCGGCCTGCGTGGTGCCGCCCGTGAGTCTCTCCGGATCCATCGTGGATCGGATTGAGGATGCGGTCACCAGGTTGGTCAGAGCAATGGGGGTGGTCGGTCTCGTCAACATCCAGATGGCCATCAGCGGCCACGATCTCTACGTCCTGGAGGCCAATCCGCGTGCCTCGCGCACCGTGCCCTATGTGAGCAAGGCGATCGGAATTCCGGTGGCCAAGCTCGCTGCGAAGATTCTGGTGGGACGCCCGTTGAAGGAATTGCTGCAACCCTACTGGCCCTATGCCACCCGGTCCTCCGCGGGGAACGGGTTTGAGGAAGAGTTGGAGCACCTGCATCGCGCACCTACGCCGTGGCCCCCGCGCCCCTCGGTGAAGGAAGTGGTCTTGCCCTTCGGGCGCTTTCAGGGCACGGATGTGCTCTTAGGCCCCGAGATGCGGTCCACCGGTGAGGTGATGAGCTTTGGCGAGAGCTTCCCCGAAGCCTTCGCGAAGGCCCAGATCGCCGCCGGCAACCCACTGCCGACGACGGGGACCGTTTTGATGAGCCTTGCCGATCCCGACAAACGGGAGGGTGTCTCATTGGCTGCTCAGCTGAGCGATCTCGGGTTTGAAATGCTGGCGACGCGGGGAACGGCGAAGGCCTTGCGGGCGATGGGCGTCGCGGTGACGGAGGTGGCTAAGGTGGGGGAGGGCCGCCCCGACTGCGTCGATGTGGTGGTGCAGGACAGGATCAGTCTGGTGGTCAATACGCCGACGTTGGCGCATGGACGGCCTCATTCCGCTTCGTCGGGTTCTGGAGCACCCCCTCCGCCATCGGCGCAACGACGTGGTCTCCCTTTGCCCCGGCACGGCACCCGTACATCGGGGTATCAAATTCGGACGGCAGCGCTTGAGCATCACGTGCCCTACGTGACGACACTGGTGGCACTGCGGGCGGCTATCGCAGCGATTCGCTATCTGCGCAACCAGTCGCTCACGGTGGGCCGGTTAGGAGGAGAGTGAGATGACAACGCGTGTTGAACGTGATAGGCGGGCTAGAGTGCGTGGTGGCTTGCGTACGGAGGACACTGTGGACGAGGTGGAGTTCCTGGAGAGGTTGTTGTCTATTCCCAGCCCGTCAGGAGGCGAGGACATCCTGGCCGACTACCTGATGACCCAGATGCGCAAGCTGGGTTTCCGCGCCCATCGAGATGATGCTGGCAACGTCGTCGGCACCGTGGGGCATCCCGATGCGGAGCGTGAGATCGTGTTGTTGGGTCACATGGATACTGTGCCGGGGTTCATCCCTGTGCGGTGGGACGATGGCAAGCTCTACGGTCGGGGTGCGGTGGATGCAAAGGGTCCGCTGGCGGCCTTCGTATTGGCCACTGCGAGGATAGCCCCTAAGCTGCCCCGCGCAAAGGTCACAGTCATCGGTGCTGTCGAGGAAGAGACCCATGGGTGGGGCGCTCATTATCTGGCGCAGACGATGGCGCCGCCTGATTGCGCCATCATTGGTGAGCCCAGCGCGTGGGATAGCATCACCCTGGGCTACAAAGGCATGCTCGATATGGAGTACCGCCTGGTTCAGCCCGGAGGTCACAGCGCCGGTGAATCCCCTGGCCCGGCGGAGCACGCTGTGACTTTCTGGAATCACCTGCGCCGGTATGCCTTTGCCTATAACCAGGGACGGACCCGTCGCTATCACACCCTCGACCCGGCGCTGCGCGATCTGCAGACGTACAGCGATGGCCTTAACGACTTCGTGGAGATGAACATCGTCGTGCGGCTGCCGCCCTCGTTCAGTATCGACGAACTGCAATCCCGCATGGAGGCCTGGAGCAATGGCGCCGAGTTGAAGTTCCTAGGCTCCGATCCTGCCTATCGCTCCGACAAGAACACGCCCCCTGTCCGTGCGCTTCTGCGCGCCATCCGGGCCGAGGGCGGTCAGCCCCGCTTTAAGCTAAAGACCGGCACCTCCGATATGAACACCGTAGGCCCCGTGTGGGAGTGCCCGATGGTGGCCTATGGCCCTGGCGACTCGTCGCTGGATCACACCCCTGGCGAGCATATTGAGATCGCCGAGTTTCAGAGATCGATCGCCGTCCTGACCAGGGCGTTGGAGATTCTGGCCGGGCGGGGCTGAACCGAGACGATAGGAGCGAGTGATATGACGATTCGCGAGTTGGGTGATGACTTGATCCTGCGCCGGGCCACGCCTGACGATGTTGAGGCTGTGGCCGAATTCGACGCGCGGGTTCTCAGCGAACGGGGGTGGGACGAGCCCGACGAGCCCCTCCGTGCGTGGGTCAAAGACATGATGTCTGGACGCCATCCCATAATGACCGCGGCCGACTTCCTCGTTGTGGAGGACACGGCGACTGGCGCTATCGTTTCCAGTACCTCCCTGATCTCACAGACCTGGTCCTACGCCGGTATTCCCTTCGGCGTGGGGCGGCCTGAGGTCGTGGGCACCCACCCCGACTATCGGCGCCGCGGCCTGGTGCGCGCGCAGTTCGACGTGCTCCACGCGTGGAGCGCGGAGCGTGGGCATCTGGTGCAGGGCATCACCGGCATCCCCTGGTACTATCGTCAATACGGCTACGAGATGGCCCTTGACATGCACGGGGGCCGCCGGGGCCCTATCACCAACGCTCCCGAGCTTGAGGAGGATCAAGAGGAGCCCTTCCGCATTCGCCCTGCCACGCCGGCGGATCTCGATGTGATTGCCGAAATCGCCGATTATGGCGGCAACCTCGAGGGCCGTCTGTTGGTCAATGTACTGTTTCCGAAACAATCGTCGGCCATCTGGCCCATTTCGTAGCATCTGGAGGCTCACGGATTTACACGGCTGTATACACAAGTTTGCGGAGATGCGCGGGTATCTTTGTCAATCCGTGTACCGCTCCTCAGACTCTTACTGGAACAGCAGATTGTCAGTGATGGAGGAGAGCGATGGCAGCAAGGAAAGTCACGAAGGTGGTGTTAGCGTATTCTGGCGGTCTCGATACCTCTTGCATTGTTCCCTGGCTGATCGAGAACTATGACTGTGAAGTGGTCACGTTCACCGCCGACCTGGGCCAAGAGGACGAGCTCGACGGCTTGCCGGACAAGGCCAAGACGAGTGGCGCGGTCAAATCCTATGTCGAGGATCTTCGCCAGGAGTTTCTCAAGGACTTTGTCTTCCCGACCATGCGGGCTGGCGCGATCTACGAGCGGCAGTATCTGTTGGGGACCTCCTTTGCGCGCCCCCTGATCGCTAAGCGCCTGGTCGAGATCGCCGAGTTGGAGGGCGCCGATGCGATTGCCCACGGCGCGACTGGCAAGGGCAACGACCAGGTGCGCTTTGAGCTGGGCGTGATGGCGCTGAACCCACGGCTCACTGTCATTGCGCCGTGGCGGGAATGGGACATCCGCTCTCGCGAGGACGCGCTGGCGTACGCCACTGCTCACGGCGTTCCTGTCACCTCGACAGGGAAGTCCAAGTACAGCCGTGATCGCAACATCTGGCATCTCAGCCACGAGGGACACATCCTTGAGGACCCGTGGAAGGAGCCAGAGGAGGACATGTTCCAGTTGACGGTGGCGCCTGAAGCCGCGCCAGACGAGCCGCGCTACGTCGAGATCGACTTCAAGTCCGGCACGCCGGTGCGCGTTGATGGCGTTGCGCACGGCCCTGTAGAGCTGCTGACCTACCTGAATAGGGTAGCCGGTGAGCATGGCGTCGGGCGCGTGGATATCGTTGAGAATCGCCTCGTGGGCATCAAGTCGCGCGGCGTCTATGAGACGCCCGGCGGCACGATGCTCTATACCGGCTTGCGTGCTCTAGAGACGCTCTGCCTCGATGGCCTGACGCTGCACTACAAGGACGTGGTGGCCGAGAAATACGCTGAGATTGTCTACAATGGGAAGTGGTTCACGCCGCTGCGTACCGCGATGGACGCCTTCGTGGACAGCTTGATGGAACACGTAACCGGCTCGGTGCGGCTGAAGCTCTATAAAGGAAGCTGTACCGTCGTCGGCCGCAAGTCACCCTACTCCCTCTATCGCGAGGACTACGCGACGTTCGGCGAGGACGACGTCTACGATCAGAGCGATGCTGAGGGGTTCATTCGTCTCTTCGGGTTGCCCTTGAAGGTGAAGGCCCTGCTCGATATCGAAGGGCTCGGCAAGTCCAGTTACGCTCAGCCCAACTACACGGCGTTCAAGCGCGATTAGTAGGACGCTGCAAGAGGAGACACATATGGCGAAACTGTGGGGAGGGCGCTTCGAGAAGGAGATAGATGCGCAGCTTGAGGTGTTCAATGCCTCCATCGGCTTCGACCGGCGCCTCGGCGAGGTGGACATCATCGGGAGCGTCGCGTACGTCGAGGCGCTGGAGCGGGTTGGGGTTCTGACGGCGGACGAGCGGGCGGCCCTCGTTGACGGGTTGGAGCAGGTCCTGGCGGAGTTCCGTACCGGTACCTTCGCTTTTCAGCCGACCGATGAGGACATTCACACAGCTGTGGAGCGGCGACTCTACGAGCTGAAGGGCGAGGTGGCCGGCAAACTCCACACCGGGCGGAGCCGCAACGACCAGGTCGCGACTGATGTGCGCCTGTATGTACTGCAGAAGGTGCCGGCGCTTCGCGAGCTTCTGCACCATCTGCA
Source organism: Anaerolineae bacterium (assembly GCA_049974845.1). Taxonomy (GTDB): domain Bacteria; phylum Chloroflexota; class Anaerolineae; order B4-G1; family SLSP01; genus PWVB01. Next base: position 22,181 of record JBNGCP010000038.1, on the reverse strand, counting down.
GGCTGCTTTGGTCGATCGGGCTGAGTCCCATATCGACGTGATTATGCCTGGCTACACGCACCTCCAACCCGCGCAGCCCATCCTCTTCTCGCACTGGCTGATGTCCTTTTTCTGGATGCTAGAGCGCGATGCTGCGCGCCTCGATGATCTGGAGCACCGCGTCTCCGTGCTGCCCTTGGGCAGTGCGGCGCTGGCGGGCAACACCTTTGGCCTCGATCGGTCAGCGCTGGCCGAGGCCCTGGGCTTTGAGGCGGTGAGTCAGAACAGCCTGGATGCCGTCGCCGACCGTGACTTTATCGTCGAGTTTCTCTTCTGGGCGGCCCTGTTGCAGACGCATCTCAGCCGCTTGGCTGAGGACCTGATCATCTATGCCTCCGCCGAGTTCGGCTTTGTCGAGCTCGATGACGCCTTCAGCACCGGCTCCAGCATCATGCCTCAGAAGAAGAACCCCGACGCCTTGGAGTTGGCTCGGGGAAAGACCGGGCGCATGGTTGGGAATCTGGTCGGCGTGCTGACGATGCTGAAAGGGCTGCCCAGCGCGTATGACAAGGACCTGCAGGAGGACAAGGAGCCGCTCTTTGATGCGGTCGATACCCTGGAAGTCGAGCTTCCGGTGCTTGCCGGCGTGGTTGAGACGCTTCAACTCAATCCAGAGCGCATGGCATCTGCGCTCCGCGACGGCCTGCTGGCCACAGATCTGGCCGACTATCTGGTGCAGCGCGGTGTGCCCTTTCGTGAGAGCCACCGGCTCGTAGGCCAGGTTGTTCGAGCGGCTCTAGCACAGCGGTGCGGGATCAGTGAGCTCTCGCTCGAGACCTATGCCGAGATCTCTCCGCACTTCGACGCGGCCTTTGGTCGCGATGCTAAGGAAATCTTTGATCTGCGGAAGGCTGTGGAGCGCCGTGACGTGGTCGGCGGAACCGCGACGGGGTCGGTGAGGGCCCAGATCCGTGAAGCCAGAGCGCTTCTCGCCTCCAAACGTTGTCTTCACTGTCGTTAGCGGTACAATGCCGTCAGCTGAGGATTCTTGAGGCCTCGCTCGTGACACAAGCTACCGCAGGAGGGCGAGGTCTCTATTATCATCGCACGGTAACCGGACCGATCTATGGCATCAGGAGAACATAGTCAACCGCACGAGCGACGGCATACAGGCGAGGAAGAAAGCTCGGAGGCCGCTCAGAGGACAGAGCGGGCCGAGGCATCGCCTTCGTGGCGCCCAGCCGATCTGCATCTACGGGAAGTCCAACGCATCGACCCCGATCCTCAGGAGGCGCCTGGGGCTGACCCCTCGACGCCTTCAGATGACAACACCATCACCCAACCCATCCAAGTGAGCGCGCCGCGAGACCGGGACGAGCCGACGCGGCCCGTCCCGCCGTGGCGTCAGCCCAGGCCGGCGCAGAGGCCTGTGGGTGAAACGTATCGCCCCCCGTCGACTCGGGATTCTGATGATGAGCCGACGCAGCCTATCCGCCCCGTGGAACCGCCGCCTCCCCCCGCATCGCCCCCGCCAAGTGATCCGCCGGCGGGCGGCGGACGCCGGCGGGTGGGTGGCATGCATTGGGCAAACGTCCTGCTGACGGCGACGTTGGTCAGTGTGGGGCTCTTTATGCTTGCCCTTGTCGCGGCGATGGTTGGATATATCTACCTCGCGGCACAGTTGCCCTCTCCCGATGAGCTGCGGGAACGGGAGCCTAACTTCGCCAGCAGCCAGATCTACGATCGCAACGGCATGCTCCTGCACGAGATCATCGACCCCACGGCGGGGAGGCGCACCTACGTTCCGATCGATCAGATCTCCTCCTACCTCAAGCTGGCAACCGTTGCCACTGAGGACAGGAATTTCTACCAACACGGCGGTTTTGATCCCATTGCGATTGCCCGGGCCGTCTTCTACGCGCTTCAGGAACGTGAGGTAGTCTCCGGTGCGAGCACGATCACCCAACAGGTCGCACGCAATATCCTCCTTGGGCCTGAGGCCGCGACGGAGCGCACGGTCTCTCGGAAGATCAAAGAGATCATCCTCGCAGCGGAGCTGAGCCGTCGCTACAGTAAGGATGATATCCTCGAGATCTACGTGAATAACAACAACTACGGTAACCTTGCTTATGGAGTGGACGCCGCTGCTCGCACGTATTTCGGCACCAACGCCGCACAGTTGACGCTGGCCCAAGCCTCCTTCCTTGCCGGTATCCCCCAATCGCCTGCCACCTACGATCCGTTTGGCGGAGGCCGGGAGGCCGCTCTGGAGCGCCAGAAGGTGGTGTTGGCGTTGATGGTGGAGGCGGGTTACATCACGGTTGACCAAGCGGTTGCCGCCGCTGCGGAGATGGACGCCTATGAGTTCACGCCGGTCTACAGCGACCGCATTCCAGCGCCGCACTTCGTGGTCCACGTGACCCAGTGGGTGGAGCAGAACTTGGGCGCCGAGGCTTTGTATAAAGGGCGCGGTCTGCGCATTCACACCACGCTGGAGCCCCGGCTCCAACGCATCGCGGAGGAGGAGGTCGCGAACGGGGTGGAAGCCTTGGCCGCTCGGAATGTCTCTAACGGGGCGCTCGTCGCGATCGAGCCGTCCAGCGGTCACATCTTGGCGATGGTGGGAAGCGCCGACTTCTACGACAATGAGCTGGGTGGCCAGGTCAACGTCACCTTGCGCTGTCGCCAGCCGGGCTCCGCTATCAAACCCCTGACTTATCTCGCGGCGTTCGAGCGTGGCTGGACGCCGGCCACGGTGATTTGGGATCTCCCTATCACCTACACCGACACGGTCGGCAACGTCTACGAGCCTGTCAACTTCGATGGAAAGTTTCGCGGGCCGGCCTCCGTTCGTACCTCGCTGGCCAATTCGCTCAACATCCCGGCGGTTAAGGCGTTGGAGTTCGTCACCGTGGAGGGCCTCCTAGGGATGGCGGACCGTCTCGGGGCGAGATCCTTAGTAGCGCCTCAGGAGACCTGTCCCGACTATCCATATGAGACGCGACCGATCTATGGCTTGGCGCTGACGTTGGGTGGTGGGGAGATGAAGCCACTGGAGTTGACCGGCGCCTATGCGACGATTGCCAACGGCGGGCTATATATGGCGCCCACGCCCATCCTATGGATTGAGGATCAGAGTGGTAAGGTCTTGGTCGACAATCGTCAGAGGCAGGGTGATCAGGTCGTCAAGCCGGAGCTGGCCTACCTGATTACCCACATCTTGTCGGATACCCAGGCACGCTGTCTCGTCTTCGCGTGTCCCAGCATTCTGGAGCTGCCCGATCGCCCTGTCGCTGCCAAGACGGGCAGCACCAACGATACGCGCGATGCCTGGACCGTAGGATACACGCCGGACATCGCTGCAGGTGTCTGGGTCGGCAACAACGACAACAGCCCGATGGATAACGTCGTGGGGTCGCAGGGAGCTGGTCCAATTTGGCAGGCTTTCATGTATCGCGCGCACGAGGGCATACCCCCGCACGCGTTTCCGCGCCCGGCCGGTATCGTGGAGCGGGAAGTCTGCGTCCTTTCCGGGGCCGAGCCCTCATCCGCCTGCCCCGAGAAGCGTATTGAGGTCTTCTCAGTCGACAACCTTCCTCCCCAGGCCGATCAGGCGTGGGTCCAGGAGGTGGAGATCGATGCTAACAGCGGGCTGTTGGCCAACGATTACTGCCGCTCCAACGTCATCTCTCAGGTTGTGGTCTTCGTCGACCGCGTTGAGGATCCTCAGGGGCGGGCGTGGCTGGAACAATGGGCCGCCGACCGCGGGCTGATGGTCGCCCCCGAAGCCGAGTGTACCAGCGCCGAGCAGCCGCCGGTGGTCGAGATCACCGCCCCGTCGCCCGGTGCGGAGCTCTATGATTGGGCTGAGATCCGAGGTACGGTGGCGCTGGCAGATTTCGACCGGTACGAGATCACCTACGGTCTGGGGCAGAATCCGCAGGCGTGGGACTGGATCAGTGGTCCACATCTGGCGCCGGTACAGGATGGGGTGCTGGGTGTCTGGCAGATTCCGCAGGACCTCACCCCCAATCGCTATACGGTCCGGATCGTGGCCTACAACAAGCGAGGGGCGCGTTTTGAGGCCCGGCAGACCATTCAGGTCATCGGGCCTACCCCGACACCAACGCCGGAGGCAACGCCGACGGGCACTCCGACGCTGACTCCGTCTCCTACACCCACCGAGATCCCTGTGACGCCTACGCTGACACCCACGCTGACCCCCACGACCGGTCCAGATGAGACCGAATCGACGCCCACACCCACGTCCACGCCGTTAGCGTCACCTTCGCCCAGCCCATCCCCCGAACCGGCTGTCGCCACGCCGACAGCCACGCCAACAGACACACCATGAAGCGTGCTGCAGTTTGACAGTGCAAGCTTTTATGCTATGATACCGTGGCAGTTGTATCAATCACATCATAGGTCCAGGTAAGCTACAAGGGGGACAATCATCAGCAAGCAGCAGTATCGTGCGAATAATCAGATCCGAGCTCGGGAGGTTCGTGTCATCGATGTAGAGGGCAATAACCTCGGTGTTATGCCCATCTATCAAGCCTTGCGGCTGGCCGAAGAGGCGAGCCTGGATTTGGTGGAAGTTGCACCGAATGCAGAGCCGCCTGTAACCCGCGTTATGGACTTCGGTAAGTTCCTCTATCAACAAGCGAAGAAGGAACGTGAAGCGCGTAAAGCTCAGAAGCAGATTGAGGTCAAGGAGATACGCCTCCGTCCAAAGACGACCGAGCACCACACGATGTTCAAGGTCAAGAACGCGCGAGGCTGGTTGGAAGATGGGAACAAGGTGAAGGTTCGCGTGCGATTCCGAGGTCGCGAGATCACGTATCCCGAGGTCGCGATGGAACAGCTGCGAGAGATTGCTGACGAGCTGTCCGACATCGCCATCGTCGAGCAGTCCCCCCAAATGGATGGGCGGACCATGCTGATGGTACTGGCGCCGAAAAAGAACTAGTGGGAGGAAAGGCAGTGCCAAAGATAAGGACCCATAAGTCAACCTCCAAGCGCTTTCGCCTGTCACAGGGCGGCAAGGGGAAGTTGATGCGCACCAAGCAGGGGAAGAGCCACTTCCGCCGTAAGAAGCCGCGTCGGGTGCGGGCTCAGTTTGATGAGCTGCACGCAGTCGATAATCCGGGGATTCGGAAGCGAGTGCGCCTACTGGCACCGTATCTGAAAGAGAATTCTTAGTCATCTGAGGTGAATTGTGAGAGTTAAAGGTGGAACCGTAACACGCCGTCGCCACAAGAAGCTCATTCGACAGACGAAGGGCTTCTTTGGGACGCGCCGTAAGTTGTTCCGGCGAGCCAACGAAGCGTGGATGAAGTCCATGGTCTATGCGTACCGCGATCGGCGCAACAAGAAACGCGATATGCGACGCCTATGGATCATCCGCATCAATGCAGCCGCCCGAAACAACGGCACGACCTACAGTCGCTTGATTCACGGCTTGAGAGAGGCCGATATCCAGATCGATCGCAAGATGCTGGCGGATCTGGCTGTCAACGAACCGCAGGCCTTTTCAGCGGTTGTGGAGGCTGCGCAAACCTGAGAGTGGCTCACACGTGAGCCAAGCTCACGCTTTGAGCCGCTTACGTGGGCGATAGCATTCGAAAGCAACGGGCGACGCGGTAAGCGTCGCCCGTCTTTCGTGACTGTCCGAAACCCGTTATTCTCGCTTCCGGATTAGCAGTTTGAACAGGCTCATGACCACCCCGAGGACGAGGGCAAAGACAACGGCAGCACGGACGTCGAAGAGGATCGTCACGTCTTCTCCCTCGATCTCGTTGGCGGCCACGAACATCGCCATAGCGTCTTCCATCTTGACGTTCTCTGCGGCGACAACCCCGGCGCCACCGTCGGTGATCGTGACATTCTCTCCCTGGGCGATCCCAATGGCGCCTTCCTTGACGTCAATGAACCGGCCCTCAGCCCGCCCGATCGCCCCTTGCTCGACGAAGACTTTGTCGGCTTCGACAGCCTCGGCGCCTTCCTGGGCAATGTTGACGGCTTCTGCCATCTCCTCCGTCATTTTCTCGGCGGCTTCCTCGGTGCTGCTGGGCTCCAACGTGACTTCCTCTTCTCGGGACTCTGTGTCGGTGTTCATCTTGCCTCCTCACGAATGCTAGGGCATTTTCTGCCTCACCTTTTCTGTCGTCAAACTTGGCACAACTTAGTCTAGCACAAATCCATGGGCGCCAAAGCCACGCATCCGCAGGCACACGCGCCATCTGCACGCACGCTGCGTTGTGGGAGCTACGTCATACGAGTCATAGTCATTCGTCACTAGGCCCCAAACTCGGAATCGTTATGATTATAGGCGAAGAGGATATGATGGTATGTCAATTCCATCGCACCTCTCCTCCTTTCCTTGGCTGGTGGCCCCCCGGATCCCCCCTCACCGGGGGGCCAGGCCATGGTGGGGCCTGAGCCACTGCGTTTCACCACTCGCCACATCTGCTTGCCCATCGCCTTTGGCAGGACCCCCATCCACGCGTCACTCTTGGGACAGTGGAAGAGCCAGCAGCCCGTTGAACGCGTATGGCCCAGCACTGGCGCCCTCCAAGGTTCATATACTTCGGGCCTGACTCTTGTTGGGCGAACCCTGCGTGGTATAATCTCAGTGAGTAGCTATGTCCGCATGGAGATTTGAATGGTGAGTGGTTTCTTAAAGAAGATATTCGGCGACCCAAACACGCGCACGATTGCGCGCTTGCAGAAGACGGCTGAGGTCATCAACGCCCTTGAGCCTGAGGTCCAGGCTCTCTCCGATGAAGCCTTGCGTGCGAAGACCGGGGAGCTTCGGGCGCGTCTGGAGTCGGGAGAATCCCTCGACGACCTGTTGCCCGAGGCGTTTGCCTTTGTGCGTGAGGCTGCGCGCCGCACGATCGGCCTGCGTCCCTATGACGTCCAGCTCATCGGCGGTATCATTCTGCACCAGGGCCAGGTCACTGAGATGCGCACCGGCGAGGGCAAGACCCTCGTGGCGACGCTGCCGCTCTATCTCAATGCGCTGACTGGCGAGGGCGCGCACCTCGTGACCCCTAACGACTACCTCGCGAAGTTTGGCGTCCAGTGGATGGGGCCGATCTATCACGCCCTGGGCGTGTCTGTCAGCGTGATTCAATCGGGCTCGGGACGACCGGATGAGGCCTCATTCCTCTACGATCCGGACTACTCCTCCGATGATGACCGCTACCAGTATCTGCGCCCCATCACGCGGCGCGAGGCCTATCGAGCGGACATCACCTACGGCACGAACAACGAATTCGGGTTTGACTACCTTCGCGATAATATGGTCGTCGATCTCGACCAGTGCACCCAGCGCGATCTGCACTACGCCATTGTCGACGAGGTGGATAGCATCCTCATCGACGAGGCCCGGACACCGTTGATCATCTCGGGTCCGGCAGAGGAGTCCTCCGAGCTCTATCGACGGTTTGCGCAATTGGTCCCGCGTCTGCATCCAGATGAGGATTACGAGATCGACGCGCGCTCCCAGATCGTGATTCTGACGGAAGAGGGGGTTGCCAAGGTTGAGGCACTGCTGAACATCCCTGAGGGTGAAAGCATCTACGACCCAGAGCACGCGGCGATGCTGCCCTACCTGGATAATGCGCTGCGCGCGAAGGAGTTCTTCAGTCTCGATAAAGAGTACGTAATCCGCGATGGTGAGATCATCATTGTCGACGAGTTCACCGGGCGGCTGATGTTCGGTCGCCGTTACTCCGAGGGCCTCCACCAGGCTATTGAGGCCAAGGAGGGCGTCGAGGTCCGTCGGGAGTCCCTAACGTATGCGACCATCACCTTCCAGAACTTCTTCCGTATGTACGATAAGCTCGCCGGGATGACGGGTACGGCAGCCACGGAGGAGGAGGAGCTGCGCAAGATCTACGATCTGGATGTCGTGATCCTCCCGACGAATGTGGAATATCGAGCGCAGTTTGGGGACCTTGAAGAGAACGAGGTGCCTCCCGAGGAGGCCGGTGTCGCGTTTAGCGGCGTCCTCACCGATGGAAGCCGCTATCCGGTGACGGTCTATGACGGTTCGAACGGCGAGCGATACTATCGACGCCTCGATATGCCGGATCAGATCTACAAGACCGAAAATAGCAAGTTCCATGCGCTGATCGACGAGATCCAGCGGACCTACGAAGCGGGGCGACCGGTGCTCGTCGGGACGACAGCCATTGAGACGTCCGAGCGCTTGTCGAAGTTGCTTAAACGACGGCGGATTCCTCACAATGTGCTCAATGCTAAGTATCACGAGCAGGAGGCCCTGATTATCGCTCAGGCCGGCCAGCCCGGCGCGGTGACGATTGCCACGAACATGGCAGGCCGGGGTGTGGATATCCTGCTTGGCGGCAACCCTGAGGGCATGGCCCGCGACCAGCTTCGTCGCGAGGGCGTCGATCTCACGGGGATTCGCTCGACGGACTGGGAGCAGGCTCTCAGGATGGCCCGCGTCGGGCAGGATCCCACGAGCAGGTACGACACGCGGTGGGCTGAGGTCCTTCACGACAAAGTGCGTGAATGCCAGCGGGACCGTGAACGTGTCTATAAGGAAGGGGGGCTCCACGTTATCGGCACCGAACGCCACGAGGCGCGGCGTATTGACAATCAGCTGCGCGGGCGTGCCGGTCGCCAGGGAGACCCGGGCTCCAGTCGCTTCTACATCTCCCTTGAGGACGAGTTGCTGCGGCGGTTCGGCGGCGAGCGGCTTCAGCCCTGGATGGATCGTGCTGGCTTGGAGGAGGGCGCGCTGGAGTCGAATATGCTCGGACGCGTGATTGAGTCGGTTCAGGAGCGCGTTGAGGGCTACAACTTCGACATCCGCAAACACGTCCTGGAGTACGACAACGTCGTCAACAAGCAGCGCGAGGTCATCTATGCGGAGCGACGTAAGATCCTCAGCCGCGATGATCTGCACGACGATCTCCTGGAGATGTTTGAGGCTGAGGTGCACCGCGTGGTCAACGGTCACGCCGCTCAGGAGGAGCTGGACGCTGAGGCGGTGTTGGCCGAGCTGCGGAGATTCGCGCCCATCCCGTCCGAGTTCGGGGTTGCCGAGCTCGAGGCTATGAGCCCCGATGAGCTCGTCGCCCAATGCGTCACGTGGGCTGACGAGACCTATTGGATGATGAACAAGCGCATGGGTGAGGCGATGTACCGGGCGATGCGCCAGGAGGACGTCACCGTTGGGGCTCTCTTTGAGACCGAGGATGCTTTCTACAAGGAGCTTGGCGAGCGCCTTGAGCGCTCGGTGGGTCGTGCGGTCTTTGAGCCGTCCTACGATCTGCCCGTCAGGCGTCTCCCCCAAGAGCTTGAGACGCGGATCCGCGAGGCCGTTGTCGAGGTACAGCGGCTTTTCCGTGACCGCCGGCTGATGTTGCGCCAGATCGACGACCACTGGGTGCGTCACCTGACGAGCCTCGATATGCTGCGAGAGGGTATTGGGCTCCGCGCGGTAGGCCAGCAGAACCCCCTGGTCGCCTATCAAAAAGAAGCGTTCGAGATGTACCAGGAGATGTTGGGCTCGGTCCAATCGCAGATCGTCCGAACGCTCTTCTTGGTGCCGAAGGCTGCGGTGGTCTCCGGTCAGCCCCGAGCTGCCGACGATCTTGTGCGCCGACCGCGTGAGCGTCAGCTGACCTTCCGGACCAGTGGTGGTAGCCAGGCGGCTGACACCGCCCCGCAACCGCACCGTGCCGCAGATAAACCGGGACGCAATGACCCCTGCTGGTGTGGCAGCGGAAAGAAGTATAAGGATTGTCATTGGCGTTCTGATCGCCGCGCTGCCGCGTCGGCGACGGGGGCCGGGCGAGCAAAAAGCAGATCCCGCTGACGGACTTGCGTTCCAGGGCAAACCGGCATATGGTGAGGCCGGCACGCCGGTCGTAAGGGCCCCTGAGGCAGCATCTGTATCGTGTTTTCTGCAGCAATTCCAGATATGGCGAATTCACAGGGACGTGACCTTAGTTTTAGGCCGGACTGTGCAGCATTTGACCCACAATTACGTGGTTTATAGCCGCAGAATAGGGCTGGCTGGCCTTAGCAGGCTTCATATTGGGAATTGCTGTCGTTGTCTGATGACGGCTTGACACAGGGGGAGCGGTCATCTATGTCGATGCGCGTGGCTGTGCGACGGCACCGCTCGATTGATGTGGGATGAGGTACATGTCCGATAACCTGCCCGGTCCATCAACTGAGTCCCGATCTCCGGAAAGACATAGCACGTATCTCACGTTGTTGGACGAGATCAGCGCGCTTGTCATTTCTGCGACCCCGGATCGCCATACGCTCTCCGAAGCGCTCACGCGCGTCCACGGTTCTCTGCAACTCGACCTCGTTGCCCTTTACATTGGCCAGCCCTTGACATTGAGCGTGTTGGTTGGTGGTGATGCCAGCGAGCTAGGGCGCCGGGTTCCCGATGGCCTGGCGGTCCAGGCCGCACAGAATCAGCGCCCGATGCTCTCTCGAGATGCGGGGCAGGATCTCGCTCCTTCTCGGCTACCTTGGGTGCCTGAAGGCATTGAAGCCGAGGCCGCGTTTCCGATCCGTTATCAGGACCGCCCGATCGGGGTACTTGATCTGTTCGGCTCGTGCCTGGCCGCTCTCGATGCGATGGACTTGCAAGCGTTGTCTGCGCTGTCGCGGGTGCTCGGAATCGCGATGGTGCAGGAGCGCTGGGAGGAACGCGAGGCCACTCACCACGACCTGCGCCAGGCCTATCGCCGCCTTCAGGGATTTGCGGAGCTCAAGGATCAGATCCTACAGAACATCTCCCACGAGTTGCGCACGCCTCTCACATTGATCAAGGGGTACCTCGAGCTGATGCGCGATGATCAGATGGGGCCGCTGGTGCCGGAGCAGCGCAGCAGCCTGGACATCGTCGTGCGCAAGGTGGATGATGTCGTGTCGATCGTGGAGCAGACCCTCTCCCTCCGTCCTTTTGACGCGCTGGCGCTCGAGTCGGAGCGCATATCGGTAAAGTCGCTTCTCGAGGAGATGGTTGTGGCTTTTGAGCGCAGGCCCGCGGAATCGCCTGTGACGTTGCATCTGGAGCCTGTCTCGGACGATCTTCACCTTCGCGGTGACATGGAAAAGCTCAGGCAGCTTTGCTATAACATCCTTGATAATGCGCTCAAGTTCAGCCCTCGAGGGGGGCGTGTCACCATCTCGGCGACTCCTGAAGAGGAATACGTGCATCTGGCCTTCCAAGACGAGGGGATTGGCATCCCCGAGCATCAGCTGTCTCAGATCTTCGAGACCTTCTATCAGGTGGATGGATCCAGCACCCGGCGTTTTGGGGGGTTGGGTCTGGGCCTGGCCGTGGTGAACCGCATTGTGGAGGCGCATCAAGGCAAGGTCTGGGCAGAGAGCGAGATCAACAAAGGCAGCATCTTCCACGTGCTCTTGCCCAGGGATACGTCGTAGATAAGGCGCACGTGATGCACACTTCGTGCGCGCGCTCAGAGCTGGCAGTGCATGCCACAGGCCGAGACTCGCAAGCTGCAACGGCGGGCGTCCGGCCTGGTGAGCTGCGCTGAGGAGCGGGCAATGGCACGCGCGGTGGGCCCCACGAGACGCGATGGGCGGGAGCAGGACCACCGGCGAGCGCTGTGGAGATGGGCGCACGACCTTCCGAAGATTGACCTGCACCGCCATCTTGAGGGATCCCTGAACCTCTCCACCTTGGTGGAGGTCGCCGAACAGCACGGCATTGAACTCCCCGGTTATGACGTCGAGCATCTGCGCCCACTGGTTCAGATGACCGATGATCTTCCAGACTTTCAGCGATTCCTTGCGAAGTTCGAGGTCCTCCGTCGGTTTTACATATCCCGCGAGGTCATCCAACGGCTTGCGCGGGAGGTGATCGTTGATGCGGCCCGGGACAATGTGCGCTATCTTGAGTTGCGCTTCAACCCTCTGGCATTAGCGCGTGCCGAAGGGTTCTCATTCGATGAGGTGGTGGCTTGGGTCATCGAGGCGACAAAAGCTGCGGAGGCGGAGACGGGCATGCGCACCTGCCTGATTCTGCAGATCCCCCGGGACCAGCCCCTCTCCGTCGCCGATGAGATCGTTGATATCGCGATCGATCGCTTAGGCCGGTGGGTTCGCGCCATCGATCTCGCCGGCGATGAGACTTCCTATCCGCCGGAGGCGTTCTCCGGGCCGTTCGAGCGAGCCCTTGAGGCGGGGCTGAGCATCACTGTGCACGCCGGGGAAGCGGCTGGCCCGGAGAGCGTGCGGGCCGCCGTGACTAAGCTGCATCCCACGCGTATCGGCCACGGGGTGCGTGCCATTGAGGATTCCAACGTCATCCGCCTGCTCCGTGAGCGCGACATTACCCTAGAGGTCTGTCCCACCAGTAACGTCCATACCGGCGTAGTGCCGCGCTTCTGCCAACATCCTTTACCGGACCTGGTTCGTTTGCGAATCCGAACCACCCTGAACACCGACGATCCAAGTGTCAGTGGCACGACGCTGAGCGACGAGTATGTTGCCGCGGTAGACCGAATCGGCATAGCCAGGCATTGGGTCTACCGTATGCTGGGCAACGCAGCAGCTTCGGCCTTCATCCCTCCCGCGGAAAGAGGGGATTTGTGGGCAACGATGCGCCGTGAGTTGGCGGATGATCCTGCCGCTCTCGAGGAGTTTGATCGGGCGGGCGATTCAGAAGGCGCAGGAGCACCTTCGTCATAACCTCGACGCCCACGACCAGAGACGCCTCGTCGACATCGTAGTTGGCTGTGTGTAATAGACTGTCGATGCCCCGGTCCGGATTGGCCGTACCCAGCCAGAGGAGCGCCGCGGGCATCTCTGCGGCATAGAGCGCGAAATCCTCATGCGCGAAGGGGTAGGGGTCCCTGAACCTCCGGACGTGTGCCGGTCCCAGGGTAGCTTCGACGAGCGGTAGGATCTCCGCGACCAAGCCAGGGTCGTTGTGGAGGGGTGGATTCTGAAAAGTGTACACCAGATCGTACGCTGCGCCGTGTGCTGCAACGACTGCATCCAGCGTCTCTTGAATGCGCGCAAGAACGGACGCTCTCAGCCCGAGGTCGGGGTCGAAGTCGGGGATGCTCACTAGCCCCAGTAGATGCGCCTGTGGGATAGCCCCCGGTGGATGACGCCAGCAGTTCAGAAAGACCGTGTCCCGCAGGCTCGCGCCTTTTTCCATCTTCTGGACAAGCTCTGAGAATTCCTGGGCATTGGTCGGCGCTTGGGCCGTGCTCAGCGCTGTCAGATCCGCAATCGCCTGCGTCGTGAGCGTGTCCAGATTGCCAGAGGGGGCGTAAAAACGAACCCTGAACTCCTCCATGCCCGCCACGCAGAGATCCAATGGGACGCCCACGGTGCCAACGGGGAGGGGGAAGGTGTGGAGCGCTATCATGGCGTCGGGAGCGTAACCGAGAAGGGTCCCCTCTTCCAATATCGCGCGAGCTCCACTCAAGGACTCCTCGGCGGGTTGGAAGACAAAGATGACCCGCCCTCGGAGTCGAGAGCGCATGCCGTCGAGCACTTCCGCGATGCCCAGGGCAATGGCCATGTGGGCGTCGTGACCACAGGCATGGCTGACGCCCAACGTCATCGACGCATAGGGTCGATCTTGGGCCTCCTGAATCGGGAGCGCATCCATGTCGGCGCGATAGGCGAGGGTCGGCCCGGGGAGACCTCCCTCCAGCACGCCCAGCACACCATACTCCCCGATCCCGGTCTTGACGTCCAGGGCCAGGTCCTGTAAGTAAGCTGCGATGGACTTGGCGGTCTGATGCTCCTCGCCGGACAACTCCGGTCGCATGTGGAAAGCACGACGTCGGTCGATGAGTCTCGGCTCCAGCGCCCGTGCTGCGTCTCTGATCGGATCTGAAGAACTGGGAAGCGGCATGCGGTCCTTGATATCTGGCTTTCGATGATGGGTCGTATTCTAGTCCAGATCGGTCAGGAGCGCATCTCAACCCAAGGGCCGCGGCTTCTATACTTCCAGAGGATGCACCAACTGCTGTAGGGCTTCGTCCAACGTCACCGTCATCTCAAAGAGCGTATCCAGCCGCATCATCTCGTAAAAGATGCGGATCGGGTTGTCAGAGGGACAAACAAGGATGACGCTCCCGTCGACGGCCTGCGTTCCCTTGAGAAGGTGCAGGAGGGGATAATCTGCGTCCGGCGTGACCACGCGAACGGCGGTCAGGTCGACAATGAACTCTGTGGCGCCGACCTCCAGCAGAGAGGTGAACGTCTGCATCAGTTCAGAGGCTGCCAGGATGTCCAGGCGCTCTTTCAGCGTCACGATCGCCGTTTGTCCGTGTCTTTCTACATCCACTCTCTTTTGCATTGTCTTCTCCGGTGTTGGTAGTGGGTCACTTCGCGTGTAGAAAGTGCGACAAGTTCAGACAGGCTTGAGCAGGCTCGTCCAACAGCACGTTAGGTTCGCCTTCTGCCCTCCAGCGGGCATCGCCAGGTTCACAAACCGATTTCTTACCATCATAGTAGCATAGGATTCCTGAGGGGTCATTAACACCGTGTTGCGGCATGGTTAAGTTCGCGATCTGTTTGACTCGGCGCAAACCTCCTTTTATAATGCGTGAGGCATCCCCAGGGCAGGGCTGGTCGTCCACCCGGCGGCTGGCCGCGGGATGGGTCTCCATCAGTGCGTGCCCGATTGGTTCGGGCGGAGGAGGGACCCGATGACGCCCTTGATACGCTTCACGGTGGCCTGGGCGCTTGGTATCTGGCTTGCCCAAATACTCCCCTGGCCGACGGTCTGGCTTACGGTCTTGATCCCACCGGGCCTGGCCTTGCTGGTTGCCTGGGGCGACCGGCGCTGGGCGCGCGCCGTCGCCGGTGTGATGATTGGTGTCTCGCTTGGGGGTCTGCGGGCGGCGCTGGCTCAGCCGAGCATCGGTCCTCACCACGTGGCCTTCTATCGCGATCGTGGCTCGGTGACGATCTCCGGCGTCGTCATTCAGGATGCTGACCGGCGTGTTAAGGACGTCCGCCTTCGCGTTCGGGTCGACGAGATCACGTTGCCCAATGAACCTGCACGGGCGGTCGAGGGACGCGTGCTTGTCCATGCCTCTCCCTATGCTGAGGTACGCTATGGGGACCGCGTTGTGGTCTCTGGACCGCTCACGACACCGCCAAAGTACGAGGCCTTTGATTATCGTGAGTACCTGGCACATCAGGGCATCTTTGCCCTGATGCGTGAAGGTTCGATCAGCGTCGTCGCTTCGCACCAGGGCAATCCCTTGCTTGATTATCTCTTTCAGTTTAGGGATCGCGCCTATGCGGTCTTGAGCGCTCTCCTGCCGGAGCCCCAGGGCGCACTCCTTGCGGGGATTCTTCTCGGGCTTGAGCATGGCATGCCGGAGGAGCTCACCGAGGCCTTTGCCGCAACAGGGACGACGCACATCGTCGCCATCTCCGGCTTCAACCTCACGTTGGCTGCGGGTATGGTGATGCAGTTCGTGCGGCGCTTTTTTCAGCGGCGCGGTCGGTTGCCGGTTGCCCTGGGCACGATCTGGCTGTATGTCCTGCTGGTCGGCGCGAGTCCTGCCGTCGCCAGGGCCGGCGTGATGTCCTCGTTGCTGGTGCTGGCTCAGCAAGAGCAACGTCCCGTTCACGGACCTACGTCGTTGGCTGCGGCTGTGCTCGCCCTCTCTGTGTGGAATCCATTCATCCTGTGGGATCTTGGATTCCAGCTGAGCGCCGGCGCCACACTGGGTATGATGCTCTACCTCCCGCCGATGACCCGCAGCCTGACCGAGCTTCTCGACCGCTTCATCCACGGTGAGCGTCTCAAGCGCATGATCCTGGGGATCGGCGATGCTATGCTTGTCACGCTCGCCGTTCAGATCATGACCTTGGGCATCACCGTCGCCGGCTTTGGGACGCTCTCCCTGATTGCGCCTCTCACCAACCAGCTGATCCTTCCAGTCCAGTCGATCATCATGTGTTTTGGCTTTCTCGCGCTCGTGACCGGGCTTATGTTGCGCCCGGTGGGGGTGCTTTTCGCGTGGATCACATGGGTCTTTCTGGTTTATACGACGCTCGTGGTCGAGTGGACGGCCTCACTCCCTTATGCCTCGATCGCCCTCGAAAGCGTGCCGCTGGTCTGGATATGGGGCTATTATCTTCTGCTCGGCGTCGCCACCGTTTGGTTCGGACTGCCGAAACCATCGCGTGAGAGGATAGGGGCGAAGCTGCTGGACCTTGACTACCGGCTGCTCACCGGCACCGGCGCCGTGGTGGTGCTGCTGGTTCTCTACGGACTGCAGCGACCGGATGGCAGGCTGCACGTCGTCTTTCTCGACGTAGGCCACGGCGATGCCGTCTACGTCCAGACCCCCAGCGGGCGTCAAGCGCTGATCGATGGCGGTTCGGATCCGCGCCAGACGCTGACCGCACTAGGCAAGCGGATGCCCTTCTGGGATCGTTCGTTGGATCTCGTTGTTCTGTCCTCCCCCGATGCCGACCGGCTTGCCGGGTTGGTGGCGGTTCTGGAGCGTTACGATGTGGCGCTCGTGGCGACGAGTCCTGAGGTCGGGACTGGTGAAGTCTATGCACGTTGGGAGGCGCTGTTGGCAGCGCGTCCAGCGGGCTCGTGGGGCAGGTTGCTCGCCGGAGATACCTGGGAGTTGGACACTGATGTCGCTCTGAACGTGCTCTGGCCTCCGGGGGAGCGGGATGGTCCCTGTGTCCTGCAGCTTGTTCACGGGGAGGTTTCGTTCCTGCTGATGGGTGACGCCACGACGCGTGTTGAGGATGAACTTATCACGGATCGCGATGTAGTTCTACGAAGTCAGGTGCTGCAACTGCCCCGGCAGGGCGACGACTCCTGCTGTATGGCGCCTTTCCTCCAGGCCGTTCAGCCGGAGCTCGCCGTTGTGGGGCGATCTGGAGATCGGCCCCTCGCGCCTCATCTTGCCGCACGCTTGATGGACGTTCCGCTCTACATCACCGGTCGTCACGGTACTCTTGAGCTGATCTCGGATGGCATCGCTATCCGTGTCCGCAGCCGGCGATAAGGACGACGAGGTGCTCTGATTGATGCCGCCCCCGACGGCGGGCTCGCAGGGGCTCTGTCGTGGCGAACCTCGGGCTTTGGGCCAATCGCAGGCTGTGCTATGATGGCAGCGCGGCAGCGCGCTTGTTCTTGTCTCGAAGCTAGGTCCGGGGGTGGGGGGAGAAGGGGAGCGGGATGATCTGGCAAGCGAGACGAGTCACTTAAACGCCCAGGAGGCACTCATGGTTGATGCGCACTACGCTGACTTTCACGTCCATACCCGTTTTTCGCCCTGTGGGCACGCCGAGGCCACGATGGCGGCGATGATCGCCTGGGCGCAGGCTAAAGGTCTGGCGGCTATGGGCTTTTCCGATCATGTGACGCCCGAACCTGTGCCAGGGTGTGCCTTCTATGACGGGCAGCAGATCGAGGTCTTGATCAAGATGCGTGCCGCGCTGGACGTGTTGGTCGATGCCACGTCCCCTGAGTTGGACCTCCTCGTCGGCGTTGAGGCCGACTACACGCTGGCGGGGGCCCGTTGCCTCGATGCGGCGATGGTCGAGCTGGTGGATCACGCCGTCTGCGCGGCTAGCCACTTTCATCTGCCGGCTGCGCCGGTGCCTGAGGCCGACACGCCTCAGGCGAAGGCTAAGCTGATGGTCGAACTGGCCCGCGAGATGTTGACGCTCGATGGAGTCGACATCTGGGCGCATCCCTTCGACTGTAGCGCGATGCGCCCCTTGGCTCCCATTATGGCCGAGATCGACGTCGCGACGCAAGCCGAGCTGATCGCACTGGCGAATGCGCGGGAGGTCGCTATCGAGATCAACGGTGGACCCGGTGAGAATCCCGCCTACCGCGCGGCGACCAAAGGCTTCTTCAGTCTGGCGCGGGAGATGGGTGCGCGTTTCACCGTGACCGCCGACGCTCACCATCCCGATCACTTTGAGCGACTGGACATTGCCGTCGACTGGGCTCGCGACCTTGGCATTGATGCGGCGGCGTTCCTCACCGCTGATGAGCTCCGCGCCCGGCATCGCCGGAAGGCCGAAGCCTGGCGCGCTACAGAGCACGAATAGGCTATCATGAATCGACAGGTAAGCTGGGACGGATTGCGACCGCTGCCCCTGGAGTCGGAGATCGTCTATGGCCCTCTCTACTCGCGCCGTCTCGATCTCTCTCTGGGTCTTAACGTCCTGCCGACCGATTACAAAGCATGCTCCTTCGACTGCCTTTACTGCCACTACGGGAGCACGGATCTTAAGTCCCTCCACCCGCCGCCGAACGATTTCCCTTCGATTCATGAAGTCGCCGCTGCGTTGGAGGCGCGTCTGCGCCGGTCGCCAGCGCTCAAGAGCGTGACCTTTTCCGGCAATGGAGAACCGACCCTCCATCCACATTTCAGATATCTCGTTCTGGAGGTTGCACGCTTGCGCGATCGACTCTGTCCTGACGTCAAGTTGGCGCTCTTCTCCAACGCGACGACGGCTCTGCAGCCAGAGATCCAGGCTGCGCTGCGTCACATCGATATCCCGATCCTCAAACTCGATGCCGGCGACCCCGAGACTTTCCTGAAGGTCAACCGGCCCGCACCCGAGGTGGCGTTTCAGACGGTGGTTGAGGGCCTCAAAGCCACGCCGAACCTGATCGTCCAGAGCGTTCTGATCAATGGTCCGGTGAGCAACGTCAGCGACGCAGCCTTCGAGGCGTGGATTGAGACGCTGCTCAAGGTCCAGCCAGCGGCGGTCCAGATCTACAGCACAGACTATCCCGTTCTCTCGGCTGACGTGCAGCGTGTGCCCCCCTATGTCCTCCGGCGTCTCGCCGCCCGCGCAGAGGAGCGTCTCGGCGTGCCTGTCCGGCCATTCTGGGTTGACTGATCCTGGTCAGCCGTGATGAAGAGGCGTCTGGATGCAGCCGCCCGACGGGGAGCCCCAGGCGGCTTTGTCACGCTGTCCGAGGGGAAGACCCACTTCGAGCTGGGTGGGCCCCAAACTGGGCCGCGCTTAGCCGGGGCCATTGTCTTGATCCATGGGTTTTCGGTCCCCTTCTTTGTTTGGGATCCCACCTTCGAAGCGCTGCTCAACGCCGGATTCCGCGTGCTTCGCTATGATCTCTATGGTCGCGGCTACTCTGATCGCCCACGCGGTAGATACGATCTCACCCGGTTTGACCGCCAGTTGACCGAGCTGATCGCCGTGCTGGGCGTGGAGACGCCCGTTGATCTTGTGGGCCTCTCGATGGGAGGTGCTATAGCCATCGGGATCACCGACCGCCATCCGGAGCTCGTCCGAGGCCTGGTGCTCATCGACCCGGCTGGGTTCCCCATGCCTACGCTCTCGCCGATGTGGCCTCTGCGCATACCCCTGGTGGGCGAGCTATTGATGGCGACGGTCGGCAGGTGGCTGTTAGCCACCGGGCTAAAAAAGCATGTGCGCAGGCCGGAGCAGTTGCCCGAGTTGGCGAAGAAGTATCGCGTGCAGATGCGATACCGTGGCTTCCTGCGCGCCTTGCTGTCCACGATGCGCCACGGACCGCTGCAGAACATGGCAGACGCCTATGCACGGGTGGGGCGTCAGCAGCGCGACGTTCTCCTGATCTGGGGGCGTGAGGACCGCACGGTGCCCTTTGAGCTCAGCGAGACGGTGCGGACAGTGCTGCCACGAGCCCGGTTCCACGCCATTGCGGGGTCTGGGCACGCCCCGCATCTTGAGCGTCCAGACCTCGTGAACCGGCTGCTTGTGAACTATCTGTCGCGCGTATAAGCCGACGCCTACGCTTTGATCCTCGTCCAAACTATCCTCTGCTGTACAATTCGGACATGCTGAGCAGGGCCGGCAGCGGTCCGCCGTGAAGGGCTAGAGGGGGTGACCAACTTGTTTGATGAGTTTCTTGACGAGGTCGTGCAAAATCTCTATTCGCTGTTCGGTCCCTGGTCCGAGCATATGGAGCAGACCACCTGGACGCTTGAGCCACCCACCAGCTTGCTCAAGGCCAGAACGAGGAACGGCTCGATGACCATCCGGGGCGGCGATCACGACAGGGTCACCGTGGTGGCCTCGACGACCGTACGGGGCCCCACCGAGGGGTTGGCTGAGGCGTTCGCGGAGCGTATTCACCCCTATGTGACACAGGTTCGGGAGGCCGCGTATGTGCAGACCGTCTATCCCGCACCGCCCCTGGCGACCGCTGTCTTCGTTCACTATGAGATCCAAGTCCCCAGGTCGATTGACGTCGACGCATATGCCCAGAGTGGGGGTATTTTCATTTCCGGTGTTGAGGGCGCTGTCGAGGCAGAGACTTGGAGTGGCAATATCCGGGTTGAGGATGGTTTGGGGCCGGTCAAGCTCCACGCCTCCAACGGCACGATCAGAGGGGTTGACCTAGAGGGCACGCTTGATGCCGAGAGTGGAAATGGCGCTGTCGAGCTCCAGCGCGTCATCGGCCCAGCGCGGCTGCGGACCACCCGAGGCGATATCACGATCCTCGAGTCCGAGGGAGTGGTGCGAGCGAAGAGCCATAGTGGCGACATCAGGCTCGAGGGAGGGCGTGGAGGCGCCGAGCTCGAGTCGGTGCGGGGCGATATCTGGGCCTCCATGGTGCGTCTGGACAGCCCCAGCGAGGTTCGGACGCAATCTGGGCGCATTCACTGTGCGGCAAGGGAGATCCAAGCTTCCCTCTCGGTCGAGAGCGTGAAAGGCACGGTTGAGGTTTTCGTGCCCGCCGAGTTCGATGGCTGGCTCAGTGCAGACTCAGAGCGCGGCGTCATCCGTTGCGAGCTCCCCGTGGTCGAGGAGCCGACGCCGACGCATAACCTGCGGGGGCGATTGGGCCACGGCGGTGACATTGCCCTGGACATCGCAACGGTTGAGGGTGACGTGAGAATCGGCTTCTTTGATGAGCCTGGTCCTGAATCCCCTGGGGAAGGAGATTTTTCCCGATGACCTACCGTTGGGCGCTCTTTGATGCGGATGGAACCCTGTTTGACTATGATGCTGCCGAATACCAAGCGCTTTCGCGGTCCCTGACTCAGGTTGGCCTTCCCTTTGGCCCGGATGTGCTGGAGCGCTATCGACAGATCAACAGTCAGCTCTGGCACGACTTCGAAAAGGCACGGATCACGTCGGACCGGATCAAGGCGGAGCGCTTCATACGGTTCTTCGAGGAGCTCAGTCTTGACCAACCGGCGCCTGACCCGCTGCAATTCAGCACACGCTATCTGCAGAACTTGGGCGACTGTGTCGACCTCATACCGGGCGCCGCGGAGGTCCTGCGCGACCTGCGGGGAAAGGTGCGTCTGGCCCTGATCACCAACGGCCTCTCAGACGTCCAGCGATCGCGCCTCTCAAAGTCTGGACTCGAAGGTTACTTTGAGGCCGTGGTTATCTCTGAGGAGGAGGGGGTCGCAAAGCCTGACCCGGGTATCTTCGACATCATCTTCGCGCGGATGAACCACCCCGATAAGAGGGAGGTCCTGATGATCGGGGATAGCCTCACCTCCGACATTCGGGGGGCCAATGCCTACGGGATCGACGCCTGCTGGTACAATCCAAACGGATTGCCTCGCGACGTCGATGTGGCGATCCACTACGAGATCCGCGCGCTCTCGGAGTTGTTGTCTATCGTGGAACTCTGACGTCTCGGTGACGTCGCCGTCAGTACGAGGAGACAGCCGGGCGCTACAGAGTGCAGCGTGTGCGCTTGGCGGTGGGGGATTTACTATGCACTTAGACACAACCGGAGCCAGTCCTATGAGGTCTACTTCAACCTGGGCACCTTGATGGTGCACGCCCGGGACAACTTCCAGCGCCTCTATGACCTGCGCGAGCGTGTGATCCCGGAGAGCGCGGCTCTTCCCGTGCCCGATAAGGCCGAGACACAGGACTTCATCGTCCGCCGAGCTGTCGGTTCATTGGGTGTCGTGCCCGAAAGCCAGGTGGTCTGGTGGCGCAGCGCTCGTGCCGGGGACGCCGCGGTCGCGCGGGCAACGGAGGCGGGGCTCATCACGCCGGTCGAGTTGGGGGGTGCGAAGGTGAGACGTGGTACGCGTGGATTGCGGCCCTGGAACGGGACGATGACGAGCCCTCACGGTCGCTCCATATCCTCTTCCCGTTCGACAACCTGATCATCCGCCATCCTTTGATGGAGAAGAAGCTCTTCGCATGGGACTACGGCCTGGAGTGCT
>JBNGCP010000037.1:24782-35403 GCA_049974845.1 Anaerolineae bacterium | reverse complement strand
ACGGTGTGGCGGACGATGTATTTGACGATGTAGTCGGGGGTGTAGTAGGAGCCGGTGGCCTTGCGCTCGCGGCGATCGTTCTCCAAATAGACGGCGCCGCGCTCCAGCGTTCGAGGTGCGGCGTTCCCGCCGCGGCCCGCGGTCAGGATCTTGCGTCCCTCGCGCTGGGCCTCGGCGAGGGGGACGATCTCCTCGGTCTTGGCGCCCTCGACGACGGCCATGGTCTCGGGGGCGACGCGGACCTTGAACTCGAGGAGGCCCTCGTAGATGGAGCCGAGCTGGCGGACGCCGAGGCTCTTGTAGTCGATGAAGCCCAAATCACCGCGTTTGGGGTCGACGTCGCGGGCGAGGCGGTCGAGGCCGAGGGCGAGGTAGCGGTCGGGCATGCGGGTCTGGAGGAGGAAGCGGGCGGTGACGGCGTCGCGGCTGGTATCTTCAGGATCGGGATCGGTCTGGAAGAGGCCGCCGTTGTAGATGGGGACGTTGTGGGCGGCGCTGCCGCGGTCGATGATCTCAAAGAGTTTGAGCAGGTGGTCGTAGAGCGCGCTCCCCCCACCTACCTCGCCCGCACAATCCACGGGTTCCCGCTGGGGGGAAAGTGCCGAGGGGTAGGCGGCGGCGAGGCTGTCCGGGACCTCATCCTCGATGGGGCCGGCCTTTTCGGCGATGGTCTCTTTGAGCTGGCGGAGGCTGATGCGGCGGTAGCCGCGAGCCTCACGGACGGGGAGGAGGTCGCGGCTCTCGGCGTAGAGGAGGAAGAGGAGGCGGTAGAGGAAGGTGAGGGTGGCGTCGAAGACGAGTTGGAGCTGGGCCTCGCGGGCGTCCTCGGGGAGGGCGAGGAGGGCGTCGGGGCCGCCTCTGCCTTGAATGAAGCCTTCGGCAAAGTGGGGGAAGACCTCCTCGAAGACGTGGGTTTTGAGGCGCTCGCCGAGCTCGCGGGCGTAGGCGGTGGATTCGTCGAGGAGGTAGTCGAGAAAAGTGCGGCGCTCTCCCGCTGTGCCCCCTCCTTGGTCCTCCCCCGGAGGGGGAGGAGACTTGAAGGAGGAGGCGGTCTCCCCGGGAGGGGGAGGAGGTTCGGAAAGCGAGGCGCTCTCCGCCGGAGGGGGAGGAGATTGGGGCGCGAAGGCGGCGGCGCGGAAGAGGAGGTAGAAGTAGCGGAAGGCGTCGGCGGGGTCGGCGAGGGCGAGGATCTCCTCGAGGTCGATCTCGTAGTAGTTGGTGGCGCGGGAGTGGGCGCGGGCGCTGTAGAGGCGCCAGGTCTTGCCGTTGGTGACGATGGCCCAGGGGGCGACCTGCTGGTCGAGGAGGCTGACGACCTGGGCGCCGGGGTTTTCGTCGGGGCGCTCGGGGTCGGCGGCGTCCTTGCCGTCGAGGTAGCGGTGCCAGGGGTAGGTGAGGGCGAACGCGGCGGCTTCCCCCTTTGTGTTTCCGCGCCGCGGGCGGCGTTCGGAGGGGGGAAAGGATTGACGCTCCCCTGGAGGGGGAGAGGTGTAGAGAAGCAAGTCGGCTTGGGCGCCGCCGGGGCCGGGCTGGAGGTGGAAGCCGAGGGCGTCGAGGACGGGTCGGATGAGGGCGTCGGGGGCGGCGGTGGGGTCCCGGCGGACCCGCTGGCGGGCCTGGGCGAAGGCCTTGCGGATGTCGCGGAAGGCCTGGTTGCGGTCGGGCGCGTCCCAGACCGCGAGGTCGGGCAGGCGTTCGTTGAGGTAGTAGTCGGAGAAGAGGGCGCGGTTGTTGAAGAGGGGCTCGGACCACTCGGCGATGGTGAAGGCGCTCTTGAGCTTGTCGTATTGGGCGTAGGGGTCGGGCTCGCCGTCCTCGTCGACCTCGGTGAAGGTGAAGCGGCGGAGGACACGGAGGGCGACGCGGTCGGGGTCGCGGTGGTCGACGGTGAGGACGCGGGGACGGACGAGGGGGACCCGGCGGGTGGTGCCGGGGAGCTCGCGCTCGAGCAGGACGAAGTCGAGGCGGCGGTAGTCGTCGGTGAGGACGAGGAGGAAGTTGCCGGCGAGGTCACGGAAGGCGCGGGCGAGGGCGCGGGTATAGGCGACGGTGACGGAGGTGAGGACGAAGAGGTAGACCTCGAGCGCGCCGTCGACGCTGGCAAGGCGCTCGACGTGGCGCGTGGCGTCGGTGAGGCTCTGGTTGAGGGCCAGGGCCTCGGCGGTCATCGGCTGGCGGGTCCCCGCCGGATAGCCGAGGTCCGTGAAGAAGCGCGCGAGGGCGTCGGCCGAGGCGAGGTCGGCGATCTCCTGGGGCGTTAAGGGGCGGTCTTCGACGGGCAGCGTGGGCATAGGCGGCTCCTTTTGGCGCGAGCCTTAGCGTCAATGGCGTTCGGTTGGGTCAAGGTGGAGTGTACCCTGTTCTTTTCTCGGGTGCAAGTGGGACTGCGCGGGCACGGTAGATTGTCAGGCGTTTGGAAGGTCGTGCGGAGGTGCAACGCACCTGAGCTTTGTCAAGCATGGCTTACCGGCGGGCGCGCCAGCTCTTGTGGAGTTTAGGTGCGTTGCATCTCGTCCCAGAGGGCGTCGATGCGGGCTTTGACCTCGGGCGTCATGCGGACGACGGCGGGCCAGGGGCGGGGGTGGCCCTCCTCGGGGAGCTTGGCGGTGGCGTCGATGCCGATCTTGCCGCCGAAGGCCTCGCGGGGGGCGGCATGGTCGAGCTGGTCGACGGGCCCGTCGGCGATGACGACGTCGCACGTCCAGTCGACGTTGCCCAGCGCCTGCCAGGCGGCCTCGGTGGGATTCTGGACGTCGACCCAGTCGTCGACGACGACGATGGCCTTGGCGAGGCTGAGCAGCGCCAACCCCCAGAGCCCGTGGATGACCTTGCGCGCATGGCCCGGGAAGCGCTTCTTGATGCTGACGAGCACCAAGTTGTGGAAGAGGCCCGGCGCTGGCATGGCGACGTCGACGACCTCGGGCAGGAAGAGGCGGATCAGCGGCAGGAAGAGGCGCTCCGTCGCCTTGCCCATCCAGGCGTCCTCCATCGGTGGGATGCCGACGACGGTGGCGGGGTAGATGGGATCCCGGCGGTGGGTGATGGCGGTGACGTAGAAGACGGGGAAGGGCTCGACGGGCGTGTAGTAGCCGGTGTGATCGCCGAAGGGGCCCTCGGGCCGGTGCTCGTTGGGGTCGACGTAGCCCTCGATGACGATGTCGGCGTCGGCGGGCACCTCCAGTGGTTGGCTGACGCAGTTGACGAAGGGGACGGGGCGCCCGCGCAGCCACCCTGCTAGCCAGTACTCGTCGATGTCCGGCGGCAGCGGCGCTGAGGCCGACCAGGTGTAGGCGGGGTCGCCGCCGAGGACGACGGCCGCTGGAATCCGCGGCTTGTCGCGCTCCAGGGCCACCCGCTCGTGCTCGGCGCCGCCCTTGTGACGCTGCCAGTGGACCAGGAGGGTCCGGGCGTCGACCTTCTGCAGGCGGTACATCCCCACGTTGCGTGTGCCCTTGACAGGGTCGCGGGTCACGACCTGGGGGAGGGTGACGAAAGGGCCGCCGTCGTCGGGCCAGCAGGTGAGGATGGGAAGGACGTCGAGGGAGGGGGCGTCGGCCTCGACGACGTCCTGCACGGCGCCGTGGTGGACCCGCCGCGGCTTGACGCCGGCGTCGCGCAGCGCGCCGAGGAGCGCCCGGCCCCGCGCGAGCGCGTCGCCGATGCCGTCGGGCGGGCTGAGGTCGAGGAGCGCCTCAAGCTTGCGCCGGAGATCCTCCAGCTCCTCAACGCCCAGGGCCCAGGCCATGCGTTGAGGGCTGCCGAAGGCGTTGGCGAGCACGGGCATGTCGTGGCCCGTGACGTTCTCAAAGAGCAGGGCCTTGTTCTGCGCCGCCGGGCCCTTGCTGACCCGGTCGACGATCTCGGTGATCTCCAGCACCGGCGAAACCGGCACGGCAATGCGGGCAAGCTGATCCCGCTCCTCCAGGAACTCGACGAAGTCACGTAGGCTCGTGTAGGGCATTGATTCCTCCTTGTGGCTGGGGCTGAGGGCTGAGCGCTGAGAGCTGAGAGCTGTCAGCTGACAGCTCTCAGCTTTTCGTTTCACATCGTCCATCGTCTGTCGTCCCTCGTCCGTCGTCACTCTCTCCACCGGCACAACCGCCGCTCCGCTGCGTCCACGGCCGCGTAAAGGCCGAAGCCCAGGGCGCTCATGGCGAGGATGCCGGCGTACATGCGCGGGTAGTCGAAGAGGGTCGAGCCCTGGAGGTAGATGTAGTAGCCGAGGCCGTAGCGGGTGGCGACGAGCTCGGCGACGTAGAGGACGGCGATGGCGGTGCCGATGGATTGGCGCAGGGCGGTGAGGATGGCGGGCAGGGAGGCGGGGAGGTAGACGAAGCGGAAGAGGGCGCGGCGCCCGGCGCCCAGGCTGCGGACGCTGGTCAGAAGCTCGGGGCGGATCCCCGCGGCGGCGTCTCGGACCAGGACCAGGATCTGGAAGAAGAGGATCATGGTGATGATGGCGATCTTGGGCAGGTCGCCGACGCCCAAGACGAGCAGCACGATGGGCACGAGCACGACCTTGGGGACGGGATAGAGGAGGTAGATGAAGGGGGCGACGATGCGGTCGGCGCGCGCGCTCTGCCCCAGCGCCAGGCCGGCGGGCGCGGCGAGGGCGATGGCGAGGCCGATGCCAGCGACGACGCGCCCGAGGCTGGCGAGGGCGTGACGGCCCAGCGCGCGCGGCAGCTCCCGCACGAGGGCGGCGAGCACCTGGGTCGGCGGCGGCAGGACGGGTCGCCCGAGGGCCATCGCGGCGGCCTGCCAGAGCGCCAGGAGGAGCACGAGGGCCCCGACGCGGGCCAGCCCGAGACGGGAGCGCGTGGGACGGGCGGCGTTTGGTGGCCTCACGGGACGTCCCCCTCCAGCCGGGCGCGCAGGTCGCTGCACACCTGCTGGTAGTCGGTCGACGCGCGATAGGCCGCGTCGGCGGTGTGGGGATTGTCGACGATCTGGGCGGCGCGGTTCGGCGGCGGGTTGAGGACCAGGATCCTCTGGCCCACGAACGCCGCCTCCTCGATGTTGTGGGTCACCAGGATCACCGTCAGGTCGACCTCGGCGGAGAGTTCCAGGGTGAGGGCCTGCAGGCCTTCGCGGGTCGGGGCGTCGAGGGCTGAGAAGGGCTCGTCCATCAGAAGCAGGTCGGGCTGGAGCACCAGCGCGCGGGCGATGGCGGCGCGCTGCCGCTGCCCGCCGGAGACGTTGGCGGGGACCTGGTCGGCGACGTCGCGGATCGCGAGACGGCGGAGCCAGAGCTCGGCGCGCTCCTCGATCTCGCGGGGGCTCAGATCGCTGTCGGGCGGCGCGTGGCGCCCATCGGGGCCGTAGAAGCGGCGGATGCGCAGGCCGAGGGTGGCGTTCTCGCGCAGCGTGGCCCAGGGCAGGAGATCGTAGGCCTGCAGGACGAGGCCGGTACCGGGCCGCGGGCGGGTGAGGGGATCGCCGTCGATGACGACGGCGCCGGATTGAGGGTGGAGCAGCCCGGCGAGCAGGAGCAGGAGCGTGGATTTGCCGCAGCCCGATGGGCCGAGGACAGCCCAGATGTCGCCACGCTCGACGCGCCAGTCGAAGCGCTCGAAGACGGGTGGTTGGTGGGGGTAGGCGAAGGTGACGGCGCGGAGGACGATGGACGACGGACGATGGGCGTCGGACGATGGGGAGTCAGTTGAGGTAGGCATCGGTGATGACGGCTTCGTAGGGTGGGGCGGGCTGCAGGCCTTGGGTGGCCTGGAGCCAGGCGATGACGTCCGCGAACTGGGCCGCGGTGGGGACGGCGGGGCTGGGGTAGTCGGGGAGGGGGTAGCGGCCCTCGAGGGGCGTTGGGATGAGCTGTCGTTCGACGAGCAGGTCGGACCAGCGGGCCTTGTCGGCGTTGATGGCAGCGCTGGCGCGGTCGACGGCGCGGAGAAAGCGGAGGACGGCGTCGGGGTGCTCGTCGAGGAAGGCGCGCCGGATCGCGTAGACGCTGGCGCTGAGGTCGCGATGGGTGGTGTCGTCGACGACGACCCGGGCGCCCTGCTGCATCGCCAGCGAGGCCAGGGGCTCGGGCAGCGTAGCGGCCTGGAGCTCGCCCTCGTTGAGGAGGGCCATTCGCTCGGGGATCCCCGGCACGGCCAGGGTCACGATCTCGTGGGGCGCCAGGCCTTCGGCCTCCAGCATCCGGTCGGTGACGTACTCGATGACGGTGCCCTCGGAGACGCCGATGGGGACGGTCGCCAGGTCGGCGGGCGTGGTGATGGCGGAGGCGCCGGAGGCGAGGATGCGGAACTGGGGGGCGTCGGGCGTCGGAACCATCGCCAGGCGCACCGCAACGACGCTGGCCTGCGACCGGCTCTCCACCCCGCGATTGTAGAGCGCCAGGGCCACGAGGTCGGTGATGATGGCATCGACCTGACCGGCCTGGAGAAGCTGGTCCCGCTCGGCGGCGGAGCCGGCGGTCACGAAGGAGAGGGCGATCCCCTCATCGGCGAAGGCGCCCTCGGCTTCGGCGACGTAGAGGGGGAGCGTGTCCAGAATCGGCAGGACCGCGCACCGAATCTCGATGGGTTGCGCAGGGGCCGGGGCGACGGCGCTGCACCCACACCCAATCGCGGCCAGCGCGATCAGCAGCAGCGCGGGCCACCGGGTCGAGATGGTTTTTGAACGCATGGCGCAGCTCCCGTGTCGTGTCTAGACCGAAGCCCAGGTCACGTCGTCAGCGTAGGGCCGGATATAGGTGAGCTGGGGCGGATCGCCGGGCCCGTCGTCGGCGCCGTTGGTGCTGTAGCCCAACGTTGTAAGCGAGCCGGTGGCCGGATAGGTGTCGGTGACGCCGAAGCGGTGCAACGTGCGTTTCTCCGACATGTGAATGCGCGCCCCCATCGCCCAGAGGACGGTGAAGGCGATGACGTCGCCGTGGGTCACGGCTACGACGTGGCGCCCGGCATAGGCCTCGCGCACCTGACGGATGAAGCGCGCGCCGCGTGCGGCGATGTCCTCCGGCATCTCGTAGCCCTCGGGAATGCCGGTGTAGAGATCCCACCCGCGGGCCTCGACCTCCTCTTGCGGACGCCCCTCGAAGAAGCAGAGGGTCTCGTTGATCAACGGCGAGACCTGGATGGTCAGGTCTGGATGGTGCGCTTTCAGGATCTCGGCGGTCTCCCTCGCGCGAAGCTGCGGGCTTGTGAAGAGCGCGGCGATCTCGGCGGTGGCGAGACGCTCGGCGGTAGCGGCCGCCTGCTCGCGCCCCATCTCGCTGAGGTGGAAGCCCGGCAGGCGACCGTAGACGATGTTGTCAGGGTTGTGGACGTGTCCGTGTCGGACGAACGTGATGCGTGTGGGTTGGGTTGTCATAGCTCATTTCGTTGTCTTGGTATGTGCGTTTGTGAGCGGCCGAGAGGCCTGCTGATCGCGCTCATCGGCCCACCTCGACGCTGGCGAGCACGGTGACGAAGAGCGTGATGCTGATGGCGCTGTTGACGTGGAAGAACGCAGTCTGGAGGCGTGAGAGATCGTCGGGCGAGACGAGGCGGTGCTCCGCGACGAGCAGGCCCGCGACGACGGCGAGGCCGAGGGCATAGGGCCATCCGAGCTGCATGACGACGCCGAGGGCGGCGAGAAGGCCCATGGTGACGACGTGGCTGACCGCGGAGAGGCGCAGCGCGACCCGATTGCCGAAGCGCGCCGGGATGGCGTGCAGGCCGCAGGCGCGGTCGAACTCGGTGTCCTGGCAGGCGTAGATCAGGTCGAAGCCGCCGATCCAGACCGTGACTGCTGCCAGCAGCAGCCAGGCGGGCAGGTCGTCGGGGGTGAAGAGGGAGCCGCGGATGGCGACCCAGGCGCCGACGGGGGCCAGGCCGTCGGTGAAGCCCAGGATGTAGTGGGAGAGCCAGGTGAAGCGCTTGGTGAAGCTGTAGCCCAGGAGGAAGCAGAGGGCCACGGGCAGGAGGCGCAGCGGCAGAGGCCCCAGGCGCCACGCGGCGAGGATCAGCAGCGCTAACGCGACGGCGCTGCCGGCCCAGGCGGTGGACGGCGGCACGCGCCCGCTGGCCAGCGGGCGGCGTTGGGTGCGTGGGTTGCCGGCGTCGATGACGCGGTCGGCCAGGCGATTGGCGGCCATCGCCAGGGTCCGCGCCGCCACCATCGCCACAGTGATCCAGGCGACCTGCGGCCACGCTGGCCACCCTCCCGCCGCCAGAACCATGCCCAGGTAAGCAAAGGGCAGCGCGAAGAGCGTGTGCTCGAATTTGATGAGCTCCAGGAAATCGCGTATGTGTTTCAGCATTGTAGTGGATTATACCACGGTGGGGAGGTCAGGGTTATGGGAGTAGGAAGTAGGAAGTAGGGAGTACTTGATCTTGTTGGCGATGGTGGGGCGCACCGGCGGGCATGCACCGCTGGCGTCAGGGGCGCGGGATTAGGATGGGGGCGAGGAGGGCGCCGACGCCCTCGGCTGTCAGGTATTGGATGAAGATGAGGACTTGTTGGACGGCGCGGTCGAGGGCGCCGATGGAGCTCATCGGTCCTTGGATGTGGACGACGTAGAGATAGCCGATGGTGAGGACGCCGAGGGCGGTGGTCAGGGCGACGCCCAGAAGGTTCTCGGCGCCGTTGCGCCCGCGCCTCAGGAGGCGCTCGGCGACCACGCCGGTGATCACGCCGCCGGCTGCTGCGATGAGGATGCCCACGAGGGTGTCGACGGCTTTCGCGGCGCCGATCCAGCCAAGCCCCCGGGCGATCCCCAGGAGCAGCGACGGGCCCAGGAGGAGGGCGCCCAGAAACGTGAGCAAGGGTGTGGGGCGTTTGTTCCGGGTCATCGGTGGCTCAGCCGACGGCGTCGGCGCGACGGGATTCGATCGTTTGCAGCACGGCGTGGACGATCACCACGAGGCCGAGCGCCACCCAGAGGAGGCGGGCCCACCAACGGTCCTCGGTCAGGGCCATCCCCGCGATAAATAGAGCGAGCCCCACATCCAGAATGAGGGCATAGGTAAACTCGTTGAGCTTCTCTTTGGTCTTCACGTGGTCCTCGTAGGCGGCGTATCGCGCCCACGACCACGTCGCGAGCAGCACAGCCAGGCCGAGGATCCACAGTCCATTACGTACGACGTCCCAAACCATAAGTGCCTCCCCCGATTCACGGGCTCCAGAGCTCGTAATCGTCGAAGATGAAGACGGCCTGTCCGTCGGTCGCCGCCGTGGAGATCGAGAGACCGATCTCACCCTCCTCGACCTGGTCGTCCTCCGCCTGGGCGACGAACTCATCGTTGATGTAGAACTCGAAGGTGTCCTCGCGAGCGAGGACGGTCAGGTGATTGACCTCGCCCGAGCTCACGAGTGTCGTCTGGGTCCAGTCGATGATCGGCTCCCACGCGACGCCTGACCAAAGGTTGAACTGGAAGTAGCCATCGTCGCGCACGTTGAAGAGGTAGTAGCTGCCCTCCTCGGTCAGGCGCAGCAGGAGGCCATAGGCGGCGCTCGGCGGACCGCTCAGGCGTTGGGCCGCGACGCTGACGTAGAAGTCGCGGACGCTCTCCCGCCTGTCTGCACGATCGGGGTTGATGTTGTCAGGCGTGCACCAGCGGCTGACGGCCTGCGATGCGTTGACCTCCCAGCGATAGGCGCTGTCAACGACGGTGCGGCTGACGCTCCCCCAATCGTCCTCGTACTCGCTTTGAAGCCACTGATGCCGGTTATCGGCGAAGGCATCTTTCACCACCAGGGTCCAGTCGTCGGGCGGGGCGAGGGTCCCGTTGGTGAAGGGCTCAAAGACGTCCGGGCTGGGCGACGGCGTCGCCGCGGCCTCGGCCGGATCGTCGACCGGCGTTGCGGCGGGGATGGTCATCGCCTTCCCCTCATCGGGACGCGGTGTCGGCCCCGGGGTGAGCGCCGCGTCAGGGGTGCGCCTGGCGAAGCCGAGGAGGGCGTCCTCGGACGCCTCGGCCACCACAGCCATCTCGGCGGGCGGCGTCGTGGTCACGTCAACTGAGCGCTGCAGCCGCCGATTCTCGAGCC
Source organism: Anaerolineae bacterium (assembly GCA_049974845.1). Taxonomy (GTDB): domain Bacteria; phylum Chloroflexota; class Anaerolineae; order B4-G1; family SLSP01; genus PWVB01. The sequence goes on along the minus strand of JBNGCP010000037.1, from coordinate 25,413 downwards.
ACGGACCGGCGACGTTCCGATTGAGCCACAGGCCGAAGAGGCCGGCCCCGAGGATGATCAGCGTCGACAGAACGAGGCCGGCGATGTTTGGCCGTCGACGTTCGCCCAGGCTCGGAAGGAACGGCGCTGGCGGCGGCACGACGCTCTCCTGGCGCCGCGGCGTCTCCGCCCAAGCCTTGGCCATCTCCGCGGCGCTCTGAAAGCGCTTATTGCTGGGGAGCTCCATCGCCTTCAGCAACGCGTGCTTGGTCCGCTCGCTCACCCGAGGGCTGAGCGCCTTGACCTGCAGAAAGCGGTAGGGGTTGGCGGTGCGCTCGCCGGCGGTCAGCGGCTGGTCCCCCGTCAGGGCGTGATAGAGCGTGGCGCCGAGGCTGTAGAGATCGCTGCGGGCGTCGATGTGGGTGGTGCGCATCCCCCAGCGCTCCGGGGGCGCGTACTCCGGCGTCCCCATCACCCGCTTCGCCGTCCAGGTCCGCGGGTCGTTGGCGTCCCACAGCGCGACCATCTCGAAGTTGACGAGCACGGCCCGGTCGTCTGGGGTGATCAGGATGTTCTCGGGCCGGATGTCGCGGTGGAGGACGCCCTGCCCGTGGGCGTAGATGAGGGCGTCGAGGATCTGCTGCGCCCACGC
>JBNGCP010000037.1:6942-24682 GCA_049974845.1 Anaerolineae bacterium | reverse complement strand
GACGGCTTGATGGGCCTCGAGATCCCATCCCCAGTACTGGCTCTCGAGCGCGCCGATCTCCAGCATATTGTCGACGCGATAGCGATCCTGCAGCACGGCGCCGAGGCTCAACATCGAGATGGGGCTCCCTTCGATGCTGCGAGGCCGGGCCTACCTGGCTGGCCAAGGGCGCAGGTATAGGCAACGATCCCTGGCGAGGACATCAGGCGCTCCTGGCGTTCAATCGGCTTCCTGGAAGAGCGAGCCCTGCTCAGGCAGCGTACCCTGCTCAGGCAGCGTACCTTGCTGCACCCTGTCATCGGGGATGCCCAAGTGCTCATAGGCCAAACGCGTGGCGGTGCGGCCACGCGGCGTGCGCTCGATGAAGCCCAACTGGAGCAGGTAGGGCTCCACGACGTCCATAATCGTATCGGAGGCCTCGCCCACCGACGCGGCGATGGTATCCAGGCCGACGGGGCCCCCGTCAAACTTGCGGATGATGGCGCTCAGGACGCGGCGATCGAGATCGTCGAGGCCGCGGTGGTCGATCTCCAGCAGCGCCAGGGCCTCCTCGGCGATGTCGCGGGTGATCACGCCGTTGCCGCGCACCTGTGCGTAGTCGCGCACGCGCCGCAGGACGCGGAGCGCGACCCGGGGCGTGCCCCGCCCGCGGCGGGCAATCTCCGAGCGTCCCCCCGGCTCCAGGGGCACCTCGAGGGCCGTCGCGGCGCGGTCGACGATTTGCTCCAGCGACTCACGATCGTAGAAGTCGAGGCGGTAGACGGCGCCAAAGCGGGTGCGGAGCGGCGCCGAGAGCAGCGCGAGGCGGGTCGTGGCCCCCACGACGGTGAAGCGCGGCAGGTTCAGCCGCACCGAGCGGGCGCCGGGCCCCTGGCCGATGACCAGGTCGAGGGCGTAATCCTCCATCGCGGGATAGAGAATTTCTTCGACGGCTTTGCCCAGCCGGTGACACTCGTCGATGAAGAGAACCTCGCGCTCGTGCAGGTTGCTCAGAATGGCGGCGAGATCCCCGGCCCGCTCGATGGCAGGCCCGGCGGTGATGCGGATGTTGGCGCCCATCTCGCGGGCGATGATGTGCGCCAGCGTGGTCTTGCCCAATCCCGGAGGGCCGTAGAGGAGGACGTGCTCCAGCGCCTCCTCGCGCCCGCGGGCGGCCTCGATAAGGATGCGCAGGTTCTCACGCACGCGGTCCTGGCCGACGAGATTGTCGAGCCGGCGGGGACGCAGCGCGCGATCGAGCATCACTTCTTCAGGCTCGGCCTCGGGCGAAATCGTGCGGCGGTTATCCATGGGTCGAAAGGCTCCTCCGGTCGGTCATTCTGTTGTGTTATGCCATAGAATCTGGTTTTGGCAACGGGCGGCTGGCGGCTCGCAGCTGTCAGCCGTCAGCTGTTTGTTGGGAGAGGGGAGTAGGGAGTAGGAAGTAGTCGGTAAGATGGCGTGTTTCATGATAGACCTTTTGTTCTATTGTAGCGGGGTTGGGGGTGGGGGCAAGTGCAGAGACGCGTCAGGGTTCGAGGAGGCCGGGGATGCCGTTGATGGTGATGACGACGTCGTCGACGGTGGAGAACTGGAGGAGGGTGGCCTCGATCTGCTCGCGGATCAGCGTGACGTGGAGGGCGCCACCGGAGTGGGCGCCGAGCTCCAGGGAGAAATCGGCGTGGGCGGTGCCGTCCTCGATGGTGAGTTGCCGGAGCTCCACCTGCTCTCCCCACTTGGGGCCGCGGCCCGGGTAGGCGAGCACGTCCGCGGGTGTCGGGATGGCGGTCTCGTAGCCCTCGGTGTTGCCCGGCACGGGCCCCCACAGAAGCGCCTCAATGGCGGCGCGCCCGACGGCCTGGGTCTGCGGGACATCCAGCGTCTGCGTTACCAGCTCGTCCAGCGCAGTCACCCAGGTGACCTCGACCTCCATCGTCTCGGGATCGTCGGGATGGAGGATGTGCACCGGCTGGTAGGCAAGGGGGCTGCCGTCGGTGGTGTGGATCTCAATGGCCCCCGCCTGCGTGGGGGGTGGCGAGAGGCTCGGCGCCGCCTCGTCGAGTGAGACGATGAGCAGGCCCCGACCGTCGAGGCCCTCCAGCGTGGTCAGGGTGCGGGTGAAGCGCGTGCCGTCGCCCCAGGCGAGGGTCACGTCGACCTCCTGCGCGGGCCTGCCGACGCGCGCCAGGAGTTGGACCGGTCGCGTCACGTCGCTGAGCGGCAGCGGGTGCTCCACGTAGCCGCCGCCGGGGAAGCCGGAGAGGGTGACGCCGACCGTCGCCTCACCGACGATGCTCCCGTCGCGGGCGCTGAGGTCCAGCACCTCGATACGGCCCTCGCCGGGCATGCCGCCATAGGTGACTGTCGTGTCGAAGGTCGCTGGTCCGCCCAGCTCTCCCTCGGCGATGATGGGCTTCTGCGCCGCCAACCGGTCCATGGCATCGTAGACGCGGATCACGAGGGTGCCCTCAAAGGGCATGATGCGAGCGCGCCCGCGGATCCGAACGGGGTTCTCGACGGTCTGCCCGTCGGCGGGTGCGTTGAGGGTGATCACCTGGGTGGTGGGAGGGAGCGTGGGCGTCGCGGTAGGCGTCGCCGTCGCGGGCACGGGCGTTGCCGTCGGCGGACGGGGCGTCGATGTCGCTGCTGCCTGAGGGTCGCCCGTCGCAGGAGGGGTGTCCGTCCCTTGCCAAGGGATAGGCGTCGAGCGCCCGCCGAAAACCGCGCAACCGGCGAGTATAAGCATGACGACCAAGAGAGCAACCCTCCGTCTGTGCCCGCCCATATCTCCTCCTGTCGGGGACGCCCCTCTCCCTCTTCCTAAAGCGCCTACCCCACAACCGGGTCAGCGGGGGCTCGTTAACCCGGTTGGTGGGGTAGGATGAGGGGCATATTCGCTTGTCTGTGCGTCCTGGTCTCTGACGCCTGTTCTTCGACGCACCATGTCTCCGTTTGTAGCTTTAGTATATCATGGTTTTTGGAAGTGCAAAGTCGGTTTGCCGAAGGTGCAACGCACTTCGCGCCGTCCAGCACCGCCCGACGGCAGGAGAACCCTCCATCGTGAAGCTTAAGTGCGTTGCACCTAGCTTGAGCGAGACGCGATGTTGTCGCCCGAGCATCAACCCCGGCCTTGGCTTTCTGCAAGGAATGGCATACCATACTGTGGCGCACCACAAGATCAGGGTATCCTGATCGCAGCACTTCTTCGCGGGTCCCAGCAAGAGATCGAGAGAAGGACACCAGGTCGCGGCAGAGCGCGGCGGGGACTGCCGCCACACACAGACAAAATAGGGAGATATGACGATGAGGCTGTTGGCATGCAAGGAGTTCGACGTAGGGGCCCTGGACGCAGACTATCTCAATCTGCTGATGTTCGATCTCGGGGGCGGCATGCGCTCGGTGAGCCTTCCCGCGGGCTACGTCTCCAGGGACGTCCTGCGCGACGGCATCGGCTTCGATGCGTCCAACTACGGCTTCGCCAAGGTCGAGAAGTCAGATATGATCGCCGTCCCCGACTGCGACGCCGCGTGGATGGAGGAGCGCGACGACCTGGCGATCGCTCACGTGATCTGCGATGTGGTCTCGACCGACCGGGAGGACTTCGATCAGTATCCGCGCTCGGTGGCCAAGCGCACCGCCGCGTATCTGAGGGAGACGGGCCTCGCCGATAGCGCCCAGATGCTGGTCGAGCTCGAATACTACACCTTCGATGCCGTCGAGTACGGCACCGGACCGGATCACGCCTTCTATGCCATCGGGTCGCGCGAGGGCCTGGGGGAGGCATCCAACACGCAACAGCGCTTTGCCCCTCTGGCGGGCTATCACAGGCTGCCGCCGGAGGACCGTTTCTTCGATTTCCGCAACCGCACCGTCCAGATCCTGACGCAGGCCGGCATCCCGGTGAAGTACCATCATCACGAGGTGGGGGCCTCGCAGTTGGAGATCGAACTCGACTTTATGGATTTGCCCAGGGCTGCGGACAGTGTCTGCATGGCCAAATGGATCATCCGCTCCGTCGCCGACGAGATGGGCCTGAAGGTGACCTTCATGCCGAAGCCGCTCTACAAGATGCCCGGCAACGGCATGCACGTTCACCAGTTCCTCGAAAAGGGCGGAGGGAGCCTCTTCCCCGGGGACGGGCTCTACGGGCTCAGTCAGCAAGGGCTGGCCTACACCGCCGGGCTTCTGGAGCACAGCCTGACGGGAAGCCTTCTGGCCTTCACCAACCCCAGCACCAACAGCTTCCGCCGCCTCGTTCCCGGTTACGAGGCGCCGATCAGCGCCACCTTCGCGAAGGGCTCGCGGAGCGCCGCCGTGCGCGTTCCCGGCTACCTGCGAAAGGACGAGCAACGGGTCGAATACCGCACTGGCGATGCCACGGCGAACCCCCACTATATGCTCTCGGCCATGGTGCTGGCCGGGATCGACGGCATTCTACGGGATGCCGATCCTGTGGCCCTCGGCTTCAACAGCGCGGAGGCGGGAGAGGAGAAGGTCTTCCCGCTGGATCTGCGCACCGTTCTCGAGGGGCTGGAGCGAGACGACGAATGGCTGAGGCCAGCTTTCCCGGCTGAGCTGCTGGCGCTGTGGATCGAGAGAAAGCGCGAAGAGGCGGAGTATGTCTACGGCGCGCCTACGCCTCAGGAGTACGAGCTGTACTTCTAGGGACGCTGCCTCGTTCCTTCTCTGGTGGAGCGGTCGTCCGACGAGATCCTTTACAGCCCCGCCGCCGCGAAGGCCGCAGCCACGATCTCCTGGGCCTCCGCGAGGAGTTGTTTGAGGTGGTCCTCGCCGCGGAAGCTCTCGGCGTAAATCTTGTAGATATCCTCGGTGCCGGAGGGCCGGGCCGCAAACCACCCGTTCTCGGTCACCACCTTTAGGCCCCCGATGGGGGCGTTGTTGTAGGGCGCGCGGGTGAGCTTGGCGACGATCTCCTCGCCAGCCAGCTCCTGCGCGTCAATAATGTCTGGGGAGAGATCCACCAGCGCGGCCTTTTGGTCCGGCGTGGCCGGGGCATCGGTGCGTTGGTAGACGGGATCGCCGAACTGCTCCGTCAGTGCCCGGTAATGCTCACCGGGATCGCGACCGGTGACGGCGGTGATCTCGGCAGCCAGCAGGTCGAGGATGATGCCGTCCTTGTCGGTCGTCCACACGGTGCCGTCCTTGCGCAGGAAGGAGGCCCCCGCGCTCTCCTCGCCGCCGAAGCCGAAGGAGCCATCCACCAGGCCATCGACGAACCATTTGAAGCCCACGGGTACCTCGGCCAACCGCCGGCCCAGGTGGGCAGCCACGCGATCGATCATGGAGCTGGAGACCAACGTCTTGCCGACCGCCGCATCGGGGGGCCAGCCGGGGCGGTGCTGGTACAGATACCAGATGGCCACGGCCAGGTAGTAGTTGGGGTTCATCAGCCCCACGCTGGGCGTCACGATGCCGTGCCGGTCGCCGTCGGTGTCGTTGCCGAAGGCGATGTCATAGGTGTCCTTGAGGTCGATGAGGCTGGCCATGGCATAGGGCGACGAGCAATCCATGCGGATCTGGCCATCCCTGTCGACGGTCATGAAGGAGAAGGTGGGGTCAACCCGCGGGTTCACGACCTCGAGATCCAGCCCGTACATCTCGGCGATCGGCTCCCAGTAGTCCACGGTGGCGCCACCCATGGGATCGGCGCCAATCTTGAGGCCGGAGGCGGCGATGGCGGGCATGTCGAGGACGTGCGACAGGTCGGAGATATAGGGGGTGATGTAGTCGTACCGGTGTGTGGTGTCGGCCTTCATGGCCCGGGCCAGAGGGACGCGCCGGACATCGCGCAGGTCGTTCTCCAAAATCTCGTTGGCGCGGGCCTGCATCGCTTGGGTGGTCGCCGTGTCGGCGGGGCCGCCGGCGGGTGGGTTGTACTTGAAGCCGCCGTCGGTCGGAGGGTTGTGCGAAGGCGTGATAACGACGCCATCGGCCAACCCGACCGACCTGCCACGATTGTAGGTGAGGATGGCGTGGGAGATGACGGGTGTGGGCGTGTAGCCGGACTCCGCGTCGATCATGATCTCCTGGCGGTGCGCGGCGAAGACCTCGATAGCCGTCGCCAGCGCCGGCTCGGACAGGGCATGGGGGTCTATGCCGACGAACAAGGGGCCGGTGATCCCCTCGGCCTGACGGAACTCGCAGATCGCCTGAGAGATCGCCAGGATGTGGGCCTCGTTGAAGCTGCTGTCAAGGGACGAGCCGCGATGCCCCGACGTGCCAAAGCTCACCCGTTGCGCCGGATCCGCGGGATCGGGCGCGTGCGTGTAGTAGGCTGAGACCAGGCGCGGGACATTGATCAACAGCTCGTGAGGGGCCGGTTTCCCCGCCAGTGGATGCAGACTCATGGTGAAGCTCCTTTCGTGGTAGAAAAACGCCCCGCCGTCGTCCGCGGCGTCCCCTGTGGGTACCGGTCGGCGCGGCTACGTGCGTCCCGCCTGCGCGGCCGCGTCTTGGGCCAAGGCGATCCCCCCCAGGACGCCTGCACGGCTCCCCAAAGCCGGCGGGACGATGTAGGCGTCGATGTGCTCCAGGATCATCGGGGACTGGATGTAGCCGTTGAGCAGCTCCTGGACCTCCCGGCGGATCATTGGAAAGAGGACGGACTGCGCCATCACGCCGCCGCCGAGGACAATCCGCTGCGGTGAGAGCGTGACGATATAGGCCACGAGGCCCAGGGCCAAATAGTGGGCCTCCAAAGGCCAGGCCGGATGGTCCGGCGGCAGCGTCTCACCGCGGCTGCCCCACCGCTCTTCGATGGCGGGCCCACAGGCCAGCCCCTCCAGGCAGTCGCCGTGATAGGGACAGCAGCCGGGGTAGGGGTCGGCGCTGAGGTCGTGGGGGATCCGCACGTGGCCCATCTCGGGATGCATGAGCCCGTGGACCATGCGGCCCTCCACCACCGCGCCGCCACCGATCCCGGTGCCAACTGTAAGATAGAGACACGAGTCCAGGCCTTGGGCCGCGCCCCAACGGTGCTCCGCCAGCGCTGCGGCGTTGACGTCGGTGTCAAAGCCGACGGGGACGCCCAGCGCGCGGCCGACGACACCGGCGAACTCGGTGTGCGCCCAGCCGGGCTTGGGCGTGGTGGTCACGTAGCCGAAGGTGTCGGACCTGGGATCGGGGTCGAGCGGGCCGAAGCAGGCGATACCCACGCCGGCGAGGTCGTCTTGGTAGGGGCGAAGGAAGTCGATGGCCTTGGGGATGGACTCGTCGGGGGTGGTGGTGAGGAAGCGGACCTCGTCCCGAACGTCGTCCGGCCCGGTGCCGACCGCGCAGACAAACTTGGTGCCGCCGCCCTCGATGCCGCCGTATAGGGTCACGTTGCAGTACCTCCTGAGTATGGAAGACCGGTGTCGGTGCTTGTGCCTATTTTAGCATCGCCGTTGCGGGGTGCAACGTCCGCGAGAGTGTGGGCGTGTTTCGCGTTGGGGACGGTTTGTCGATCAGGCCCAGTATCAGCCAGGGTGGCTTGACTTCGCCCAACGCGAAACACGCCTTCGCAGTTTTGGCCCGCTTTGGGACGGCGAATATCAGATACGCCGGGCCAAAACTGCCCGCGGTTGCGCCCGAGATGATATGCAACCGGCGGGGGTCGCGGGAGGGTGCTGCACCTGAGTTGTCATTCCGGATGTGAGACCTATACTTGGAGGAAGGTTGCTCATCACAGAACAGCGGGGAGAGAGGCTATGAGAACTCGCAGCGGGTTGGATCAGGATCTGAACAAACTGCGTGACATGCTCTTCGAGATGGCGGAGCTGGTCAATGAGGCGCTGGATCGCGCGCTGGATTCGCTGAAGAAGCGCGATGCGGAGCTGGCTCAAGCGGTGATCCGCGATGATGACGTCGTCAACCGCATGCGCTACGAGGTCGAGCAGTACTGCGTCAACACGATTGCGACGCAGCAGCCGGTGGCGACGGACCTGCGCACGATCATGGCGATGATGCACGCTGCCGTGGAGGTCGAGCGCATGGGCGATCACGCTACCGGCGTGGCCAAAATTACCCTCGAGGTCTGCGAGGAGCCGCTGCTCAAGCCGCTCATCGATCTCCCGCGAATGGTCTCCATCGCCCGCGAGATGCTGCACGAGGCCGTGCGGGCGCTGGTCAACAACGACGCCGAGGCTGCCCGGACCATCGTGAAGCGCGATGACGAGGTCGACGCGCTCCACGACCAGATCTTTCGGGAGCTCATTACCTATATGCTGGAGGATCCGAGCACCATCCGGCGCGCCACGCACCTCATCTGGGCCTCGCACGCTGTCGAGCGGTTCGCCGACCGCGCGACTAACATCGCCGAGCGGGCGCTCTTCGTGACGAGCGGGCGGTTGGAGGATCTCACGTCGGAGGCGACAGAGCCGGAGGGTTCGACGTCCCCGGCCTGCTAGCGCAGGCTTTCGCCGTCGGCCGCGGCGCAGCCTGGCATTCGCCATATCGGAATCAACGAACCCTACGCACTAACTGCGGAGGGTTCGTCTATGCGCCAAAGCGTGCGCTGCTGTCAGAGGCGGCGCAGCCAGACTTGCATCGCGCCCACCGCGCGGTTGGCCCACGCGAAGTATGGGATGGCCCGCAGGGCGAGCGGCGCTTTTGACGCCGGGTCGACCGACTGAGCGGGCCGGTAGAGCGAGGTCTGCCAGCCATCCGCCGGCGGCGTTGCCCACCCCTCTCCCTCCAGGACCTGCACGCCGCCAAGAAGATCCTTCCGGAAGGCGGTCTCGAGCGCGTCTGGCTTCGGCACCACGACATCGCGCAGATCCACATCGGGATGGTCCACCCCTTCGAGGCAATAGAGGAGGGGGCCGCGCATCAGCGCCACGCGCCCGGTGTTCTCCAACGCATAGGGGTGCGTCACAATCTGACGGATGGGCATCGGTAGCGAGATGCAGACGGAGTCGCCGACTGCCCAGGTCCGCGCGATCTCGACGTAGGTTCCGGGCTCGACGACGGCGGACCAAGGCTCGCCGTTGACGCTGACGGTGGGGCAGTCACGCTCCGGCTCTGCCCTACACCAGCCCGGGATCCGCAGCCTGAGTGCGAACTTACCTGGGGTCAGGGTCTCGACGATCACCCGTCCGCTCCACGGATAGCGCGTCCGCTGCACGAGCCGCACGGTCTCGCCGCCCGGCAAAGTGATCTCCGCCTCATTAGCGGCGTAGGTGTGGATCCAGACCGTGTTCTCGGAGACGCCGTAGAGGTAACCGGGCAGCTTGGCGATGGTGCGGGCGATGTTGGGTGGGCAACAGGCGCAGGTGAACCACGGTTGGCGGCGGTAGACATCGCGGTCCCTATCGGGAGCCGGCTCCGGCACCCCGTCGCTCGCCAGCGGGTTGATATAATAGTAAGCCTTGCCGTCGAGCGAGATGCCGGGCAGGGCGGCGTTGTAGAGCGCGCGCTCCATCAGGTCGGCGTAGGGGGCTTCGCCGCTTAGCTGAAGCATCCGCCAGCTCCACATTACGTTGGCGATGCCGGCGCACGTTTCGGCGTATGCGCGGGCGTTGGGCAGCTCGTAGTCGGCGCCGACGGCCTCGCCCCGGTGCCGGGAGCCCAGCCCGCCGGTGACGTACATTTGACGCCGGGCCATGCGCTCCCAGAGGCGCACAAGGGCCGCCATAAGCGCCTCGTCGCCGGTCTCGGCGTAGACGTCGGTTGCCCCGGCGCTCAGGTAGAGGGCGCGCACGGCGTGCCCGGCCAGGCGGTCGAGCTCGCGGAAGGGGCGGTGGTCCTGATGATAGGCGCGCCCGCCGATCAGGCCCTGACCCCGGGCATCGATGAAATAGGAGGCCTGCTCCAGATAGCGCGCCTCGCCGGTGGCGCGGGCCAGCTCGACCAGGCCCATTTCGATCTCAGGATGGCCCGGTACCCCGTCGATTTGGCCCTCATCGGGGCCGAAGGTCTCGCAGATCAGGTCGGCGAAGCGCTGGGCGATGTCCAGCAGGCTCCGCTTGCCCGTCGCCCGGTAATGGGCCACCGCGGCCTGAAAGAGGTGGCCGGCGCAGTAGAGCTCGTGGAGGTCGCGCAGGTTTGACCAGCGCTCAATGCCGCCAATGGTGAAGTAGGTGTCCAGGTAACCATCGGGCTCCTGCGCTGCCGCGACCAGGTCGATGGTGTCGTCCACCAGTGCCTCGAGCTCGGGATCGTCGTCGGTTGCCAGCGTCCACGAGGCAGCCTCCAGCCATTTGTAGATGTCGCTGTCGTTGAAGAAGAGGCCCTGAAACGCGCCGTCGACCGTCCCCGCAGCGCGTCGGAAGTTGTCGAGGCGGCCCGTGGACTCGAGGTGCTCGTACTGGGTGCGCAGGGTGACCTCGCGGTTCAGCGCGCGGCGCGGCGCCCAGAACTCGTCGGTCAGGGTGATGGCGTCGACGGGCACCGGCTGCAGACCGGCATGCGGGCTGTGGCTCGTGTCGGTGATCACGGGACGAAGGTCAGGGGTAGGTTTTGGCATGATTGGCTCCTCTCGCTATGGGTTCACGGGCATTGTACTCTCGAATGCGGAGACGGCGAATGTGAGAATGGAAGTAGGGAGTAGGGGAGTAGGGAGTATAGGACCGGCAGCGCGGCTGCGGTTGCCTACTCCCTACTCCCTACTTCCGTCTCTTGCAAGCAATTGCCGCCTGACAGCCGAATGCTGAAAGCCGAATGCTGACGGCTCGCGCTCCGCGCCGATATTGCTGCCAGATCGCACCCGTGTATAATGAAGGTGTCGGTTTTGTGTTGCGGGGCACGGCGCTGTATGGCACCTCGGTATCGTCCGTCCCAATCCCAGTTCGGACGTTCCCGAGACAGGTGAGTAGGGAACACATGGAGATACCCGAGCTCTGGCAGGATCTGGCGGTGGAGAGCTGGCACGGTCCCATCCTGCTCGTCGGAAGCAGCGACAGCGGGAAGACGACGTTCGCCCAGTACTGCCACCAGCGCCTGCTGGCGTCCCGGGGGTGTGTTGGCTTCATCGATCTCGACGTGGGGCAGAACGCGTTTGGGCTACCGACGACGGCGGCGCTGGGCATCAGCCGCAGCCACGACGATGTGGCCTTCCCGCCCGCCGGTGAGCGCCGGCATGTCTTCATCGGCAATATTACGCCTGTAGGGGTCGAGGCCCGGGTGCTGGCAGCCCTCCACCGGCTGATCAGGGCCGCGTCCTGCGCGGAGGTGGCCGGGTTGATCATCGACACGTCCGGCTTCGTCGATATCTCGCATGGGGCCGGGGATCTGAAATGGGCTAAGGTCGAGCTGGCGCGGCCGTGCACCGTGGTGGCGTTGCAGCGCGAGGCGGAGCTTGCGCCCATCATCGAGCCTTTGCAGCACGCGCCCGATGTCGGCGTCATCGCCCTGCCTGTCTCAGAGCACGTGCAGACGCGATCCCGCGAGGCGCGCCGGGCGTATCGTCGTGAATGCTATGAGGCCGTCTTCCAGGATGCCCGCAAGGTGCCCCTTCATCTAGCCGACCTGGCGCTCTTTGCAGGGGGACCCTGGCGCACGCACCAACTGGTCGCGCTGGAGGACGGTCAGGGGTTTGTGGTCGCACTGGCGACGATTGCCGGTGTGAGCGAGGCTGTGCTCTGGCTGCGCACACCATGGCGGGGCGCGGGAGAGATCCGGGCCCTGCGCACAGGACACGTCTGGCTGGAACCCGACTCGTTTGAGGACCATTACCTGGATGTGATGTGAAGGGACGTCCATGGCCCGATTTTTGCGGCTTCTGCTCGTATTGGCCGTAGGCTGCATCGGCCTTACCATCCTTATCGGCGCGACCCTGGCTGCCTCTCCCTCTTTGGATGAGGTGGTCTTGGCCATGGAGTTCGCCGTCCTCATCTTCCTGGCTAACGTCTTCAGTGTGCCTATCGGCGGCGGCGTCGTCTCCCTGATGCTGATGACCGTCATCGCCAGCTACCTGGTGATCGGGCCGGCGCTGACGGGCTGGGCCGTGATCCTGAGCGCGATAGGTCACGCCTTAGTGCGCCAGTGGCGCACCCAACACCGTCCCGAAATCCATGAACCCGAAGGGTGGCTGCTGGTCGAGGTCACCGTGATGAACATAGGCATGCATTGCCTGGCGCTCTTCAGCGCAGCCTTCGCCTTCGAGCGGCTGGGCGGCGACGTGCCTTTGCTGACGGTGACGTGGGGGATCGCCCCGGCCCTCGTAGCGGCCATCGTGGCCTACATGCTCGTCAATTACGCTCTGGTGACGATCTACTTCTCGGCCCGCGGACGGGAGACGCTGAGCACCTACTTGCAATCGCTTCCCAGGCTCCTGCTCTACGAGGGCAGCGCGATGGTGCTGGCGCCGCTGGCTGCCCTGATCTACACGCGCCTTGGCCCTGGCTACTTCCTGCTCTACGCTATGAGCCTGGTGGTGTTCTCGCTGATCAGCCACTCCTTGGCGTTCACCAGCCGGCGCCTGGAGCGACGCCTGCGGGAGTTGAGCAGCCTCCAGGCTGTGGGCCAGGTGCTGAGCGAGAGCCTCGACGTGGATGCTATTATCGCGGCTATCTACGAGCAGGTCGCCAACATGATGCCGGCGACATCCTTCTACGTGGCTCTCTACGACCGCGAGCTGGATGAGATCTCATTTCCCCTCACCATCCGAGATGGAGAGCGCGTGTTGCCCGGGGCGCGGCGGCCGCACCGCAGCTTGACGGAGTATCTGCTGGAGACGAAGAGGCCCCTGTTGATTCCACGAGACGTCGCGGCGCGCGTCGAGGCGTTAGGTCTCGAGCACATTGGTGAGGAGGCTGCCTGCTGGCTCGGCATTCCGATTCTGGCCGGCGACGAGGCGCTGGGCATTATCGCGGTGCAGTCCTTCGACACGCCCGAGGCCTACGACCGGTGGCATATGGAGATCCTGCAGACCATCGCTGCCCAGGCGGCGGTCGCCATCCAGAACGCCCGGCTCTACGAGCGCACCGACGAGGCGCTGGCGCGGCGCGTGCAGGAGCTCGACTCGGTGCTCCGCACGACCCGCGACGGGGTGTTGCTGCTGGACCTGGACTGGCGGGTGCTCGCCCTTAACCGGGCGCTGGCGGGCTTTGTGGGCGTGGCGAAGTCGGAGTTTTCGCGCCGTCCCGTCGACGAGGCACGCGTCGGGGGTGTGTCCCTTGTGGAGCTGATCGGGTACACGCCGGACGACCTACGGGCAGACTGCGAGCGCTTGCGAACCAGCGATGTCGCCCAGATTGAGGAGGTGGTCGTACTGGGGCCCGCCGCGCTGCAGGTCGAGCGGACGCTGACGCCGGTACGCGATCGCGATGATGCGATTACGGGGTGGCTGCTCGTCTTCCGGGACCTCACCGAGGAGCTGGAGCTGGAGCGGTTGCGTGATGAGATGACCAGTATGCTGGTCCACGATCTGCGCTCCCCGATTTCGCTGATGCTCGCGAGCCTCTCGATGCTCAAGGAGACCAGCGAGCGCGCCGATCAAGCCCAGATGCAGCAGCTGATCGACATGGCGCGGCGCAGTGGAGACCGGATCCTGACCCTGGTCGACGACCTGCTTGATATCGGGCAGTTGGAGCGGGGCCAGCTGCCGTTGACCCAGGAGACGGTGCCGGTCGAGGAGCTGTTTGAGGAGATCTGGACACGATACAAGCCGATGGCCACCAGCAACAACATCGAGCTGTGCATCGAGACTGACGGACGACCGCCGTCCCTCTATGTGGACCGCTCCCTGGTCACGCGGGTCCTGGCGAATCTCGTCGACAACGCGATCAAGTTCACGTCGGACGGGGGCCGAGTCGCGATGTGGGCGCGCCACGACCGGGACGCGGCGCCCGGGGCGCTGCTGATCGGGGTTGAGGACACCGGGCCCGGCATCCCAACGGAGGCGCGCCCCCTGCTCTTCGAGAAGTTCCAGCAAGTGCCGAACATCCGTGGGCGCCGCCGTGGGACGGGCCTGGGGCTACCCTTCTGTAAGCTGGCGGTGGAAGCGCATGGCGGGCGGATCTGGGTGGAGAGTGAGGTGGGGAAGGGTAGCACCTTCCTGCTGACGTTGCCGGTCGAGGCCGACGCCGAGGCAGCGCCTGCGAGCTCCGGAGACGTTCAGTAGTTCAGCACCGTCTCGTAGCTCTTCCGGACCAGCGACACGATGCGGCCGAGCCGCGCCAGATCGTCGATGGTGACCTGGAGCCAGCGGATGATCTCCCGCTCGCCGGCCTTGAAGGGCTCCGTCTCGTAGTCCTCGGCGATGGCTTCGCGGTCGCGTTTGCGAATCTGTGTGATGACCACGCCATCGGTGACCAGGAAGGCGAAGAGCTTGCCGTCGGCGAGATAGGCCGGGCAGCCGAAGATCCGCCGTGTGGTCACTTGCGGCCATTGCAGCACCGTCTTCTCGAAGGCCTCGCGGAGCTCCTGAGCCTCTGACTCGGTATAGTAGATCACGGTGCGGCCTCCGTCGACGACAGCATATAGCTGACGGCGCCGTCATCGTAGCGAACCAGCGTATAGGGAGCGTAGGCCTCGTAGTAGGCCGCCTGGGTCCGTGTGCGTCCCTGCTCGTCCTCGTAGGTGAGCGTGACCCGCCAGGTGACGTAGTTTCCGCTGGGCGTCCAGACGGGTTCGCCGCCGGCCACCCTCAGGAAGCCCTCGCGCAGGCTGGCCTCGCCATCCTCGTTGAGGTGGACCAACGTCACGTCGCCGCCGAAGGGAAGCTCAAAGGGCAGCCCGCTCAGGCGCCAGGCCCATTCGTAAGGCATCAGGATCTGGTCTGAGGGGATGTCCAGGCGCGTCAGGCCGTCTCCATTGGCTCGTTGAACGGCGAGGGTCGCGTCGCGCGCCTCGGCGGGGAAGGTAAGCTGCACGAGCTCGGCGTCTGGTCCCTCCTCCGTGGCCTCCAACGAGCTCAGGCGCAGCTCCTGCTCAGACCAATCGGCGGTCGCCTCCCAGCGCTTGGGCTCGCTGCTGAGGACGAAGGCGAGGTCGGACAGGCCCAGGGGGAGCCCCTCCAGCGGTAACCGCTCTATGCTCTCGCCGAGCATCGGATAGGCCTCGGTGAGGTCGAAGCCCTCGTAATCGGCCTCGCAGTGCAGGACGTAGCGCTCATCCGAGAGCCGGCGAATGCACGATGCCTGCCCGAGCGGTTGTCCGAGGCGGTTCTGCACCTCGTAATCCCATTGCGTGGACGCGGCCCACGCTTCATCGGACGATAGCGCGATCTCATCAGCGAGGACGCGCTCGGGGTACGCGTTGACGAGCACCTCGGTCACGGAAGCGTAGGTGTAGATTCCGAGTACGCCCACCAGGGGGACGACCCAGGCCCAGCGCAGGACGCGGCGGGGTTGCGCCACCTCGGCAGGGCGGTCCGGTTCGGTCTCACGCCAGAGCAGCCACAATGCGCCATAGGAGACCGGGATGAGGAGGATGCCCAGACAGGCCAGCGCGCCGGTCAGGGCGCTGGCCATATGCATCGGCAGGAAGCTGGCGCCGATGAGGAGAATCGCGCCGATGGTATTGTGCGCCGCGTGCATGGCGACGCTGTTGAGGATCGACCCGCTGCGCCAGGCGACAAAACCCAGGGCGAGGGAGACGGGGATGATGGCGAAGATGCCCTGAAAGCGCAGATGAAAGATCGCGAAGATCACCCCCCCACCAATGACGCCTCGCCAGACGCCCAGGCGCTCGTAGGCGCGCTGTACGTAACCGCGAAACATCACCTCCTCGAAGATCGGCGCAGCGACGATGAGGACGACAGTCAGCACGATGGCCTCGAGGGCGTCCCGTGGGTACAGCGAGGGCGGGGCGGGCGTGACATAGCCCAGGATCAAGGCCGACAAAATGTTCAGCAGGCCGCCGGTTATCCAGAGACCGGGCACGGCGGCGAGCGCCAGTAGCAGGTGCCGACGTTCGGGGGGCCGCAGGCGAAGGGTCTCACGGATCGACAGATGCTCCAAGTGCATGAAGACGACCGCGAGCAAGGCCAGTCCGATCTCCACGGCGGTCCCGACAGCACGGTCCAGCAGGGTGCTGGTCTCGAACCGGCTGGTGAGGATGAGGACGACGATCCCCACAACCAGGAAGAGGTTCGCCATCAGCCGCGACGGAAGCTGAGGCGCGCGCTTCGGGCGCTCCCCGTTTGCCGCGTGGCGATCGCTGGGGGACGTTGCCAGGCTCATTCCTGTGCGTTCTTCCTGGAGTCGGCCTCGGTCGAGGCGCCCTCAAGGCGCGTCCGGTCGACGGGATAGGACGGGGGCATCGCGCGCTTATGAGCCGAGGTCGTGATCATCCTCTGCACCTGCGCGACCTGCGTTTCGGGCGCCGGAGGGGGCGACCCACGCTCCAACGCATCCAGGATCGCGTCGAGGGTGTCGTAAGTGATGCCGAGCTCGCCCTCATCGGTCTGACCGGGCCACAAACCGGCGCTGGGCGGACGGGTGATGATGGGCGCGGGCACGCCGAGGACCTTGGCCAGCTCGCGTACCTCATGCTTGTAGAGCTGCCCGAGGGGTTCGATGTCCACGCCGCCATCCCCATACTTGGTGAAGTAGCCGACCATCATCTCCGGCTTGTTGCCGGTGCCGGCGACGAGCAGCGCACGCGTCTGGGCCAGGAAGTAGAGTGTCGTCATGCGAAGGCGCGGCTTGATGTTCGCGTGTGCCATGCGCGCCCTTGCCATAGACGTCCCTGCCATGGGCGACCCACCGGGTAGCGCCGCCACGAGGGTATCATAGGTCGCAGTGAGATCGACAGTCTCAGACGAGATGCCGAGCGTGGCAATCAGGGCAGCTGCGAGGTCGATGTCCTCGGCCTGGCTGTGACACGGCATGACGACGCCCAAAACGTGCTCGGGGCCCACCGCCCGGGCGGCGAGGGCCGCTACGACGGCGGAGTCGATCCCTCCGCTGACCCCAAGCGTATAGCCTTGAAGGCCTGCTCGCTCGGCGTAATCCCGCATCCAGGCCGCGATGTCGCTGGCAAGCTGCTCGTAGTTCATCTCAAGCCTCGCCGGTATCCCCATTCGTGTAGAAGCCCGCGCTCAGAAGCCGGGCGAAAGCCAGCGTCAGGACGTGCTCGAAGGACGTCTGCCGATCGAGCCACCCCTGGGTCAAGACGCCGATGGCGCCCTGCCCTCGGCGGGTGTCGGTCTCGCCGACCAGGTCGTCGATCGCGCTGCCCAGCTCCGCCCCGTCGCGCACCGCCGCAGCGACCGTCGGAGGGAGGGCGACGTGCGCGCCGCCACCGACGCCCAAGGTGCCGGTGCGATCGATGACGGCGCACCAGGCGGTGGTGTAGAGCGTGCGGGTGCCCCCGCCGTCCTCGATCTCCAGGACGCCGCCCTCGAGCCCCAGGCCGAGCTCGGCCTTGGTGGTTTCGAGCGCGGCACGGGCGCGGTTGATGGCGCCGCGCCGTGTCTCGACATCGCCCCAGGGCTGGGCCGCCACGCCGCTGGCGACGTCGATCGGGACGATCTCGATGCCCGTGCCGTAGAGCCGGCGGATCACCGCCTCGGCGGCGGCTATCTTCACGGGGTTTGTGGATCCTACTGCTGCGCGCACGAACGTTATCCCTCACTTTTGTGATCGGTCACATGCCTGTGATAAGTCGGCTGCGAGTATAGCGCGCGGCCTTCGGTTGTCAACCGGTCGTGCTGCCCGCTGCGTCTGCGGGTGGGGTGGTGCGAAGGTGTCGTTGCATCCGGAGACGGGCCACCGGCCCGTCTCTACACACGCATAGTGTAGAGACGCGGCGGTGCCGCGTCTCCGGGCGCGGGGTCTACGTCGCAGGCGGACCACCCGCTGCGGTGGCGATCGCC
>JBNGCP010000037.1:0-6842 GCA_049974845.1 Anaerolineae bacterium | reverse complement strand
CTCCGGGCGCGGGGTCTACGTCGCAGGCGGACCACCCGCTGCGGTGGCGATCGCCCGTCCGGGAGACGGGCCACCGGCCCGTCTCTACCGAGCTCAGCCAAGGATGCATGTTGTAGAGACGCGGCGGTGCCGCGTCTCCGGGCGCGGGGTCTACGTCGCAGGCGGACCACCCGCTGCGGTGGCGATCGCCTGTCCGGGCGAGGATGCGTCTGTACCCAGAGGGGTTTGCGCTCTGTGCGTGTGCGTTCTATGATGGATCGCGCTGCCGTTTACCTAGGACGCAAGGAGGTTCGATGAGGATCACAGGCACGTTTCTTGACGAGATCACGCACGATATCCCGTCCAACAACTGGGGGCGGGCAGAGTGGGCGCGGGAGTTCGCGACGATGAAGGCGGTGGGGATCGACACGGTGATCCTGATCCGCGCCGGGTGCGGGCGGATGACCACGTACCCTTCGGAGGTGCTCCAGCGCGAGGTCGGCATCTACCCGGTCTACGAGGATCTTGTCGACCTTTTCCTGTCGCTGGCCGAGGCGCAGGGGATGGACTTCTTCTTCGGGACCTACGATTCGGTGACGTACGCGCCGCAAGAGCGGACGATCCAGGGACATCTAGACTTGGGACGGGCCTTTATCGACGAGGCGTGGGCGCGCTATGGCGACCGCCCGGCGTTCAAGGGCTGGTATCTGACCTTCGAGATCGCCCGGCGGGACCCGACGCGGC
The DNA here is from genome assembly GCA_049974845.1 of Anaerolineae bacterium. Lineage (GTDB taxonomy): Bacteria > Chloroflexota > Anaerolineae > B4-G1 > SLSP01 > PWVB01. The sequence continues at coordinate 6,119 of JBNGCP010000037.1, read as the reverse complement.
TGGCGTGCCTACGCGAGCTCGGCGCTCACTGCAAGGCGCTGGCGCCGGAGCTGCCCACGCTGATCTCGCCCTATATCGCGGGGCACAAGCTCTTCGCGAATCCGGTGTCGCTGGAGGATCACCGGGCGGACTGGAACGAGATCCTGGACAGCCTGGCGGGCGTCGTCGATGTCGTCGCTTTTCAGGACGGGCACGTGGACTATGACGTCCTGCCGGACTTTCTGGCGGCGAACTGCGAGCTGATCCGCGACCACGGCATGCAGGCATGGTCCAACGTAGAGTCCTTCGACCGGGACATGCCCTTCAACTTCCCGCCGATCGACTGGCGCAAGCTCTGGTGGAAGATGGAGGCCGCGGAGGCGGCGCAGGTCGACAAGCTGATCACCTTCGAGTTCTCACACTTCATGAGCCCGCAGTCCACCTGGCCCGCGGCGCACAACCTCTTCCGCCGCTACTGCGAGCACTTCGCGATCCCGACCGCGTGGTAGTCCTGGCTCGATGCGTCAGGCGACCCCCGCTGCGGCGAGCGCCGCGGCCTCGTCATCGAAGACCTGGATAGCCTCGCTGAGCTTGGTGAGCTCGAAGACGCGCCGGTAGTGGTCGTTGAGGCCGTAGGCGAGGAGGGTGTGGCCGTTGCGGTTGGCACGGATCAGAAGGGTGACGAGGAGCCCGATGCCGCTGCTGTTCATGTAGGAGACGTCGCTGAAGTTGAGGATCACCGTCTGTGTCTCGCCGGCGGCCTCGGTGCCCTCGGCGGGGACGCCGGTGGTGGACACCCTCGGGCCTGATCCTCTGTCGGTGATCCGGACGACCAGGCTCTCCGTCGAGCTGAGTACGTGTACGTCGACGGGGAGCTCCGGGCAGAAATGGTTGCCGTGCTCCATCGCATTCATCACCGCTTCGGCGACGGCGGTCTGGAGCCCGGCGAGCCGGGCCGCCGAGAGCCCTTGATCATCGGCGATGGTGCTGACAAGCCGTGCCGAGCCTGGCTGCACCAGCGCGCCCCCCTCTAACCCTTCGGCTTCGCTCAGGGCATGCTCTCCCCAGAGGGGGGAGAACTCGCTGAGCGCGCCGGTCTTTCCCCCCTCGAGGGGGGAACACAAGGGGGGTGTGCGCGGCCGAGCCTGGCTGCACCAGCGCGACCCCCTCCTCAATCCTCCCCCACCGGGGGAGGAGGCCAGAAGCTCGCGCCGAGCGAGGAATACAAAGGGGGTGCGCGTAGCGCGCGGCTATTCTACTGTGACGGGCACGGTGGCGCGGATGCGGGTGCCTGCGCCGATGGCGCTGGTGATCGTGAGCGTGCCACCGAGTCGCTCGACGCGTTCGCGCATTGAGTGCAGGCCAAAGTGCCCCGGATACGGTTGGTGGGGGGCGCGAAGCCCACGCCGTCGTCCTCAACGACCAGGCTCACGTAGCTGTCGGTGATTCGCAGCACAGCCCGCACCTCGCTGGCGCCGGCGTGCTTGACAGTGTTGTAGAGCGCCTCATGCGCCACACGGTAAAGGGTCTCCTTCACCTCGATGGGGGCTGCCGGCTCGCCATCGAACGCCGTGGTCACGGCCAAATCGTAGCGCCTGTTGAAAGCCACGCACTGTCTGGTGAGGGTGGGGACCAGGCCCTCTTTGGCATGCAACGGTGTAAAGTGCTCGGCGTCGGTGGGCTCCAGCGTCAAGGTGCCGATAAGCTGATCCTTGACGAGCAGGGGGACGCCCAGCCAGGACGCACCATCCTCGGCGAGCTGGCCGGGCTGCGCTCCCCAGGACGATTGCCACGCCCGCGCCTGCAGCGTGGCAGCTCGGACGTCGGGAATGACCAGTGGGCGGCGGTGATCTAGCACCATGCGCAGGTGATCGGCGTGGCTCAGGTCCCAACGACGGGGTAGCGATTCCGGGGCCCGCGGCCCGCGATCATCGAGAAGCGTGAGAGCATCCTCGTCGTCCAGTGAGAAGATCGCGGCTGCCTCATAATCGACGACGTCCTTGAGCCGATTGAGGGTCTGCGCGAGGAGCGGCCTGAGCTGCAGCGTCGAGACCACGGCGCGCGAGACCTGCAGGAGCGTGGAGAGCTCATGGGTGCGCTCCTGAACTCGCCTCTCCAGCAGGCGAACCGAGCGCTCGCGATCGCTGACATCGTGCAGGAGATAGAGGGCGTGTGGCGCGCCAGTGTGGGGGAGGGGGCTGCAGTGGATCTCAACCTCGAAGAGACGACCGTCTTGGCGGCGGCCCACGGCCTGCGTCAGGGACGATCCTCCCCGGCCCGCGCGCTGGAGAGCTTCGCTCAGGGCGGCGTGATTGTCCTCGTGTATCAGCGCGGTGACGGAGGTGCCGATGAGGTCGGAGCGGTCGCGCGCGTAGAGGGCGCAGGCGGCGGGATTGGCCTCGACGATCAACACGCTTATCGGCACGGGCCCCGCCTCTCCCCATCGTGGTGCGGATTCGCGAGCTAATTTATTGTAAAGACATATTGTTTATAGTAAGTATAGCACCATGTTGCGCACTGCGCAACCGTATCCAGGACGATGGGTAGGGTAATCGCAGTTGGCCAGAACAAGTGCAACGCACCTGGGCTTCGTCAACCACGACCCGACGCCAAAGGCATCGCTCACCGTCGAGCCTAGGTGCGTTGCACTTTGTCCTACGCCAATTGCGATTGCCTGGGATGATGGGCGTGTTTCGCGCTGGGGGCGCTTCTAGACGCGACCGCCCTCGGTCTCGAGGCCAGGAATGGTCACGCGTCGCTCCACGTGGTGCATGATCCAGGTGACCAGGAGAACGATGATGAGATAGATCAAGCCGACGAAGGGCAGCATCACCATCTGATTGTAGTGGCGGCTCATCACCTGTCGGGCCTCCGCCAACAGGTCGGGCACGGCGATCAGCGAGACGATGGACGTGTATTTGACCATGTAGGCGGCCTCGTTGGACCAGGGGGCGACGGCCAAACGCAGCGCTTGGGGGAGGACGATGTTGACGATGCCCTGAAAGCGCGTCATGCCCAACGCGCGGGCGGCTATCATCTGTCCCGAGCCGATCGCCTGGATCGCACCGCGGAAGTACTCCGCCTGGTAGGCGCCGCTGTTGAGCCCGAGGGCGAGGTAGGCCGCGGTCATACGGTCGAGGATCAGAAAGCCTTCGGGAAGGCCCAACCTGGCGACCAGGTCGTTGAGTCCGGGATCGGCGAGCCCGAAGTAGAAGAAGAAGAGCTGGACCAGGAGCGGCGTACCGCGAAAGACGTCGACATAGGCCGTAGCCACGGCCCGCAGGAGTTTCGGAGCATAGACACGTATGAGCGCCGTGGGCAGGCCGATGGCGAGGCCGAGCAACAGGGCGCCACCGCTGAGCCGCAGCGTCACCAAGAGCCCCTGACCCAGGCCGGGCCAAATCATGCCCCAGAACTCGACCAACGCGCTCATCACTCGGTCCTCCAACAGGTAGCTACCGACGCAGTAGTCGCATCCCCTGGGGTGCCCCAGAACTCTAGCAACGCGCTCATCACTCGGTCCTCCAACAGGTAGCTACCGACGCAGTAGTCGCATCCCCTGGGGTGCCCCAGAACTCTAGCAACGCGCTTATGCCCTATTCCTCACCATAGAGCTCGGTGATCTTGCCCAGGAACTCGGCGGTGCGCGCGTGCTGAGGGTTGTAGAAGAGCTGGGCCGGGGGCCCCTCCTCGACGATGTACCCGCCTTCCATGAAGATGATGCGGTTGGAAACCTCGCGCGCGAAGCCCATCTCGTGGGTAACCACGAGCATGGTCATATGCTCTTCGGCGAGCTTCTGCATCACGGTGAGCACCTCGCCGATCAGCTCGGGATCCAGCGCTGAGGTGGGCTCGTCGAAGAGCATCACCTTGGGGTTCATCGCCAGGGCACGAGCAATCGCGACCCGCTGCTTCTGACCGCCGGAGAGCTGGCCCGGGTAGGCGTCGGCCTTTTCGGCCAGTCCGACGCGCTCCAACTCGAACATCGCCAGCTCCCGCGCCTCCTCCTTGCTCATCCCCTTGACCTTGATCGGCGCGATGGCGACGTTGCGCATCGCCGTGAGGTGGTTGAAGAGGTTGAAGTCCTGGAAGACCATGCCGACGTCGGTGCGCAGGGCGTTGATGTCGCAGTTGGGGTCGGTTGCCTCCACACCGTCAACCCAGACGCGACCGTCATCGGGCGCTGTCAGGAGGTTGATGCACCGCAGGAGCGTGCTCTTTCCGGTCCCGCTGGGTCCGATAACGACGACGACCTCGCCTTTGTGGACGTCAAGCGAGACGCCCTTCAAGACCTCCAGATCGCCATACCGCTTATGCAGATTCTGGACCCGCACGATGGGCTCAGCGGTTTGGGCGCCGGTCACGGGTTGAGTTCTTGCATCCGTTGTCTGGCTCATAGTTCAGCTCGATGCCTCCTCAACTGGCAAAGGTCCTACCTGCCCATCGTCGGCGGGCGCCTTCTCAGATGGCGTCTCGCCGGCCAACGGTTTGTAGAAGAGATGGTACTCGCGGATGCTCAGGTTGCTGGAGCGCAGCTTTGTGGCGAGCTCGGCCGCGATGCGCCGCATCACCTGAAAGCCGATATGAGGATAGTCGTCGCAAAGACGCAGGAGGCGGCTTCGTGGGATGCGGATGACCTGGGCATCGGTCCGACAGCGAACCGATGCGGTGCGCTGCGCGGCGTCCTCGACCAGCGTGACCTCGCCGAACGTGCTGTTCGGCCCCATCACGGCCACGGCGATGGGTGACTCGGCGTCGCTGCGCGGCTCCAGCACAATCTCGACGGCGCCCTGAGCCAGCAGGTAGACCGCGTCGCCGGGATCCCCTTCGCGCATAATGTAGTCACCGGCGATATACCGTCGCTCCTCGCAGATCATCAGGATCAAATCCAGGTACGATTCTTTCAGTCCCTGGAAGAGATCGGACCGCTTGAGCGTTCGCTTGATCTCCTCGAGATGCACTGCGCTGACTCCTTGCGCTGAATGGACGCCCGAAAACGGCCGGTTGATGCCCACATTATAGGGCAGATGACGACGGGGGACAAACGCGCGCCGGGTCGCCTAGAGCTTGATCCAGCTGAGATCCCCCGTGGCCAGGTTAAGAATCGCGAACGTCGGTGTGTGCCAGCGGCTATTGCCCAGAGCGCCCGGATTGATGACCCGCGTCGAGCCCACGACCTCATCCCGCGGTCGGTGGCTGTGTCCGTGGACGACGTAGCCGTAGTCTCCCGACGCGATGAGCTCCGTTGCCGTGTCCGAGCGGCCGTCGTGGACCAACGCCAGCGCTGCGCCGTTCAGGCTGATCGACAGCGTGTTGCGGTAGCGATCGGGCCCGAAGAGCTCGTGCGCGACGTGCAGCAGGCCGGGGTCGCGGTCCATATTGCCGCGAGAGACCCACACATCAAAGCCCTTGAAGAGGCGCAGCATCCGGCTGCTGGTGACGTCCCCGGCGTGGAGTATCGTCGTGACGTTCTCCAGCCGCAGGCGAGCCAGCGCTCGTTCGATCTGGCGACGGTCGTTGTGCGTGTCGGCGATCAGGCCTATCTGCATTGTGGGGGTACGGTGACGGTCTGAGGCCTACAGTTGGGGCCGCACGACGGCGCGCACATCGAGCACTTTGGCGTCTACATTCTCCAGCGCCGAGACCAGTGCTCCTTCCTCGACACAGCAGACCTTGATCACGAGCAGGCCGTGACGGTGCTCGTCGCTGTAGAAGGTGCCGAGGGCCACGATGTCACCGCCGATGCCGGCGATAGCGCCGGTGATCCTGCTGAGCACGCCGGATCTGTCCTCGACGGCGACGGTCAGGCGCAAGCCCTCATCGCGGCCGCCCATCATCTCCAGGAGGACCTTGAAGATGTCGGTCTCGGTGATGATGCCCACCACGGACTTGCCGCGGACGACGGGCAGGGCGCCGACGGCGTTGTCGACCATCACTCGGGCGGCCTCTTCCAGCGCGTCGTCCTCGGTGATCGTGATCACATCCTTTGCCATGATTTCCTTGACCCGCAGCTTCGAGAGCAGGTAGCCAATCTCGTAGACGTTGAGGCTGGTGGCGGGGGAGGGGGAGGCGTAGAGCAGATCCTTCTCGGCGACGATGCCGACAAGGTGCCCGCGTTTGTCGACGACGGGCATGCGGCG
>JBNGCP010000036.1:22215-36079 GCA_049974845.1 Anaerolineae bacterium | reverse complement strand
GAAGAGCCAGGGCCAGACGCCGGTCAGCAGGTATCCCACAGCGGGATAGCTCCAGACCGCGAGCTTCCGCTCCAGGACCAGGCTCGCGATCACAAAGGCCAACGAGAGCGGCGTCAGCGGGTCGAGGTGGCCGCGGTAGCTGATCCAATGGCGATGGTCGCCGACCACGAAGGTCAGCGCCAGCAGCCCGAAAAGCGCCGTGATGAGGATCGCCCGATGCTGCCACAGGCGCGGCGCCAGCCAGTTCAGCCAATGGTACACGCATTCGCCGCGCGAGAGATGCACACGGTGCAGCATTCGGCGCACCATCCGGGCCTCGCCGAGGTCGGCCAGCGCAGCCGCTCGGGCCGCTTCCGGCCTTTGACCCGATGCGAGATAATCAGCGACGGCGTCCTCGTAATGCGCCGCGAGCTCGATCTGAACGTCCGCGGCAATCTCGGGTGGCAAACCCTCCGTCGCGGTCAAGAGCCAGCGTTCGAACACAGGATCGGTCCTCAGGTTCATGATGCCTCCTCGAGAACGGTGTTCACCGCCTTTACGTAAGTGCTCCATTCCTGACGCTCACGGCTCAACGCGCGCTCTCCGGCCTCGGTCAGGCGATAGTAGCGCCGCTGCCGCCCGTCGACCTCCGCCGAATAGGCCTCAATGAGGCCGTCCTTCTCCAGCTTGTGCAGGGTAGGATAGAGCGTGCCCTCCTGAAAATCAAGGACACCGTCCGACTTGGCCTTGATCTCCTTGGCAATCTGATACCCGTAGCTCGCGCCCCGGCTCAGCGCGTCGAGGATCAACAGCCGTAGACTTCCCTTGACATTCATCGGCCTACCTCCATCATAATGCGTAGGGTTTCTAGGTATGTGACCACCCACAGTATACAAAGGTTTTCGAGGTATGTCAAGGGCCGCACCGGGCCGGGTAGGTACGAGGACTGGGCAAGTTGTCGCCTGGTCACCGCCACCGCGTCGGCGCGCGGTTCGGACCCCCACGACACTCTCTGTTGTCATCCCGAGCGCAGCGAGGGATCTCCCGCCTGGCAACGCAGTCCCAACATGTCTGGCGAAGCCAGTCTGGTGGGTCAACTCGGGCCGGAGCGGCGAGAGGGCATGCCTTCAGCGCATACGGAAAAGAGGACCCCCTGCTCTTCCGGTCATGGACGGATTGCCTGTTACAATTTGGCGCGTGATGCGACATGCTATATGGAGGACACGAGAGGTCGTTGCAGTATTTCTGCTCTTTCGGTGTTTGAATGCATGCGGCCTCTCGGCTCCAGTGGGTTGTGTATGGCTATTGTCGACCATCATTCTTGCGATAGAGGACTCAACGATGCAAAGCCGTAAAGCGCGACCTGTGCGAATCCACCGCCTGGTGATCGTCGGGATGCTGCTGGCGTGCTTAATCCGCCCCGCCCCTGCTCTAGCTGACGTGGGCACGGTATGGATCGCTCAGGGTGCGGCAATCACCCCGGGCGAGGAGCCAACCCGGGTGCAGATGATGACTGAGACGGTGACGCTCTCCGTCGAGCCCCTGACGACGGACGACCCAAGCTCGGCGCGCCTCGATGAGCGGATGGTCGTCCACGTGGTCGCCAACTTTGAGATGCTCAACCGCAGCACGGAGGTCGAAACGCTCGATGTCTGGTTTCCGCTCACAACGGGCATCGGGTACCATAGCCCCTCTGCAGCGGAGTATCCGTCGCAGGCCGAGAACTTCGAGGCCTGGGTGAACGGGGAGTCCGTCCCCGTCACGGAGGCACCGGGAAGAGATCTGCTAGGCTTCCGCGATTCGGTGCCCTGGGCCACATGGCCGGTGACCTTCTCACCGGAGCAGGAGGTGCAGCTGCGGGTCACCTACGACGTCCACCCCGTCGAATGGGGAGGCTGGGCGGTGGTCCATTACATTCTGGAGACCGGCGCCGGATGGTCCGGCCCCATTAGGCGGGGCACCGTCACCTTTCGGCTGCCCTACGAGGTGACGCCGATGAACGTCCAACTGGCGGAGATCCGTCAAGCGTACGCCGCAGCCGGTCGTCCCTTTGACGTCGCAGTGGAGGGCAGCGACGTGACCTTTCGTTTCACGGACCTGGAGCCGAAGCCCTCATCTCCAGATCGTCTCCAGGCGCTCAACCCGTTCCCAGAGACCGACAACCTGATCGTGCCGCTGATGCCGCCCTCGGCCTGGGCCGAGATCGAGGCCGCCCAAGCCGACGCGGAGGCCCATCCCGAGTCGATTGAGGCTCAGCTGCGCCTGGCGGAGGCCCTGGCAGCGGGCACCCAGCGGGTCAAATGGTTATCGGATACCGAGACCAACGCGCTGCTCATCGAAGAGACCGAGGCGACCTATCAGCGGGCGCTGGAGCTGGCACCGGAGGACGTGGACGCGCGCGTCGCCTACCTGGAATGGCTCGCCATCCCCAGGTATGATGACGGAGAGGACCCAACTTTGGGACCAGGATTCGATGCTCTGTTGGCCGAGACGCAGGAGCTGGCGCCCGGCGACCAGCGCGTACGGCGAGTCGCGGTCTCCGCGAAGCAGTGGCGCGAGGAGCGCGCGGCAATCCGCTCGGAGGCCCCCGCCCCGACGGTATTGATGCCACCCTCAGGTTCAGCCAACCGCGGTGGCATCTGGGCCGCTGGCGTCGCTCTGGTCGGGTTGATGCTGATCCTCAGTAAGATGGAGGTCGATAGATGATGGCGACTGACGCGAAGACTCGATCGGCAGACAAAAGACCGGGTACGTCGCGATTTCTGAGGATCGCGGCCTATGCAGCCCTCGTCGTCATCGCGGTGCTAGGAATTGGCCTGCTGCTTATGTGGCTGCACAGCGCGACAGCTGGGGGCGCGTTGCGTGCCACGGTGGTAGAGCACCTCCGCGGCGAGACGCCTGAGGCCAAGATCGAGGCGTACGTGGACGCAGTCCTGCGCGGTGACGAGGGCGCCGCGCTGGCAGCGTGGAAGGCGCCGGAGGAGGAGCGCGATGACGAACTAAGCGACGCCCTGCGTCAGCGCCGTCAGGAGGTGACGCGTGACTTGATCGCGGCCGACCTCGACCCCGAGTATATGACGACGCGCATCGAGTGGTGGTCGACCTGCTGCGAGCCCGGCCCGACGTGCGATTCCCGCAACGCCGGCGGCGCGCGAGTGCACGTCCAGTTCATGGATCGGGACGGCCTGCCGGTCGCCTATGTTTTCGACGTCTTTCACCAGGATGGGCCCTATTGGGGAGCCGCGGCGGGCTATGAGCCCCGACGCTGGGCATTGTACGACGTCTATCCGCGCGGCGAGGAGCCCCTCTACTGGCGATGGGTCTACACACCACATGTGGACTATCTGACCTGGCCCCCTGAGGCCACGGTGACTGCACCATGAGCACGACGGGCGATCTGGCCGACCACAATCGCCAGGTGTTGGCCTGCCAAGAGGAGGCCTTCACCCTGGCCGCCTACCTGCTGGCGGACGACGAGGCCGCCGACGCCGCCGTGCAGCAGGCCTGCCTCAGGGCTTACCAGCGCCACCGCCGGCGGCCCGACACATCCGTACGACTGCTGATCTTTAGAGAGGTGATCAGCCTCTGCGCACGTCCCATAGGGCAGGGAGTCGGTGGGCCGCTCGGCGCACTGCTCGATCTGACGTCCCGCGAGCGCCAGTCGCTGTTGCTGGTCGATCTGCTGGGACTCTCCTACGCTGACGCGACAGAGGTGCTCCGGTGCACCCAGCGCCAGCTAACCCGCTGGCTGGCCAGCGCGCGATCCTCGTTGGTGCAGAGCGCGGAACGGGGCGGTAGAGCAGAGCTCCCCTCCAAATCAGAGAAGCCATCCCCCGTCAGCGCCTGAGCTGCTCCCCGAAGCCGCGGGTCCTGCCACCCGTCAGTATGGTCACAAGCCCGACCAACAGCACCTCACTCCACCAGTCGTCATCCTCACCCCTGCCTCGAAAGTAGCCGCATCACGAGATCCGATATACAATACGGATGTCGCCCATCCACCACCGCCCACCGTCCACCTCCTGTCATACACCCTTGGACGGGATACGGGCGTTGGCGGAGGCGCGAAACCCACGGAAAAGCAGGCCGTAGAAGACACGTATCTGAAGGGAGGTTCCCATGGCTGCGAAGAAGATTCTGATGCTCGTTGGTGATTTCGTGGAGGACTACGAGGTGATGGTGCCCTTCCAGGCGCTCCAGATGGTGGGCCACACGGTCTACGCCGTCTGCCCCGACAAGGCCGCCGGTGACACGGTGCGCACCGCGGTGCACGACTTCGAGGGCGATCAGACCTACAGCGAGAAACCCGGTCACAACTTCGCGCTGAACGCGACGTTCGACGAGGTGAAGGCCGAGGATTACGACGCCCTGGTCATCCCCGGCGGGCGCGCGCCGGAGTACATCCGCCTGAACGAGGATGTGCTGACGATGGTGCGCCATTTCGCGGAGGCCGACAAGCCCATCGCGGCGATCTGCCACGGCCCTCAGGTGCTGGCGGCTGCTGGCGTCCTGGAGGGGCGGGAGTGCACGGCCTATCCGGCGGTCGGGCCCGACGTGACGAACGCGGGCGGCGAGTACGTGTCCATTGGCGTGGACGAGGCCCACGTCGACGGAAAGCTGGTCACCGCCCCGGCCTGGCCCGCCCATCCGGACTGGCTCGCCAAGTTCCTGGAAGTGTTAGGGACGAAGATCATCCTGTAGGGGCCAGAGGAGGCCGAGATGACCGTCCGACCCGTAGCGCGCTTGATCAAAGCGAAGCCGACGCTCGAAGGCGCGGGCGTGCACCTGCATCGCGCCTTCGGCTTCGGGGCTACCGCTGAGTTCGACCCCTTCCTCCTGCTCGACGACTTCCGGAATGACATCCCCGAGGACTATCTGGCGGGCTTCCCGTGGCATCCGCATCGCGGCATCGAGACCATCACCTACGTGCTCGCCGGCACCGTGGAGCACGGTGACAGCCTGGGCAACAGCGGCGTCATCGGCCCGGGCGACGTCCAGTGGATGACGGCGGGGAAGGGCATCATCCATCAGGAGATGCCCAAGGGCGACGCCGCAGGCCGGATGCACGGGTTCCAGCTCTGGGCCAACCTGCCGGCTAAGCTCAAGATGACGGCGCCTCGCTACCAGGGCGTGACGGCCGCGGAGATCCCCATCGTCACCGACGACGATGGGACCGAGGTCCGCGTCGTGTGCGGTGCGTATCGCGGAATAGCGGGCCCTGTCGAGGGCGTGGCGGCGGATCCGATCTATCTCGATGTCTCCGTGCCGCCGCGCACGCGTAAGGCGCTGCCGGTGGAGGCCGGGCGTCACGCCTTTGCCTACGTCTTCGCCGGCGCGGGCACTTTCTGCGACGCCTCGGGTCCCCTGGCGGTGCCCACAGAGCCCGCCGGTTGGCACGACACGAGCCCGCCGAGAGAGGCGGACAATCGCTCCCTCGTGCGCTTCGGCGAAGGAGACGAGCTCGTGGTCGAGTCCGGCGAGGAGGGGATCCGCTTCCTTCTCGTCTCCGGGAAGCCCCTGCGGGAGCCCGTGGCCTGGTACGGGCCCATCGTGATGAATACGCAGGAGGAGCTCCGACAGGCCTTCGAGCAGCTCCAGGCCGGCACGTTCCTGGACGGATAGCGGCGCGCCGGAAAGGGGATCAGGATGACAGAGACAGAGTGTTTCACCTTTGAGGCCTATCCGAGTCGAGAGCTGCGCCTGGGCGACTTGGAGATCGCGCGGGCCCTACCGCTTCGCCAACGGCGCACCGTCGGTCCGTGGTGCTTCCTCGACCGCTTTGGCCCCCTGTCGTTCGATAAAGGACGGCCTATGGACGTCGCGCCCCATCCCCACATCGGGCTGCAGACGGTGACGTGGCTCCTCGCAGGTGAGGTGCGACACGACGACAGCCTCGGCTATGAGGCTGTCGTCGCACCCGGTGGCGTCAATGTGATGACGGCGGGCCAAGGTATCGCCCACGCGGAGCGGACGCCGGTTGACAACAGCGGACGCTTGAGCGGCGTGCAGCTCTGGGCGGCGCTGCCCGACGCGCATCGCGGGATCGCGCCGGCGTTTGAGCACTTCGCTGAGGTGCCGGTGGTCGAGCGACCGGGCGGCGTGGTCCGGGTCTTCTCCGGCACTTTGGTCGATGTCGTGTCACCGGTTAAGCATTACTCAGCGCTTGTCGGCGCGGAGGTGACCGTGCATCCCGGAGAGACGCTGGGGTGCGACCTGGAGCCCGAATACGAGCATGCCCTCTTGCTCCTCGACGGGAACTGCGCGTTCGAGGGCCGGTCCCTGCAGGCGAAGCAGCTCTACGACCAGGGCGCGGGGCGGTCGTCGGCCTCCTTCACCAGCGAAAGCGGAGGCCGGGTGCTGTTGGTCGGCGGGCCGCCCTTTCCTGAGGAGATCCTGATGTGGTGGAACTTCGTGGCGCGCACCCCCGAAGAAATCGCCGAGGCCCGGGCCGACTGGCAGGCCCACCGCCGGTTCGGCGAGGTGAGGGCCTCCGACGGCCCGCGCCTAGTGGCACCGAGCCTCGGGAAGCTGGCGCCGCCGAACCCGGTGAGCTAGGCCACCGCCTCAGTGGATACAGAGGTATACTACCAGTATAAGCGGAAGGGGGCCCTACGCATAGGCTCCCGTACCTTGGTGCCAGTAAGCTTGCGTATTCTCCGTGCACTCTGAGGTGAGGACATGAACACGACCGACATTCGTGAAGCATTGCACAGGCAGATAGATCGTCTGCCAGATGAGCTGGTTGAGGAAATCGCCGATTTCACTCTCTTTATTACAGCCAGGCGGCAAAGAGCTGCGGCGTATGGGGAATGGGACGATGCGCAATGGCAGGCTTTCGTGCTGGAGCAGTTCTTTCGTGAGGACGACGAGGTCACCTACTCACTGGAAGATGCCAAAGAGGTCTATCATCCGTGAAGCCAGGTGACCTCGTTCTTATCCGCTTTCCCCGTACCGACCTTCGAGCGGGCAAGCTGCGTCCGGCGTTGATTGTCGCTGTGACGCCTGGACACTACGTTGACCTGCTGCTCGCTCTTGTTTCGTCGCGCACCTACCAGGCAATAGCCGGATTTGATGAGATCATTGACCCGTCCGATCCAGACTACACAAGCTCGGGCTTGAAGGTTCGCTCGGTCATACGGCTAACACGACTGGCAACCGTCGAATCAGCTGTGGCAAATGCTCGGCTGGGCACGATCTCGCTTGAGCGTCTTCAACGCATCAGAGCGAAGTTAGCCGACTGGTTAGCTGAGGGCACAGACAACAGATCTGTGGGATAGGCAGCTCCACGTCCCCACACTGTCAGGCTTCGTTAGCTCACCCTATGACACGTCTTGAGGGACGCACCTGGCCCCAATCGTCGCTTGCCCCGCCATGGTTTCAGCCGCCTCTGCCCTCCTACGCCCGGAGCGACGCCAGCACCGCGTTCAGGTATCCGATGCTCTCGGCGGCAATGATGGCGCTGCGGCTCACAGGGTACTGTGAGGCGCCGATGATCTCCAGATTGACGGGGCCGTCGTAGCCGCTCTCCATCAGGACGCGGCAGTAGCCAAAGAGATCGATCTCGCCGCGACCGCAGGCCTGCTCCTCGGCCGCCCCCGGTGCTGGGCCCGGCCCCGAGTCGCGGATGTGGATGTGGCGCACGCGGGAGATCACCTCAGCAAGCGCCTCGGCTGGTTTTTCGCCGCCGCGGTAGATGTGGCTGGGGTCCATATCGATCCCGAAGCCCGGCGAGTCGATCTCCGCCATGGCCCGAAGCGTCGTCGCCGTATTGTAGATCGAGGTACCGATATGCGCTTTCACACAGAGACAGAGCCCGTGCGCCTCCGCCTCCTCGGCGAGTGTCGCCAGCCGTGCGATGCAGGCGTCGAAGTCCTCGGCCACGCCCTCCTTGCCCGAGGGCCCAACGTTGATAATGGGGATGCCCAGGGCCTCACCGGCCTCAAACGCCCGCCGTATTCGCACCTCGTCCAAGGGGCCCACCTCCATCGCCGTGATCGGCAGATCGAACTCCTCCCGGAGCTCGCGGATCAGAGGGGCGTCCGCCCGCCAGTCCGCCAGGTGCAGATGCTCGCCCAGGGGATCGCCGAAGGCCCCGACGCCGTCCAAGGCCGAGATCTCCAGTCCATCGTAGCCCGCCCACTTCGTGTGCTGGAAGGCCGTCCGCAGGTCGTGTCCGCCGAAGAGCACCGAGTTTACACCGAGTCGCATAGGGTTGTCTCCTTTGTGGTGTCCGTTACTACGTCGATCATAGTCCCGGTGGCGAGAAGATCAAAAAAGCGCCGCGGAACGAGCACGAGCACGCATGGTGTCCTGGATGTGCGCTGATCTTTGAACCTTTTCACGATACAGCCCGTCTAAAGGGTGTAGGTCTATGGGTCAGCCAACACCAGGGAGGTCCGTATGGAAATCAACATCAAGCGCCTGACCAAGGATTACAGTCGTATTCGCGCGCTGGACGAGGTCTCGCTGCACGTCAGCGGCGGGATGTTCGGCCTGCTCGGCCCCAACGGCGCGGGGAAAACCACGCTGATGCGCATCTTGACCACGCTGCTCCGTCCCACCTCAGGCACCGTCACCGTCGAGGGGGTGGATGTGGTCAGAGATCCCGGCTGGATCCGCCAGCGCCTCGGCTACATCCCGGAGGACTTCGGCTTCTACCGCAGCCTCACCGCCTTCGAGATCCTGGACTACGTGGCGGCGATGAAGAACGTCCCCGCCCGGCGCCGCCGCGAACAGGCGGAGGCCGCCTTGGCCGCGGTCAACCTGACCGAAGACGCCCACCGCAAGGTCGGCGGCTTCTCCGGCGGGATGAAGCAGCGCCTGGGCATCGCGCAGGCGCTCATCGGCGATCCCCAACTCCTGGTCGTGGACGAGCCCACCGCCGGGCTCGATCCCGAGGAGCGTATCCGCTTCCGCAACCTGTTGGCGCGCCTCTCGCGCGAGCGGACCGTTCTGCTGTCGACGCACATCGTCGCCGACATCGAGGCGAGCTGCACCGGCGTGGCGGTCCTCGACCGCGGGCGCCTGGTTTACAACGGCACGCCCGAGGATCTGGCGCAGCAGGCCCGCGGGCGCGTGTGGCAGGCGAAGGTCCCGCTGAGGGCGTGGCCCGCGTTCGAGGCGTGCTATCCGGTCCTCGCCAGCCGCGCCGTGGATGGCGCTATGGAGGCGCGCGTGCTCGCGCCCGAGCCACCGCTCGGCGACGCACGATGTCTCGAGCCAGCCCTGGAGGATGGCTACGTGGCGGTGATGCAGGCTCAGACCGGAGAGGCGCGCCATGGTTAGACGCTTCCTCAAAGCCTATGCCCTCGAGCTGCGCTTGCTGGTGGTCCACTGGTCCTATCCACTCCTTCACATCCTCCTGCTGGCGCTCCTCCTCACGCTCGCCAAGAACTGGCAGGAGGCGCGCACGGCGCTGGGCACTTTGGAGACGATCCAGGGGCGCCTGGCCATCGGCCTCATCAGCCTGCTCGGCCTCTTCGCCGCGGGCCTCAGCGCGTCCCGCGCCGAACGGGTCAAGGTTGCCGAGCTCGAATGGACCTTCCCCACTGGCGCCGAGGTCACGCTGGCCCGTTGGCTGGCGGAGGTCACGGCCCTTTTGAGCTTCGTGATCGCGCCGCTGATCGTCGCCGCGAGGCAGGGGCCTCCTTCATCGCTCATAGCCGGGTTGCCCACCTTCGTGGGCGAGACGGCGCTGACCCTGGCCTTCACCACCGCGGGCGCTTGGTGGCTGGCGCGCCGCATCCGGCTGGGCCGCTGGGCCTACCCGCTGCTGGCCGCGGGATGGCTGGGCTTTCTCCTCGGCCCGACGATCCTCGTTGATCACCTCCCCTACTTCTCGCTCCTCAACTTCATGCGGCAGGGGACGATGGCCTATCACTCCGAGCTCTTCCGGCGCATCGCCTACGGCGACGCCTTTCGCTGGTTCAACCTCTTCTACGTCGGCCTGGGCCTTGTCTTCATTGCGGTGCTCGCGCGACGCGAGACGCGCCGGCGCTTCCGCCGCCCCTCGCTCGCAGCGGGTGGCGTGGCGCTCGGCGGGCTGCTTCTGGCTGCCCTCGCGACCGTCAACTACATCAGGCCCATCGCTGCCCTGACCAACGGGAGGCCCGTGGACCCGTCCCCCGCCATCGCCAACGTCGACGGGCTGCGCGTGGACAGCTACGCAGTCACGCTCGACCTGGATATCCCTGACCGCCCCGAATTCGGGGTCTCCCTGACGGTGCGCAACGACGGCCCTGAGATCACAAGCCAGATCGCCCTGAAGCTGCATCCGACCCTAACCATGCTCTCCTCCGACATCGCTTGGGATCGGAGGGGCGCGACCGTATTGCTGGAGCTCCCCCAGCCGCTGGGGCCCGGCGAGAGCCGTGCCGTCCAACTCCACTACGCCGGCCCGATCTGGGAGGCCTATCTGGAGAACGGCGTGCCCATCGCCGAAGTCTTCGCCCACCCGCGCGGCGTGCGTCTCACGCCCGCGGCGGCCTGGTATCCGCGCTTGATCGACGCAGCTGCTTCATCCGGCGGCGTCGAGCCCTTCAGCTTCCACCTGACGGTGACAGGGAACGAGGACCTCAGCTTTGCGGCGAACATCCCCGCCGCGGGCCCCAACACCTTCGCCTCCGACGGCGCCACGTGGATCTTTCTCGTCGGCTCCCCCTACCTGGTGACAGAGCAGGTCGGCGAGGCCACCCTGGTCACCGCGCGGGACCACCTGTCACGAATCCGCCCGATGATCTCGCGCTACACCGACGCCCTGGCGTACCTGCGGCGCTTCATGCCCGAAATGGACATGGAAGGCCTGACAGTGATGGTGCTGGAGCCCGGGATGCTGCCCGAGGGCACCCCACCCTCCGACGGGCGGGCCGTGGTCGTCATCGGGCCGGCGGTGCTGGCGAATGTCAATCAGTTCCCGACTCACGACTTCCCGATGGTCTGGGATGCGCTGCTCCACGATCTATGGCAGCTGGAGGGCGCACCGAGCGCTCGCCCCTTGCCCGGGCACCTGCGGGAGACCGCACGCTTCCTCTGGATGCACCGTCACTGCGACGGTGAAGCCGGCTGCATCGCCGCCGAGATTCAGACGTATACGGCGCATATGGCACCGGAGCGACGTGAGGACTTCCTGCCCGCCGTCCTCCTCGACCTCTACGAGCAGGGCGGAGAGCCCGCCATCGTCAAGGTCCTGGGCGAGTTCCGGTCCCATCCGGAGACCTTCGAGGCGATGGCGCGCGAGGACGTAGCCGCGTGGCTCCGCGAGGTGAGCGGTGCGCAGTAAAGCTGCGGCGCGCAGCAAGCCGGCGCTGCTCTACGAGGCGCGGGTCTCGCTGGGGGCGATATCGCTGCTCCCATTGCTGGGTCTCCCGGCCTTCGCCCTGCTGCAGTGGGCGCTGGTGACCCACGACGACGTGGTCGTGGCGCCCTACATTGTGATCCGTGCCTTTGAGCTGATCCTCCCGCTGATCAGCGGGATGGCATCGGCACATCTGATGACTGTCGAGCGCGAGGAAGGCGTGTCCGAGTTACGTCTCTCCTACCCCGAGTCGCGCTGGTGCCTTCCAGCGACGCGCACGGGGATTGCGTTGGCGCTCGCCACCGTCGCGGCCCTCCTCGGTGTGCTGGCCTTCCGGCCAGTCTTCGGCCCTACCCCGCTGGGGGAGCTCCTGGAGCCGGCGCTGAGCCCGACCCTGCTCCTGATAGGGCTTTCGCTGCTGGTGGGCAACGCGACCGGGAGCTATTGGTCGGCGGCCGGCCTCGTGATCGGCTACTGGTTTTTCGAGGTACAGACGCGCGGCGACGTCACCGGCTCGCTCTTTCTCTTCCAGTACGCCTGGCCCGTTGGGGGCGTCAGCTATGCGCTGAATCGCCGGCTGCTGGCAGGGCTGGGGCTGCTCTGTTGCCTCGCCAACGCCTGGCTGAGCGCCCGCCGCAAGCCCGAGAAGGGAGTGGTGTCGCGTGGCGACCGATGAGGCCCTCTACGCCCGGGCTCGCGACGGCGATCGCGCGGCGTTGGCCGAGCTGGTGTCGCGCTATCACGCGCCCCTGTTGGCCTTTCTCTACAGGATGACGGGCAACGAACAGATGGCGGAGGATCTGGTGCAGGATGCCTTCGTGCGGATGGTGACCTACGACGGTGAGGCGCCTCGGAGCTTCAGAGCGTGGGCCTTCGCCCTCTCCCGCAACCTGGCCTATGACGCCTTCCGCTCGGCGGCCTACCGTCGCGAGATGCCCCTGGATCCCGAGGCCGACGTGTGGTTGCCGACGGCCCGTCCCGGCGTCGAGGCGCTTCTGGGCCCCAACGGCTCGGGCAAGACCACGTTGTTGCGCTGTCTGGCGACCTCGCTCCGCCCCGACGCGGGTATGATCCTGTGGCGCGGACAAGCGCTATGGCCCGATCCCCAACACGTGCGGCGTCACCTGGGCTATCTGCCGCAGGAGCTCGACTTCCCCCAACAGATGACGCCGGCACAGCTCCTGGCGCATATGGCGCGGCTCAAGGGCTGTCACGACGCGAAGCGAAATCGGACGCTGCTGACGGGGCTCGGGATAGCTACCGTCGCCGACCGTCCCTTCGGCACGCTCTCGGCTGGTCAGGCGCGGTTGGCGGGCATCGCCCAGGCCCTCCTGGGCGAGCCGGATCTGCTCCTCCTCGACGAGCCCACCCGCGGCCTCGACGTCGCGGAGCGCGCCGCCGTCTTCCGCCAGCTGCGTCGGCCAGCGGCGCGGGGGCTGGTCATCTTCAGCACCCACATTCCCGAGGACGTGTCGCCGGTGGCGCGCCAGATCGTCGTGCTGAACGCGGGGCGCGTCCGCCATGCCGGGGAGGTCGAGCGGCTGCTGCGCTGGGCCGCGGGCCGGGTGCACGAGGTGATCCTCGACCCGAAGCAGAGCGTAAGGCTTCCACCAGGGTGTCGCGTCAGCCGTAGGTCGGAGCAAGGGGAGGGAACCGCACTGCGGATTGTCGGACCGCCCCCCAAAGGGTATGATGTCACCGAGGTGACGCCAACTCTGCAGGACGCCTATCTTTTGCTACTCAACGATGATCGGGGAGACGTTCGGTCTCCGACACATCCAAGCACCAGGGCACAGGAGAGGAGTTATGCTGAACCGTAACCGCATCATCCGTGGGATCGCCGCTGCGCTGCTGATCCTCATCCTCGTCTATGTCGGCCTCGGTCTCGGCTTTCACATCATATGGACCCGCGCACAAGCGGCCTGCCGGGCAGAGCAGGCGGCGCGGGGCGAGTTCGTCGAGCCCGAGGTCTTCGGCGGCGTGCTGGGCCTGGCCTTCGACCTCACCTGGTGGCCCGTCTACGTGAGGGCGAACATCCGCCACTTCGGGGATCCCTTCTCGACCCCCTGCACGCGGGGAGAGGGCGGCCCCTCTGACGCCGCCTCCCTCGACGCCAGCCGCCAGGCGCTGAGCGAGCTCGGGCTCGGCTGGGAGGAGCACGCGCTCACAGGACCGCCGGTGCCGGAACCCCTCACCTTTGAGCCCGTGGAGGGCACGCAGGCGGAGATCCTAGCTCGGCGCGAGGACCAGCGGGCGATACGAGCCGCCTCGCCTATGGCGTGCATGAGCAGAACCGCCGGCCCCTTCTTGAGCGCCGAGCCGTACACCGCCACCACGAAGACGGTGGAGGCCGATGCAGGCCGACAGGTTATCGCCCAGGTGTTCCACGCCGGGCGCCCCATCTATACGCTTCCCCTCGGGGACCCGTGCGCGGTGACGCCGCTGTGGGGGCTGTGGGTTGACGGCGACGAATGGATACTGGAGGTCGCCCACGTCGCGGCCCGCGAGACGGCGGACGGCGCCAGCGACGGCGTCGCCATCGACGGCGTCGCCATCGACTGCGTCGCCACAGGCGAGATCATCCGGGACGGCGTC
>JBNGCP010000036.1:12150-22115 GCA_049974845.1 Anaerolineae bacterium | reverse complement strand
CGACGGCGTCGCCATCGACTGCGTCGCCACAGGCGAGATCATCCGGGACGGCGTCGCCCTAAACGAGGCCCGGGGCTACGAGGAGAGCTTCGGCTACCAGCAGATGGACGGCGCCCCCTTCTACTTCTTCCGCAGAGAGGGCGCATGGGGCGTCGTCTATAAGGGCCAGGAGGTGCCGTTGGGCTATACGCACATCCCCCACCATCAGTGCTGCAGCGGAGCCGATCTCAACCCGCGCCGCTCGCGCAGCATGGTCGCCTTCTTCGCGCTGCGGGACGACGTGTGGCACTACGTCGAGATCGGGGCGTTTGCGCCGGAGTGACCGCGCGATCGGGTGCCAGGAGGCCGCGTATGGACGAGACACAGCCGCAAGACCGCATTCTTTTGGTCGACGACGACAAGGCCATCATCGACAATCTTGCACCGCTCCTCGAGCGGGCCGGGTTCGCCGTCGCTGTCGCCGCCAACGGCGAAGCCGCTCTCGATCAGGTCACGCAGCTCGCTCCCGATCTGATCGTCCTCGACGTGTTGATGCCCAGGATGAACGGACGGGAGGTCCTGCGGCGGCTACGCCAAGACGGCGACTGGACACCCGTCATCCTCCTGACCCGCGTCGGCGAAGCGACGGAGCGGGCGATGGCGTTGGAGGAGGGAGCCGACGATTACCTCAACAAGCCCTTCGACCCCTATGAGTTGGTGGCGCGCATCCGGGCGGTGCTGCGGCGGCGGGCTGGGACGCCCACGCAGCGCCCCCTGGCGATGGCGACCCGGCTGCGCGCTCACGATGTCGTCCTCGACCGCACCGCTCGGCGCGTGAACCAGGACGGGCAGGGGTTGGAGCTGACGGCGCGGGCCGTTGCCCTATTGGAATACATGATGCTCCACACCCAGGAGGTCTTGACGCGCGACCGACTGCTGGACGCGGTCTGGGGCTGGGACTACCCTGTCGCCACGCGGGCCGTCGACGCCCGCGTCGCCGAGTTGCGTCGCGCCCTGAACGACGATCCCGACGCACCCCGCTTCATTGAGACGGTGGTGGGCCAGGGCTATCGCTTCGTGGCGCCCGTGGAGGCCGCGCCGTGAAAGGGAGAGTATGGCGTCAATGGTGGCCCCTCGGCCTGAGCCTCGCGCCGCTGGGGCTGGGGCTGTTGGCAGCACTCCTGTGGCAGGCGGGCTTCTTCCCCAACCCCGTGCTGACGCTGCGTCTGCGCGTCGACACAGGGACGCTGCTCCTGCTCGGCGGCGCGGCCCTGACGCTGTTTGGCCTGCCTGCGGCACTGATGGGCATAGCTGCCGGGCGCCGCCGGGCGCGCAATCTGGAGGCGGCCCGCGCCGCTTGTGAGGACGACCGCCGCCGCTTCCTGCGCCGTCTAGATCACGAGCTCAAGAACCCGCTGACGGCTCTCCGCGCCGCGCTCGCCAACCTGACCTCCTTGCCCGACGGCCCGGAGCGAGACGCAGCCCGCGCCAGCGTCGAGGCCCAGCTCCTCCGCGTCAATCGCCTGGTCGGCGACCTACGGAAGCTGGCTGAGCTGGAGCGGCGGAGCCTTGATCGGGGCCCCGTCGACGTGGGCGCGGTGCTCTCCGAGGTGGTCGATCTGACGGAGGGCGCGCCCGAGCGCGAGCTCACCCTAACCCTACCCCAGGCGCCCTGGCCGCTGCCGCCGGTCTCTGGCGATCGCGATCTGCTCTTCCTGGCCTGTTACAACCTGGTGGACAACGCCTGCAAGTTCACGCGGCCCGGCGACGCCATCGAGGTGCGCGCCTTCGAGGACGGGCACTGGCTCGTCGTCGAGGTCGCCGACACCGGCCCCGGCATCTCCGATGAGGATCTTCCCCACGTCTTCGAGGAACTTTATCGCGGCACGGACGACCGCAACATTGAGGGCAGCGGGCTGGGGCTTGCGCTGGTGCGCACCGTGGCCCGGCTCCACGGCGGCACCGCCACCGCACGTAGCCGTACCGGTGAGGGCACCGCGGTCACGCTGCGGCTCCCGCTTGCGTAGCAGCGACATCCCGATGTGACAAAGCTGTTACGTCGAATGTCAACCCGGTTACCGGCCGATCATACGAAATCACGGACACTCGGGCATCATGAGGGCATATCGAGAGCATAAGACCCTAAGCGCTTGTCCGGAGGAACCTATGATACGCAGATTGAGCGCCATCGCTGCGCTAACCCTGTCGCTGGCGATGCTGGCCGTCGGTTGCGTCGGTACCCTTGAGCTCCAGGTCGAGACCACGCCGGGACCCGAGGCCACCATCACCGCCTTGGAGGCCAAGGCCGCCGACCTGAGCACCCGGGTCGCGGTCGCCGAGCCCTCCCCCACCCCGGTCGTGGGCCAGGGCCAACTGGCCTATGTGCGCGGTGGCGATATCTTGATCAAGACGTTGCCCGACGGCGTGACACAACGCCTCACCGATGACGGGCGCAACAGCAGCCCGCTCTGGTCGCCCTCGGGGAGGTGGCTTGCCTATCTCAAGGACACCGCCCTCTGGACCGTTGCACCCGGCAAGGGACCCCCTCACCTGCTCGGCGACCCCGTCAACCAGGTGGCATGGTCGCCGGTGGAGGACCGGCTCGCCTACATTATCGGTTCCGGCACCTTGCGGCTCATCGTCGTCGATCCCGACGGCGCGCACGAGCGCGTGCTCCTCCCTCCCGCTGGGGAGACCACTCAGGGGCAGGTTACCCGCATGGCCTGGAGCCCCGATGGCGCGTGGATTGCCTACCAATGGAGCCAGGGGCGAGAGGCCCAAGGCCTCTGGAAGATCCCGGCGGACGGCGGCGAACCAATCACGCTCTATGACAGCGGCGTCCCCGACAGGGGCGACGCGTTGCTGGCTGGGTGGACCGCCGACAGCGCCTACCTCCTCTTCTGGCAGGGGGAGATCCTCTCCGCATCCATGCTCGCCGACGGCGCTCCCGTCTACGCGCTGCCGATGAAGGGCGGCGAGCCGGTGGAGCTGGTCAACGCCGTCCTCTACCACCCCGACTTCGTCAGCCCGGCGCCCGGTGAGGCGCGCGTGGCCCTGATCCAAGGCGGCGGTCGGGGGACGTGGTGGAATAAGGCGCTGCGCGTTGTCGAGCTCCACGGCGGGGCTGTGGAGGTCCTATCGGTGACAACGACCTCGAACCAAGCTGCGAGCTCGCCATCGTGGTCGCCCGAAGGGGAACGGATCGCCTATGTGGCGATGCCGGACCGGGGCGATCTCGTGGGCGGCGACGACGCCATCGAAGGGTTGATGGCGCGACGCCTCTGGGTCACCGACATCAACAGAGGCGAGCCTCACCCTCTCACAGACAACGGGCCCTATCGGGACGAGTTCCCACTCTGGTCGACCGATGGCCGCCATCTCCTCTTTGTAAGGATGGACAGCGAGGGCGCGGCTTCGCTCTGGTGGATGGACGTCGACGGAGGCCAACCCGTGCGGGTCACGGAGGAGCTCGGCCCCATCCCCGGCCCCGCCGACCCCCGATTCGGCTACTACGGTCACGTAAGCTGGGAACCGCTCTTTCACTGGTGGCGCGGTGGATCGGAAGGTGCGCTGGTCTCTGCACCAACCGGTGACCCGCCCAGTGGCGGCGCACCCGACCCCCTTCCAAACCCGGGAGAGCGGGCCGACGAGGTAGAGGATCCGGCCTTCCCCAACGCCCAGGCGATGCTGGCGGCCTACCAGCACCCGCCCGCCGAGGCCAGCCCTGTCGTCGAGGCCCTGGCCCGGGATTGCGCTCGGTGGCTTAGCGAGGGCGGCGACCCTGAGGCCCTGGGGGATGCGCTCCGCGGCCTGCCTAAGCTCGAATCGGCGAACCCGGCGGTCACCCTCGTCGACCTCAACGGCGACGGTCTCTCCGACGTCGTGGTCGAACCGCGCTTTATCGGGCTCGCGGTGCTGGGATGCCTGACAGCCCAGGACGGGACCTACACCTGCCAGCCCCTGCCGGCGCCCGCAACCTTCGGCGACTACGCGCTCACGATGCAGAGCGGCATCCTCTCCCAGGACCTGATCGGTGATGGTCGTCCGGAGACCGTCGTCACCTACACGCTCCAGGGCGGCAGCGGCTGGAGGGAGCTCCTGTATGTCTTCCGCTGGACCCAGCCGACGTGGTCCGAGCAGGTCTTCCGAGCCACACTGATCAACTGGGCCGGCGCCTCAGAATGGCATCTCGAGCGGGATCCGACCTCACGCCAGCGCTCGCAGATCGTCCTCACCTATCCTCAGCTTTACCCCATCGATCACAAAATGCTGAACCATCCCTTGGGCCGCCAGATCTGGCGCTGGGACGGGGAGGCAGGCCGGTTCTCGCTGACGGAGCGCACGGTGGATCTGGCGCAGAGCGCCTGGGGGCCCGAGATGGAGATCACCCCGGAGGATCGCCTCCGGTGGCTCACCAACGCCGGCGAGGTGGCGTTCCGCCGCGCCGAGTACGAAGAGGCCGTCGATGGCTACGACGAGGCGCTGGCCTATGCAGAAACTCAGGACTGGCGCCCTGCGGACGACGAACCGGATTGGATCGGCTTCCTGCGCTTCCGGCGCGCCCAGGTCCTGGCCTACTTAGGACAGACCGAAGCAGCCCGCACCGGGATGCAACGCCTGGCCACGGACTACGAGGACGACCTCCTGGGCGAGCTGGCCGCCGCATTCCTCGCGGGCTACGGCGATAGCAGCAGGGAGGACGCCCCCGCGGAGGCCCACGCGGCCCTTCTGCCCCTGGAGGAGCGGTTGCGAGATCACTTCTATAATGAGCGCCCGGGCGCGTTGCGCTTTCCCTTACAGGCCGACCATATGCTGTGCTGCGAGCCCGGATCGCGCGCAGCCGCGGCCTACGACGGAGCGTCCTGGCCACAGGTCGGCGGCCTCTTCGAAGCCGGACCCTAACGCATGTTCGTAGCCACTCTGGAACAAAACGGCCCGCGCAGACGTCATCATGATACGTATGGGTGGTTCTGTCGCCAGAGAGAACCGTAGCATGGAGGAGGATCCACGATACATGAGAGGACAAGATCTGACACGATTGCTGCTACTTGCCGGGTTGCTGCTGCTCTCCGCTTGCGCGCCGTCCTCCGCCGTCGGTGCGCACTTCCGCTCGGAGCAATTCCACGTGGAGGTAGATCTGCCGCGCGGCTGGGGCGCAGCGGAGGGCCCGCTCTACCTGGCCCGCCCCTTCACGGGCTGGGTGGCCTTCAACAGCTGGGGCGAGGACGGCTTCTGGGCCACCGAGGTCGTGACCGAGACCGCGCAGGGGGTCCAGGCGTCCTATGGGCCTGTGCACATCTTGGGCCAACTCCCATCGGACGGCGCGTACGTCGCCTTGGTCTACTTCGGCGGCGGCCCTGTGCAGGCCCCCGACGAGATCGAGCCGGACTACGAGCAACGGGATCTTGCCGCGCTCCTGGAGGGGACGGACCCTCGAGAGGGAGAGATACATCCGGGTGTGACCTACATCTCCTTCAACAAGTGGGGACGTCGTATGCGACTGGAGATCTACGTCGCGCCCGAGGCGTCGGACGCTACCGTCGCTGAGCTCACCACGCTGCTGGAGAGCTGGCGCTTCGACGAAGTCCCGGCCGGCGACGTCGGCTGGGCCACCTTCGAGGCCCGCAAAGCGCTACCGGCCTCCGTCGAGCCAGAGAAGTTCCCCGTGCTGGGAGGGGGCCCCGATGCATCCACCTCGCAGCGGGGCGATATCGTGCGGACCACCGCAGCAGAGCATCTGCAGACTACGCCTGGCACAAAGACGCCCGACGCGACGGTCGTGGTCACCTTCACCTACCGCTGGGACGCCCCACAACAGGGCCCGCTGAGCGATGAGTGTCCACCTGACCGATGCCACTGGTGGCGCGTGGAAGCGCGCCCCAATGGCGAGGTCGTGCTGGTGCAGGAGGGCGGCGCACAACCCTGATCCGAAGGGGTCCAACCCATCCCAACCGGAGCCCTAACCAAGCCCGTCACCTGGTGAGATCCGCTGTCACTATACTAAGGATGAGAACCGAACATAGGATTCGACGGATGCACGCTGCGTGAAAGCGCAATCGTAGCAGAACCAACCCTAAGGAGGGCAACATGGGCTCAATCGCGAAAGTTATCGAAGTGCTCGCACAATCAGAGGAAGGCTGGGAGGATGCAGCTCAGATAGCGGTCACGGAGGCATCCAAGACGGTGCGGAACGTCCGGCACCTCTACGTCAAGGAACTGCAGGCCGACGTGGAAGACGGCAAGATTGTCAACTATCGGCTGAACGCAAAGATCACCTTCGTCGTCGAGGAGTAGCGAACTAAGTCACCAGAGTCGCAACCACACAGACACCTGGCGCCAGGAAATACACTCCCTGGCGCCGGGTGCCTCTGACCTATCCCCTTGTCCCTTATCCCTATTGTCACAGTATTTTCCCCCTTCCCCGTGTTTGTATAAGTGAAGCGCGCTGATCTGTGCTAAGATGAAGCCGCTGCACGGCGTGATGGCTGAGTGTACGCTATCCAAGCCCTGTCACCGACTGCGCTGAAAACGGATGCAAGTCACGGACTAGCCTATCCTTCCAGGAGAGATCCATGGGGAGACCCTCGGCGTTACAGCACGAGCGCGACCTCGTGGCGCGGGCGCGCGGCGATCCAGAGGCCTTTCGCCGGCTCTACCGCCACTACTTCCCGCGCGTCTATGCCTACATCGGCTACCGCGTGGGCCGCGAACAGGACACCGAGGACCTCACCGCCGAGACCTTCCTCAAGGCGATGGAGGGCCTGTCCGGCTTCCGCTGGCGGGGCGAGGGCTCCTTCGCCGCGTGGCTCTTTCGCATCGCCCACAATCTGGTGAGCAACTTCTACCGCGCCGGCCAAAAGGCGCTGGAGCCGATCCCGCCGGAGGCGCTGCCTGATCTGCAATCGCTCGATGGCTTGCCGGCCGATGCGTTAGCGCGCAAGGAGCTGTTGGCCAACCTGCGGCGCCTCATCGGCACCCTCTCCCCCCGACAGCAGGAGATCGTGACACTGCGCTTCTTCGCCGGGCTCCGTAACCAGGAGATCGCGGCCTTGCTTGAGCTGGACGAACGGACGGTGTCGGCTTATCTCTCCCGCGGCGTCCGCAGGCTTCAAAGTCGCTATGAGGAGATGACCGCTGAGACCCCGATGAACCTGACAGAACCGGAGGTGTCCCGTGGATAAGCCCGTCGTGCTGACGGAACAGGATCGAGAGGTGCTGACCTGCATCGACGCCGCCGTCCGCGGCGAGTCACGTCTGGAGCCCGGCCTCGACGGTCGCGAGGGGATCTGCGAGCTGTTAGCTGCGGCGGTCCCTCAGGCCGAACCGGCCTTCGAGCGCCAATTGGAGGCGCGTCTGGTGGGCCGGCTGAGATCAGAGGCCCCTGAGAGGGCCGCGCTGCGCGAGCGGTTCGCGCTGCGCAATTGGCTTGCGCCACGCTGGCGCCGCGGTCTCGCCGTTGCCGCAACCCTACTTCTCGCCGTGGCAGTGGCCCTGATGGCGATAGGGCCCCAGCGGGTCTGGGCACAGGTACAACAATGGTTGGGCTACGTGTCCGGCATCGGCTTCGTGGACCTGGAGGAGACCCGTGTGCTCACGGCGCCGGCTGTCGTGACCCGCGATGGCGTGACCCTCACCGTGGAGCAGGTGCTGGCTGAGGACGATAAGACCACCGTCGTCATCAGCAGCCGGGGTCTGCCGCCCGAGGATCAGGTCTGGCCCGACGGCGCCGAGATGGAGCAGGCATCCGAGCCCCTCCTGCACCTGCCTGACGGTCGCACCCTGACGCCCAAGACCTTCACCCTGCGCTGGGGCGGAGGCACAGTCACCTTCCCCGCACTGCCAGCCGACGTCTACCGCGTCACCATGCGCCTGCCCCGCCTGCCATTGGTGCCGGCGGGCGTCGCCGCCGAGGATTGGATGATTCCGCTTGCGCTGCGCCCCGCCACCGGCGACCTGGTCGCCGACCTCTTCCCGCAGCCTTACAGCCCTCCAGACGTCGCCGACACCCATCACGGCGTCACCCTGCGCCTGCTGGAAGCCGCGCACGGACCGGAGGAGACCGCCCTACGCGTGCAGCTTGAGTGGACCGATCCGGCGTGGGAGAACCACTTCATCCGTGGGCTCGAGCTACCCCGGCTGACCGACGACCTGGGCCACGTCTATCTTGAGCAGGTCACGGGGTCGAGCAGCGGGTCCCTGAGCCAGAGCGTGGTCGTCGGCGTGCAGCGGGAGGACGACGGGGCGTCGTCAGCAGCTCCCGAGACCCTTGCCCTCGCCCTCGCCCAGACACTGACGTTTGCCCCGGTTTCGCCCTCGGCACGGCATTTGACGCTGACCATGGGCGGCTTCGACTTCGACGTGCCCGCCGACGGCAGCTTCACAGTGGACCTCGGCGACGATCCACAGGTGGGCGACGCCTGGCCTATGGATGCCACGCTCGACGTGGCAGGGATCCCAGTGCACATCGTCCGCGCCCGTCTGATCGAGGAGCGGGTCGGCCGGCCCGAGGAGATCGAGCGCCGGACCGTGCTCTGGTTCGACGTCGCTCCCACCGCGCAGGACGGCGAAATCGGGCTCTGCGGCCTCACGCTCGACGGCGAAGCTGCCGGCTTCAGGAGCGGTAGCCTGGGCGGCTACAAGCCGCAAACAAGGCAAGTTCAGGCGGGCCTCGTCGTGCAGGACGTAGCTCGCATCCCCAACAGCCCTGTCACCGTGCGCGTCGACGGTGCCCGACTCTGCGTCGACGCCACCTGGACCCTCTCGTGGGAGGTCCCCGGCGCAGCGGCTGCAAGCGAAGCAAGCGCAGAACCCGTGAAGCGCCATCCCGCGGACTCGACACAGACCCGCAACGGACTGACGTTGGCCGTGGAGGAAGCGGTGCTCACCGACCGGCTCACGGCTGTAAAGGTCGAGTTGCTCGATCCTCCGCAGGACGTCACCCTGCACGCGGCCTTGCGCTGGACCTGGCCCGACAGCAGCCCGGAGGGGCTCGCGCTGACCGACAATCGCGGTCATACCTACGCCCCGAGCAGAAACGTCTCCTGGGGGGCCCACACCGCACCCGAGGCCGATCTCACGGCATTCGCCTTCGAGCCCCTGCAGCCGCTGGCGCGACGGCTGACGCTGCACGTGCCGGCGGTTGCCGTGGTCGAGCCCGCCACCGCCGCCTTCGACGTGACGGTGCCCGAGGGGCTGGCGCTGACGCCCGGTGACAGCGAGACGCCATGGCTGGCGAGTACGAGCTGGGAGGTTGACATCCCGCTGGCGCTTGCCGGCTACGAGTTGCGCTTCACCGAGGCCCGCCTAGAGGACCTGAACGGCAGGATGCTGCTCAGGCTTATGTCGGAGCCTTACAGGCCCGACCAAAGGACGCGTTGGCTCTCCGGCCTGCAGATCGCGGCGGTGACCGCGCCCGAGGGTCGGAAGGTAGATCTCACAACGGCGCTCAGCGGCGCCGGGCCCGTGGAAGAAGGCGCCTCCTTGCACCAGGCTATGCTCGCCTTCGACGTGCTCAATCCACAGACCTCCGCTGTAAGGGCGGGCCGCTACCACATCGAGATCGATGGCGTCAGGACCTTTGTCCAAGGCCCGTGGACCCTTACCTGGGACGTGCCGTAGATCAAGGCAGGCGACGCAGTGTTCCTCCCCCTGAGGCGCATGTCCCCATCTCTTCCATTCCCCGAGGGGAGAGGCTAGGAGGGGGAGCGCCGCGAGCACTACTCCATCCGCGCAGGGCCCCCTTGTGTTCCCGTGCCGCAGACGGCCCCAGAGGCAGGGCACGGGCTCAGTTTTTCGGCCGAACAGGTGCATTCAATAGGTGACGCCTACGTGGATGCGACGCGCCCGCGGGCAAGGCATTCCGCGTACCGCCACCGGTTCCGCAAGTACCTCCGAACGCGGCAGAGCCCGCGAGAGAGGTCGCCTGCGCGGGCAGCCGTCGACGCAGACGAGGACGCTACGTTCGTGGGTGACCCGCGCGCCAGGGC
>JBNGCP010000036.1:0-12050 GCA_049974845.1 Anaerolineae bacterium | reverse complement strand
GGGCCAGGCATTCCGCGTACCGCAACCGGCTCCGCAAGTACCCCCGAACGCGGCAGAGGCCGCGAGAGATGTCACCTCCGCCGGAATGCCTTGCCCTGCGCGGGCAGGCACCATCGCATACCACGACGCCGCTGCGTCTGGGCCAGAGGCCGTCGGCGGGAGAGCCTGCATGGAACAATTGGCGTCGCCTTTGCGTCTAAAGGATAATAGAGCGCGTGCAACTATGTTGCTTCTGAAAGGAGACCAGATGATGCGAAAGCTCAAGCTGCTCACGCTGCTTTCGGTAGCGGGGCTGTTGTTTGGCTGTACGCTGCAGGCAGGGGCGCAGACCCCAGCGAGCGAGGCGCTGCGCCGGGACGCCGAGGCCTATGCTGAGGCGCACGACGTCCCGCTCGACGAGGCCATCGCGCGCCTGAGGGCACAGGATCCCATCGGCGAGCTACAAGCGGTGCTTCAGGAGCAGGAGCCCGACGCCTTCGCGGGCCTCTGGATCGAGCACGAGCCTGAGTACAAAGTCGTCGTCGCAGTGACCCGCGACGAGCGCCGCATCTATCGCCGTTACGTCGCAGCGGGACCACTGGAGGACAAAGTCGAGATGAGGGAGGCCGAGCGGACGCTCGCGGAGCTCAGCGCCGCTCAGGTAGCACTCCATCAGGCCCTGAATGAGGTCGACAGTCGCGCCGACAGCGGCATTGACGTTCAGGCGAACTGCGTCTCACTCTACGTCGCCGACCCCGAGGCACTCCTGACCCAGCTCGATGCCGCCGGCTTGAGCTTGCCCGACCCTGTCTGCATCGAAGAGACCGGGCCTTACGCCGAGGCCCCTCCCCTGGACACGCCGCCGGGCGTCGTCTTCCCGCGCCAGCGACCCCCAGAGGGCCTAGCGGCCGAGATGACGGCCCTGCTGATCGGCGACCTGGTTGAGGTCGACGGCTGTCTGCGGGTGGCAGGCGAGGGAGATGAGAGCTACCTCGTCATCTGGCCCTATGACCACACGGTGACGGCGGCGGAGGACGGGACGCTGCAGATCCGCAACGGCGAGGGCGTCGTGGTTGCCGAGGTCGGCGATAGCGTGCGCATGGGGGGTGGCACCTCACCGTCGGCCGAGCAGGCCACGGAGACCGAGATTCCTGAGCGGTGCAGCGGCCCCTACTGGATCGCGGGGAGCTCAATCGAAGTCGCCGACGAATAGGCAGACCTGTAACATTTCCGGGCCCAAGATCGAATACATGATAGAGGGCCCGATCCGACCCAGTCGCCCGGCGGGACCCTTCCGGGCCCTGGCCAGGCGACGTCTGTGAGACATGCATGGATCAAGTCAGGACGAACACAGCCGGACGGGAGCAACTCGCGTCGTTCATCGACGCCGAGAGCGAGACGCTGCTTCGCACGCTGCGCCTCTACCTCCTGCGCGCTGGGCTGCCGGCCGGCGAGGACGCGACGCAGGCAGCGACCGAGCTGCTGAGCGAGGTCACCGTGGAGGCATTGGCCCACGCTGACCGCTTCCGTGCCGGCGGGCAACCGATGGCCTGGCTCTTGGGCATCGCCGCCAACCTGATCAAACGGCGTCAGAGCCGCTTTGCTAAGGACCGACGCCGCGAGCCCCTGGTCCGCGATATGATGAGCCGGCACCAAGCACTGCTGAGCGAGGACGAGCTCTTCAACCAGTTAGCTGCTGCGCGCACGCCGGATCCAGCCCAGGCGGTGGCGGCGCAGGATCACGTCCGCGAGATGCTCTCTCACGCCTCAGAGCGCGATCGACGCGTGATCCGCCTGGCCGTGCTCCACGACCTGAGCGGCAAACAGGTCGCGGCGGAGCTGGGGATCACGCCCGGCGCGGCGCGGGTCCGGCTCCACCGGGCGCTGAACCGACTTCGCGAGGCCCTGAGCAAGGCAGGAGGGCTGGAAGAATGATAGCTACGAACGAACAGAACGAGAAGCGGGCGCGGCGGTTGGCGCGGGAGAAGGCGCTCTACCGGTACACCAGCGCCCTCGATCGCGGCGACTTCGAAGCCATCGCTGCCGTGCTGGAGAAGGCGGAGGCCGATCCGGCGCTGGAGCGCATGGTCCTGGAGATCAACGAGGCCTATGAAAGCGAGGCCGAAGCCCCGCCGATCGCCGCATCAACGGTGAGCCGGGGCCGGTCGTGGCTGACTCGGCGGCGCCTAAGGCGACAAGATCCGCAAGGAGGAGAAGAAACGATGGAAGACGAACCTAAGCAGCAGGATGGGATCCCGACCGGGCGACCGCATCGCTTACGAAACGCCCTGGTCGCCGGAGGCGCCGTTGTAGCGGTCGCCTTCGTTTTTCTGGTCAGCCTCGCAGCGTATGGCCGGTGGGCGAGACACAGCCCCGCAGCCACCCCACCCGGGATCGTGCGCATGTTCGGGCTTTCCGCGGGGCGAACAACTTCGGACGCAGCCGTGCCCGAGGAACCGGTCGTTGTGGAAACGGTCGTAGTCGAGAAACGCGTGGAGGCAGAGGTCGGCGACCGCGATGACAGCTCTTTGTACTACTACAGTTCAGCCACGGCGGAGGAAGTCGAAGAACGGTTGATCATCCGCGATGGCACCATCACCATGGTGGTGACCGACCCCCACGCCGCCCACCAATCCATTGAGGGGATCGTTGCCGAGATGGCGGGTGAGGGCGCTTACGTCGTCTCCAGCCAGGAGCGCCAGACGGGCATCGGGCCCTACATCACGGTTCGCATCCGTGTGCCTGCCACGCGCTTCGACGAGACGATGGACCGGGTGGCAGAGCTGGCGGTGGAGGTAACCCATCGCAGCGAATCGGCCCAGGACGTCACGGAGGAGTACGTGGATCTGGAGGCGCGCCTTGAGAGCCTGGAAGCGGCCCGCGAGCGCCTGTTAGGGCTGATGGAGGACGCCCCCACTACCGAGGAGCTCCTTATGGCAGAGCAGCAGCTGACCGAGCGGGAGGCCACCCTCGAGTCGATCAAGGGGCGTATGCAGTATCTGGAGCAGGCAGCGCGCCTCGCCAGCATCCACGTCGAGCTGCAACCTTACCCGCCCAGCCAGCCGGTGACGACCACCTGGCGGCCCGCCGAGGCCATCAGGCGCTCCTTTGAGGCGCTGGTGGACACCCTGCGCACCGCTGGCGACTTCCTCATCTTCTTCGCCATCGCCGTCCTGCCTTGGGTGATCGTGATCGGGCTCGTGGCCTATGCCATCGTCCGCCTCGTCCTCTGGCGGCTTCGAGCGCGGAAAGCGGAATAGCGCGCGGTCAGGCCGTCACGATGTGCCACGCTGTCGTCCGGTGATGTTGACCGGCCTGAGCATTGCTACCGCGCTGGCACGCGGTTCAAGGTTTGCGATAGCCCCAACTCTCGGGGGCCTACGCCTTGACGAAGGGGCCGCCGGTGTTAGAATTGAGGGGCATTGTGGCGCGGGTGCCGCGCCACGATCTCTATGATGATGCACTCTATCGCAAACTCTGCACCGCGCCTCAGGAGGCCAATGTGACCAAAGGACGTCCCAGCTATACAGGTATGCACAAATACATGGATAAGGAGGGGGGCTACGCACTCTGGCTTCCCTCAGACTGGCGTGAGATCCCCATGGTCGAGGGACGCCACGGCGTGATTTTCACGCCCCACCCCGACCGTATGGACACGAGCTTTGTCGTCGAGAAGCGGATACTGCCCTACAAAGTCACCGAGAAGGACCTCTCCGTGCTCAGAAAGGGGTTCATCGCCGGGCTGGAGTCCCTTCCAGGCGTCGAGATCGAGTCGCAGACAGAGAAGATGACGCGAACGCTCAAGATCTTTGAGGCAAGGTACACCTTCATGGAGGATGACGTCCGGCGCAAGCGCTGGGTGCGCTCCGTCTACTGGGGCGAGGGACACCTCCTGCTGATCGCCCAAGGCGCCACCGAGGAGGAGTTCGCCTACTACGAAGGGATGTTCTACAACACGATGATGACGGTTGAGATCAGCTGACCGGTGCGCTCCCACACCGTGGAATGAGCCGGGTTCCGATGACAGACAGCGAGATGGATAAGAGAGACGAGATTCAGTTCGAGTGCCCTCGCTGCGGCGTCGAGGTTGCGCCCCCCCCTGATGAGCCCAACAGGACGTGGGCGACCTGCCACCGCTGCGGGGAGGTGCTCAACCTGGCATCGCAGCGCGCCCTCTTCCGGGCAGAGGCAAACTTCGATTTCGCCCAGGAGCTGACGACGCCCGAGCTTATGGACATCAGGAACCGCCCCAATGAGCTCTCACCGCAGGCGAAGGACGCCCTGCGAAGTTATCAGAAATCCTAC
Organism: Anaerolineae bacterium; assembly: GCA_049974845.1. Lineage (GTDB taxonomy): Bacteria > Chloroflexota > Anaerolineae > B4-G1 > SLSP01 > PWVB01. The sequence goes on along the minus strand of JBNGCP010000036.1, from coordinate 7,766 downwards.
ACTGGCATCCAGCTCGCCCTCCAGGCCCGGCTCCCTGCGGAGCAACGGGAGACCGCCATCGCGATGATGGTGGAGATCGCCCGGATCCTCCAGCGCCATCAGATGATCTCCGCCCTTGAGGCGCGATATTGGGCCCAGCTGATGGTCGTCCAGACAGCCCGGCAGGAGTACCAGACCCTGCAGGCCAAACTAAGAGAGCCGCATCCAACGCTGTGGACGCGGCTCTTTCGTCATCCTCACTGGCGACTACGTCGTTCGCAGCTCAAACACGCGCTTCAGCGCCGGAACGCGCGGCTCCAGGAGCTGGAGCAGAGTATGGCCTTCGTCAACACCCTCTACGTTCAGCCCGAGAAGTCAGAGGTCTAGAGCAAGAAACGTACGAAGAAGGCGACTGCGCCAATCGCCGCCAGAATCGCCAGCGGCTTCCACCCCTTGCGCAGCAGCTCACGCTCCTCAGCCAACGCCCGAAAGCGCCGTTCCAGAACGATGACACCCACCAGGCCGGCGATCACCATCACCACCAACAGCACGCGATCGACGAAGCTGATCATGAAATTGAAGTTGATCCGCTCAGCGGTGCGCGTGATCCTGGTATCCGCCCACCAGGCCGCCATCGCCAGGTACGCCGAACGCACCAGCGCAACATCGAGAAGGATCAGAGCGACCGAAACGAGCCACGTCACCACGTAAGCTGCGGTGCGCGAGGCCCCTAGCGCCCCCCTCGTTCGATCGTCGTCAGCTTCACTCATTCTTCTGACGGCGGAATGACGCCGCGTAGAGTCAGCTCCTCAGCAAAGTGGCAGCTCACCCAGTGATCCGGTTCGACCTCTCTGAGGGCCGGCGTTTCCTCAGAGCAAACGGGTTTGGCATAGCGGCAGCGAGGATGGAAGTAACAGCCGGAGGGTGGATTGGCCGGGCTGGCCACCTCGCCGGGCAGCCGAATGGGGCGGTCCCGCATGCGTGGATCGGGCTTGGGCACCGCGGCCATCAGGGCCTCCGTATAGGGATGCTTGGGATCGTAATAGAGCTCCTCCGTCGAGGCCATCTCCACAAGCTTGCCGACGTACATCACGGCGACCCGGTCGCAGATATGCTGGACGACAGAGAGATCGTGGGCGATGAACAAGTAGGTCAGGCTGAACTCCTCCTGCAGATCCTCCAGCAGGTTGAGCACCTGCGCCTGAATGGAGACGTCCAGCGCCGAGACCGGCTCGTCGCAGATGATGAGCTTGGGATGCAGGATCAGCGAGCGCGCCAGGCCGATACGCTGCCGTTGACCACCGCTAAACGCGTGGGGATACCGGCTCATATACTCCGGCCGCAGCCCCACCACCCTCAGCATCTCGGCAACCAGGTCCGTCAGCTCCTGCCCCTCAGCCACGTTGTTAATGATGGCGGGCTCGGCGACGATGCGCTTCACCGTCATCCGCGGGTTCAGGGACATGAACGGATCCTGGAAGATGATCTGCATATTAGGGCGGATCGGCTGCAGCTCCTGCCGAGTCATCGATGCCAGGTCCACCCATCCCAGATTGGGATCCTTGAACCTGACCGTTCCTGCTGTAGGCTCGTACAAGTGCAGAATCGTACGCCCGGCTGTGGTCTTGCCACAGCCGCTCTCACCCACCAGGCCCAGAGTCTCGCCATCGCGGATGAACAGGTCGATGCCATCCACGGCCTTCACGTAGCCTGTGACGCGCTGGAAGAGCCCCCGGCGGATGGGGAAGTGCTTCTTGAGACCTTTGACGTCGAGCAGCAGGTTATTTTCCTTCGGATCAGTGCGATTGGTTGGGTTGCTCATGCTATTCCACCTCGTCCTCTTCCACCTCGTCGGAGTACAGGAAACAGCGCACCGCCCGGCCATCGTCGGTGTAGGTCATCGCCGGCACAGCCGCATCACACGTACCCGGCATGAAGGATGCGCAACGCGGATGGAAGGGGCAGCCGGAAATCCGCGAGTAGGGATTCGGCACGACGCCCTTGATGGGCTCGAGTCTTACCTTCGTATCGCGTTTGATCTGCGGAATAGAGTGCAACAGCGCGCGTGTATAGGGATGCAGCGCGTCGTAAAACAGTGCCTCGACCGGCGCTTGCTCCACGATCCGACCGAGATACATGATCGCAACCTCATCGGCCATCTGCGCAATCACGCCCAGGTCGTGGGTGATGAACATGATGCTCATCCCGATATCGTGCTGGAGGCCCCGCATCACATCGAGGATTTGAGCCTCCGTCGTCACATCCAGCGCCGTCGTCGGCTCATCCGCGATCAGGAGCGCCGGCGCACAGGAGAGACCCAGAGCGATCATCGCGCGCTGCCGCATGCCACCACTCAGTTGGTGAGGATAGTTATCGGCCACGCGCTCCGGCGACGGCATGCCGACGCGACGGAGGATCTCAATGGAAAGATTGCGTGCCTCGTCCTCGTCCACACCCTGGTGCAGCAGGATGGCTTCTCCAATCTGGTCACCAACCTTGTAGACAGGGTTGAGGGACGTCATCGGCTCCTGAAAGATCATGCCGATGTCGGCCCCGCGGATGCGGCGCATCTCAGAACTGTGCCGATTCAGGTCTGTGATCACCACGTCTTCTTGTCGAGAGCCGTTCCGGCGATGGAGCACGATCTCACCCTTGACGATTCGTCCAGGTGGCTGCACGAGTTGCATGATCGACAGCGCCGTCACGCTCTTGCCACAGCCACTCTCACCCACGATGCCCAGCACCTTCCCCCGGGGGATACTGTAGGTCACACCGTTGAGCGCGCGCGCCACACCGAGATCGGTGAAGAAGTAAGTGTGCAGATCGCGAACGTCAACGATGGTATCTCGCGGCGCAGACAGCTGCGTTTCCTCGACAGTGCCTGCTTGTGAAACGCTAACTTGCTCGGACATTAGCAAATCCCTTTCGCTGTTAGATCGAGTATGGGTCAGCAGCGTCGCGCAGTGCGTCTCCCAAGAAGCTGTAGAAGAGCACGGACAGGACCACCGCAATCCCCGGCGTCATCAACCAGGGATGCTCGATCACCACCGACACGTTTTGGGCGTCGCTCAACAGCGAGCCCCAGCTCACGGCCGGGGGCAGAATCCCCAGACCAAGAAAGCTCAGCGACGTCTCAGCCAAAATCATCCCCGGGATCGAAAGCGCCCCGACGACGATGATGTGGCTGGCCGCATTGGGCATCATGTGCGTGAAGATAATCCGTCCGTCCTTCGCCCCCGCCGCCAACGCGGCCATCACGAAGTCCGCCTCACGATACGACATGACCTTCGCTCGCAACTGCCGCGCCAACCCGGTCCAGTTCACCAGCGAGAGGACCACGGTGATCAGGAAATAGCGGTGAACGACGGTGAAGTTCTGCGAGATGGGCGGCAACGCCGCGGCCAAGGCGGCCCACAGCGGTACGGTCGGGAACGAAAGGATCAGCTCGATGACGCGTTGAATGACATCATCCGCCAGACCCCCGAAGTAGCCGGAGATGGTCCCCATCACAGAACCGAGGATGATGGTCAGAAACACACCCAACAGCCCCACGGTCATGGAGATCTGCCCCCCACTCATCAGACGAGCGAAGACGTCCCGGCCTAACGCATCCGCGCCGAGGGGATAGAAGCGCTGTTCCCCCGCCACGCCGATCAAGTGGATATCGCTCTTGATGAACCCCAGCATCGTATAGGGGTCGCCGCGAACGAAGAACCGAATCGGAAGCTTCTGGTCGCGGTTGATATCGAAGACGAACTTGAAGGATTCCGGGTCCAGTCGGGTAGTGAACTCATACGTGTAAGGCCGCAGCCCTAGCCTGCCGTCCGGTCCGACAAAGGTGATTGGGGTTGGCGGCCCGTACAGGTAATGCTGATTCTGAAGTCGGTAGTTATTGCTCGCCAGAAACGGGCCGATCGCCACCAGGAAGTACATGATGATCAACCCGATGCCACCAATAACGGCCAGCTTATTGCGCTTGAACCGCATCCAGATCAGCGTGGTCTGCGAGAGCTCTCCGACGTCGCTGACCTCTTGCGCATCAATGTCTCTGGCTGTCGCTTCCGAAGTTGTCTCTGCCATCGCGATTATCCTTTACTGGTACTGAATTCGCGGATCGAGCCACGCCAGCAGCAGATCGGCAAGCAAGTTACCGATGAGCAGCGCGACCGAGAGGAAAACCAGGAAGGTCCCCGCGAGATACATGTCCTGTTGCATCAAGGCATTGAAATACAACGGGCCGCTGGTCGGCAAGTTCAGTACGGTCGCCACTACCAGCTCACCGCCGATGATGCCGGGAAGGCTCATGCCCAACGTCATCACCAGCGGATGCAGCGCGTTGCGCACGGCGTGCTTCCAGATCACCTTCCGCTCCTTGACGCCTTTCGCCCGCGCCGTCTGTACGTACTGCATATTGAGCACGTCCAGCAGGTTGGCGCGCATCACGCGGCTCGTCCACGCCGTACCTGCGACCCCCAGGATCACAATCGGCACCCAAAGGTGGGAAAGCAGATCCCCGATTTTGGCCAGATTCCAAGGCGCATCGCGATATTCAGGAGAGAAGAGCGCCCCGACGTGCATCCCAAAGGTCTGCTGCAGGAAGATCATCAACACCAGCGCTAATAGGAAGTTAGGAATCGCCAGGGCGGCAAACTGCAGCGCGGTGATGAGGTAGTCGGGGATCGTGTAGCGATGGGTGGCAGAATAGACCCCCACCACGATGGCGATAGACCAGCTAATGATCAAGGTCAGGACAGAGATAAGAATGGTGTAGGTCAGCCGACTACCAATCAGCTCCCTGACCGGGCGGTTGTGCTGAAAGGACTCGCCGAAGTCCCCACTCGGCCAGCCCGAGATCCATTTCCAGAACTTGACGTAGACGGGATCCCCAAGGCCGTACCGCCGCTCAATCGCCTCGATCTGATCCCTGGTGATGTTGCCGCCCTGCTGCCGGAGATTCTGAATATGGAACTCGAGATACGATCCGGGGGGGAGCTCGATGAGGATAAAGCCCACGATGATCACGAAGATCAGCGTGACAACCATATACCCAAGACGCCGCAGTATATATCCAGTCATCCTGGAACCTCCTCACACCTAGTGTACCAACTATCAAAAAGGCAGAGGGGAAGGCATCGAATGCCTTGCCCCTCGGCCGATCTAGCTACCTCTGCGATGCAACAGCCCGTCACCTCAAGCGAAGGACCAGGTCTCGGGGTTGACCACCGCAGGATAGGGGATAATCCACGGGTTGACGAAGCCACCCAGGGTCAGATCCTCCGTGTAGGGGACGTTGATCATGTTCTTGCTGACGAAGATGATGCGCGGGTAGTTGGCGACGCTGCCGACGAAGAAGGTGTTGTCGATGTGGATGCGGATCATCTCCCATACCAGCTCGTGACGCGCCATCTCATCGGGCTCGACGATGGCCGGCGGATAGAGCTCTTCCTGCAGCCGCCAGACGGCCTCCCCGATCAGATCCACCTCATCTGAGTTAAAGCGCGGCGGCTGGCGATCCCACGGGCTCTTCTCACCCTCGGTGTCCTCACGCTCCGTGCCCTTGTACAGCAAGCGGTTGCCGCAGAGCGGCGCCCAGCGGCCGGGCTCGTTCGGGACGATCCAGCTCGGGTAGAGCAGGTGGTCGGGCCCGTCGCCGACCTCCCAGTTGGTGTGGATGCTGAGCTGCCCAGCCTCCCAGCTTACGCCGAACTCGGCGCCGGGCATCTGGTTGATGATGACATTGAGGCCGATTTCCCGCCAGTTCTCGGAGACGATCTCGAGCGAGCGCATGCACTCGTCGCCGGCATCAGCCTGCACGTCGATCACGACCTCCAAGGGGCTCCCATCGGGGAAGTCGCGGAAGCCATCGCCGGTGGCATCGACGACGCCGATCTCGTCCAGCAGGGACATCGCCAGCTCGGGATCGTAGTCCACATAGGCGTCGCGGGCCTCCTGATAGAGGGCCTGCGCCTCGGCGTTGAAGTTGAACTCGATGGCCTTGGGGCTCATCGTGCCCGTGGTCAACATACCGGTCTCATAGTAGACGACCGTCTTGATGCGCGGGCGGTCCATCGCGTGGGACATCGCCTGCTTGAACTTCGGGTTGCGGTACAGCTCGCGGAGCTTCTCATCGGGATGATCGTGGTTCCAGAAGTACATCATCCCGGTGCCGGAACCGCTGTCCCAGAAGCGGACCTCGTAGTTGCCGGACTCCTCGCTGTCCCTGAGGGTGCCGACGTCGGCGAGAGTGATGCGGTGGAAGTGGTTCCAGTCGATGTCGCCCTGCATGATCCGCAGCTTCTGCACCTCAGCGTCATCGATGAACTCGGCGTCGATACCGTCGATGTACGGGAGCTGGTTCCCCTCGGGATCCACGGCGTAGTAGTAGGGGTTGCGCTCGAAGACCTGGCGCAGGGAGGGCTCGTACCGTGTCAGCATCCAGGGGTTGAGCACCGGCATATCGGGGTTCGTCTTGTTGTTCTGCCTAAGGTCGAACTCCTCATAGTCCGGGTACTCATCATTGTACTTCGGATGGAACTGCTCGACGTAGTGCTTCGGCACGATCCAGCGGGGACCGATCCCAGCGTTGACCCACATCGCCAGACGCTTCAGCGTCAGCGGCGCGGGCGTGTCGTACTTGAGGGTGAGGGTGTAATCATCTTCCTTGATGAACTCCACCAGCGTGCCCGCGGCCGAAGTACCGAAGTCGGGCGGAGCGTCGGAGTGATCTGGATCGAGAACCATATCCTCCCACCAGAAGAGCACATCGTCTACCGTCACCGGCTCACCATCGGACCATTTCAGGCCCTTGCGGAAGACCAGGGTCCACTCGCTGTTGTCCTCGTTGGTGGACCAGGACTCGCACATGCCAGGGGCGATGTCGAGGCCATCATCGATCCACCGCACCGCTGAGTGGCCGTACTGGCACTCCAGCAGGTGGCCCTCCCAGCTGTAGAACGTCCGCACAGTGCCGCCATAGGTCCCGATCTCGTTAAGCGGCTCGAGGACCAACGGATTTGCAGGGAGCCGCTCGTCCACCGGCGGCAGGTCGCCGCTGGCAACCAGATCGGCCAGTTGAGGCGCTTCATTATATCCCGCCTCCGGTGCCGCGGTGGGCCGTGGCGTGGCTGTGGCAGCCAGGGTGGGCCGTGGCGTGGGTGTGGCCTCTACCGCCTTCTCGACCGTCTCTTCCACAGGCGGGGCCTCCACCGTCTCCGTCTCCGGGCCTGCACACGCCGTAATCGCGAGGCCGACGGTGGCCATCGCCGAGGTGTACAGGAACTCTCGACGACTTAACTTCAGTTTCTTCTCCGACATACTCTTCCTCCTTTGATGAAATGAACTTAGGAACGCTGCACGAGCTAATCCCACGATCGGGATAGCTCACCCAAAACAGAGATCCCCAAACACGCGTACAGGGACCCTACAGCCTAGGGGAAATGGACCTCCTCGGTCAATCATACATTAGAATCGGACGGATACAGCGAACTGAGGTTTGTTCGACCATAATATCGATTGTTAGCATTGTAGCATTGTCGGCTGGGGTTGTCAAGGTGCTTTCGTCGCGGGGATTGATGTCGAGTGACTACTCGCCCACGCTTCAATCTCATTATAGCGGATATCTTTTTGCTGCCAAATGAGTTTCTGATCGGGTCTCCCACACCGCTGGTCGCAATTGCCACTCCGCCCGGCCCGCAGTATCCTTGTCAAGGTGGGCGCAGAGACTAGAATGCGGAAAGACAGGAGCAGGAAATAGGAAACCACGCAGGACTATCTAGCAGTGCTTACTG
>JBNGCP010000035.1:32393-36728 GCA_049974845.1 Anaerolineae bacterium | reverse complement strand
GAGCAAGTCTGTGCTCAGTTGGCTCTATGAACCTGTAAAAGTGCAAGGATAGTGCTACTGCAATGTGCACCGACACAACTTCGTCGACCATATCGAAGGGCGTGCTATCATTTGAGGAAAGAGGGCTTCAAAGCATCTCGGCGGATTAGCACGGCGTTGGCAGTCTATTAGGGCTCAGGTCAGTCGCCCAGCACGCATCGCCCTCACACATCCGACGATGCGATCCGACGTTCGGCCGTGCGACTAGATCATCAAGGGGTGCTGCCAACGAGTGCAGCAGGTATGTTGCCGGACCAGCAAGAAGCGCCGGCGAAAACGAACCACATAGTGAGGGTAACCATGTCTGATAGAAAGATACGAGCATCACGGAAACGGCGCGACGACTCGTCGGAGCCAGAGGACAGAGAACGCGCTAGCGCCCCGAGTCGGGGACGATGTGAGGATACCGCAGAGCCGACGAGCTCTTCCAGCCAGCGTCCTCAAAGCCAAATATACACAACGCGTCCCACCATAAGCCAGACCGTCGGTGCACCTCAGATCCCGATACAAGGACTGCTCAATCTACTGGGGGAGGTAAAATCCCGCCTCTCATCCTTCTTGGCCTCCTTATCCTGATTGTCATCTGCGCCTGTGTGCTCATCGCGACGTTCCTGTTGTCGGGATCGGGCGGCAGCTTGCTCCTCGCGATTCCGACCCAGTCGGGTGGGCTGACACAGCCGACGCTGGCAATTCAAGGAGGCCGTCTACAGCGTCGACGGCATCTATACATATGCAGCGGATGGTGAGACGCGCTATGCTCGGCTCTATTTCAGCAATGGTGTATTGCGACAAGTCTTTGGTTTCACCGGCGAGGACGGCGTCGGCGCACCGCGCGAGATCATTCCCAACACCGGGGACACCTTCACGGTCCTCGACACGTGGTGGGATCTGGACGACAACGGAAACCTGGCGGAGACGACGACGCTAGAGGGAGGCACGCTTACCTTTGGCGACGAGATGTTCACGTGGGAAGAGCTGAATGCAGCCGCCGGCGTCTACGTTGTCGGCTTCGTCGTCGAGGATCTAGACGGCAACTCATCTGAGTCCCTCGACGTTAGCACGGTGGAATGAGGTAGCGTATCGGGAAAGTGTGCATTGTCATGTTGACATACTCTCGACATATTGGTATCATAAGCATGAAAAGATACCCGGTCCACCGCAAACAGTATTGGGTAACACCCTTGACCTCCGACTCAGTCGGGCCCCCCGGGTCCGCTGAGCGATAGGGTAGCGGAAGCGATTCTGCTGCCTGCCGTGTTTGCAAAGGAGGCGGTTCATCTCGGCTGCGCCGAGCATGAGCTGCCTCTTTTTGTGTGAAGGCGTTGGGCCTGCCAGCCCTGCGGCACGAGCACTCACTCGGATGGTGCTGGCCTGTTCAGTAGTGACTGCAGAATCCAAACTTAAGGAGGTAGCACAATGTGGATGCTTCGCCTGAATATGACCGACCGTTCGTACAAGCTTGAGGAAGTACCCGAGCGCTATAAGCAGCTCGGCGGCCGCGGCCTGACCTCGACGGTGATCTACGACGAGGTCGACCCTGGGTGCCATCCGCTCGGCCCCAACAACAAGTTGGTCTTTGCGCCCGGCATCATCACCGGCACATCCGCCCCGACCTCGGCGCGTGTCTCGGTAGGGGGCAAGTCGCCGTTGACTGGAGGCATCAAAGAGTCAAACGCGGGCACTGGCTGGGCCCCGGCCCTCGCCAAGATGGGCATCAAGGCGGTAATCGTTGAAGGACAGCCGGAGGAGAAGGGGTCGTTCTGGACGGCGCACATCACGATCAAGGACGGTCAGCCGACCGTAGCGTTTTTGCCCGCCGACGATTACACGGGCCAGGATCTCTATGACGTCTATCCGAAGGTCTATGACCAGTTTGGGGATAAGGCTTACGTGGCAGGCATCGGCACGGCTGGAGAGTTTGGATATCCGAACTCAGGCATCGTCTTCAACGACATGAAGAAGCGCCCCACGCGCTATTCCGGGCGCGGCGGGCTTGGCGCGGTGATGGGCAGCAAAGGGCTGAAGTTCCTCATCATCGATTCAACCGGCGGGCCCGGCGTCCACATCGCCAACCCCGATCTCTTCAAGGCAGGGCAGAAGAAAATGCGCGATGCTCTGATGGAGCACCCCATCACCAAGCCCAAGGGCGGGCTCAACAGCTATGGCACGGCGATCCTCATCAACATCCTCAACGAGGCCGGCGGCCTGCCAACCCGCAACTTCCGCAGCGGCCGCTTCGAGGGCGCAGCCGACATCGCCGGCGAGGCCATCTTCGAGACTAACAAGGAACGGATGGGCAGAGAGATCTACAATCACAACTGCAGCCCGGGATGCATCATCCAGTGCTCGAACACGCTCTACAACAAGGAGGGTGAAGAGATCGCCTCCTGCATCGAGTACGAGTCCGACTGGGCCTTCGGCGCGGACTGCGGCATCGACGACCTGGATGCCATTGGTGAGTTAGTCAGGCTCTGCAATGCGTACGGCCTGGACACCATCGAGACCGGCGTCACCATCGGTGTCGCCATGGACTCGGGCGTCATCGAGTTCGGAGATGTAGAGGGCGCCATCGACCTCGTGAAGCAGATTGGGCAGGGGACCCCGATGGGGCGGCTATTGGGCATGGGTGCAGCCGAAACAGCCAAAGCCTTCGGCAATCCCCGCAGCCCGACGGTCAAGGGGCAGGCCATGCCGGCTTACGAACCGCGCGCCGTCAAGGGGATCGGCGTCACCTACGCCACCAGCACGATGGGCGCTGATCACACAGCGGGGTATACCATCGCCCCGGAAATCCTCGCTGTGGGCGGTGAGTCGGATCCGCTGAAAGCGGAGAGGGCCAAGGCCGATCTCAGTCGCGCATTCCAGAAGACCACGGCCCTGATCGACTCCAGCGGACACTGCCTGTTCATCGCGTTCGCGATCCTGGATATTCCCACCGGGTTTGAGGGTATGGTCGACGAAATCAACGGCGTCCTGGGAACGGATATGTCCGGGGACGACCTTGTCGAAATGGGAGCTGAGATCCTGCGGCGCGAGCGCGCCTTCAATGAGAAGGCCGGCTTTACCAAAGCCCACGATCGCCTGCCGGAGTTCATGCACTATGAGGCACTTCCTCCCCACAACGTCAAGGCCGAGATTACGGACGAGACGCTTGATGCCGTCTATGGGGAGCTGTAGACCCCGTCGAACGGCGTAGACGAGAACCTAGGTCACAAGCACGCCGGAGCGACGGATGCTCCGGCGTGCTGCTCTTGATGCGAATTCTGATATGATATGGCCTGGATAGAGAGAGTCGGACGAGAGAGCCTATGACCATTACCGTTAAGCTGTTTGCGATGCTCAAGCGCTACGCTCCTGAAGGTTACAAGAGCGGTCAGCCCTTCGAGGTTACCCTGTCTGAGGGAAGCACGATCGCAGACCTGATCGCCCATCTCGGCATCCCAGAGCGAGAGACCAAGGTCGCGTACGTCGATGGGCGCGCCCGCGCTCTCCAGTTCGAACTGGAGCCCGGGGCTGAGGTCGGCCTCTTTCCCCCTGTCGGAGGTGGTTGATGGAAATAGAGGTTCATCTTTACGGTCCCTTAGCGCGCTACGGCGGCAGCGACGGCAATATCCATGCCCAAGTGACGGTCGATCTTAATCGCGGTCAGACCTTGGCGGAGCTATTGCGTGCCCTCGACCTGCCCACGGAGGAACGTGGCATCACCTTCATCAATGGAAACCTGAGCGCGATGCCCGGCCTGCAGCCAGATCTGGATCACGAGCTCCAAGACGGAGATCGGGTCGCGCTGTTCCATACAAAGAGCATGTGGCCGTTCCAATATCGACACGATGTGGCGTCATTGGAGGAGTTCAAGCAGGCGCTGGCCGAGCGAGACGATCAAGGGCTGCAATCTCGCTACGACTCTGGGGGCTGACGCAGGAAAACCCGAGCCGTCACGCCGCAACACCCGCTCCACGAATCGGCAGCTCCCACACCACGTGGGCGCCGGACGACAAGCGAGCAACCTCTTCAGCGTGAAGAGCTACTCATGTTCATACCAGGACAATCGCAGTCAACGTGGGGTAAGGTGCAACGCACCTAAACCCGACAGCGAGCGGTGCCTTTGACATCGGGTCGTGGTCTACGAAGCTTAGGTGCGTTGCACCTAGTCGACAAGCTTGACACAACAAGTGCCTATGACATAATGGAAGCGTTAGTTGGCCACAAGCGTCGATGGAGACGAGTAGGTGCAGGCACGCGCCTCAGCGAGTCCGGGAGGGTGTGAGCCGGACGGCGAAGGCTGTGCCGAAAATC
>JBNGCP010000035.1:0-32293 GCA_049974845.1 Anaerolineae bacterium | reverse complement strand
GCCTCAGCGAGTCCGGGAGGGTGTGAGCCGGACGGCGAAGGCTGTGCCGAAAATCCCTCCGGAGCTGCCCGCCGAAAGCGTGCCAAGCGAGTATTGGCAGTGCGACTAGACCGGGCCGGGGTTGCGCCCCGTTACCCTAAGCACGGTGGTATCGGCCACCGACCGAGCGGCCCCGCACAATGCGGGACAAGCAGGGTGGTACCGCGAGAGCAGAAGGAGATCTCACGCTCCCGTCCCTGAAGGGATGGGGGCGTTTTGCATTTTCGAGGGGTACGCAGGAGGAGAAGCATGGGATTCAAGCCAGTCAGCACACAAGTGGACTTCATAGAGCTAGAGCATCAGATTCTGGATTTCTGGGCGCGCACCCAGGCGTTTCGCAAGCTGAACGAGCTGCGGGAGGGCGCACCACGCTGGTCCTTTATCGACGGTCCGATCACGGCCAACAATCCAATGGGGGTGCACCACGGATGGGGCCGCACCTACAAGGATCTTTGGCAGCGCTTCTGGGCGATGCGGGGATATCAGGAGCGATATCAGAACGGCTTTGATTGCCAAGGACTCTGGGTCGAGGTCGAGGTCGAGAAAGAGAAGGGGTTCGAATCCAAACACGATATCGAGGTGTATGGATTGGCGCCCTTCGTGCTGGAGTGCAAGGCACGGGTACTGCGGCAAGCAGCCAGACAGACAGAGCAGTCGATTCGATTGGGCTACTGGATGGATTGGAATGATCCCGCTACGCTGCGCGACCTTGCCGACAAGCTGCTGGAGGATCCGCAACAAGAGATCATCCTTGAGGGGCCCCAGGGCCCCGTCACCGGCACCGTCGAGCAGGTCGTAGGCCAACTGGGCATGCCGGAACTGGGAGGCTCGTATTTCACCTTTGCCACAGAGAACAACTACACGATTTGGACCTTCCTGAAGCGCGTGTGGGAGAAGGGGTGGCTTTACAAGGGTCACGACGTGATGCCCTGGTGCCCGCGGTGCGAGACGGGCATCAGCCAGCACGAGATCGTGACGGATGGCTACCGGGAATTGACCCACGATGCGCCGGTCGTGCGCTTCCCGCTGCGGGGCCGCGAGAAAGAGGCCCTGTTGGTCTGGACGACCACGCCGTGGACGCTCACGAGCAATGTCGCTGCCGCCGTGGGCCCCGAACTGACGTATGTCAAGGTCAAGGCAAGCGATGGCTGGACGTATTATCTTGCTGCGGGCACGCTTGAGGAGATCGTGAAAGGCGAGCCCGAGATCCTGGGCCATCTTCATGGCGAGGAAATGATCGGGTGGCAATACGAGGGCCCCTTCGATGATCTGCCCGTAATCCAAGAAAGGGATGTCCCCAACCATCACCGAATCATCCCCTGGGACGAGGTCGGTGAGGAGGAGGGGACGGGCATCGTCCACATCGCGCCGGGATGCGGTGCCGAGGACTTCGAATTAGGCGAGATGTACGATCTGCCCGCGGTCGCGCCGCTGAAAGAGAATGGGCTCTTCAGAGAGGGCTTTGGATGGCTGACAGGGCGCGACGTCCACGAGGTCGCGCACGACATCTTCCACGACCTGGAGGACAAAGGCCGACTCTATCGCGTCGACGCCTACACTCACCGCTATCCTGTCTGCTGGCGGTGCGACACGCCGCTGGTGTTCCGGCTGGTGGACGAGTGGTTCATCGATATGGGAGAGCTCTACGACAAACCACGAGAAGAGGTCACCGAGACCGAGAAAGCGGCTAGCCTGCGCTACCAGATCATGGACGTGGTCGATGAGATCAAGTGGATCCCAGAGTTCGGCTACGCGCGCGAGATGGATTGGCTACGCAACATGCAGGATTGGATGATCTCCAAGAAGCGCTACTGGGGCCTCGCGCTGCCGATTTGGGTCTGCGAAACTGAAGGCTGCGACCACTATGAGGTCATCGGCAGCGAGGACGAGCTGCGCGAGCGCGCCGTGGCGGGCTGGGAGGTCTTTGAGGGCCACACGCCGCACCGTCCGTATGTGGATGCGGTCAAGATCGCGTGCCCGCAGTGCGGCGGCACGATGTCGCGCATTCCTGATGTCGGCAACCCCTGGCTCGACGCCGGCAGCGTCGCGTACTCAACGCTCTGCTATCGTACCAATCGCGAGTACTGGGAGACCTGGTTTCCCGCTGACTGGATCAGCGAGTCCTTTCCCGGTCAGTTCCGCAACTGGTTCTACAGTCTCATCACGATGAGCACCGTCTACGAGAACCGCGCACCCACCAAGGTCGTGCACGGCTACGCGACCCTCTTTGCAGAGGATGGTCGCCCGATGCACAAGTCCTGGGGCAACGCGATCTGGTTCGATGACGCCGCCGAGAACATGGGCGTCGATACGATGCGCTGGCTCTATATGAATCAGAAGCTTGATCAAAACCTGCTCTTTGGCTACAACCGAGCCGATGAGACACGGCGTCGCTTCATCATCCCTCTGTGGAACGTCTACGCGTTTTTCGTCACGTACGCCAATATCGATGAGTGGACGCCACCGGCGGCGCTGATGGACAACCCGGCTCGCCTGGAAGAAGGGCAGCCCCACCTGCACGAACCGTGGACCCCGGGCAGCGAGCCCACGGTTCTGGATCGGTGGATCATCGCGCGCCTGCGAGAGACCCTCCTCGCGATGACGGAGGGCTACGAGGCCTACATTCCGCTACGCATCGCGCAGCCGGCGGAGGCTTTCCTGGACGATCTCAGCAACTGGTATGTCCGCCGCAGCCGCCGGCGCTTCTGGGCCGCCAGGGGTGAAAGTCCGATGTCCGACGCTGACAAGACCGCGGCCTACGAGACGCTCTACGCCGTGCTGGTCACATTTGCGAAGGTCCTCGCCCCGGTGCTGCCCTTCATGTCTGAGGCAATGTACGTAAACCTGGTTTGTGGCGCAGATGAGACCGCGCCGGGCAGCGTGCACCACTGCATGTGGCCCACTGCGGAGCCGCTGAGCGAACAGGAGCAGGGCCTTGTGGACGCGATGGAGACGGTGCGCCAGGCGGCGACGCTGGGCCACTCGATCCGCTCCTCCAATGGCCTGAAAGTGCGACAACCGCTGGCGGAGGCGTTGATTGCCACCGACCCGCGCCATCGCGCCGAGCTCACACAGCTACTGGACCTGCTCGCCGACGAGCTCAATGTGAAGGACGTCACCTTTGTCGAGGAAGAGGGCGAGCTGGTCGCTTATCGGTTGCTGCCCGTCAACCGCGTACTCGGCCCGAAGTATGGGCGGCGCTTCCCACTGGTGCGGAAAGCGCTCGATGAGATCGATGCTGCCCAGGCTGTGGAGAAGATCAACGCCGACGAAAGCCTTGAGCTGACTCTGGAGGACGGCAGCGAGGTCACACTGGCGCCGGATGAGGTGCTGGTGCAGACCCACGCCCGTGAAGGCTTTGGCGTCGCCGGCGAGGGCGGCCTCGTCGTCGCTCTCGACACGACCATCACCCCGGAGCTGGAGCAGGAGGGCCTCGCACGAGAGATCGTGCGGCGCGTTCAAGAGCTGCGCAAGCAGGCCGATTACGACCTGACGGATCGGGTTAGGGTCGAGTACAAGGCTGAAGGAAGCCTCGCCGAGGCCATCAAGAGCCATGGAGAGGCCATCAAGGACGAGGTGCTGGCGGACACCCTTGAGGCCGTCGACGCGCCCTCGGGCGACGAGGTCCTCGAGGACGACGTTGACGGCCTCGCCGTCACGTTAGCGGTACAAAGAATCACCTAAGAGAAATGGAGACCACATGGGAGAGAAACTGGACGCTCTGAAGGAACGGCTCGCCAAGGTCGCCGACCTGCGGCACGCTGCGGCGGTCCTGAGCTGGGATCAGGAAGTGAATATGCCCGAGGAAGGGGTCGGACCGCGATCGGAGCAGTTGGCGACGCTGGCCTCTATGGCGCATGAGATTTTCACCTCGGACGAGACCGGGGCCTTGCTCGAGGCCGCCGAGGCTGAAGTCGCAGGGCTGGATTACGACACGGACGAGGCCAGCCACGCTCGCGTCACGCGCCGGCTGTACGATCAGGAGACGAAGATCCCCACTGAACTCGTCGCCCGCGAGAGCAGAGCGACGTCAAAGGGCTTTGTCGCGTGGCGCACGGCACGCACCGAGGATGATTTCTCGATATTCGAGCCACACTTGCAGGAGATCGTCGAGATTCAGCTTGAAAAGGCCGAACACCTGGGCTACGACGAACACCCCTACGACGCCCTCCTCGACCAGTTCGAGCCAGATATGACCACCGCCAAGGTCGGCGCGCTCTTCGATGAGCTCAAAGCAGGCCTGGTGCCCCTGGTCAGAGAGATTGCGGACAAGCCTGAGATCGACGATAGCTTCTTCAGTGAGCAGACCTATGAGGCGCAGAAGCAGTGGGACTTCACTGTGCTGCTCCTGCGCGATATCGGGTACGACTTCAGGCGAGGGCGCCAAGACAAGGCCCCCCACCCTTTCACCATTGAGTTTGGCAACTCGGACGTGCGCGTCACCACGCGCGTCCACGAACACCGACCCCAATCGGCCATCTTCGGCAGCGTTCACGAAGGCGGACATGCCCTCTACGAGTTGGGCAGTCCGGACAAGTTCGAACGCACGGCCTTAGCCGGCGGCGCGACCCTGGGTCTCCACGAATCGCAGTCCCGGCTCTGGGAGAATCAGGTCGCCCGCGGATTGCCCTTCTGGCACTATTACTATCCCATCCTGCGGGCCTTCTTCCCGGAGCAATTGGCAGGTGTCTCCCTTGCCGAGTTCCATCGGGCAATCAACAAAGTTGAGCCGTCCCTCATCCGGGTGGAAGCCGACGAGGTGACCTACAACATGCATATCTTCGTGCGCTTCGAGCTGGAGAAGGCTCTTATGACCGGTGATCTGGCCGTTGCAGACGTGCCGGACGCTTGGAACGCACGCTACGAGGAATACTTAGGAATCACACCCCCCAGCGATGCTGACGGCTGCCTCCAGGACATCCACTGGTCCCATGGCACGATCGGATACTTCCCCACCTATACCTTGGGGAATCTGATGGCCGCACAGATCTACAGTGAGGCCCAGGCAGCGATCGCCGATCTGGAAAAGGGGTTCTCTGAGGGCCAGTTTTCGCATCTACTGAGCTGGCTGCGTGAGCATGTCCACAGCCACGGTCGCAAGTTCACGGCGCCGGAGCTGATGCAGCGTGAGTTCGATCAGGAGATCAGCGCTCAACCGCTGCTGACCTATCTGCGCGACAAATACACAGCCCTATACGAGCTGTAAACATCGCATCTCAGGTTCGGCGCGCACTGCGCCCCATACTCTAGATCCTCCCAAGACTCGCGAGTCTTGGGAGGATTTTCTTGCGCTTCGGTTACAATTCATACTTGCGTGACCGCGCCGCCCTCGCTACACTTAGAAAACCGTCTGGTACCAGGAGAGATTATGTATGAAGACATTTGAAGAAGCGCATCGCATCTTTGACCAGCTCATCGCATGGCGGCGTGACATCCACCGGCACCCTGAGTTGGGGTTGGAGACGCCCCGCACTGCCGGGATCGTCGCCGAGACGCTACGGGCCCTCGGGTATACCGTCCAGGAAGGGATCGCCAAGAGCGGCGTCATCGCCCTCCTGGAGAACGGTGAGGGACCGGTGGTCATGAATCGCGTCGACATGGACGCGCTTCCTATCCAAGAGGAGAACGACGTACCCTACGCCTCAGAGATACCGGGCAGGATGCACGCCTGTGGTCACGACAGCCACGTTGCGATGGGACTCGGCGTCGCCAAGCTGATGGCGGAGCACCGCGACGCGTGGCAGGGCACGCTGAAGCTGATTTTCCAGCCGGGTGAGGAAGGTGACAACGGCGCGGAAATCATGGTGAAGGAGGGCGCCCTGGAGAACCCAAGGCCCGAGGCAGCACTGGCGCTGCACGTCTGGAGCCCTCTGCCCTTCGGTCAGATAGCAGCGACGCCCGGGCCTGTCATGGCCGCCGCGGAGGCCTGGCAGGCCACAATCACGGGTAAGGGCGGTCACGGCGCGATGCCCGAGGAGACGATCGATCCCGTCGTGACCGCGGCGCTCACCATCGCAAACTTGCAGACGATCGTCAGCCGGAACGTCGGAGGCCGCGAGACCGCCGTCGTGACGGTAGGGTCGGTGCAGAGCGGCGACGCGTTCAACGTGATCCCGGAGACCGCGGAGCTTCGAGGGACGATTCGCACCTACGACTCGAAGGTACGTGAAGTCGTGCTGAAGCGTCTCCACGCAATCGTCGAGGGGACGGCGCGCACGATGGGGGCGACGGCTGAGGTAACGATGTTCCCAGTGGCCCCGGCCCTCGTAAACGATGAGCGAATCACGCGAGTCGTAC
Source organism: Anaerolineae bacterium (assembly GCA_049974845.1). Classification (GTDB taxonomy): domain Bacteria; phylum Chloroflexota; class Anaerolineae; order B4-G1; family SLSP01; genus PWVB01. The sequence goes on along the minus strand of JBNGCP010000035.1, from coordinate 25,957 downwards.
AGAACGTCGTAACGGACCTTCTGGGCTCGGATGCACTGACCGAGGTACGCACGATGGGCAGCGAAGACGCCTCGTTCTTCCTGAACGAGGTGCCGGGCTGCTACATCTTTGTCACCGCCGGGCTGGAGGACTATGAAGACCGTCCCCATCACAGCCCGCGATTCAACATCGATGAGCGCGCGATGGTCAACGGGGTAGCCGTGATCGTGGAGTCTCTGTGCCGGCTCATGCCGCCGCAGAGGAGCTAGACGCCATGCCGCAACAGGGCCCCCTACGCTGGCTGGACGGTGAAGGCTGGCTGATTTTGTCCGGCGGCGGCGACTGGCAGCAGGGCACAACCGACCAGATCGACACACGTCTGCTGAGCCTCGCCAACCTCGACCGCCCTATGGTCGTCCTGCTCGCAGAGGGAAGTCGTTCCCTCGCTGAAGAGATCCTGGAGCACTACACCGTCCTCGGTGGGCCCGGCGGAGCGGCCTTTACGCTGGCCGATCTGACACGAGCACAGCTTCAGACTTCCGAATTCCTGACGCTGTTGCAGGAAGCTGGCATTCTCTACTTAGGGGGCGAGAATCCACTGCCGTTGGTCAACAACCTCCATAATACGGATGCATTGGCGCATATCGTCGAGGGTTACAGCACGCTGCAGGGCCTGACGTTGATGGGACACGGTGCCGGAGCAGCCGCCTTGGGGCGGTGGGTCTTCGGGCCGCACCCCCCCCATCCCCAAGCGATGGGGTTCGGTTTCCTGATGAATGCCGTGGTGGTGTCCCACTTCACCGGGACGGAGAACTCACCGATTCTGCGAGCGCTTCCACAGATCGGGGATAATCTGTTGGGGCTTGGTATCCCCGAAGGCGTAGCGCTGGCGCTCGGTCCGGAGGGCCAAGTCGAGACGTGGGGCGAGGGCAATGTCACAGCCGTGGTGAGCGCCGGTGACGCCACGAGATAATCCAAAGCGCTTAGAACAGCCCCCTGCTATCATCGACAGCGACCTCGCGCTCAGGCACGGTTGGTGCGCAGGGTTGGCTGAGCAAGGTCGCTGACTTATTCCTGGGAGAGTGTCCATGCAAGATACGGATGTCACGGTTGTTATCCGCGTCGGAGGCGAGGGCGGGGAAGGGACCATCACCCTCGGCGACCTCTTTACACGCATTGCTGCTTATTCGGGTCTGGAGATCTACAGCTTCCGCACCTACCCCGCAGAGATCCGCGGCGGTCAGGTGATGTACCAGACGCGCTTGGGGCTCACGCGGGTGATGACGGAAGGCGATGAGGCCAACGTTCTCGTGGCGATGAACCAGCAGGCCTGGATCGAGGAGCACGGGGATCTCTGCGAGAACGCCACTCTGATCTTCGAGGCCACACTGAACGTTCCCGAGGAAGGTCACCTTGCGTATCCAATCCCAGCCGAGGAGATCGCGCAGCGGCTGGATTGGCCGCGAGGCAAGAACTTCGTCTTCCTAGGCGCGCTGCTGTGGTTCTTCCGGCTCGATATGGAGCGCGCCGAAGCGGCGGTACGCCGGCGGATGCAGCACCATCGAGAATCGCTCGACAAGAATCTGGCTGCGATGCAGCACGGCTACGGATACGCAAGAGAGACGTATCCGGAGCCTTTTCCCTTCGCGCTGCCGCTACCGGGGGGTGTGGAGGAACGCATTCTCCTGTCGGGCGCCGATGCCATGGCCCTTGGTGCCCTGGCCGGCGGCTGCGAGTTTTACAGCGGGTATCCGATCACACCGGCTACGCCGGTGATGGAGTCGATGGCTAAGTACCTGCCGGCCTTCGGCAGAACCTTTGTACAGGTCGAGGACGAGATCGCTGCCATCAATATGGCAGTCGGCGCGGCCTTCTCCGGTCGCCGAGCGATGACAGCGACCTCCGGCCCCGGCCTCTCTTTGATGGTCGAGGGATTGGGCCTGGCGAGTATGGCAGAGATCCCTCTCGTGCTCATCAACGTACAACGTGCGGGGCCATCGACGGGGCTGCCAACGAAGACGTCGCAAGGCGATCTCTTCCTCGCGCTCTATGGGGGACACGGTGACGCGCCCCGATTTGTGCTGGCCCCGGATTCTGTGAAAGACTGCTACTTCCAGATGATTTACGCCTTCTTCCTCGCCGAGCACTTTCAGATGCCTGTGATCGTGCTCTCAGATCAAGCGATGGCCTCCCGGCTGGAGACCACGCCGATTCCCGGTGTGCCTTGGGATGGGCCGCTCGAACGGGTGACGCCCAGCGCTGACGACCTCAACGGGGAGTATCGCCGCTACGCCTACAGCGAGAGCGGCATCTCGCCCATGGCATACCCAGGCCTGCCCGGCGGGATGTACCTTGCCGAGAGCCTGGAGCACAATGAATATGGCCACCCCGATCAGACCCCGCTCAACCACCAACGGATGATGCAAAAGCGCGCGAACAAGGTGGAAACGGCGCGTCAGATGCTAGCCAAATGGCGGATGACCTCGCGCCGATGGGGCGATGAGGGCGCGGCGTTCGGGATCATGGGCTGGGGCAGCACCAGAGGTGCGGTGCGAGAAGTCACAAAACAGCTGCAGAGGCAGGGCATTCCGATCGAGGCCATCTATCCACACACGCTCCTGCCGATGCCCGATCAAGCCATTCGCGATTTCATATCGTCGAAGCGCGCGATTCTGGTGCCCGAACTCAACTTCTCCGGGCAGTTCGGACGTATGATTGAGCACCGCTATTACCACGAGCTTGACGAGCGACATGTCCGCATCTATCAACAGAAGAAGGAACAGGGCGTTCCCTTCAAAGTCCACGAGATCTACGACGCAACGATGGATATGATCGAGCAGGAGCGTCGTCTGTGGCACAAGGAGCACGGAGAGCTAGCCCGGATCTTTGATGCGGCCCGTCGGATCCGGGAGGAGGGCGAAGGAGGCTGCGATGCGTGAGCCTAAGGCTACCGACTACAAGAGCGATGTACAGCCCATTTGGTGCCCGGGGTGTGGCGACTATGCGGTACTGACGGCGTTGATGCGCGCCTTCGCCCAACTCGGCCTGCCCAAAGAGGAGATCGCCATCGCGTCAGGGATCGGATGCTCCAGCCGCTTCCCCGCCTTTCTAAACACCTATGGTATCCACGGCGTCCATGGGCGGGTCCTGCCACTGGCGACAGGCATCAAACTCGGCCGACCGCACACCACCGTAGTGGCCGTCGGAGGCGACGGCGATGGTTTCAGCATCGGCGGCGGCCACATCCCCCACGCCGCCCGCCGCAACGTGGACATCACCTACATCGTGATGGACAACAGCATCTATGGCATGACCAAGGGGCAGCCCTCACCCACGAGCCCTCAGGGCACCGTCGCCAAAGCTGCGCCCTATGGGACCCAAGAGCGCCCGCTGAATCCAATCCTAATGGCTTTGGGCTACGATGTCTCCTTCGTCGCACGGTGCTTCTCGGGAAAGGTGAAAGAGATGACCGAGGTACTGGTGCAGGCATTGACCCACCCCGGCTTTTCCCTCATTCAGGTGCTCAGCCCCTGTGTGACGTTCTACAACACCTACGATCACTATCGTGAGATCACGCGCCCCCTGCCTGAAGATCACGATCCCGCGGACCGATTAGGGGCGCTGGCGATGGCGATGGAGACGAGCCCCCAGTATCTGGGCATCTTTTATTGCGATCCAGATCGCCCAATCTACAGTCAACGGACCGAGGCCGTACAGACTAAGGCTCCGCCAACCACGCTCGACGCGATCTTCGAGCAGCTCAAGCGGTGACTCAGGCCCCCCCGGCGCACACAACAAATCCACGCATGCTCGCGAGCATGCGTGGATTTGTGCTTCATGTCACGGCAACTGACACACTCAGCGGCGCCGTGCAAACACAACCGCCACTTAGGACTACGGTGCATCCTGCTGGCCCCGGAGCTTGGCGTCGAGCTCTTGCTCCAGCCGCTTGATGAGGCGCTGCCGCACCTTGGTCACATCCCGATCTGAGAGTGAGCGATCGAGCGCTTGATAGCTCAGCGCAAAGGCCAAGCTTTTCTTGCCGGCGCCTACCTGCTCGCCACGGTAGACATCGAAGAGCGTCACCTCGGTGACGAGGGGGCGGCCCGCTTCGAGAAGCACGCGTCGGACATCCAGCGCCGGCACCACCTCGTCGACGACCACCGCCAAGTCCTCGTGGACCGGCGCGTAAGGGGAGAGCGTGCCGATCTTCTTCATAGATTCGGCGCTCGCCGCCGCCTCGAAGAGCACCTCGAGATCCCAATCCAAGATCAGAACTGGCTGGTCGGGAAGGTCGAAGGCTTCACGCACCAACGGATGCAGCTCTCCTAGGACGCCAAGCGGCTGCTCACCGACACGGACTGCCGCACAGCGGCCCGGATGGAATGAGGGATGATCACCGCGCGACCACATCACCTCCTCTGCAAGGTCGAGGCGCTCGAGCAAGGCGTCGACAATGCCCTTCAAATCGAAGTAGTCGAGGGACTCGCGCTCCGCGTTCCCCTTCTGCCACCAGAGAGGCTGGCGGGGGCCGGTGAGCAACATGCTCAGGCGCCGCGGCTCAGCGACACCTGTCTCACCGGTCGCAGCATCCGGCTCACCGACCTTATAGTAGATGTGACCGATTTCGAAGATAGCGATCCGCTCCAGATAGCGCAGATTTGACCAAGCCGTACGCAGGGCGCCTGGCAACAGCGTGCGCCGCATCTGAGAGCGCTCGGGCGAGAGATAGTTGAGAAGCACGACCGGCTCACCGGGCAGCGACAGGGCTTCGCCCGGGTGTGGATGGAGACGGCCCTCGTCCTCGGGATCAATCAACGAGTAGGTGATGACCTCGTCGAGGCCAAGGCCAACCACCAGATCCCGAAGGTGGTCCTCGTCCTCAAGCGAACGGTTCCGCCGCAAGGGCGGGAGCTCCTCATCGATCAGGGTCCCCGGGAATTCATCATAGCCATAGACGCGCGCTATCTCCTCCACCAGGTCGACAGGGCGGCTCACGTCCAGCCGGTAGGAGGGGATGGTGATCCCCAACACCTCACCCTGGTCCTTCACCACAAACTCCAGGGCCTCAAGAATGCGGACCTGATCTGCACAGGAGATCTCGATGCCCAGAATCCGGTCAGCAAGCGCGGGATCGTAAGCGATGGTTCGCGCCTCGGGACGACCCGGATAGAGATCCGCCACCGTAGGATCGACCGTGGCATCGGTTAACGCGACCATCAACTCCGCAGCGCGGGCGGCGGCGGGAAGCGCCAACTCCGGGTCCACCCGCTTGCCGAACCGTGAAGAGGCCTCGGTGTGGAGCTTTAGCTGCTGGCTGGTGCGGCGGATATTCAGGAAGTCGAAATTGGCCGCCTCCAGCAGCACATGCGTAGTGTCCTCCCCGACCTCACTCTCCAGTCCGCCCATCACACCGGCGATGCCCACCGGGCCCTCGCCATCGGTGATGAGCAGCATCTGGTCGTCGAACGTGCGCCTTTCGCCATCCAGCGTCGTCATCTGCTCGCCATCCTCGGCGCAGCGGACGATGATGGTGGGCTTTGTCTCGCCGGGCCTGGGCGCGACCTCGGCATAATCGAAGGCGTGCAGGGGCTCACCCAGCTCCCACATCACATAGTTCGTGATGTCGACAATGTTGTTGATGGGGCGCATACCGGCGCGTTGGAGCCGCAGTCGCAGCCAAAGGGGCGAGGGCTCGACCTCGATGTCGCGGATCATCGTCGCCGTATACCGCGGGCAGAAGAGAGGATCCGCGATCTCCAGGTCAACGAAGGACGTCTTCTCTGAAGCGCTGAGGCCCAGGCGGTCGGCAGCAGCCAACGGATCGTCCTTCAACGGACGATCGTAAAGCACGGCTATCTCGCGCGCGATGCCGTAGACCGACTGCAGATGACCGAAGGGGCCCTTGATGTCGAAGTCCAGCACGTAGTCACCGAGCACCTCCACCAGCGGCACCCCGATAGGCGTGTCCGCGGAGAGGTAGAGAATGTCCTCGGCAGCTTCGGAAAGGCCCAACTCCTTCTCCGAGCAGACCATAGCGCGAGAGGGCTCACCACGAATGCGGGTCTTCTTCAAGCGACTCTTGACCCAGCCCTCCGTATGTCCGTCATAGAGCACGGCGCCCTCCCAGGCAAAGGCCACTTTGAGGTGCAGGTTCTCCTCGCCCATCCTGTCATAGAGGCTGGGCGCGCCAGTGACGACAATCTCGTTCTCCTCACCGCCGTAGTTCACTTCCGCGAGGACGAGGCGGTCAGCGTTGGGATGGGGTCGCACCGCGACGACTTCCGCCGTGATGACTTTGTCCGGATCCCAGGGCAGCTCCGCACCGGCGTGACCGATGATCTCGATCGCCCCAACCTCCAGGCCAGCTAGATCCAATCTCTGCCGCAACGCCTCGATGGGCAGATTCGTGACCTCGACGTAATCATTCAACCACGATAGGGGTATTCTCATAGCACACCTCTTCTCAACTGGGTAATCGGGAGTTGGACAATCCGCGCACTAGAAGCGTCGCAGGAACCGCAGATCGTTCCCGTAGAATAGTCGGATATCTTCCACGCCATGCCGCTGCATCGCCGGACGCTCGACACCTGGACCGAAGGCGAAGCCGCTCCAGACATCGGGATCGTACCCTCCGTTTTCGAGGACCACGGGATGGACCATGCCCGCGCCGGCAATCTCCAGCCAACCGGTATACTTACAGACGGCGCACCCTTCCCCCTCACAGAGAATGCAGCGTGTATCGACCTCGATACTGGGCTCGGTGAAGGGGAAATAGGAGCTGCGAATCCGAACCTCGCGGTCGGCACCATAATAGAGGTGAGAGAACTGCGTCATCGTGCCGATGAGATCCGTCATCGTGATCTCCCGCCCCACCGCCAGTCCTTCCATCTGGTAGAACTGGTGCTCAGAGCGCACGGTGATCTGCTCGTAGCGATAGCATTTCCCCGGCAGAATGACCCGGATCGGCTCAGGATAGCGCTCACGCATCACCCGAATCTGCCCCGGCGAGGTGTGCGTCCGCAGCAGAAGCCGGTTGCCCTCCTCCTGCGCGTCAGCCCCCTTGACCCAGAAGGTATCCCACATGTCACGAGCGGGATGGTATTCGGGGATGTTCAACAGGTCGAAGTTGTACGCCTCCAGCTCGACATCGGGCGCCTCATAGACCTCAAAGCCCATCTTACCGAAGATCTCATAAAGCCGCCGCAAAGTCTGTGTGGTGAGATGTAGGTGCCCAGGAACAACCGGACGACCTGGCAGCGTGACATCCAGCACCTCTGCTTCCAGGCGCGCGCTCAGCTCGGCATGCCGGATTTCCTCCAGACGCGCCTCGTAGGCCTGCTGCAGCAGTTGCTTGATCTCGTTGACCCGCCGCCCGAAGGCCGGGCGATCCTCCCGCGGCATCTGGCCCACCCGCCGTGCCTGCTGGGTGATCGTGCCCTTTCGACCGAGGTAAGCGTCCTCCCAACTCTCAAGCGCATCGGTCGTTGAGGCGTCGGTCAAGTCAGCCAGGGCCTGCTCGTGGATCTGCTCCAACTCCTCGAATGAACTCATACACCACCTCCGTTGCTAGACTGACATCAAGGCCGTGGTAGCCTTGGATCTCTGACAAGGATATCGAAACAAACAGAAAACGCCCCCGTCCCCGTTGGGACGAGAGCGTAACTCCCGCGGTACCACCCTACTTGCCCTGCAACACGGGCCTACCGCATCGCAGAACCACTCAACCCCACAGTCAGATGACGATGGGGCCGTCCCATTAACGCCGGGCTCGCGGAGCCACCTACTTGGCCCTTACTTCCGGGCCGTTCAACGGTCAGCTCGGGGGCGAACTTCTCCGGATTTTCTCCCGATGCAGCTCTCAGTCGGTGACCGCATCTCCCTGTTGGATGCCGTCCGGTTACTCTTCCCCGTCATAGCCTTTGCGATATTCGCCTGAAGCTCGATCACTTCAATTATGGCCCGGGGCGCGACTTTGTCAAGCGGGCCAATTGCAGTGATCCGCCGGATTTTCTCAGAAGCTAGATACCCAAAGCCTCGCGGGCCTCCTGCTCCATCATTTCAGGGTTCCAGAGCTCGCTGCCCATACGCACCTCTACGGGCTTGTCCGTAAGCTCGGTCGCGCGCTCCCGAACCTGGTTCATCATAAAGGACGCCATCGGGCACATCGGCGATGTAAGAATCATCGTGACGACCACCGTGTCCCCCTCGATATCAATGTCCCGAATCAGACCGAGCGACACGACGTCCAGACCGATCTCGAAATCGATCACGTCGCGCAGCCCTTTGCGGATCTTGTTGGCATCTCCCTGCATCAAGCGCCTCCTCAAGGTATCGTTGATGACCGAATTATAGCACAGCCGCCCTTTAGAACAATAACCATCTGCTAAAACTAGAGAATGGCCATAGGAGAATCACGAGCGGAGCCACCCGCCGCTGCCTATTCGGTCAGGATGTCCACCCCATCCTCGGTGACCCGAACGGTGTGCTCCCACTGCGCAGAGAGCGATCCATCGGCGGTGACCGCGGTCCACCCGTCGTCGAGCACGGTGGCTCGATAGGTCCCGATGTTGATCATTGGCTCGATGGTGAAGACCAGGTTGGGCACCAGCTCCATTCCGGTCCCAAGCTCGCCATAGTGCGGGATGTCCGGAGGCTCGTGAAATCGCAAGCCGGTGCCGTGCCCCACAAAGGCCCGAACGACCGAATAGCCGCGGGCTTCGGCGTAGGTCTGAATAGCGTGCCCGATGTCCCCGACATGGTTGCCGGGCTTGACCTGCTCGATACCCAGGTACATCGCTGTGCGCGTATCCTCCACCAACCGGCGCGCCTCTTCGGAGACCTTGCCGATGAGGAACATGCGGCTGGAATCCCCATAGTAGCCGTCAAGAATAGACGTCACGTCGACGTTGAGGATGTCGCCCTCTTTTAGAACGCGATCGGGACTGGGGATGCCGTGGCAGATCACCTCGTTGATGGAGGTGCACACGCTCTTGGGATAGCCGCGGTAGTTCAGCGGGGCGGGCGTTGCTCCGGCCTCGAGGGTCATCTCGTGAACCCAGGTGTTGATCTGCTCCGTCGTCACCCCGGGCTCGATGCGCTCTGTCAGCACATCGAGGATGTCTCGGGTAAGGTGCGAAGCCTTTCGGATTCCCTCGATCTGCGCCTCGGTCTTGATGATCACTTTACGAGGGCGGTTCGGAAACAGGCTCCTGCGCGATCGCTGCCGGTCAAAATCGTCTTTCATCGATAGCTTCAACACAAAGCACTCACTCTCTACTATGTCTGGTCCAAAGCTGTTCCAAGTGTAGGGGCCTCTTCACCAGAGGTCAAGCATCGTTCTCTACCCAGCAACCTGCGCTCGAGCGTCCCAGAAAGCCGCTTTGAAGTCCTCATAGCGTCCTGACAGAATGGCCTCGCGGATATCATCGGTGAGGCTCAGCATGGTGTAGAGATTGTGAATCGTGAGCAAGGTCGCGCCGAGTATCTCCTTCGCCACGAGCAGATGGCGAATGTAGGCGCGGCTGAAGTGCTGACAAGCGTAGCAGCCACAGGTCTCATCGATCGGCGCCGGATCCTCCGAGAATTGGGCGTTGCGCATATTGTACTTGGTGGTGCGCAGTAGAGCCTGCCCGTTGCGCGCGACGCGAGTCGGCAGCACACAATCGAAGATGTCGACGCCGCGTGCCACGCCCTCGACGAGATCCTCGGGTGTGCCCACCCCCATCAGATATCGAGGCCTTTCCTCAGGTAACATCGGAGTTGTGACGTCAAGCGCCGCCAGCATCTCCTCCTTGCTCTCACCGACAGAAAGCCCGCCGATCGCATAGCCAGGGAAATCGAGCGCGACCAGCGCTTGTGCGCTCCGCTCCCGCAAATCAGGGAAGATGCCACCCTGCACGATCCCAAAAAGCGCTTGATCCGGTCGCGAATGCGCGGCCTTGCAGCGTTCGGCCCAGCGATGGGTCCGTGGAAGCGCGTACTGCTTCAGATAATCATAGTCATCGGGCACAGCACATTCATCCAGCACCATCGCGATGTCGGCGCCGAGATTTTCCTCGATCTCCACCACCTTCTCCGGCGTGAAGCGCAACCGCCGCCCATCGAGGTGAGATCGAAAGGTGACACCGTCCTCGTCAATGTTGCGCAGGGACTCCTTTTCCCCGTGCCCTGCGAGGCTGAAGACCTGGAAGCCTCCAGAGTCAGTCAGGATCGGCCCATCCCAGTGCATGAAGGCGTGCAAGCCGCCCAGCTCCGCAATCAACGCGTCCCCAGGACGCAGATGGAGATGGTACGTATTCGCCAGGACCAAGACTGCGCCAAGCTCCGCCAACTGCTCGGGCGTCACCGCCTTGACCGTCGCCTGCGTCCCCACCGGGGCAAAGATCGGCGTGGGCAGAGGGCCGTGGGCCGTCTGAAAGACGCCAGCCCGGGCCTGCCCATCGTTAGCTAGCAGTTCAAAAGAAAACAGATCATTCACGCAATTCATCCTCCATCATTCCAGTCACCACGCAGCGTATGATACCACAAAGGGGGGTGAATCGGCATTGGCGCTTCCGACAGGGATCACCAATGCAGGGAGCGGCGCGAAAACGGCGCAGTGAACGACCAAGCCACCGATATCATCCCTGAGTGACTCAATGACTCGGAGGATCATAACGGCGATGCTCGGCGTTCGCCTGCGCCGGACACTGTTCCAAACCCCACCAATCGTGGAGGAGGTCACACAAGGTAAAGCCCGGCAGCCTGGTCCTCGGGCATCTTCTCCCGGATCATCTCAACAACCCGTGGCAGGCGATCGAGAAGAACCTGTGGCGTTATCCTGTCTTCCGCCCGCTCGCTAGCGGCAAGGGCAACGCACGCCCCGTGGACGAAGACGGCATTTCTGGCGGCGTCCACAAGCGTGAGTGCTGAGGTAGACATGCCGGCGATCATTCCGAGAAGAACCTCCAACCCGTTCCCCGCTGCTCTCCTGCCCCCGCCCCTTGTGTTGATGAAGACGCGTCCGTCCGGCAAGCCGACGAGCAGTTGGGCTCGCATCCAGACAATGGTCGCCTTCAGCCTGTCGCACGCGCGCTGCAGGGCGCTAACGGGGTCGGCGTGCACCTCGCTGGCTGTGATCCCGGCTATGCTGGCGAGCTCTGCGGTGTCACAGATGACGGCGCTCTCCGCTTTCCTCTGCTGCAAGATCCGTGGATCAGCGCTGATCATCCTGACCCCAACACCGCCGATCACAAGAGGCGTGCGTATTTCGCCCACTAACTCGTGGATGAGTCGTCGTGTCTCAGGATCCAAGGTGAGCCCGAGGCCCAGCCCGACGACATCCGCATCCGCTGCCATATCCAGCAGAAGATCTTTGTTCTCAAGGGCAATGCTGCCTGCGCTGGTTTCCGTCAGCGGCGTGATTGCGACCCGGGCCCCCTCGATCGCGACGGACTGCGTCATGGAGCGCGGCACCGCCAGTTGTATACGCCCCGCCGTGGTGAGAAACGATAGAGCGGCGCTTTCGACAACGGTCGGTTGTGTAGCGCCGAGGATGAACAAGACCCCGCCGGAAGCCCTATCATTGCCCTTTTCTGGTCTGCTCGCAGGCATCACCGGCTCGTTTGTGGCGATCTGCAACGATGACGCACCTATCATAGCCGGCGGAAAGGAGATGTGTGACACATAGAGCTTCCCGCAGAGATCATATCCCGGGGTCAGCACGTTGCCGATTTTGGGCAGGCCGAAGGTCACGGTGTAGTCTGCTCGCACTGCCGCACCCCGCACACGTCCTGTGTCGCCATCAACGCCCGAGGGAATATCAACACTGAACACCGTCTTCCCGCTCTGGTTCAGCGCTTCGATCACGTCGCGATACAGCCCGCGGACATCGCCGGTAATGCCCGTACCCAGCATAGCGTCGACGACCGCATCGCATCCGGCAAGCTCGTCTGCTACGGCCTGGATGGATTGCGGCCTCCGTACCTCGATGGGCAGGCGCGATACGATCCCGAAGTTGGTCTCCGCCGCCCCTCGGAATTTGTCGGGATTCCCGAGGATGAGAACGCTAACCAGCCCACCGCTAGAATGAAGTTTTCGAGCCACCACCAGGCCGTCGCCGCCGTTATTCCCAAGGCCACAGAGGACCACAAATCGCCGGCCCACGACACCAAATTCCTTAAGAATGACATAATAGACCGCTTGACCGGCATTCTCCATCAGCAGTTCGGCAGTGATGCCATATTGCTCAATAGCTTTCCTGTCAAGGGCTCTCATCTCGGAGATGGTGCTGACCTTCACGTCGCCTCCTCTACCCCTTTATCCCCCAATACAGCGATCCGATCAGCCTTTTGACATCAGGATGACGAGAGCGACCAGCACGCCAGCGGCCAACGTGAAGATCGTGTACTTCTTATTTTCCGCTTCGACGGCCGGGAGCAGATGCGTGGCGCCCACGTAGACCAAGGCGCCGGCGGAGCCTGCGAGCAGACCACCGAGAACCGATCGATCGATATTCTCGATGAACGGAAATGAGACGAGGGTCCCCAAAGGCGTCGACAATGCTGCCGCCAGAAAGGCATAGAGGGCGGATTTCTTTCGGCCGAAGCCCGCGCGCTCCAGAAGCACGAAGGTCACGATCCCCTCAGGGAACTCATGGAGCACCATCCCCACCGCAGCCAACACACCCGTAAGGATGCTGACGTTGAAGGTCACGGAGTAGATCACACCATCGATAAAGGAGTGAAAGCCGATTCCCAGCATAGGGATGACGCCCATCGCGTAGTCCCTGGTACACTCAATGTCATGACACACGTATAGCGTCACGAAGCGGTTGATCACGTAAATACCCAGGAACCCTAGCAGCAAGTACGTAGGCGCTGGGGCGTGCATCCCGAAGGCCTTCGGGATGATGTGCATGAACGATACGGTGATGAGCACACCCGCTGCAAAACTCATGAAGTATACGGAATGCTCCCTGCCCCATCGTTCGTATTTGCTAATGACGTAAATGCCGATTGTCGTTACCAGACACGCCAGAAAACTAGTGAGTATCACCGGTCCCGCGATGCTAGAGAACATACATTGCCTCCTTAGAAAATCTTACCAAGCTTGAAGGTCACGTCGCCCCGCCCACGGCGCAGACCTTATTCCCATCAGAATCCCAGCAAGCGTCCGCCCTGATAGATGACGATGGTGATCACGCTGGCGGTCAGCAAGGGCACGAGGAGGCCCATCAGCGTCCACTTGACGCTGCGGGTCTCCCGCCATATGGCCCAGACGGTGACCAAGCAGGGCAGATAGAGCATAAAAAAGACTACAAAAGTGTACGACGACAACGGTGTCCATAGCTCAGGCAAGACACTCAGTATCCCTTCAGACTCCACCAGGCTGGTCTGAAGACCATAGGTCATGGCCAAGGCGGGGACGACGATCTCCTTAGCCGGCAGGGTGAAGAGCAAGGCGGTGAGCATCTCTCCGGTTAGACCAAAGGGGCGGCCCAGCGGCCCCAACGTGCGTACCAACCAGCCAATGGGCGTCTGCTCAAAAGATGCACCAGGTGGGAGGTTGCCCAAGAGCCAGATCATGAGTGAAGCAGGCCCCGCAAACTGCACCGCTCTCCACATCGTGTGCGCTACCCTGTCCACCAAGGCCCGCCAAACGACTTGCCCCCACTTTGGCTTGCGATAGGAAGGCATCTCTAACACAAAGCCACCCGGTTCGCCCCGGAAGAGGGTCTTGTTCAGCGTCCATGTCGCCAAGGAAGCGGCACCCAGGCTGAGAAAGACCAGGGAAAGCATCACCGGCAGAGCTCGGTCGCCGAAGAGGGCGATCACCAGGGCAATACCTGCCCCGTAGCCCCCACTGCAGATGATCAGGGGACTGGTCAGAATGGCCGTCAGCCGTATCTTCTCATTCTCAATGATCCGCGAAGCCATCACACCGGTCACATTGCAGCCAAAGGCCATGCCCCACGTGAGCGTTTGCTTGCCTTGGGAGCCCAAAACCTGCATAGGGCGATCCAGATTGAAGGCCACCCGGGGCAAAAGACCAAGATCTTCCAGTAGAGAAAAAGCCGTGAACAGGATGACCATAGGCGGGAGCATAACGGTGATAACAGTCCCCACGCCTACCGCGAAGCCATCCACCAGAGCACCGGTCACCCACCAAGGGGCCTGAATGTCCCTCAGCCAAGCACGGGCAATGCCGATCAACCAAGAGAAGCCCGCTTCCAGCCAACCTCCGCCAATCTCTCCTCCTTTGATCGTGATCCAGAACATAGCGACGAATAGCGCCAGTGTGATGGGCCACGACCAGAGCTTGTGGGTGACAATCTGATCGATGCGCTCAGTCAGGCTCTCCTTTTCCGGTCGCGGGCGATGCATCACCCGATGCACCAGATCGTGGGCCAGTTCATAGCGGCGGCGGACTATCTCCACGCGGGCATCCGGATGCAGTGTCTCTCGCAGACGCGTGGCTCTCCTCAACACGACCTGTAGGGCCTTTGATGGGACTGGGGGCGCCCCCTCATTGAGACAGCAACCCGTCAGATCCCCCTGCTGAAACGCGGCGACGATCTCCGGGTCGTCCTCCAACAGCCTGAGCGCCACCCAACGCCGTTGTCCGTCGATGCCCAAACTCTCCAAATCCTCCGCAAGGCTTTGCGCATATCCGTCAATCGAGACGCCGTAGTCAACGGAGACCGGGTTCGTCTGCCGATGCCCCTCCGCTACGGCTACGATGGCGTCGGTCAGATCGAGAAGACCTTTCGCTTCCACGGCGACCATAGGCACCACGGGCACGCCTAGGGCCGTCTCTAGGGCGTCCACATCGATCTCCCATCCTTCTCGCCTGACCTCATCCATCAAGTTCAGGGCCACCACAACCCTATCGGTAATCTCCAGAATCTGAAGGGTCAGGTTAAGGTTGCGCTCCAATCGTGTGGCGTCTACCACGTTGACCACGACAGACGGCTCACCAGACATGATGTAGTCTCTTGCAACGACCTCCTCAGGCGATTGTGCAGCCAGGCTGTAGGTCCCGGGCAGGTCCACCAGACGGATTTCTCGATCTCCGTGATAGAAGGTGCCTTCAGCCCTCTCCACCGTCTTGCCAGGCCAGTTGCCTACATGCTGCCGGGCGCCAGTAAGAGCATTGAAGATGACGCTCTTACCTACATTGGGATTGCCGGCCATCCCCACAACGATGGTGGCCTTCTCATCACGCTTCATCTTGCAGCTCCTCGACCAAGACGGTATCGGCATCCGCTTTGCGCAGCGCGACGGCTGTCTCTTTTACGCGGTACGCAACAGGGTCACCGAGGGGTGCACTGCGGATCGCGCGGATCTCCGCACCGGGAACAAAGCCCATGTCCAGCATCCGTCGCTGATGCTTCCCACTCCCCCGAATTTCCACCACTCGCGCTCGAGCGGAGATGGGCAGTTCGCCCAACGGTGTGGGCAACGCCGGCACCGGTACCACGCGTATGCGACGGGCAGCCGCATTGGCCAGAGGCACCGTGCTCCCATTGAGTTGCACCCTAAGAAGCGTGGGTTCTTGCTCTCGAACCACAATCTCCACGCCCGGCTTAAGTCCAAGCGCGACCAGTTGCGCCAACAGCTCCGAGGGCTCGTCATCAAGCTCGACGATGCGGAGGCGGCCGCCCGGCGCCCCCTCGTCTAGAAGGGACCGCGCTCCGGTGGGAGGCAACTTGCTGCTGGGCGCCGGGATCACGTGTCCGTGCGGGTCCCAGGCCGGGTGCTCAAGCTCGGCGTCCAGCCTTTCCAGCTCCTCCGGCGTGGTGTCGTGCTCACGCTGGTGTGCTTCGGCGTGAACAGCATCGAGCGCCATGCCCTCGCGGTCGACCAGATAGCGTTCCCACAGGCGATGTGCTCGGATCAGGTCTCTTGCACGTTGCATGCCCTTACCTGTCAAGGTGAGGGTGTCCTCCGGGCCCTGCTCAACCCAGCCAAGTGCGAACAGCGTCTCCATCTCCTCCCTCACCATTGCCTCGGGAAGATCGGTAGCATCCATCAGCTGCTTTACGCTTACGCTGCCTTCCTCTGCCTGCAGATTGTGGAACATCTTAAGCAGGTCCTCAGCATCCATCCGCCGGAGCAATGCTGGAGGTCGCGATAACAAGGCAGCCGACTGCGCCCTGCGGTACCGTATCAGGGTCCACAGCCAAAGCGCCGCCAGCACGACCGAGATGATCGGCCATAGCCAATCAATTAGCCCTGACATTCAGATCTCCTTTCTTCGTACCTGCATATCGTCTTGACACGAAGCAGACAAGACCTCGTGAACTCCTGCACTCCGGAGCCATGCCCTACTGAGTCAGCGGCAACAGCGGGACGCGGACCGGATTCCCGTCCTCATCCTCCCGTATCTGGTAGAGATCCTGCAGCCTCTCGGCCCGGTCGATGAAGAGCACACCATCCAGGTGATCGAGCTCATGGTGGACCACCACCGCATCAAATCCCTCAAAGACCCTATCAAAGGTGTGACCCGCCCCGTACAGACCAGTGACCCGCAGATAGTGAGGCCGTACGGTTTCACCGTAGAGGCCCGGAAAGCTGAGGCACCCGTCGAAGTCCCGCTTTTCGTCTCCGGACTCGATGATCTCAGGGTTGATGAGCGGCAAGGGAGGCCCAGGCTCGCGCCCGCTATCCGGTCCCCCGCCCAAGCGCACCACCACGACGCGGTGATGCGCCCCGATCTGGGGGGCCGCCAGGCCAATCCCCTCAGGGTGTGCGTTCAACGTGTCCACAAGATCCCGCGCCAACCTTCTCGCCTGTCGGTCAAGTCCCCTCACCGGGTCGCACTTCCTGCGCAGAATCTCCTTGCCTTCAGGATATATGACGATCTCTTTCACAGCCATTGTTCACTCCTATGCGGAAACAGACTCCCATTGCCGAAAGCGTACAAGTCAGGGTTCGATGTGCAGATTCAGAAAGCTGTGCATCACCGCGCCCTTTGTGCTGTTATCAAGCACGCGAGGCGATCTCGGCTGCTTCCAGTTCCCTGACAATGCTCTCCACGTCCTTCTTCGTCGCCGCGGTGTCAAGGGGTGCGCCTGTCAACCAGGCCATAGCGATGGAGGGCTCCTCGTGAATCACCCCGATTGGTGCCACCTGCTTTTCGGCGAGCCTCTCTCGAAGGTGGCTTTCCATCTCTTCGTCTCTGACCCTGTTCAGCACATATCGCACACCTTTGATGCTCGCTTCTCTGAACACCCGGAGGGCCGCCTCGACGAGCCTGGGATCCTCAAGATGGTCGGTGGCGGGCGGTACGCCGGCTTTGATCTGATTAACCATCTGCTTCATATCCGCGGCCAACTGAATCGAGGCATGGGTTGGGTCGACAACCACGAGTGCCCAATCCAGACTGGTGATGACCCCCCGTGCAGAATCCTCAATACCCGCTTTGAAGTCCACCAACGTTACGACGTGTTCCCCACACTGGTGCACCTTGAGGTCTCTGGCGATCTTGGATACAGGGCCATCACATCCGGCTCCTGGACCTTGACCTCCGATCTTCCCTGCTACCAGCAGGGTTATTCCCTGTGGATTTCGAGCATAGTATTCTTGAGGCAGCTCATTCAGGGACACCTCTGCCTTCGGCAACAAGGTGGGATCATCCACCGGGCACGTGACGGCACCCCCGCTGAACACCGTTCCTCCATAGTATTCCATGAGGGGCGTGGGCGATTTATCAAACTGCATTGCTTGATCGATCCCTACATTCGTCGAGTCGGCATCCAACAAGCACACGTCGTATCCAGAGCCAGCAAGGGCATCAGCCAACAAGACAACGACGGTGGTCTTGCCGGCGCCGCCCTTTCCGAATATCCCTATTCTCTTGTCGCTAAGTGCTCTCGTCTCCTCTGTCATAACACTGACCCCTTCCTGCGGTCCATGTCCCATGGATCCGCAAAAATGGTAATCAATCGCGCGGATAGAGCGCCCACATACGCGCTAGTTCATCCGCTTCGCAGCGAATATCGGTGTAGCGTACGCTGTTGCTGTCGCGCAGCACCCGCACACCCTTGCCCGCGACGACCCGGCCCGTCACTGCAAATGGCACACCAAGCGCCGCTAGATCGGCACTTACGCTATCGATTCGAGCGGGGGGCAAGGTCACTGCCAGCGTACCTGAGGAGATCATCCGCAGCGGATCGAACTGAAACGCCTGTGCAAAGCGCGAGACAATGGATGGAATGGGAAGGCGGTCGTAGTCCACCTCGATGCCCACATCGGACAGCAGCGCAATCTCCAGCAACGTCTCCAATAGCCCCCCGCGAGTGACGTCATGCATGGCTGTGGCACCGCCCTCAGCCAAGAGCAGGGCCTCGCGTACGACGCTGACGTCAGCCATCACGCGTCGTCCCTCCGCTACCTCTTGCTCATTCAAGCCCAATCGATAGGCCACATCGTCGAAGTCTTGAGCAAGAATGGCGGTACCCTCAAGGGCAACCCCTTTGGTGACCAGCACGCGATCGCCTACGCGGGCACCACCGGTGCGCACGGGCGTTCGGCCAGTCGCGGTTCCTAGTGCCGTGACCGCGACCAAGGGCCGCGAAAGTCCTATGGAGTAACCAGTGTGGCCGCCAATGATCGAGACGTCGATCTCAGTGGCTGCACGATTGGCATCCCTCATAATGTCCTCAAGGAGCTCGACATCCTCCATGCTCGGGACGAGCACCAGCAACTGGATCCAGCGAGGCGGGATGCCGCTGGCGGCGATATCGTTACACGCTACATGCACGGCCAACCAGCCGATATCCCCGATGGCGCCGACAATTGGATCAACGTGGGACACAAGGACTTCATCGCCGATCTGCGTCAACGCCACGTCTTCGCCAAAGGCGGCACCCAGCAGCACGTCGGGATCCTGAGTCTTCGTGTAAGGAAAGACCCGACGCTGTAGGACATCAAGTGAGAACTTCGACATCGCGCCCTCCTTCGCCCATGCAACTCCGTCTCAACGCTCAGATCTTGCAGATGGCTGGGATATGCGCCACTCGGGACGAGTCCGCCATTTGCTTGATCGCGTCGAGAACATCCCGACCAAACGGCGTCACGATCTCTTCCTCCAGATACGGGGCTCCGCGCAAGCGCGCCACCCGAAGGTGGAGCTTCCTCTCTGGTCGGCTCATCTTGGTAAACATGAGGTGATCGGCAGCTTCCTCCAACGTCTCGATCTGTTCCTTCAAGACGCTAGAACTCACGGTGAACAAACTGCTGCGGCTCTTGTCCTCACGTAGCATCGTCTCCAGCCGGGCACGCATCTGCTCTCCATACGTCGGTGAGAACAGGAGCAGATTTAGGGCTGAACCATATACCAACGTGCCTAATTCGCTGGAGCCTAAGGCCCGGTCAGCGAGATCGATGGCCCGGGTCCAAGTCTCTGGATTGACCAAATTCGCACGCGCCTCATCGGAGTCGGATTGCTCAACAACGCCAGCCCCGGGATCGAGATCTAGATCCAGTTTGACGAAAAAGAACGAACCGGCATAGTCAGCGAGTTGCAGGTCGTAAAGCTGTGCCAGGTCACTCTTCGTGAAAGCGGGGTCAGGGTATTGAAGGGGAACGAAAATCACCTTGCCGCCCTGACGCAACCAGGAAGCTACCATCGCCAGGCCAATGAGGGGCTTGCCCGATCCACCAGGCCCAGAGATCACCGTGGAGGAGGGAATCGGGATACCCTCAGGCATCAAACGATCCATCCATTCGACTTTGGTGTGAAAGTTCTTCATCTCAGCTTCTCCTACTTATCTTACCGATCGAACATTCTCTCTAGAGCGCCCTATCTCCCGCCATCCCGACACCGGCTACCACCGTCCCACATTCTGGACAGCGATCGTCCGGCTGAACGTGATTCTCGAGAATCGAGTAGCCGGAGCGTCGAATCAGCGTCTTCCCACATACATGACAGACCGTGTTAGCCTCGCCTGATACGTTACCCACGTAGACGTAGCGCAGTCCAGCTTCTAGGCCAATCTCACGAGCTCTTCGCAGGGTCGCGACAGGCGTTGGCGGCACATCGGTCATTTTGTACGCCGGGAAGAAGCGGCTGATATGCCAAGGCGTCTCCACACCCAGCTCATTGGCCACAAAGGCCGCTGCGTCTCTTAGCTCCTCTTCATCGTCGTTGATACCCGGAATGACGAGGGTGGTCACCTCCAACCAAACCCCGAGCCGTTTCATCACCTTCATCGTGTCCAATACCGGCTGCAGATGTGCCCCGACATACTTCCGGTAAGTTTCGTCACGGAAGGCTTTGAGATCCACATTCGCCGCATCCAAATAGGGATCGAACGTCTCCAGCATCTCCTCGGTCATGTAGCCGTTGGTCACATAGATGTTGGCCAAGCCAGCCTCGTGAGCCAGGCGAGCCGTATCATAGGCGTACTCGAAGAAAACGGTCGGCTCCGTGTAGGTGTAGGCTAAACTCCGGCAGCGATATCTCTTAGCAGCGGAAACGATCTGCGCAGGACTGGCCTCTTCGCCTATTATCCGGTGGCGCTCGCGAACCATCTGAGCGATGTCCCAGTTCTGGCACCAACGGCAGCGGAAGTTGCAGCCCACCGTCGCGATAGAATAAGCACGCGTGCCTGGGTAGAAGTGCAAGAGGGGTTTCTTTTCGACGGGGTCCACATGCTGAGCGATGACACGCCCATACACCAAACTATAGAGGGTCCCACCACGATTCTCTCGCACCTGGCAAACGCCCTTCTTACCGTCAGCGATGACGCAGCGATGCGCGCATAGATTACAGCGGACTCTGCCCTCGGGTAGCCGCTCGTATAGCATAGCCTCTTTCATAGTGCGATCTCACCCCCGTTCTTCACCGTGCTTATTGAGCTTTCTCAGGTAGAAACGGTGCGCTCCATACTCCGTCTCAACAAGCAGGTCCTGTGCTACCAGCTCACGCACGGCGGACCAGTCCGCTTGCGCCTTGCCGAGGAACTCCTCGACCGCATCCTCTCGCATGGGATGAACCGCCGTGATACTCAGCAAGTCCTCCTCGACATCACCGGTGAACGCAAATGCGTTGCCCTCGTAGCCGATCAGATATTCCACATGTTCCAGAGCTTCGCTCAACACCTGATACGCCCTGTTGATCACATGCTCATCGGGTGGTTGTGCCCATACCTCAGCCGGAGGCCGGGTGGGGATCGCCAGATAGGCGACATCGGGATTCAGTTGGATCAGGAACTCGGCAAGGTCGCGAAGATGGTCCTCACCGTCGTTGAGCCCCGTGACAAGCATGGTCTCCGTCATCAGCTTGCCGGTATAACTCGCGGCGAACTCGAGCATTCCCTCTTGAATGGCTGCCAGCCGCAGCGCCTTATGAGGCCGGTTAACACGGTGCCAGATGTCCTCTGAGACCGCATCGGTCTTGAGAGAGACCCAATCGGCTTTGGCAAGCTCTGCTCTCACGTCCTCTCGCGACACAAGTGAAGCGTTCGTGATCACGGCAATCTTGATGCCCAACGGTCGCAGGAGCTCAATCTCACGTCCGAGATTGATGTCCAGGGTGGGCTCGCCATCCGGCACAAAGGAGAGATAGTCGATGGCTTCCCCAGAGGCCCGTACTCTCGCGACTTTCTCCTGGACGGCGCGCTGAACATCCTCTGGTTCGTAGAAAACCTGGCGTTCCGCCTGCATCTTGATGGTGCGGCCTAGCTGACAATAGACACACGAATAAGTACATATCTTGGGCGGTATGTTGTTGATGCCCAAACTTCGCCCTAGCCGCCGCGACGGGACCGGCCCGTAAGCGATCATCTCTCAACCTCCGTGCTGAGTCTGCTGTATATGGCTTATGATCTGATTATAGCGCTTCACAAAAACCTCGTTTTGCTCGCGTGTGCCCACCGACACCCGGATGCATCCCGGCGGCAGCTGATTCGACACATCAGAGACCCATACGCCAAGCTCTCTTAACCGCTGTGCCACATCAGGAACGCGCGATCGCACGAGCAGGAAATTGGCGCTACTCGGATAAACCTTGGCCCCAAGTGAACTCAACGCATCCTGCAGCCACGCTCTTTCCGTGATCGCCTGGCGCAGGTTCTGCCGCATATAGCGCGGGTTCTGCAGTGCTGCGATTGCTGCACAGAGACTGGGTTGCGGCAGGAAGGCAAAAAGCACTGACAAGGCCTCAAGGAAGATCTCTCCGGCGACGGCATACCCGACGCGGGCACCGGCCAAGCCAAAGGCTTTGTCCAGCGTTCTCACAACGCAGAGATTGGGGTGGTCCGTCACCAACTGAGCACAGGTGATGCCAGAGAACTCGAAGTAAGCCTCATCGACGACGATGAGGCTTCCCTGACGGTCTGCGATGGTGGCCACCAACCCAGGATCCAGAAGCATCTGGCCCGTAGGGTTGTTGGGATTATCGATGATCACAAGGCAGGGCTCTTCCAACGTCCGGATCAAGAGCGCTGGATCCAGCCTGAAGTCAGGTGGACTCAGCCGTATACTAAGCCGCTTCGGTGCGAAGCGCTCAGCAAACTGCACCGTAGGCAAGAAGGATGGACTCACCGTCACGACCTGCCGCCCCCTGGAGAAGGCGTGGATGATCTCACGCAGCAAAAGATCCGAGCCGGGGCTCAGAACGACGTGCTGTCGAGCGACTCCCGTGTACTGAGCCAAAAGCTCACGGAGCTGCCGCAGATCCTGTGCGTCGGCGTAGCGATTCAGCTTAGAGAGGCCTTTTTGCCCAGCCGCGATGACACGCTCTGGCGGAGCGTAGGGCATCTCGTTCATGTCGAGCTTAACGATGTTCATCGGCACTTGACTTCCATCACCATCGCTTCTCTGTAGCCCACCGTGACCTCGATATAGCCGGATAGCATCTCGTCGAGTTCAAGATCGCCCGTATCCACGCGCAGACAGGCGAGGTTATGCACTTTGTCCCGCGTGCTCACCACGATAATGTTCTCTCGCCCCACTTCTTTGATGACCTCCGGCGTGAACTGCTTGCTGCCGCGTCCGAATATGAACCCGTTGCCGCCGATAGGGGTCACGACGATCTTCCGCTGGCGGTATCTCTTGAAGAGTTCGAGGATGCCTTTCTCATTCACGTCCTCCCCCACCAGTCCACCGCCGAGCACGGCGTCCACCCCCAAGAGCGTCTTGGGCAGCCCCAGCCGGTCGGTGATAGCCCTCGCCGTTGTGCCAGGCCCTAGGAGATACAAGGTCTCTGAATCCATCTCCTCGACGATCTGCGCTGCAATGGCTTGCTTCGTCTCGGTGGCCGACCTCCCAACGTTGGAGGCCGCTTTGCCAGGCTGCAGAAATCTACGGACTTCAGGCACGAGGAGATAGCCGTAGAGCTTGGAGGCCAGGCGGTCCTCTCTGAAAGCGTCCTCGTCGATGTCCAAAACCTCCTCCTCGGTCACATCAGCACCACTTACAAAGGCATCGACCATCTCAGCAGCAGCTCGTGCACTGAGGGCAAAGGCGGCACTAAAAACCTTAACGCCGGCAGGCACGCCGACCACCGGGACCTCGGTTCCTATTGCATCGTAGACGTCCCTAGCCGTGCCGTCTCCGCCGACGAAGATGAGCAACTCGGCGCCTCGGTCGACCAACTCTCGGGCGAGCCGCTTGGTGTCGCTCGCGGTGGTCTCTTCGCCAATCTCACCAACCACGTCGAAGGGCACACGCGCGTCAGCGACATAGTCCTCGCCCATCTTGCCGGGCGCAACCAGCAAGCTGATCTCGTCCCGCCGGCGGACATGCGCCACAAGCTGTCGCGTCCTCTGGGGTGTGACGGGGGCAGCGCCCAGCTCCAGAGCTCTCTCGTACATTCTGTCATCGGTACCCTTCAGCCCAACGCTGCCGCCCATGCCCGCCACAGGGTTGACGATCAAGCCTATGATTTTTCTCATAGTCTTTTGCTTTCCTCTCAAGCAGCCTCATCCAACCGACGCAAGGTCGCCAACACCCCACCCATCCTCATAGAAGGATTCTCCTGCACGTCAGAACCACGAAGCACGGCCTTAATCCAGATCCTTGTTCGCTGATCACAACATGGTCCACGCCATCCCCACCTTGTTGAGAGCATAGCTGAGTTCCTTCGTAGAGTCGCCGTATCCCATCATGAAGTGAAACCCCCGCATCTCGGTGAGCAGCCTGTGCCAATCACCTTCGATCCGAACCTCCGCTTGGGATCGGCATATGGGATACGAGGGCGACTCCAAGATCTCACCTCTGAAACCGAGCCAGCTCTTGCCTTCGAAGTCTGGAACGATGACGGTAACGCTTTGGCCTCTCTTGAACTCTACTTTGGGGGCGGCACCGTAGTCCGATTCGTAATGGGTTACGATAGTTACCGGAGCAAGCTCCTCACCACCCATCTTTCGGGGGGCCGTGCAATGAGCCAGCGTCACCATCCCATCGTGCGGAAACGTTGGATCATTTAAGAAGACAGGTCTTCCGGAGACATTGTGGAGAAGGATGCCTGACGGAATCACCACGAAATCCGATTCACAGAATGCGAGACTGCCCTCATCGTTTATCAAGCTCAAAGGAAGACAGGCTGTGGTTTTGGCAATCGGTATGATCGTCGTCATGCAGTCCAACACGGTGAACGCATCCGCATCGTTCTCCTCCATAAGCTCCTTGAAGAGCATATAGAGCAAGAAGGCATTGTCGACGAATTCTTTACTTGTCTGTAGAGAGACACCATCGCCGGCAAGGTACGCCCCAGCCATCGCGTGAGCCTGCTGGACCCTTCGTTCGTCTCGTCTAGCAGCCTCAATCCGCCGGGAGAACTCTGGGTAGCCAACGGGTACAATGCTAATCTTGAATCTCTCTTCTGTCATCGACAGCGCTGCGTCCTTGATCTCGGAGGCATACCACCCTCCCCAAGCACCCGATCCACCTAACGAGACGATGCGGGTGTCAAAGGTCTTCTTGAGACCGCTCAGAGCCCTCAGGCGCCAAAGCAGCTCATCATAGCTATCGACGACGACGTCATCGATGTCGAGTCTGGAACTCCCGATCTCATCGGAGTAATGTCTCAGAACCATTGGATGGATGATCTCATACCATAGATACAACGGTCCGGACCGGTGTCTCAGAAACACCAAGTTCCATCTGAAGTCCTCCATGACCGAATTGAGTAACTGGAGACTTCCACCGGCGGCATATATCAGCGCGGCATCTGCTGCCTCCGCTTCATCACGCATAGCCGCAACATCCTTGTCTTCTCTCACCGCAGCCAGAGGCAGGAACTCCAAAGGGAAATCGAGTCTCGAGGCAAGCGCCGCCAGTTCCTGACTTATCCGCTCCTTTTCGTTGCTCGCGTCCTCTTCTGTCTGGATTCCTCCCCATGGTCGCCAGCTTGACGCAGCTTTCCTCTCATGGGTTTCGTAAACCAGTATTGGCCTAACTATGAGTGACATCGCTTTCACGCCTCCATCTGAGCATGCTTAGAGACACTGCGTTTCGGTTGCGACGAGAAATCGTAGAGTCTACAGTCCCTGATCCTCCACAACGAGGTCGTACGCCAACAGCTTCGCCAAGTCTGCGAACGTCTGCCGGTAGTCGCCGAAGAAGACCACGCGGTGCGCATCAAAGGCCCACCAGTCCAGGTGCTCGAACAACTGTTGCGCATCTGCGTCAATGGCTACTTTGGTCCGACACAAGATCTCGCTCCAGCCGGGGAACAGCTTCTCAGCATCCACAGTCCGCCCACTGAACATCGTCATCTTCTTGTCATGCACACTGAGTTTGACGACCGTCACCTCTTCGTTTATCGGCAGTTTGACCTCTACACACGCTCCGCCGATTCCCTGCTCATCCACCGACCATTGAGGGAGATTGCGAATGATATATGGCACACGCCGGTCGTCTCCCCACGGATTGAGCGGCGCTTCACAGTGCCCAACATAGGCTTTGTTGTTCTCGACATCGACGATGTAGTCGCCGTTGAAACCAGCGCTTCCCGTAAGCCATAGGCCCAGTTGCTGCGTGATCAG
>JBNGCP010000034.1:26669-36772 GCA_049974845.1 Anaerolineae bacterium | reverse complement strand
GCAGGGACGGGACCGGGGTTGACGCCGCGGAGCTCATAGATCTCGCCCTCGAACCGAGCGCCCCGCTCGCCTTCCCACATCAGGCGACAGACGCGAATCGCCTCCTCGACAGCGTCGACGGCCTCGCCGGGCTCCCGCCGCGGCCCGCCCATCGCGGCGATGCCATCCCAGAAGGCGCCCGCACCGAGACCCAGCTCGATCCGGCCCCGGCTCATCACGTCGAGCGACGCCACCGCCTTCGCCAACATCGCCGGCGGGCGAAGCGGAAGGTTCGCCACATCGGTGAAGAAGCGCACCCGCTCGGTTTGCACCGCCAGGGCCGCGATCAGGGTCCAGGTATCCAGAAACCGCCGCTGATAGGGATGGTCCTGGATCCCGATCAGATCGAGGCCCATCTCGTCGGCAAGCCGTGCCTGGGCGACAAGCGACGGATAGTCGTCCGCCACAGGTCGCGGGAAATAGCCAAACTGCACCGGTTGAATATAGGAAGCCATCGCACCCTCCTTCGTCATATGGATTCCGAAGCGATCCTATGTTACCAGCGGAGACGCCGGCAGGCGAGTTCAAGCGCGTGACAGCGGTCGAAATGGGTTCGTTTCGTAAAAACTGACGGGCAGCTGTCAGCTATCAGCCGTCAGGTTTCAGCTTTGCGATCTGGGGCGTGGGAGTAGGGTAGTAGGAAGTAGGCAGTAGACGTTCGTCGTGTTGGGTCTCCGGCTTCTGGTCCTCCTTGACGGAATCTTATCTTGTCAGACTGCTCTTCCTCTCACGGGTCGAAGAACGGTGTCAACAGAGCTACCAGTTCTCCCGTCACAGTGTCCCAATCGGGCAACGGCCTCGGCGCCACCTGTCGGACCAGATCACGCTCCCAGTAGGCCCGCGCCTCCTCAAGCCTCTGCGGCACCAGAAGCGCTCCGACAATCGGTTCATCAATGCCTTTATGCCGGCACTTCTCCCCTAGGATGGCGCGCGCGCAGCCGACGTCCAAGTCACCAGCTTTCTCCTTCAACAACCGCCAGACATCGTAGTAGTCTCGGGACTTGCCGCGCTGGAGGATGCTTCGCATCTTCTCGGCAAGGATTTCCTCCAGGGCATATGCGAGGACTACGGGGCGTAATGGCACAAAGCAAGAGACGACGACTTCGCGCAGGACCGGTGGCAGAAGGATCAGTTCGTCCAGGGTGATGTCGAAAAGCAGGCGAGACGGGTGACGTAGTGGACCGATGAACTGAGCTCGAACGCGGGCGGCGCCATTGGCGCGATGAAGGTCGGTGGGGCGCACCGCGACGCCGTGAAGGCCTTCCACCCCGGCGAACCAGGCCTCGATGTGGTCTTGCAACGCCTCAACAGGGAAGCCCGGCAGCACCGAGAAGTCGAGATCGACCGAGTGCCGCCAATCCTTGAAATAGGCCAGACGGAGGGCCGTGCCCCCCTTAAGGCAGAAGGTATCGGAGAGCAGCGGGGCATGTCTCAAGGCATCCAGGACGCAAAGCATGGCATATTCATGCTCGGCTTCTCCAACGCCTATGCCCGCCCTCCCGGCCAGCCGCCGTAGCTGTCGCTCTGAGATCATCAGTACACTTGCCACTCCAGCAACTGGCGTTCCGGCACGTTCACGATGAGGCGCCAGCGCGCATTGCGCGCGCCACGGCGAGCTCCGCCGGGCTCGAGCGGCGCATAGCTGTGTCCGCTGCCATCCTCCAAGCGTGACAGCAGCTCGTCTGTTCCCAGATCGAGCTTCTCCAGCCAGAAGCCCAGCCGCCGTGCCGCAGCCCGGTTGCCTAGCCTCAACTGGTAGGCCACCAGCTTCTCAAAGTCCAGCTCTCGACTTCCCAGCCACAGCCCCTTGGCCGGCTCCAAAACCCCACCGACCAGCGCCGGGTGGTCGAACCCATCCGCAATGGCTTTCTCCTCCTCCGCCATCTGAACGGTCTGCTCCAGCAGTGTGATCGCCGCGTAGCCGAAGAACTTATGAGGGGTTAGTGTGACGAACCGATAGGTCACACCCTCAATCGTGACGGGCTGTTTCCGGCGTGTGGTCGCCACGATGAGGGGGTCGGGCGCCCGCTCCGTATATCCATAGTAATGCAGCGCCGTCGAGTAGGCAAGATAGTAGGGGGAGACGAGCGATGCTGCCACCAGATAGTCGTGCTCGGCCCATATCGGCTCAGGCCCTGCCTCCAAAGGCACGATTCGATAGGTGCCGCGCTCCAACCGCTTGATCCACCCTTTCCGATGCAGTTGGTACAGCAGCTTAGGCACATCAGCATCCGCATACTCATCGCCGCTGCTCAGGACAGCGCGGGCATCCTCAACGGTGAAAAGCGTCCGCCCCGCAGCCGCAAGCCGGCTGAGAAGCTGGGACTCCTGTTCTCCCAAGGTACGCGACCACGCAGAATTGGACATGGGACTCCCTGTTTGTGTCATTGAAATCCTTTGAGATGGAATTATCTTAACACAAAACGGGATCTTCGCCACCCTCTACACTGTCTTCTACACACACTGCTAACTCAGATCCCCCTTCTGCGAATCGTCCAACGCCGCGTCCTGGCAGATGAAGACGATCACATCGTCCGGAGGCAGCGCGTCCAGAATCTCAGTCTCGGTCGCGTCGTCGAGGCAGAGATAGAAGGTTGGCGGCGCAACCAGGCAACCTGCCGAACCCCCTACCAATAACACAGGGCTTCGCCAGACCGTGGAGCTCGCCAAAGCCATCGCGCTCCCTCGCCTCTTATGGATCGAGGCCCCCGCTTCAGCCGGTCGGATAAGGCAAGTCAAGCCACACCCCAAAGGTGCGGAGGCCTGCCCGCACGGAGCGCAAGCGCGATCCTCATCGTCGTGCCACGACCCGCACCGCGGGGATCGGTGCCCGGCGTAGGGCTACGTCGCGGCGAGGTCGGGGACGAGGTGCAGATGGCCCTTGAACTGGGCGAGGTAGAGGTTGTGGTAGAAGCCCTCGGCCGCCAGGAGCTCCCGATGGGTGCCGCGCTCGACGATCTCGCCCTCGTTGACGACAAGGATCTCGTCGGCCTCGCGGATGGTGTTCAGGCGGTGGGCGATGACGAAGCTGGTCCGCCCCTCCATCAGCCGCAGCATGGCCTCCTGGATGATCTTCTCGGTGCGGGTATCGATGCTGCTGGTGGCCTCGTCGAGGACGAGGATCGCGGGGTCGGCGAGGATGGCGCGGACGATGGAGAGGAGCTGGCGCTGCCCTTGGCTGAGGTTGCTGCCGCGTTCGGAGAGCGGGGTCGCGTAGCCGTGCGGCAGGCGACGGATGAACTGGTCGGCATTGGCGAGCTCGGCGGCGGCGATGACCTCCTCATCGGTCGCATCGAGGCGCCCATAACGGATGTTCTCCATCACGGTGTCGGCGAAGAGGTAGGTGTCCTGGAGGACGATGCCCAGCTTGCGCCGCAGGTCGTCCATGCGGATATCGCGGATATCGACGCCGTCGATGAGGATCCGACCGCAGCCGATGTCATAGAAGCGGGTTAGCAGGCTGACGAGGGTCGTCTTGCCCGCGCCGGTCGGACCGACCAGGGCGATGGTCTGCCCGGGCTTTGCGTGCAGGTCGACGTGCTTGATCACCGGCACGCCCGGCTCATACTCAAAGCAGACGTCCTCGAAGACCACGTCGCCCTCGACATGCTCCAGCGGCAGCGCGCCGGGCGCGTCGGTCAGCTCGGGCACCTCGTCGAGGGTCTCGAAGACACGCTCGGCGCCAGCGATGGCGGCCTGGATCGAGTTGTAGAGACTGGCGATGCCGTTGAGGGGCCAGCCGAAGCGGCGGGCGTACTGCACGAAGCTGGCGATATCGCCGACGGTCGCGAGCCCGCGAACGGCCATCCACCCACCGGCCAATGCGACGATGGTGAGGCCAGTGTTGTTGACGAGGTTGGTCAGCGGCGGCAGCACCCCGGCGAAGATCTGGGCCTTCGTGGAGGCCTCGCGGAGCTGCCGGTTGGTCGAACGGAACTCCGAAATGGCAGCAAGCTCGCGGTTGTACGCCTTGACCACCCGCTGGCCCGTGATCGTCTCCTCGATGAGGCCGTTGAGGTCGCCGAGGAAGGCCTGCTGCGCCCGGAATCCGGCGCGGGTCCGGCGGGCGATCCAGCGGCTGATCACAACCATCAACGGGATCGTGATCAGGGTCACAATAGCGAGCCGCACGTTGAGCAGGAACATCATCGCGGCGACCCCCACGAGGCTCAGGACGCTGGAGAGCAGGCTGGTGATGCCCGAGGTGAGGACATTGCTGACGTTGTCGACGTCGTTGGTCAGGCGGCTCATCAGCTCGCCGTGCGTCCGCTCGTCGAAGAAGCTGAGCGAGAGTGTCTGCAGCTTGGCGAAGAGCTCGTTGCGGATCTCGGTGACGGCCTGCTGCGAGACGCCGGCCATCACGTAGGTCTGCAGCCAAGAGACTGCGCTGCTGCCCACGTAGACGGCAAGCATCAGCAGCGCAATCCTCGCAAGCCCCGGCAGGTCGCCCCCGATCATGTATTTGTCGATCGCCTGCCCCATCAGATAGGGACCGAGGACCTCCAGGCCCGACGAGATGACGACGAGAATCGCGGTCACGACCAGGGCCAGCTTATGACGGCCCAAGTAACTCCACAGGCGCAGCAGCGTGCCCTTGGCGTCCTTGGCGTGCTCTTTGGGGCGGAAACGGCCCATCGGGCCGCCGCCACCGGGCCCCGCCCTACGGCGCGATTCCTCCTTACGGTCCTCGTCCTTGCGGCCCTTTTCGGCCCCCGCCTCAGTCTCCGGCATCGCTGACTCCGTCGCCCAACTGTGACTCGTAGATCTCGCGATAGATCGGGCTGGTCTCCATCAACTCACCGTGCGTGCCCTCCGCCGCGATGCGCCCCGCATCGAGCACCAGGATCTTGTCGGCGTTGAGGACCGTGCTGATCCGCTGCGCGATCACAAAGCTGGTCCGGTCGTGCATCAGGTCCTCCAGCGCCTCCTGGATCAGGGCCTCGGTCTCGACGTCGACGGAGCTGGTGCTGTCGTCGAGGATCAGGATCCGGGGCCGGACCAGCAGGGCGCGGGCGATGGCAATGCGCTGCTTCTGGCCGCCCGAGACGTTGACGCCGCGCTGTCCCAGGACGGTGTCGTAGCCGTCGGGGAAACCCATAATGAAATCGTGAGCCTGAGCGGCTTTGGCAGCGGCGACAACCTCCTCATCGGTTGCGTCGGGGCGGCCGTAGCGGATGTTGTCGCGGATGGTCCCGCTGAAGAGCACCGACTCCTGGAGCGCGACGCCGATGTGGCTCCGCAGCGCCGTCGAGTCCAACTCGCGCACGTCGACGCTGTCGACGGTCACCGCGCCCCCGGTCACGTCGTAGAAGCGGGGGATGAGATGCACCAGGCTGGACTTGCCGGAGCCGGTGGCCCCGAGGACCGCGACAGTCTGGCCCGGCTCGGCGACAAAGTTGATATCGCACAACACAGGGTCCTGCGCGTCGCCGTTGTAGCTGAAGGACACGCCATCGAACGCGACGCGACCCCGCAGCTCAAGGTCCGCAGTGGCGTCGGGGCGATCGCGCACCTCGGGGACGCTGTCGAGCACCTCCTGGATGCGCTCGGCCGAGGCCTGAGCCCGGGCGACGCGCATCGAGAGCATGCTGACGAACATCAGCGCCCAGGTCACGCGGGTCAGGTAGAAGACAAAGGCGATGATCTGCCCCACCGTAAGGTCCCCGGAGATCACCTGCACACCGCCGAACCAGACAGCGGCCACGACGCCCAGGTGAAGCGCAACGGAGATCGCCGGCCCGGCCACGGCGACGGTCCGGGCGGCGCGGACGGCGATGGCTTTGAGCTCCTCGTTGACGCGACCGAAGCGGGCGATCTCATAGGCGCTGCGCACGAAGGCCTTAACCACCCGCACGCCCGCGAGGTTCTCCTGCATCACGGTGTTGAGGGCATCAAGCTCCTCCTGCACGTCGCCGAACATCGGATAGGCGCGGTTGATCACCCACCCGAGAATCGCTGCGATGAGCGGCACCAGGACGACAAACATAAGGGCAAGCCGCGGGCTGGTCAGGATCGCCATGATGAGGCTGCCAAGCACCAGCAGCGGCGCGCGCATCATGACGCGCAACCCCATCGAGACGAGCTCCTGGACCTGAGTGACGTCGTTGGTCAGGCGGGTGATGAGCTGACCGGTCTCCAACCGGTCGATGTTGCCGAAGGAGAGCGACTCGACCTTCTCAAAAAGGGCATCGCGAAGGTCGGTACCGAAGCCCTGCGACGCCAGGACCGAAGTGGTGGTGGAGGCGACGCCCCCAAGGGCGCCGATGGCCGAGAGGCCCAGCATCAGCAGGCCGGTGTTGACAATGATCGTCATGTCCCGCTGCGCGAGCCCCACGTCGACGATGCGCTGGATCAGCCGCGGCTGCATCAGGTCGGTCGCCGTCTCGATGAGCATGAGAATGGGCGCAAGAGCGGCCCAATGCCAATAGGGCCGCAGGAATCTCGCCAGCTTCTTCATCGCATTCATCAGTGCATTCCGGACTTCGTCTCTAGCACAACGTGTGGGGGTCCACCATGGGCCCACCAGCACCCGTCGCACAGCCGTATGGTAGAGGATATGGTAGAGGATATCGAGCGCGGGTCAACATTACCGCTGAAGCGGTTCTTACGAACCAATGTCACTGAGGAGTAGTCGTCGCGAGCGCCGGAGCAACACCATCTATAATGGCGATGGACCGCGGGTGTCCCGCGGTCTACGGTCGCACGCGGCTGAGACTTACGTCCTCTCTACAGCTCAAACTCGGCGACGAGGAAGGTGTGGTCAGAGGGGCGGTCGGCTTTGCGCGCCTCGACGTCGATCCAGGAGGCCACACACTTGGCAGCCAGCGGTTCGGTGGCGAGCATGTGATCGACGCGCCAGCCCTTGTTCTCCTCAATGGGATTGCGCGCGCGGTAGTCGTAGTAAGTGAACTGGTTGGGCTCATTGGGATGGTGCTTACGGAAGACGTCGACGAAGCCCCAGGCCCGAACGTCCTCCAGCGCGGCCTGCGCGTCGGGGTGGAAGTCGACGTGCCCACGAAGCCTGTCAGGATCGTAGACGTCGATGTCCTCCGGGGCGACGTTGAGGTCGCCGAGCCAAAGGATGGGGTCATCGGGCGCATAATGCCGGTCGAACCAGGCCTTGATCTGCTCAAACCACGCGAGCTTATGCTGGAACTCCTCGTGGTCGGGATCGCGCCCCTGAGGCACGTAGGTATTGACGATGTGCAACCCCTCGATGTGAGTGTACAGCATACGAGCCGCGTCCGTCCCGTCATCGAAGCCAGCCTGCGTCTCCTCCGGCGGGGTCCGGCTCAGCGTGGCGACGCCGGCGTGGGACTTCTGCCCAGAGTAGACAACGTGGTACCCGGCGTCTCTGATCTTGTCCTCGGGGAAGTCTTGGTCCTGAACCTTGGTCTCCTGGACGCAGACGACGTCAGCCTTCTCCCGGTCCATCCATGCCAGGATCTGGTCGAGGCGCACGCGGATGGAGTTAGCGTTGAAGGTGGCGATCTTGAAGCGGGTCATGTCGGTTATCCCTCGATGTCTGTGATAGCTTCTGCAGGTGTCTTGTTCCCGTACATCACCGCCAGCAACCCCGGCAGGTAGAAGTCCATAGTGTGAACCGCCGGATAGATGGCGTGCTTAATCAGGCCGGGGGTCAGCGTCTCACCCTCGAAATCCAGGCTGCTTTTGTAGCGCACCTCACCGTCGCGATAGTCGAGCTCAAAGTTGCCGATGCGCAGCCCGAAGTTGGCTCGGGTGATGTACTCCGCCACGTCGGCGCGGACCTCCTCAGGCGCCTTCACCGGTGCGATGACGTAGAAGAGGAACTGCTCCAGATCGACGCGGATCTGCGCATAACAGCGCACGTCCCCGTGATCACCGGAGAAGTAGACCCGAAAGATGGTCCGGTCCTCGAGCTGCTGTGGGTGCCACCCATCGTCCCGCAGAAACTCGCTCAACGTGGCAAAGGCGCGCCAGCCGTTGACGTGCTCCTGCGATCCTTCCAGTTCGCTCCCACGGGCGACGCCGTCGTCGGTACCCTCGCTAGGAAACGATGATTCGGTCATCGACTTAGACTCTCCCTGGCTCTCGTGAGCTACCGGCTCGGCTCCTAGACGGGCACGGACTGACGCGCTCGCCTAGTCCTGGCTGGCGTAGAACTCCATCTGTTGGGATGTCGGCCAGAACTCGAAGAGCGATCCGACCGACTCACCCTGAACGTTACAGCGGATGACCTCACCGAAGATACGGGCGACGGAGAGCACGACCAGCCGCTTGGGACGACGCTCTTCGGATTGGGGCACGGTGTTGGTGACGACGATCTCGTCGATGGCATCGATGGCGTCCAGGCGTTCGACCGCCTGCCCGGTGAAAAGGCCGTGAGTGCCGACCACGGTGATTCTGCGGACGTCGTAGTTATCCTGCATATAACGCACAATCTCAGTGATCGTGCCGGCGGTCGCGATCTCGTCGTCGACGAGGATGACGTCCTTCTTCGTGACATCGCCCATGATGCCCGTGATCTTCACGGTGTTGTCGGTCAGGCGGGTCTTCTCGCCGGCCGCCATCGGCAGCTCTAGGGCTTGCGCCAGCTTGCCGACCCGCTTGGCGTGACCGACATCGGGCGCGACCAGGACACTGTTACGCAGATCCTTCTTGCGGAGATGCTCGACGAAGACCGAGTGGGCGGTGAGATGGTCGGTAGGCACACTGAAAAAGCCGTGAACCTGCGGCGAGTGGAGCGTCATGGTGATCACCTGGGTCGCACCGGAGGTGACCAGAAGGTCGGCGACGAGTCGCGCCGCGATCGAGATGCGGGGCGCGTCCTTCTTGTCGGACCTGGCGTAGGAGTAATAGGGAATGACCGCGCTGATGTCCTTGGCGGCCCCGCTGCGGGCGATGTCGAGCATCAACAGCATCTCCATCAGGTTGTCACTACAGGGAGGGGAGAGGGGTTGGACGATGAAGACCTGCTTGCCCCGCACGCTGGTGCCGAGCTGGATGTAGAAATCGTCGTTGGAAAACTTACGGATCGTCGTGGGGCTGAGCTCCAGATCCAGGTAACCGGCGATGGACTGGGCTAACCCGCGATGGGCCGATCCACTGAACATCAGCACGTCCTCCAGCGAGGTGCTATGGCCATGCCTTCTCTTGGTCTTAGGCGTCATTGGCTCCGTTTCCTGCGTCAACGTTGACTCCTTCTATCCTTGACTCGCAAGCCCTGACTCTCAGGCCCTGACTTTCCAGCCTCGGTCAACCGGCGTGCCGTGAGACACGTCTGAGACCACGACTGCGCGCCCCCTCACGTATTCTATGTCCGCCCCCTCCTGCGTCAACCATTACACGTCCTCATGGCCAACTGTCGGCTCGCCAGACGCTCAGTCGGGGAGATTCTCGATCTCCACGGGCTCGATCTCGTCCGCCGGCTCGAACCCGAAGATCTTGCCGTAGAAGTAGAGCTCGGCGTCGAGCGCACGCTTGATATTGTCGGCACACCGGAAGCCGTGCTGCTCCCCCTCGAATGCCAGGTAGGCCACCGGGACCCCCTTCTCGCGGAGGGCCGCAACCATCAGCTCGGCCTGGGAGGGTGGGACGACCTCGTCCTCCAATCCCTGGAAGAAGATGACGGGAACGTTGAGGCCGGCGAGGTGGTGGATCGGCGAGCGCTCCGTGTAGAGGTCCTTTCGCTCCGGGTAGGGACCCACGAGCTTATCCAGATAGCGGGACTCGAACTTGTGGGTATCGCGCGCCAGCGCTTCGAGATCGCTCACGCCGTAGTGGCTGGCGCCAGCGTGGAAGACGTCGCGGAAGGTGAGCGCGCCCAGGGTCGTGTAGCCGCCGGCGCTGCCGCCGCGGATGGCGAGCCGGTCGCGGTCGACGTGTCCCTGCTTCACCAGATAACGCGCGCCGTTGACGCAATCGTCGACGTCGACGATGCCCCACCGCCCCTTGAGCAGGTCGCGATAGGCGCGGCCATAGCCGGCGCTGCCACCGTAGTTGACGTCGAGGACGGCGAAGCCCCGGCTGGTCCAGTACTGAATCGACAGGCTTAGGGCGCTGCTCGTCGCCCCGGTGGGCCC
>JBNGCP010000034.1:0-26569 GCA_049974845.1 Anaerolineae bacterium | reverse complement strand
CCCCTTCAGTAGGCTCACTCCCCAATGAAGCGGAGGGATAGGTGATGGGCTCGGGCATTGAGAGATATCCGATATCGACATCGACCTCAGCGCTGCGCTTAAGCACATAGTGCGCACCGGTGCCGGGATCCAGCGCCACCAGCGCGGTGGGTTTGGTCGGCGCCCCGCCACGGAAGACGACGACGGCAGCATCGCCCACCACCCCGCTGATGCTCGTGTAGCCGGTCTCGATCGGGGTGAGCGTTCCGCGCTGCACGTCGAGGTGGGCAAGGTGGTCGGTACCCTCCTGGCCATAGGCGCACACGATCTCGCGGGAAGAGATGTAAGTGTAGGTGGACATGCCGAACGCCCACTGGGGCTGTCCAAACTCGGCCTCCATCTCGACGAGACAGCGGGCGTGTCCACCGCCCGCCTCGTCTTCCTGCCATCGATAGAGATTCCACCAGCCGGTACGATCGGAGACGAACGTGAGCACGCCGTCCGGCGACCAAGAAGGCGCAAAGATCGACTCCTCCAGGCCACCGGCCACCCGGCGCGGGGCGATACATGCGCCGCCGGCATCCAACTCGGCGAGCCAGAGCTCCGTGCCGTCCCAGGGCATGTTCGGATGGTTCCAGGTCAACCACGCCAGACGCTGACCATCGGGGCTGAGGCGAGGCGAGGCATAGAAGTCGTTGCCGCCGACGAGGATCTCCTGTTGCGCCCCATCGGCCAGCGAGACCGCCACAATCGCGTTGACCGGTTGACCGTCATTGGCCTTTTTCGCCTCGTCGCGGTGATCCTCGCGGATGCAAATGATGCGGTCGCGGGCCGCGTCGACGACACCGTCGGCATAGCGCAGCGGCAGCTCCGGCGTCATTGGGACGGGATCCTCGTCCGGGACCAGCCGGTACAGCCGCTGGTCGCTGTAGTTGGAGAAGTAGACGACGCCATCGTGGACGACCACGGCCCCGCCGCCGTACTCGTGCACGCGCGTGCGGGCATTGAAGGGCGGCGGGAGCAGGTCGGTGACGTGACTCTCGGGATCGCGGCGGACGAGGACGTTGCGTCCGCCCTCTGACGGGCGCCCCTCCAGCCAATAGACGCGGGTACCATGGCGGTCGTCGCCCTCCACGTGGGCGGAGCCCAAGCGAATGGTTGCGGAGACGATGAGATCGGACGTGATGGGGGAGGCCCAACTCCCATAGGGGGCGATCTTGGGTTGCGGCATATCGGTGCTACTCCTTTCATAGGTTCTGTGCCCGACCAGGACACTGAGCGGCACAGGGAACCCAGGAGCGCAGCCTGTACCGAAAACGTCAGGCACACCAACACGTGCGCGTGTAGTGTACCAAAGGCTGATGCGCTGTCCACCAGCCCGCGGCCCAGTCATCGCCCCGTCTATGGAGCGGAGGCGGCATTGTTTAATTGACATTCCGCAGAATCCACTTATAAATCATTGGGCAACGGCGGTCGAGCGCGTGTGCTGGCCTGTTCGGATCTGCCACTTGGCCGCTACCGAGACGTCCCATCCTCAACAGGTGACAGAGAACGGTGACAATGCAGAGCCCAAGACATCCCGACGTCGGAGTCGATGACGTCGAGGTCGATTACATCGAGGTCGACAAACACGAGCTGCTGGACCTGCTCGACTTCTGCCTCGACGCAGCCGACCTGGCGTCCCTTCAGACGCGCGTGAGCGCGTTTCGGTCGACGGTCGCGGGAACACCTGTGATTTCGCTGCCTGCGGTCCCCCACCCCGGAGCATCGGGGAACGGCGCGGACGCCTTGATGCTGCGGCGGGACATTCTCCTGGAGGAGCTTGATCAGATCGCCACAGCCCGGACGTTGCGGCGCGCCCGCTACTATCTGGAGCGGCTGCACAAGAGCGCCACCGAGACCCGCGTCTCCGCGGTCAACGACATCAACCTCAACCGGTGGAAAGAGTACGATGAGATCCTCACCGACAGCCTCTGGACCGTGGAGAAACGGGACAGCACGGGCGCCCACGGCGCCTGGTACTGGGGCAACTTCATCCCGCAGATCCCGCGGCAGCTGATGCTGCGATACACAAAGGCGGGCGACTGGGTGCTCGATCCCTTCTTGGGCAGCGGCACGACGCTGATTGAATGCCGGCGCCTGGGGCGCCACGGCATCGGGGTGGAGCTCAACGCCGACGTGGCCCGTCGCGCCTCAGAGGTGATCAAACAGGAGCCCAACCCCCACGGGGTCACAACCGCCGTCACTCAGGGAGATAGCGCCACCATCGACTTCGAGGCGCTCCTCGACGACCACGGGGTGCCGGAGGTGCAACTCGTGCTCCTCCACCCGCCCTACCACGACATCATCCGGTTTGGGGACAGCGCGGCGGACCTCTCGAACGCGACGACGGTCGACGACTTTGTCGAGCAGTTCGGGGCGATCGCGGCCCGCGCGATGGACGTGTTGGCCGGAGGGCGGTACCTCGCCGTGGTCATTGGCGACAAATACGAGGACGGCGAGTGGATCCCGCTGGGGTTCCGCACCATGCAGGCCGTGCTAAACCAGGGCTGCACCCTCAAGAGCATCGTCGTCAAGAACCTAAACGGCACCCGGGCGAAGCGCGACCAGCAGGCCCTGTGGCGTTACCGGGCGCTGGTCGCCGGATTCTACGTCTTTAAGCACGAGTACATCTTCATCTTCCAGAAATAAGGACTGGCTGAGATATGAACGTCCGGCGGTCGGAGACTCGAGACGGCACGCCCCCGGCCCCAGCGGCCTGCAATGACCAAGATCGGGCCACGCAGACCAACGGAGAGCGCCCAACCCCGGACAGCGACGTGCCCGCGCTGACGACGTTGTTGCGGATCGCCTCGGAGATCTCCGGACAGGTCAGTGCCATTCTCGACCCCGATGAGCTGCTCAACACCGTCATCCCGCTGTTGAAGGAGGGGTTCGGCGTCTACTACGCGCACGTCTACACCCTCGATGCCGAGAGGGGCACGTTGCGCCTCCGCGCCGGCTACGGCGCCCCGGGACAGGAGATGCTCGAACGGGGGCACAAGATCCCCCTGGATGCGGAGAAGAGCCTCGTCGCGCGGGCCGCCCGAACCCGGACCCCCGTCGTCGTCAATGACGTCGCCAGCGAGGAGGATTGGCTCCCCAACCCGCTGCTGCCGGAGACAAAGTCGGAGCTCGCGCTGCCGATGGTGGTGGGCGACGAGGTGTTGGGTGTCTTCGACGTGCAGGACGATGTGCAGGACGCCTTCAGCCAGGCGTATTGTGACGTGCTCTTCACGCTGGCGGGGCAGATCGCGACGGCGCTGCAGAACGCGCGTTTCGTGGAGCGCATCGAACAGAGCCTTGCCGAGACGCGGGTGCGGTTGGAGATCCGCGAGGCGCTGGTCGAAGCGCAGACGGAGGAGGCCGTGCTGAGCGCCTTGGCCGCCCAGGCAGACGCCGGCGACGGAGCCACCACGGTGATCGCGCTCCTCGACCCTGAGGCCATCGACCCGACGCTCGAGATCCGGCGCGTGGCCGGGCGTGAGATCCCGGAAGCCGGGCTGTCGGTGGGGAGGCGCATCCGCGCCGAGGCATTCCCGTTCTTCCAACTGGTAGCGGATCGACCGGCATTCGTGGCCCGGGATCTGGCAGCGGTCGATGAACTTCCTGAGGGCCTTCCGACCGCGCTGGACGCTGTGGGGGTCCGCAGCCTCGCGATCTACGCGCTGGCGACCCACCGGGAGCGGTTTGGCGTTCTGGTGGTGTTGGCGCAGGCGCGCGACGCTTTCGACCGGCCAGCGCGCTTCCGATACGAGACCCTGGCCGAGCAGGGCGCGATCGCGCTGCAGCAGGCGCAGCTGCAGGACCGGCTCAGCCTCACCCAGTTCTCCGTCGATCATGCGCCCGCGGCCATCTTCTGGATCCATCCGGACGGGACCCTCCACACCGCTAATCAGACCGCGTGCGACCTGCTAGGGTACACCAGCGCGGAGCTCTGCGCGCTGCCCGGCATCTCCGATCTCGACCCCAACATGATCCCCAACGTCTGGGGCATCCACTGGGAGAAGGTGAAGGCGCAAAAGCGCTTCACGATTGAGACCGAGTACCGCACGCAAAAGGGCCGGCTGATTCCCGTCGAGGTGATGGCAAACTACCTGAAATACGGCGATGAGGAGTACAATTGCATCTTCGCCCGCGATATCAGCGAGCGCAAACAGGCGGAGGCCGCGCGCGAGCGCTTCACCGTGCAGTTGCGGACCGCCGCAGAGATCGCCGAGCAAGTTGGCGCCATCCTCGACCTCGACCAACTGCTGGACGCCATCATCCCGCTCCTCAAGGAGCGGTTCGAGCTCTACCACGCGCACCTCTACTTATTGGAGGACGAAGAACTCGTGCTGCGGTCCGGCTATGGTCGCATCGGGCAGATCATGGTCCAGCAGGGGCACAAGATCGCGCTCGGCCATCCCCACAGCCTCGTGGCGCGGGCGGCGCGGACGCGGGAGCCGGTCCTGGTCAACGATGTCTCAGAGGCGCCCGACTTCCTCCCCAACCTGCTGCTCCCCCACACGCAGTCGGAGGTCGCCGTCCCGATCATCATGGCCGACCGTGTCCTGGGCGTCTTCGACGTCCAATCGGACAAGGTCGACAACTTCACGGCGTCGGACCTCGACGTCTTCCGCACGCTCTCGGGCCAACTCGCCAACGCGATCTACAGCGCCAGCTTGTTCGAGCAGCAGAGGGCGACGCAGCAGGAGCTGCGCAAGTCGGTTCAAACCGTGCGCGCCATCTTCAACGCCATGACCGAGGGCATCCTGGTCACGGACATGATGGGGCGCATCCTCGACCTGAACGAGGCCACGTTGCGACTCTACGGTTACGAGGCCCGCAGCGACCTGGTAGGGCGAAGCGCGATGGACCTGGTGACTCAGTCCGGCTGGTCCCGCATGGCGGAGAATACGCGCCGGGCACTGGCGGCGGACGAAGGGACAACGCTGGAGCTCCCGATGGTCCGGCGGGATGGAAGCGCCTTCGATGCCGAGCAGAGCTCGGCCCTGCTCTGGGGGGATGACGATGAGCCACAGGGCGTCGTCTCGATCACACGGGACATCACGGCGCAGAAGCGCGCCCAGCAGGAAATCGCGCGCTTCAAGGCGCTCGCCGAGAACGCCGTTGACGCGATCTTTATGGCCGACCTCTCTGCGGCCATCATCTACGCGAACCCCGCCGCCCACCGGCTCTTCGGCTACGACCTATCAGAGCAGGAGATGGTGGGCGCCTCGCAGAAGGCGGGGGGCGCACAGAACGGGAAGTTGACGCTGCCCGACCTCTGGCCCCCGTCGGAGGTGGAGCTGCTCTTGACGGAGACGCTGCCAGCCGCCGGTGAGGCGGGCTGGCAGGGCGAGGCGCAACAGGTGCGCAAGGATGGCTCGATCTTCGACGCCGCGCTGACCGTCTTCGCGGTGAGGGGCGAGCGGAACGAGCCCATCAGCGTCGCGGCGATCGTCCGCGATATCACTGACCGCAAGGCCGCCGAGGCCGAGCTGCGGCGGTTCGCGATGCAGCTGCGCACGGCTGCCGACGTCTCCGCGCAGGTCAGCGCGATCCTCGACCCCACCGCGCTTCTGGAGTCCGTCGTGCCGCTGGTCCAGGAGCGATTTGCCGTCTACCATCTGCACGTCTACACCCTCGACAGCGATGGCGGCGAGCTCGTCATGCGGGTCGGCTCGGGGGAGGCCGGGCGCCTGATGCGCGAGCGCGGCCACACCATCGCGCTCGACCGGCGACCGAGCCTCGTGGCGAAGGCCGCGCGCAGCCGGGAGATCGTGCTGGTCGACGACGTCACCCAAGACGCCGGCTTCCTGCCCAACCCGCTGCTGCCCGAGACCCGGTCCGAGGTCGCCATCCCGATGGTCGTCGGCGACGAGGTCGTGGGCGTGCTCGACGTGCAGGACAGCACGCCGGGGCGCTTCACCGAGTCGGACGTCGATGTCTTCAGCACGCTGGCGGCGCAAATCGCCATCGCGTTCCGTAACGCGCAGTATTTCGAGGAGATCCAGGCTGCGGCAGAGCGGCTGCGCGAGGTGGATCGGCTGAAGAGCGAGTTCCTCGCCAACATGAGCCACGAGCTCCGCACGCCGCTGAACTCAATCCTCGGCTACGCCGAAGTGATGCTGATGGGCATCGACGGCGAGCTGACGCCGGAGATGGAGGAGGACGTCAACGTCATCTTCGAGAACGGCAAGCAGCTCTTGCGCCTCATCAACGATATCCTGGATCTGACCAAGATCGAGGCCGGGCGGATGACGCTCGACAAGGAGCCCGTCGACCTCCCGGCGCTCCTCGAACAGACCCGAAGCCACAGCCTGGGGCTGCTCCACCAGCAACCTAAACCCGTCGAGGTGCACGTCTCCGCCGACGAGACGCTGCCGCAGGTGATCGCCGATCCCGTGCGGCTCGCGCAGGTGCTCAACAACCTCGTCTCCAACGCCATCAAGTTCACCGACGAGGGCGAGGTTCGCCTTCGGGCGCGCCACCTCAAGGACCAGGGCTGCGTCGCGATCGAGGTCGCGGACACGGGGGTGGGCATCGCCGAAGAGGATCTGGCGCACCTCTTCGAGCGCTTCCGCCAGGTCGACGGCTCCAGCACGCGGCGCGCCGAGGGCACGGGCCTCGGGTTGGCCATCAGCAAACACCTCGTCGAGATGCACGGCGGGACGTTGACCGCTGAGAGCGAGCTGGGGCGCGGCAGCACGTTCACGGTGCGCATCCCAATCGATGGGTAGGGGCAGTCGTTGTCTATGAACCTCGCCTTGTCCGCGAGCCTCAAAGGAGATGAGCGCATGGTGACCTCATCCGCGGAGTTGACGACCCCTGCGGCCTCCACGAGCCTGCTTTCGGGCGTGCGCTGTCTCGAGTGCAGCCATCGGATGGCGCCCTCGCCCTATGTCACCACCTGTGAGGCGTGTGGCGGCGCCTGGCTCGACGCCGAGTACGACACGGCGGCGCTCCCCGAGGATTGGGACGCGCTGCTCAAGGAGCGGGTGGCTTCGCTCTGGCGTTACGCGGAGCTCTACCCCTTCCCCAAGAGGTTCCGACCGGTCACGATGGGCGAGGGATGGACCCCGCTGATCCCCGCCGAGGGACTGATGCAGGAGACAGGCCACGCGGGCATCTGGATCAAGGATGAGCGACAGCACGCCACCGGCTCCTTCAAGGACCGCCAGGCCGCGACCGCGGTCAGTGCGCTCAAGGCGCAGGGCATCGACGAGATCGTGCTGGCCTCGACCGGAAACGCGGCAGCCGCCTACGCCGCCTATTGCGCCCGCGCCGGGATCAAGCTCTGGGCCTTCGTGACCAGCAGCGTGCCCGCCGAGAAGATGCGCGAGTTGGCGCTCTACGACGCCGAGGTGATCAAGGTCAGCGGCACCTACGACCAAGCGAAGGCGGTCGCCGCCAGCTTCGCCCAGCGGCGCGGGATCACCCTCGACGGCGGCGCCAAGTCGATCCCCTGCAAAGAGAGCATGAAGACCATCGCCTTCGAGATCGCCGAGCAGTGGCCTCGCCGCCCCGATGGCGGCTGGGGCGCGCCCGACTGGTACGTCCAGGCGGTCTCCGGCGGCATCGGGCCGTTGGGCGTGCTCAAGGGCTTCGAGGAGCTGGCTGCGGCGGGGCTCATCGACCACGTGCCCAAGATTGCCGTCGTCCAGACGCGGGGCTGCAACCCGATGGTGCGCGCGTGGGAGCGCGGGCTCGACGAGGCGGTGCCGGTGGAGCAGCCCGACAGCCTGATCACGGTCCTGGCGACCGGGAGCCCCGGCCTGGCCTATCATCTCCTCAAGCGTGGTGCCGATCGCTACGGCGGCACGATGATCTCCGTCACCGACGGCGAGGCCTTCCGCGCGATGCGGCGCCTGGCGCGGGTGGAAGGTCTCTCGATGGAGCCCGCGGCGAGCGTCGCCTTTGCCGGCCTCGAGAGGCTCCTGGAGCGCGGCGCGATCGCCCCTGACGAGACCGTCGTGGTCAACTGCTCGGGACATACCTTCAGCGCCGAGAAGTACGCGCTGGAGGACCGCTACATCCTCAACCTCTCCGTCGAGACGGCGCAGGCCGTCCGCCCGGCGGAGGGGCTGGCGGCGA
Organism: Anaerolineae bacterium; assembly: GCA_049974845.1. Lineage (GTDB taxonomy): Bacteria > Chloroflexota > Anaerolineae > B4-G1 > SLSP01 > PWVB01. Next base: position 18,472 of record JBNGCP010000034.1, on the reverse strand, counting down.
CGCTGGAGGAGCTCGACGAGCGGATCACGACGGTGGTGATTATCGACGACAACCCCCAAGACAGCCGGCTCATGCGCCGCTTCCTGAATAACTACCGGCGCTATCGCGTCTTCGAAGCCAACACGTCCAAGGATGGGCTGGATCTCGTGCGGCAGCGTCAGCCCGACGTGGTGCTGCTCGACCTGATGATGCCGGAGCTGGACGGCTTCGCCGTGCTCGACGCCATCAAGGCTGATCCGCGGACCGCGCGGATCCCGGTCGTCATCGTGTCGGCCAAGACGCTGGATCCCGAGGGGCGGCAACGGCTGGAGGCCTACGCCGAGTCGGTCTGGCAGAAGGGCAGCTTCAGCGTCCGGGACCTGGCGAGCCACGTGGTGCAGCTCGTAGAGGACGCGCCCGAGGGCCTGGAGGTGGAAGCGCCCTCCCCCAGGCGCCAGCCTGCACCCCCGCGGCCGGCGCAGGTCACAGACTCGGCCCGAACAGGCTTTGGAGAGCAGGCGCGGCAGCGGATCCTGGTGGTGGATGATTACGAGCCGGAGGCGCGCCTGATCCGCCGCCTGCTGGAGACCCGGGCCCATTTCCAGGTCTTCGAGGCCCACTCGGGCGCCGAGGCGTTGGCGTTGGCAGAGCGGGTCGCGCCCCACCTGATCATCCTCGACCTTGTGCTGCCCGACATCATGGGCGAGAAGCTGATCGTGCTGCTGCGCGCGCGGGAGCGCCTGAGTAAGACGCCCATCGTCGTGGTCACGGCGAGGGACGACCTGGACGCTAAGGAACGGGCCCAGCTCTCCGTCAACGTCGATTCGATCTGGTCGAAGTCGGTGCTGGACCGCAGCAGTTTCCTGAGCCACGTCGAGCGCGTCCTGGAGAGATGACGATGTCCAAGACAGTCCTGTACATCGAGGACCACTATCACAACCGGCGATTGGTGGAGAAGGTATTGACCGCGAGCGGCTACGAGGTGCTCCTGGCCGAGGACGGCGAGCGCGGATGGGAGATGATCCAGGCGCACCATCCCGAGCTGATCCTGCTGGACATCGCGTTGCCGGGCGGACTGGACGGCCTCGACATCGCCGCCCGAATCAAAGCGGACGACGAGCTGAGCGACATCTGGGTCATCGCGCTGACGGCCTCGGCGATGCACGGGGACCGCGAGCGCTTCCTGCACCACGGCTGTGACGACTACCTCGCCAAGCCGATCCAGGTGCGCGAGTTGCTGGCCAAGGTGGAGGGATTCTTCACAGCCAGGGAAGAAGAGGAGAGGCATATGCCGACGATCTTGATCATGGAAGACGACCCGGATCAGTCCCGCCTGATGCGGCGTCTGCTGGAGCACGGCGGCTACGAGGTGATGGTGGCCAACGATGGGGAGAGCGGGCTCAAGCAGGCGATGATCTCGCCACCCGATCTGATCCTGCTGGACATGGGGCTGCCCGACCTCGACGGCCAGACGGTCGCGGGGCTCATCCGCGGATCCTCGATGCTCGCCGACATCCCCGTGGTCGCGGTGACGGCATGGCCGCGCGAGGTGGCGGCGGAGATGGTCAAGCTCTACGGGTGCGATGGGTATCTATCAAAGCCGATCAGCGCGCGGACCTTCGCCCGACGGATCGGTGAGTTCCTGAAGACAGCAGATGTGGAAGGGGAATCCAGTTGAGCCTAGGGTCGAATGACGATCGCGTATCGACACCATCCACGAACTACGATCCATCGGAGCCTCCGTGCGAGCTCGTCCCGGCGACGCACTACACCGTCGCCGAGCTGACCGAGGCCTACAACCAGACGCGCGTCGACTACATCGTGCCGATGCCCATGAACGTGGCGCGGCTCCAGGCCTACATCGACCACTACGACATCGATCTGGCGCGATCGGTCGTCGCCCGCGACGGCGATCAGATCCTGGGGTTGGCGATGCTGGGCGTCCGCCCGGGTCACGCATGGATCACGCGCCTGGGGGTGCTCCCCATCCAACGGCGCAACGGCGCCGGCGAGGCGATGATGCGCTACCTCATCGACCAGTCAAAGGACTTGGGGGTGGATCACATCATCCTCGAGGTGATCAAGAATAACGTCCCCGCCCACCGGCTCTTCACGAAGCTGGGGTTCGAGGAGACCCGGGAGCTGCTGATCCTCCGGCGACCGCCGGGACCGCCCCAGAAGGACGCGCCCCCGTACGAGGCGGCGCACCACGGCGAGCAGACGGCGCTGGCGCTCCTGCGGCGGCGACGCAGCACGCCCTCGTGGCTCGATGAGTACCCCTCGCTCGAGCACGCCGGGGACCTCCAAGCGCTGGAGGTCGAGTTGGCGAATGGCGGGCACGGCTGGCTGGTCTATCAGAGCACGGTCTTTCAGCTCGGCCGGCTGGTGCCGCAGACGGAGCGCGGCGACCCGGCGCAGGTCGCCCAGGCCCTGGCCCACGCCCTGCACACCGCGCACCCGATCGAGGACACCAAGACGGAGAACCTCCCCGCCAAGGACCCGCACCTCAGGGGATTGCAGGATCTGGGGTATTTCGAGTCGTTCCGCCGCATCGAAATGCGCCTCGACCTAGACTAGTGCTCAGTTAAGCTGATGTTTGAGGTTCGTAGTAACGACTTCAGTCGTTCCGGTGCGTCAGAGGGCGCGCCTCAATGCGGCGGCAGAACCGATAACACCGACCGTGTGGGGGCGGTTACTACGAACCAGCTTGACTGAGCACTAGACGACGGTCAGCGAGTCGGCAATGGGGCGGAGCCCCGCGGCGCTCTCCGGCGGAAAGCCCACGCCGAGGGCGGTGCCCACGAGGAGGACGGCGCTGGGCAGCGGGGGCTCCCCCGCGTGCACGGCGCCCGCAGCCACCCCGTCGTGCATCAGGATGGCGCGAATCCTGCGCCCGGCGCGAATCCTGCGCCCGCACACCACAGCGACCCCGTCGGCGATGAGGGTCCGGACATCGTCGGCGAGCTGCCGCATCCGGGCGTAGACGCCCTTCCCCAAGACGGTCCCCCCGTCGACATCGGCGGCCATGCTCATCATGACGTCGGGGCCGACGGGCGTGCCCATGTGCTCGACAGCATAGGTCAGCGCGTCGCAGGTGGTGCCCACGACGAAGTCCAAGACCGCTTGTCCGCTGATCTCGTGACGTCCATGAGGGCCGCGGGGCCACCGCCAGGAGACCGGCGCCGTGGGCAGCCACGCGATCTGCGCGATGGCGTCGCAGTGATAGGTCAGCACCGCGCGCTTCACCGAGGTCTGCCCGAAATCGAGCACCAACGCGTGCTCGCGGTCGACGCGGACCTCGCTCTGCGGCAGATACCGCCCGGCCCCCAAGGTTGCCATCAGGCCGGGATAGGGGGTGCGGGCAATCGTCAGCGCCTCGGCGCAGCCCGTCTCCACGAGGACGTCGCGGGCGTGGCGCAGCATCTCGTCGCCGAGGGCGCCGCTGGTGATGCCACCACCGACCCAAACCCTCCGCACCTGGTGCCAGTGGTCCCACTCGGCATCGGACCAGTCGTGGCGCGCCGCGCGGTTGACGGCATCGCCCCAGTGCAGGGCGGCAACGAGGGTGCCGAGGTTCCGGCCGAGGCGCCGAGCCAGGGCATCTGCGGCGGCGCGCACGTCGGGCGAGGGGCTCGCCAGGCAGCCATCGACCCAGCGGGGCAGCGCTCGGCGGGTCTCGGGAAGCTCGGGGTCGGCCTCGCGCAGCGCGCGGGGCATGCATAGCGCATCCGCACACTCGCGGGCATAGCGGATCAGGGCGGGCACGGAGAGCAGATGCGAGGCCCGCGCGTTGCGGGCCTCGTCATCCACCGGATGGCCCGGCAGATCGACGACGATGAGGGGGTTGATGGAGGCAGACAGCGGCGGGGAACCCGGCGGGCGGCCCCGACGAGCAGGGCCGCCCGCCTCCGATCGAGCTACCAACTGTTCTTGTGGACCTTCTCGTCGGACCAGCGATCGACGCGGCCCTTCTCCTCGTCGGGATGGCCCAGCGCCACCACGGCGAGCGGCTTGTAGGGCTCGGGGATGTCAAAGAGCTCGGCGATGCTCGCGACGCGCGCCTTGTTGGGATAGACGCCGCACCAGACGGTGCCCAGCTCCAGCGCCCGAGCAGCCAGGAGCATATTCTCGATCGCCGCGGCGCAGTCCTGCTGGAAGTAGCTGGGCGACCTCTCGGTGTCGGCGACGACGACGATGGCTATCGGGGCCTGCGCCAGCATCTGCGCGTAGGGGTGCGCCTCCATAATGCCGTCGAGCTTCTCGCGATCGTCGACGACGAGGAAGTGCCATGGCTGCCGGTTGTTCGCCGACGGCGCGTTCATCCCCGCCTCGAGGATCGTCTTGAGGTCCTCCTCGGCGACCGGCTCGTCGGTGTACTGGCGAATGCTTCTGCGGGTGAATAGGGTTTCTAGAGCGTCCATGGGTGTGCCTCCTTCTATGTGATTTGCGGTGACTGTCGGCTAATCGCCAGGAGTAAGAAGTAAGGGAGTAGGGAGTAAACGACGGCTGTACCCAGCGCGGTAGTTTACTCCTTACTTCCTACTCCCTACTCCTGGCTGACGGCTGTCAGCTGAAAGCTGACAGCTGACCAGCTCACTTCCGAAACTCCACCTCCACCGCCGCTGCCTCCATCGCCGCGCGGAGCTCATCAATCCGCGCCGCGACCGTGGCCACGACTTCGGTCCGCGGGATGAGGTGGCGATCCTTCTCCGTGCGCAGCTTGAGCTCGACGGCGTCCTGCTCCAGGCCGCGGCGGGCGACGGTGAGACGGATGGGAAGCCCGATCAGGTCGGCATCGTTGAACTTGATGCCGGGGCTGCGGTCGCGGTCGTCGTAGAGCGCCTCGACGCCGTTTGCGCGCAGCGCGTCGTAGAGCGCATCGGCGACGCGTTGGGCCTCGCTCCCCTCAGGCCCGAGGGTGATCAGGTGCACCGGGAAGGGCGCGACGGTCATGGGCCAGATCAGACCGTAGTCGTCGTTATGCGTCTCGGCGATCGCCGCCAGCAGGCGGCCGATACCGATGCCGTAGGAGCCCATCACGACGGGGTGCGCCTCGCCGTCCTCATCGGCGTAGGTTGCGCCCATTGCCTCGCTGTAGCGCGTGCCGAGCTTGAAGATGTTGCCCACCTCGATGCCGCGCTCCGCCCGCATGGGCGCGCCGCACTCGGGGCAGGCGTCGCCCTCCTGCGCGGCGGCGATGTCGGTGACGAGGTCCGGCGTGAAGTCCCGCCCGACGTTGACGTTGAGCAGGTGGGTGTCAGGCTCGTTGGCGCCCGCCACCAGGTTGGGTGCGGCGGCGACGGCGTCGTCGACCACGGCTAGGCGCTCGGCGCCTAGCTCGACGCCGATGGGCGAGCCGTAGCCGGGCTCGGCGCCCGCGGCGCGGATCTCCGCGTCAGTAGCGGGGCGCAGCTCCTTGGCCCGGATGGCGTTGGCCAGCTTGGTCTCGTTGAGGGCCATGTCGCCGCGTACCACGGCAAAGACGAAGGTCTCGACGTCCTCACCCGCCTCGCTGCGCGTGGCGACCATGAAGACCGCCTTGGCGCACTTGGACGGCGGCACGTCGAGGAAGGCCGTGAGCGCCTCGATGGTCGTGACGCCGGGCGTGCTGACCTTCTCGAGGGGCCGCGGCGCCTCATCGGGCACCGCCGGCTTGCGGAACGCCGCGATCTGCCGATTGGCCGCGTGGCCGCAGGCGTCGCAGAGCAGCAGCGTGTCCTCGCCGACGGGGGTCAGCACCATAAACTCGTGCGCCATGCTGCCGCCCATCATCCCGGTGTCGGAGCCCACCGCGACCGGCGCGAGGCCGCAGCGGTGGAAGATGTTGAAGTAGGCCTGGTAGTGAGCGCGGTACTGCCGGTCGAGCCCGGCCTCGTCGGCGTCGAGGCTGTAGCTGTCCTTCATCGTGAACTCGCGCACGCGGATCAGCCCGGCGCGGGGCCGGGGATCGTCGCGCCACTTGGTCTGGATGTGGAAGACCAGCGCCGGGAGCTGGCGATAGGATTGGATCTCCTGGCGCACCAGGTCGGTGACGGCCTCCTCGTGGGTCATCGCCAGGACCATATCGCGGTCGGTGCGGTCGCGGAAGCGGCCCAATTCGGACCCGATCTCGTACCAGCGGCCCGTCTCCTGCCAGAGCTCGGCGGGGTTGACGACGGGCATCTTGATCTCCTGCCCGCCGATCGCCTCCATCTCCTCGCGCACGATCCCCTCGATGCGGGCCAGGGCCCGCTGGCCCAGGGGCAGCGCGCTGAAGATGCCCGCGGCGTGCTGGCGGATGAAGCCCGCGCGCAGGAGGAGCTGGTGGCTGGCGACCTGGGCGTCGGACGGCGCCTCGCGAAGGGTGGTGCTGAAGAGCTTGCTCATGCGCATCGGGCCTCGCCCCCTTTCCTCTATGCCTTCTTTAGCTGCTGGCGGATCAGGCGGACGGCGTCGCGCGCGCCCACCATCACGTTCTGCACCCCGCCGCCGCTCTTGCTCTGCGAGCCGATGAACCAGAGCCCCTGGATCGGCGTGTCGTAGCCCGGCCCGTCGAAGTCCATCACGGGCGAGCGACCGCCGAAGGCGTGGTGCTGCTGGTGCGTGCGGGCGCGGAAGTCCTCGGGGGTCAGGACGACCCGCGAGGTGGTGTGGGCGCGGAGGCCGGGGATGACCTTCTCGGCCTGCACCACCAGCTTGTTCGCCAGCTCGCGGCGCCGGGTCAGCCACGTGCCCTCGCGCAGCTCGTTGGGCGCGATGGTGTAGACGGTGACGGCGTGATGGTTGGGCGGCGCCAGGCCGGGCGAGTGCAGCGACGGGATGTAGATCAAGAAGCCGTCCTCGCCCTCGTGATAGTCGTTGCGGAGGCAGCGGTCGATGGCGCCCTCAACGTCATACGTGCCATAGTAGTAGGCGAGCGGGCCGGGCTGGTGGGGCCGCGGATCGAAGTCGATCCCTAGGTGGACCATCAGCACCGACTCCATCAGCGGCAGCTCGTCCACCAGATAGGCGAACCCCGCCGTGAGGTACTCGCGCCCGACCATCGAGAAGAAGGTCTCCTTCGCGCCGCCGGTGGCGATGACGACATCGGCGGGCTCGGTATGGCCGCCGACCAGCGCCACGCCGGTCACGCGGTCGGCGTCGATCACAATCCGCTCCACCGCCGCGCCGGTATAGATGCGGCCTCCGCTCTCGCGCAGGGCGGAGGCGACGGCGTCGACCAGCGTCCCGGTGCCGCCGAGCACGTAGTGGTAGCTGGGGCGCTTGCCCGCGGCGGAGACGCGGCGGGGGATGCGCTGGTCGAAGCTATTCTCAACGTTCAGCAGCGGGATGCCCAGCGCCGGGAACTGGCTCGGGCGGACGACGAAATCCGCCAGGATCGAGGTGAACACCGCCTTCAACCGCGGGTCGACGAAGAAGGTCTCCATCAGCTTCGCCGCCGACCAGCCCTCTCGCTCCTTGATGCGGCGGTAGAGAGCCCACATCGGGAGCTTGAACAGGGGCTCGAATAGGCCAGGGGCCAGGTCGGCGCGGATGCCGAGCGTCACCAGGTTGAGCACACGGTTGTAGAAGCGATAGTAGCGATCGATCCCCTCCCGCTCGGCGGGAAAGAGCTGCTTCAGCGTCTCGCGGCGCCATTGCGGGCCGGCGTAGGACCGCGGCTTGCGCAGATCGAAGTCGGGGAAGACGTAGGCCCGGTCGCCCACCGCCAGGTCCACCTGGTCGGCGACGCCGAGGTCCTTAAGGATGCGCCCGGCGCGCTCGTCGGGTGCGAAGCCCTCGAGGAGCAGCGGGCCGAGGTCCCAGCCGAAGCCGTCCTCGCGCAGCGTCGCCGTGACGCCACCGATCTCCTCGAATTGCTCAAAGACCGTCACCTGATGCCCGGCCCGGGCGAGGTAGGCGGCAGCCGTGAGGCCCGCCATCCCCGCGCCGATGACCACGACCTTTTCTCGGGGCGCTTTTCGCTTCTGCATGGGTGACACCTCGCAGGGGGTTATCTGACCTTGAAGAGCAGGATGAGCAGGATGGGTGTGCCGACGGCCTGGAGCAGCACGAAGCGCACCAGGACCTGGGTGTTGGACCAGCCCAGCGTGTGCCGGACGTGGTCGTGGAGCGGATAGCGGATCGTTTTGAAGATGCTGATCCGGAAGAAACGCAGCAGCGCCACCTTGAGCAACCCGGTCGCGCCGTTGACCAGCACGACGCCCGTCACGACGAAGATGAGGAAGGGGTTGCCCGAGGCCATCACCAGCAGGCCGAGCAAGAGGCCCACGGGCCGCGAGCCCGCGTCGCCCATGAGGACGGCGCTGGGCAGGCTATTGTGCCAGAGGTAGCCCGCCAGGCAGCCCACCATGATGAAGGCCATAAGCGCCCAATTCGCCCCGTTGGGATAGTGGGGCACCAGCAGGTAGCTGGAGATCTCGCGGTGGCCGACGATGCCGTAGAGGATGCCGCCGAGGTAGATGAAGGCGAGGATCGAGAGGCTGGCGGAGAGCCCGTCGACGCCGTCGGTGCAGTTGGTGGCGTTGATCATCAGCCAGAGCACGAGCGTGGCGAGGGGGATGAAGGCCCAGGGCGGGACGATGAGGGTGTTCTTGATCAGCGGCAGCCAGATCTGGTAGGTGTGGAACTGGCAGAGCGTGATAGCGCCCAGCAGCGACACCCCGAGGTCCATCGCGCCCAGGACGTACTCATTGTAGCCGCCGCTGCGGTCGTCCATATACCCCTCGACCATCGAGAGGAGCATGGCCCCGATCGCGCCGACGATGCGCCAATCGAAGGGCACGACGAGCAGCGCCGCGATCGCGAAGACCGGGACGAAGATGGCGCCCGCCCCCACCGGCTTACCCTGCGCCTGGTCGGCCCCGACGGCGAAGACGCGCCCGTGATCGCGGGGCAGGTCGTTCCAGAGCTTGGGCAGGAGCGCCCAGGTGCCCAGCGCCGCGATGCCCGTGCCGATGCTGGCAAGAAAGAGATAGGAGGTAAAGAGCCGGAAGGGTCCGTAGAACTCTACGAGATACTGACCTAGCCAGGGAAGCACAGGGAGCTCCTCTCAAGCCGGCCGCACGCTATAAGAACGTACAAGGATTGGGCCCCAGACATAGACCACCTTTCAGATCGAAATACCGGGCGGCGCCATTGCGCCGGTGCACATTATACCAGAGACTGGGAGTTTGAAAGGTTATTGCGCGCAGGACGCTTAGTCTATCGCCTCCGCTGCGCGCATCGCGTTGACGGCATTCTGGAAGTTCGAGCGAGTCGGTTGGCCGCTGCAGGCTTTGGTGAGGAACTCAACATACTCCGCCACGATGCCGAGGCGGACGATCTCGGGCAGGGGTGCCGGCGCCTCGGGTTCGATGACCTCTGAGGCGTCTCCGCTGTCGATCACGATGTGCCCCGGGTGCTCCCATAGAGGGCCATCGAGATAGAGCGACCGCGCGCTGCTGTGCGCACGATGCGTTCGGCCTGAGTCCCCGAGCAGGGAAAAACCGTAAGTAGGCCCTGGAGGCCGCCGTCGAAGATAAGCCGGGCGACGCGGTTGCGCGTTGCGTTGTCGGGGTTGGGGAACCGCTCGACATCCACGTGCCGAATGGGCCCAAAAACGTATTCCATGAAGTTGATCCAATGGATGCCCGTGCCGATCATAAAGGCCTCGTCGTGGCGCTCGTGCCGGTAGAAGTGGCCCTCCACGAAGTAGAGGCCTGAGGTCCGATCCACAAGCGCCTTGAACGTGTTGTTGAGCCGAATGTAACGGCGGTTGAAGGCGAGCACATTGGGCACGGTGACGAGCTCGCTCAGCCGCTGCGCGTCCGCTAGTGGTCAGTTAAGTTGGTTCGTAGTAACCGATTCATCGGTTATGCCGCCGGTTTCTGAGGCACCGGAACGACTCAACTCGTTACTACGAACCCCAAACATCAGCTTAACTGACCACTAGGCTGGCCCAGGAGGTTTCGCGCTGAAGAGAGGAACACCCTTATCGATCACGCGCTCCACGATGGAGAGAAGCGCGCTTGGCGTCACCGCGACGGCGATGGCGTTCACGGCCTCGTCCTCGACCAGGGCCTCGAGATCGGGGTAGACACACCCAAAGCCGTAGCGTGCAGCCACCGCGCGCGCCGTCTCGGGCTCCAGGCTGTAGATCGCATGGAGCCGGAGATCGATGCGCTGGAGCGCCTCAGGCGGCCTCGCAATGAGGTGCGCCAACGCCGGGAAGTGGTAAGCGCGAGCCCAATTGCCACTGCCGATGAAGGCGAGATTGATGCGTTGGGGCGCTGCCATCATCAGGATCTCACAATCTGAGGTGCCCGTGAGCCGGAGCGTGAGCCATAGCGTCAGCCGCAGCGTGAGCCGTAGGCTTTCGCGGCCTCAACGAAGGCGACGACGTTCTCCAGCGGCGCTTCGTAGGGGACGTCACAGCCGGTGCTGAGGACGAAATTGGGCACATCGGCCATGGCGTCGAGCAGCGCCGTCGTCGCGGCCCGGACGGCCGCGGGCGTACCCCGCTCGATGACGTGCACCGGGTGGACGTTGCCGAAGATGATGACCTCCTCCGGGACCCGCGGCGCGACCTGCGGTAGGTCGACGTCGGCGTCGAGGCTCAGGCCCTGGACACCGGTCGCGCACATCTCGTCAATGAGGTGCGTGCTGTTCCCACAGATGTGCAGGATCCAGTTGGTCTCCACGGCCCGCACGAGCTTCTGAACGTAGGCGCCGGAGAAGGTCTCGAAGGCGCTGGGCGAGAGGATGACCGCGGTGGGCTCCAGCATCCCGATCATGTCGGCGCCGGCTTGGTGAAGCATCGCCGCGTACTCGGCGATCACGGCGGTCGCCACGCCCAGAACCTCGTGGACGAGGTCGGGGTCGGTGAGGGTCGCCATCGCGATCTCGGTCGCGCCCATCATCAGCCCGGCGAGGGCGAAGGGCCCGGCGACGTAGGCGCCCTTGGGCACGGCGATCGCCGTGTCCGCCGCCAGACTCCGCATCGTCTCGACGTAGGTGTGGATGCGCCCGTCGAAGCGCGGGTCGACGACGCGCAGGCGCGCCAGGTCCTCGCTGGACGCCACGGGGTGCCCGGTCACCGTCGGCGGCTCGTTCAGCGGGAAGTTGACGGGAAGGCCCAACGCCCCCGCCTCGACGGAAAGGTCCATCAGGAAGAAGACGCCGTCGGGCCGAACGCGATCGTAGAGGGCTTTGACGGTGCGATGGTGGAGCTCGGCATTGTTCTCGTTCTGCCACAGGGTCGAGCCCGTGAGCTTAACGCCGGGCTGCCCCACGAGCGGCATGACGAGACGGCGGGGACTATGGAGGACAAGGTCAGGCAGGTGCATCCAGCTTCTCCTTAAGGGTGGGAACGAGGCAGGGTCGGGCCGCTGCGGTACAGCGGCTCACCCCTGAATCTCGTTCAGCGTGCGCTGCAGGAAGGCGATGGAGGCGCGAGTGCCCTCGCGAAAGTCTCCGGCGCCCTCGAACTCGCTGTAGATCGGGCCCGCGTAGTCGATGGCCACGAGCTGCTCCAGGAGCCACGCCAGCGGGAGCTCACCCTCGCCGGCCGGCACGAAGGTGAACCCGTCGTCGGTCCACGTGCCGTCCTTGATGTGGACGCTGACGACGTAGGGGAGGACGGCGGCGAAGTCGGCCCGCACCTGGGCAGCGTCGTGACCGGCCCAAGCGAAGTTGCCGGTGTCGAGGGTGAAGCCCAGGTTGTCGGCGCCCACCTCCACGACGAGATCGACGAGGGCGGGGCCGTCGTTGATGAGGCGCCCGTGGTTCTCGATCCCGAGGGTGATGCCGAGGGCGGCGGCCTCGCGGCACGCGGTGCGGAAGGCGGTGACGATGTGCGGGCGGACGGTCGCCAGATCGATGCCCGGCTTGACGTCGCCCACGAAGGCTCGGACGATCGGGGCCTTCATCTCGGCGGCGGCGCGACAGGTCACGAGCAGGCGCTCGACCTCGATCTCGAGCGCGGTCGCGTCGGCCTGCGCGAAGTCGCAATAGCCGCTGAGGCTGCGGATCGCCAGCCCGTACCACTCGGCCCAGTGGAGGATCTGAGGGATCGCGTCCGCATCAAGCGCGACGCCGTGGTGGCGCGCCGTGTTGCCGTTGATCTCCACGCACGTGCCGCCCATAGCGGCGAGTTCCTCAAACACCTGGTCCAGCGGCGTGCCGCTCCACCCGAGGCTGACTGCACCCACTTCGATCATGGTTCTTTCTCCTCTTTGTCTAGTGTGTCTGGGGCGTCCGGCGTTCCGCGGCTGCGGACCAAGTGCCGGTAGATCTCCGCCGCCTCCTCCAAGCGCTCGGCCACGTCGGCGGGCGACGCGAGCTCGTCATAGCGATAACAACACAGGATCCGATCGATTCCCTCGACGCAGAGCCCGGGATGGGCCCGGTAGGCGGCGCGGGTCGCGTCGTCTAGGAGCGCGCGCACCTGCGCGTCGTCCTCTGCCAGCACGTGCACCTGCCCGGCAAACTCAGGATGGTCGGGGAACCGAACGCCCGCCGTGCCCATCAGCCGCTCCTTCATCTCGCTGGTGCGAGCGTTAGCGGCCATCTGGTCGAAGACCGGTTCGGGGAGCAGCGAGAAATAGGGCAGGCCCAGCGCATCCGAGGAGAACCGCACCACAGTCTGTCGCCAGCTCTCGATGAAGCGCCCCAGCGGCGCGCTGAACGTGTACTCAAAGATGGCCACATCGGGGCGTCCCGGCAGGTCCGGCATCTGACCCCGCATGACATTGGCCATCTCCCCGGTCTGTCCCATCGAGAAGAGCAGCAGGCCGGCTGTCCGATGGAGCAGTTGGGGGTCGCCTTCCTCCGTGAAACGGAAGCCGAGGGACTCGGCGGCCCGCCTGAGGCGGCGCGTGCGCACGCGTGCGCGCAGAGTTTGCAGCCCGCTGATGAGCACCACGACGATGATGATCGCCGCGAAAGCAATGAGGATCGGCATGTCGCTCTCCCTTTACGCGCCTAAGTCAAGGGGCGGATGCTCACTCGATCCCCATCGCCCGCAGATTGCCGTAGCTGATCTTCAGGCTGGCAAAGGGGTCGCGCATGCAGCGATCTTGTTCGATGGCGTACCATTCGACGCCGGCCTCCTCGCAGGCCTCCAGGATACCGGGCCAGTTGAGGTTGCCCTCGCCGACCTCGGCCATGGTCTGCTCGCCGTCGTAGATGACCATGTCCTTGAAGTGGATGACGGGCATGCGGCCCTTCAGCTTCCGGATCCAGGCGATCACGTCGCCGCCGCCGTGCTGCACCCAGTAGGTGTCAAGCTCGGCCTGCAGGTAGCGCGGATCGCTCTCCTCATAGATGACGTCGAGGCCCGTGCGGTCGCCGACGCGGACGAACTCGAAGCTGTGGTTGTGATAGCTGAAGGTCAGCCCGGCGTCTGCCAGCCGCTTACCGATCTCAGTGGCATCCCGGGCGAACTGCCTGAAGCTCGCGAGCCCGCCATCGCGGTAGCGGGGCGGCATACTGCCGATGGCCACGTTGGGGCACGCCCAGAGCTTATGTTGGTCGACGACGGCCTCCAAGTCATCCTGCAGATCATCGAAGCCGACGTGGGTAATGCAGATGTCGAGGCCGGCCTCATCAACGACGCGCTTGACGTCCTCGTGGGCGATCGGCCCGATGCCCGAGACCTGAACGGCAGTGTAGCCGATGTCCCGGATTTTGCGCATACTCGCGCGGAAATCCTCCAGGGTCTGGGTGTGCTCACGGACCGTGTAGAGCTGGGCGGCAAGTTTTGGGTGGGTCATGGGTGGTAACTCCTTTGCTATACCGTGACGGGCAGGTCGGGCGCGTAGGGCGCGACCCAGGTCTTCAGAACCGCGGCGTCCTCCAGGAACTGCTCGGGGGTGTCGCCTTGGACGAACTCGAGCATGGCGAAGTGATCTCCCGCGATGCTCGCGATCTTCTCGAGGTAGCGTTGCCAGGCGTCGGCGTTCGCGCTCAGCGGGGCCCGATGGGGCTCTCCGGCGACGACGTGCGTGCTCTGGACGTGGACGTTGGCGAGCCAGCGCAGGATCCGCTCCAGGCCAGCGAGGTTCTCCTCAATGGAAAGGCCGGCGGGAGGCTGCCAGTAAACCTTGACGTTGGCGCGATCGACCCGCTGCAGGAGGGCGCGCGCGCTCTCGTAGGTGTCGGTCAGGGTGTTGTTGTGGAACTCGTAAGCCACGCTCAGGCCAGCCTCTCCGGCCAGGTCCGCGATCCGCCGGGAATCCGCCACGACGCGCTGCCCGTAGGCCTCGTCGGCCTCGGCCGATCCCTGCCGTCCCGCCCAGATGCGGATAACCGACGCCCCCAGGGCGATGGCGGTGTCGACGATGGCGGAGAAGGCGACGTCGCCTGTGTGGCCCGCGCGGTAGTACGACCCGTACGAGGGCGTGCGCAGCCCGGCATCAGCGGTCATCGCCCGCACCGTGCGCGCCCGCCGGACGTCACCGTGGGGCACGTGGACATCGCCGCCCCATTCGATGGCATCCAGCTCGGCCTGTGCGACCAGATCGATGATGGCTTCGGGGTCGAGCTCCCGGAACGTGACGGAGACCAGGCCTGTGTTGATCATGAACACTCCTCTCGGTAACTGCGTCGATCCCCTTCAAGAATATCTTATCATCGCTGCACCCTCACGCCAACCGCGCCGCCCGCTCCCGCGTGATCGCCCACTTGAGGGGCTCACCGGCGAGATAGCGCCGGCATTCCTCGACCATGGTCTGGCCCATGCGGCGGCACTCGCTGCCCATCGAGCCGGCGATGTGAGGGGTGAGGATGACGTTCGGCAGGCTGTAGAGGGGGGACTCCGGCACCGGCGGCTCGGGATCGGTGACATCGAGGACAGCGAAGAGGTCCGGGCGCGCCCGGAGCACGGCGATCATCTCGTCCTCGCGGACGATGGCGCCGCGGGCGGTGTTGATGAACGTCGCGTGCGACATCATCGACGCGAAATGCGCGCCGGTGATCATCCCCAGCGTCTCGGGCAGCTTGGGCGCGTGGAGCGAGACGACGTCCGAGCGCTCGAAGAGCTCGTCGAGGTCGACGAGGGTGACGCCCAACCGGGCAGCCTCCACCTCGCTAACGAAGGGATCGTATGCCAGGACGCGCACGTCGAAGGTCTTGAGCCGCTCCGCCACCATCCGCCCAATCATGCCCAGGGAGATGAGGCCGACGGTGCTGTCGAAGGCGCCAGGGATCGGCTCAAGGTGGACCCAGCGCGCCTCGTCTTTGATCGTCATCACATGGTGCCAGCCGAGCTTGAGGCTGAAGAGGATCTGCGCCAACGCGTACTCCGAGACCGGCACGGCGTTGGCAGCCCACGCGCTGGTGATGACGATGCCGCGGTCCCAGGCGACGTCGGTGGCGAAGCCGCGGATGGACCCGGCCCCGTAGAAGACGATCTTGAGCTGGGGCGCGGCGGCGAGGAGCGCCTCGTCCAGCGGCAGCATGCCCCAACCGGAGAAGATGGCCTCGACCTCGGCGAGCACTTCTGGATGCTCGCGCACGCTCTCGGCGGTCTGCGGCGGCGCGACAAGCGTCACCAGCTCGGCGATGGCGCGCCGCTCAGGCTCGCCGTAGATCCTGTCGTAGGCTTCCGTGTCTAGCAAATAGAGCGCCTTCAGCATGGAGCTCGACTCCTTTCACCGGCTATCGGTGCCGGCGGGCAATCTCCGCGACCCGCGCGAACTTCTCCACGGTCACGCCCGGCGGGCACGAGTCGGAGTTGGCGAGGACAAAGGGCACGCCGCGCACCGGGCAGGGCGCCCCACGCCACAGCGGCGTCGCGCCGATCCGCTGGTGAAAGGCAAGCTGTCCCGCATCGCGCACGGCCTGGGGAACGGTCTCCCACACGTAGGCGAGGAAGGGGCTGAAGGGCAGATGATCGACCGGTTGCCCTGTCAGCGCCGCCACCAGGCACTCCCGCGCCGTCAAACTCGATAACATAGGACGAGGGTGCGCCACCGAACCCGCCGACCCAGGACCATCCTACAGCCACCCCGTCATCTCCGCCAGCAGCCGCGTGTAGTCGACGAAGTCGGGCCAGGAGATATCGGGCGGGACGCCGTGATCGCAGCCGGGGATGTAGCCGCCGTCCACCAAGAGCGGCGGGATGACGCGTTCGAGCTCGGCGCGCATCACGGCGCCGCCCTTCGCCAGCGCGCGCTTGTCGATGCCGCCGCGGAAGGCGATCCGCGTCCCATACTGCCTGCGGAAGGCGACGATGTCGTTACCGGCGGCGACCTCCATCGGCGAGACGGCGTCAAAACCGGCTTCGATCCAGAGCGGCAAAAGCTCACCGTTGTAGCCGTCGGAGTCCATATCGACGACGGTCTCGGGGCTGGCGGCCTTGATCGCCGCGATCCACGCCTCCCAGGCAGGCATCAGGAAGCGGCGCACCATCTTCGGTGAGATCATGCTGTGCATCTTATAGGCCATGTCCTCGTTGACGACGATGTGATCCGGCGGGGCCTGCTCCAGGATCGGCGTCAGGGTCCGCAGCACAAAGTCGGTCCAGAACGCCGCCATCTTCTCGACGAACTCGGGCTGCTCGACCATCAGGAGGCAAAGGCCCTCCATCCCGCACCATTCGCGCATCTGCCAAAAGGGGCCGCTGAAGGCGAGGGAGAGGACATAGTCCCGCTCGCGGAGCGCCGCGCAGCGCGCCTTGAAGTCGTCGGGGAAGCGCTCGGGATCCTCAGGATCGTAGCGCCAGGCGATTTTGGTCTTCCAATCCTCGCGGCTCTGCACGGGGAAGCGATGCCAGGTGCGGGTGACGAAGTCCTTGGCGCGGCGGATATAGGTGTAGTCGTACTCGTCGGAGATCTCGGTGATGGCGCCCATCCAGTCCTGGACGATGTAGTGACCGTCGCGGTGCGCCAGGACCTTCTCCTCGAAGGTGGGGATCATGATGAAGGAGACACCGAGGTCGACGCGGGGCTGGGTCGGCTCCTGCTCGATGCCGAGCAGATCCATCAGATAGTCGTGCCAGGCCACGCCCTCGGGCAGCCCTTGGCGGTGCCAGGCAGCGAGCGTCGATTCACGCGGCCCGCCCGGCTGGAGGGGGACCTTGTCGGGATCGCCGAAGCGCATTGTCTCGAGGAAGCGTCGTCGCGGGGTCATAGAGTGTCCTCAGCTATCGAACAGCAGTACCATAGAGCGCAGAGGGCACGGAGGCTTGGATGATCTGGCGCCTCCACACCTACTGATCCTGACCTGTCTTGCCGAACCATCTTTCGTAGAGCCGGGGCGGTGCCCCGGCTGCTTTGCGCGCGTGATGTCTGGTCCCCGCTCAGCGTGTCTGCGCACATATGACCTACGCAGTCCTGCCACGCGCGGGAGACATCTCTGGACTTGGCTCTAGCACGCACAAGACGGGGCGCCGCCCCGTCTCTACCACAGAGTGCGCTGGCCCTTGGGATCAGTAGGAGCGGCGCTCTCATCCTCGAGCCTGAGCGTCGGCGCGGGCGCGAATCAGCACGCGGGTGGGATGGAGCTCCTCCTCCAGCGTGAGGGGCATCGGAGCGCCCTCGGTGAGGAAGGCCAGGTAGCGGCCCAAATAGTCGATGCCGGGCTCCGTGATATCCAGCGGGCCGCGATCCTCGTCGTTGAGCACCAGGCGGGTGCGCGTGCCACCGTCGGTGGACTCGACAAAGCCCTTCGTGCCGAAGATACGGACCATCTCGTTGCCCCACGTGGGGAAAGCCGGCGGGTTGAGGTAGTTGCAGATGACGCTGCCAACGCCGCCATTGGCGAGCCGGAGCATCATCGAGGCCGCAATCTGCAGATCGCCCTCACCGGGGTTGCCGAGCTGGGTCTGGAGGGCCCAGATCTCGTCGACCTTTGTGCCGGCGGTGTACTCGACGAAGCGAAGCGCGTGGACGCCCACCTGCAGAATCAATCCCCCGTCGACGTCCTCATCCTGGGGACGCCGGTTCTGGAGCGGATAGGACTTCTGGACGAGCACCTGAACGATGGTACCGAGGGTGCCCGCCTGGACCCGTTGACGCATCGCCCAGTAGGGCTGCTGCATCGCCGAGCTCGTCCACATCTCGTGGAAGGCTTTGCCGGTGTCGCGCGTGGTGGCGATGATGGTATCGAGCTCTGCCTCGGTCATAGCAGCCGGCTTCTCGGCGTAGACGTGCTTGCCCGCCTCCATGCACCGGATCGCCTCCTGCGCCTGATCCCGCCGGCGTGGCGAGCAGAGCGAGACGAAATCGACCTCTTCGTCGGCCAAGAGCTCGTCGAGCGTCTCGTAATGGCGGATCGTCGGGTCCTGCTGCAGCGGCTCGGGCAGCCGCGCCCGGTCGAAGGCCGCCGTCGCCACACAGGTCGCCAAGGGGTGATCCACCAGCCGATTCTGAATCTGATGTCCGTTGGTGCCGTATAGGCCGATGCGGATGGGGCGCATAGGTAGTCTCCTTCCATAGTGGATAGAGCCGTTAGCTACCAGCCTTCAGCCAGAACGAGAAGTAGGAAGTAAGGGAGTAAGAAGTAGTGAGCTGGCATCAATGGCTCGTATCGT
>JBNGCP010000033.1:9400-38365 GCA_049974845.1 Anaerolineae bacterium | reverse complement strand
CTCCGCAATCGCCTCGCACACCCCGGCGCGGCCCTCGCGCCAGCGGACCCACAGCACGACCAGCGCCCCGCCCACCAGCGTCGCCGCGAGGCCGAGCACGCCGGCCTCCGGGCCGAACTCGCCGCCGGTCACCCACGCCGGACCGCTCTGCTCGACGGCAATCACCGTGGTCGCGTTGGCGCCGATGCCGCTCACCGGAAAGCCGAAGACGTTGCCCTGGACGAAGTTCCACGCGATGTGAAGTCCAATCGGGATGGCGAGCGACCCCGTCAGCACGTAACCGATGGCCAGAAACCAGGCGCCGGTGATGACGATGTTGAACGTCGACACCAGCGTCGCGTCGGGGTTCGCGGCGTGCAGCACGCCGAAGATCACCGCCGTAATCACCGTCGCGACGACCACAGCCCCGCGGTGCGAGACCGCGCCGAAGCCCCCGAGCCATTCAGCGGTGTTGGTCAGGTAGTAGCCGCGAAAGGCCAGCTCCTCATAGATACCGATGCAGGCGAAGGCGCCCAGCGCCAGCAGGAACGCCCCACCGAAGCTCAAATCGCCGGCGGCCCGGAAGGTCTCGGTGATCGTCACCCATCCCGCCGCCCACTCGATGAGGAAGATTACCGCGATCATGCTCGCGCCCAACGCCAGCCCGAAGGCGAAGTCCGTCCACCACGCGCGCCCCAGCCGCAGCCCGAACTCGGCGAACGGACGCCGGTCGAGGAACCTGCCCGCCAGCCAGATCGAGATCACGTACCCCACCAGGCTTGCCAGGCTCACACGAAAGAAGACCGGCGCGGCCGAAAACGACATCGATCCACCCTGCACCAACTGCCCCGCCTCCGGCACGAGGAGCGACGTCGCCAGCCCGGTGAAGATCAGCCAGAGAAGCAATTGCCCAATGATGCGCCAGCCAAAGCGCACGCGCTGCTCGTTTTCGTTCCAGAAAAGCCCACGGATCACGTCAGAATCCCTCCTTGTCTTTAGGACCACCTGCGTCGCGCACTTGCCACCGACCCCCCGACGGTATAATGAAGAGGATCTGCTCTATCGTCATCGTCGCCCTGTCACATCGTTGGGCTCTTATCATAGTATCAACTGCGAAAAAGGAATATCGTGACCGACACCGCCAAGCGCCCTGCCTTCGTCCAACGCTTTCCCTTCTTCTACGGTTGGGTCATCGCCGTCGTGGCGACCCTCGGCATCATCATGACCAACCCCGGCCAGACGCCGGTGATCTCCATCTTCATCGATCGCTTCATCGAGGATCTGGCGATCAGTCGCTCGCTGATCAGCACGCTCTACCTCGTCGGCACCGTCGTGGGCGGCCTCACACTCTCACTCTGGGGCCAGCAGATCGACCGGCACGGCTCGCGGCTGATGACCGGCGTCATCGCCTTCCTGTTGGGCCTCGCCTGCTTCTACATGCGGTTCGTGCGGAATGCCGTGATGCTCGGGTTCGGCTTCGTGCTCCTGCGCATGCTCGGACAGGGTGGGCTCTCGCTCGTCTCCCGCAACGTCGTCAATCAGTGGTGGGTCCGGCGGCGGGGCATGGTCGTCGGCGTCACCGGCGTGATCGCGTCGCTGGTGGGGATGGGGCTCTTCCCCAACGTCGTGCACGCGCTCCTCGAGCGCTACCAGTGGCGCACGACCTACACGATCCTCGGCGCCGCTCTGGTCTTCGGGATGGTGCCTATCGCGCTGCTCCTGCTGAGGGATCGACCCGAGCCCTACGGCCTGCACCCCGACGGGGAACCCCTGACGGACGAGCAAGAGCCTGAGGCCGATGGATCTGACAATCCCGAAGAGCCGCGACCGTCGCGCGATTGGACGCTGGAGAGCGCCATTCGCACGCCGGTCTTCTGGGTCGTCGCGGCCTCCTTCTTCGCCAGTGCGATGCTGGGCACCGGCCTCTTCTTCCATATGGTCGACATCTTCGACAGCCGCGGCCTGGCGCCCGAGGTCGCCGCCGCCGTCTACGCCCCGATCTCCGTGACCTCCGCCTTGGTCTACCTCGGCACCGGTTACCTGGCCGATCGGCTACCGATGCGCTATCTGATGACGGCGTCGATGGTGACGCTCACGCTGGTGATGATCATGGCACAGCTCTTCAACAGCGTGCCGCTCGCCATCGTGTACGGGATCCTGACGGGCATCAACAGCGGCCTGTCACAGACCATCGGCAGCGTCGTCTGGGCCGATTACTTTGGGCGTCGCCACCTGGGCAGCATCGCCGGCTTTGCGTCGACCATCAGCGTCATCGGCTCCGCCCTCGGCCCGCTGCCCTTGGGACTGGCGCGCGACCTGCTCGGCGACTATGGCACGGCGCTGCTCATCGAGGCGGCCTTCCCCCTCGCCCTGGCCGTCGCCAACCTCGCCATAGGCCGCCCCACCCGCCGCCAGACAAGGTCCGCAGGCCACGGCTGATGATCGCGCTCGCCTCTCTCCCCTGTCCCCTGTCCCTTATCCCGTCAAGGCTATGACCCACAAAGCGCGCCTTCTCGCCACGACCTTCATCGGCGGCCTCATCTCCCTGGCGCTCGAGCTCGCCGCCGGGCGGCTGCTCGCCCCCGCCTTCGGCACGACGGAGCTCGTCTGGTCGGCCATCATCGGCCTGATCCTGCTCTATCTCTCCGTCGGCTATGCCCTGGGCGGGCGCTGGGCCGACAAGGCCCCCTACCCCCGCGTCCTCTACACGATCTTGGTCGCCGCGGGTCTCGCCATCGCCGTCATCCCGTTGGCCGCGCGCCCGCTGCTGCAGCTCGCGGCGCGCGGCATGCGCGCCTTCAACCTGGGGCTGATCGCCGGGCCGTTCGTCGTGATCCTGGCGCTCTTTGCGGTGCCGGTGACGCTCCTCGCCTGCGTCTCCCCCTTCGCCATCCGTCTCGCGCTGGAGGATCTCGAGGGCAGCGGCGGCGCCGTGGGGCGCTTTACCGCGGTCTCGACCTTGGGCAGCTTCATCGGCACCTTCCTGCCCAACCTCGTCCTCATCCCCAACATCGGTACGCGCCGCACCTTCCTGCTGCTCGCCCTGCTCGCAAGTCTCACCGGGCTCTGGGGGTTGTGGACGGCGCGACGGCGCCGGTTCTGGGCCCTGGTCTGGACCGCGCCCTTGATCGCCGCTCTCTTCCTTTGGGACCCGGGCGCCGTCAAGCCGGAGGCGCGGCTCCTCCACGAGGAGGAATCGACCTACAACCTGATCCAGGTGGTGGAGGACGGGCGGGGACGGCGCTATCTGCTACTCAATGAGGGGCAGGGCATTCACTCCATCTACACCCCGCCCTCGGACTACCGCGATGGGGATCCCCTCGCCCTCCTGACCGGTGGGCCGTGGGACTTCTACCTGGTCGCGCCCTTCTTCAACCCGCCGCCCCACCCGCCGGAGGCCGTCGAGGATCTGCTCATCATCGGCCTCGCCGCCGGGACCACAGCGACGCAGGTCACCGAGGTCTACGGACCGCTGCCCATCGACGGCGTCGAGATCGACCCGGCGATCGTGGAAGTCGGACGTGACTACTTCGGAATGACGCTGCCCAACCTCGACGTCCACGTCACCGACGGGCGGACCTATCTACTGCAGACCGGCGAGCGCTACGACGTCGTCGCCATCGACGCCTACCGCCTGCCCTACATCCCCTGGCACCTGACCACCGCCGAGTTCTTCCAGGCGGTGCGGGAGCATCTGCGGGACGACGGCGTGGTCGCCATCAACGTCGGTCACGTGCCGGGCTCAGGCAAAGCAAGCGGGGATTGGCGCCTCGTAGACGCCATGGCCAACACCATGCGCCAGGTCTTCCCCTCGGTGCACGTCATCGACATCCCCGGCAGCTTCAACGCCATCCTCGTCGCCACGGTGCAGCCGTCTGCGCCCGAGAACCTGGCGGCGAACCGGCTGCTTCTAGAGGACCCTCGCCTCCGTCATTTAGCGGAACAGGCCAGCGCCAACCTCCGCCAACCCGCCGAGAGCGACCTCGTCTTCACCGACGACCGCGCCCCCGTCGAGCAGCTCACCCACGCCATCGCCCTCCGCTACATGCTCGGCATCGACTGACAAATCGTCCATCGTCCATCGCCCGTCGTCCATCGTCTGTCGTCCGTGGTCCGTCATCCGCCCGCGCGCCCTACAGCCGCCCCAACGCCCACACCGCGTGCTCCCGCACGAGCGCGCTCGGGTGGCTTTCCGCCGCGCGCGCCAGGTGCGGCTTCGCCGCCGAATCGCCGAGGTTGCCCAGAACCACCGCCGCGTTACGGGCGAGGCCCGTAGGCGTCGCCCGCCAGATCGCGGTGTGGCGGAACCGAGCGCGGAACTCGGCGCCGTCCATCGTGAGGAGGTCGGGCAGGTAGAGCGTCGCGATCTCTGGGGCAGGGACGCCCTGAAAGGCGGCGATCGGGCCTTGGTTCCAGGGACAGACGTCCTGGCAGGTGTCGCAGCCGAAGAGGCGCGTACCCATCGCAGGCCGCAGGTCCTCGGGGATCGCGCCCCGGTGTTCGATTGTGAGGTAAGAAAGGCACCGACGCGCGTCGAGTACACCGGGGGCAACAATGGCGCCGGTGGGACAGACGTCGATACAGCGGGTGCACGTGCCGCAGCCCGGGAGGTCGCCCTGCGGCGCCAGGGGCAGCCTGACCGCCAGCAGCGCCACACCGAGGAAAAGGAACGAGCCCAGACGGGGGTGGATCAGATTGGTGTTCTTGCCCGCCCATCCCAACCCGGCGGCCTCCGCCCACGCCCGTTCCAGCACCGGCCCGGTGTCCACGTAGGCCCGCGACGTGACGGGGCCGCCCAGCTCGTCCTCGATCGCGCGAATCAGCGCCTCCAGCCGGCGGAGGATCCAGCGGTGGTAGTCAGCGCCCCCCGCGTAGTCGGGGGGAGGTCCCCAGGCGTAGCGCGAGACCCGCCCGTGCAGGGGCCGAAGCGAAGGGGGTGGCGGCCCCGCATAGGAGGCCGCCACTACCAGCATGGTCTGCGCCCCGGGCAGGATCCGGCGGGGATCCTCCCGCTTGGCGACCGCGTCCGGGCGCGCAAGATACTCCATCTCCGCAGCGTAGCCCTTCTCGAGCCACGCGCGGTAGGCCTCCCAGCGCGGGCTGGGCCCGGCCAGCACGGCGCCGGCGAGGTCCAGACCCGCATCGCGGGCGAGCTGGATCAGGCGATCGGCATCCCACATACGCCCTTCCTAGGGCCATTCGCCCTTCGCAGGGCCGTGATCGGTGTCGCCGCCCAATCGAGTGGGCATCCGCACACCAACGGGGAGAACAGAGAGGCTACTCCTCTCCCTCGATCATGATGAGCACCGTGGTCCCGTCGTCTTCGGCCCCGACGTTGAGCGTCAACGTCTTCCCGTCCTTCTGCCACTGGTTCATGACCATCTCCTCGGTCGAGATCGACTCCTCGGTCAGCGACCAACCGGCGCCGGTCAGGGCCTCCTCGTAGAAGTCGGCGACCGTCGTCACGTCGTCCGCTGACGAGAAGGTGGTCATCGTCCCGAAGCTCGTGAGCTCCGTGGCATCGGGATACAGGGGCACGCCCTCGGGCAGGCCGCCCGTCGCGGCATCGGCCGGGGGCTCGATGGTGAAGGGCTCGTTGACGTCGTAGACGTTCTGGGTGAGCGTGATCGTGCCCTCCTCCTCGTCGCCCTCGTACTCGGCTTCGACGACGAAGCGGACCACAAACTCGGGCAGGTCGGCCTCATCCGCTATCCAGACGTCGGCCACGCTTCGCTCGACCCTGTCGACGTCAGCAGCGTCGCCCAGCAGCCCCAGCAAGTTCTGCTCGCGCTCGATTCTGTAATGGCGCGTCTGAACGCCGTTGACCTCCTCACGCCCCAGGAACTCGTAGTCGCCCTCATCGGCGTCGGAGACCCACTCCTCGCCCGATGAGATCGCGTCGCCGAACTCGTCGGGCTCGGCCTCATCGGAGGTGGACTGCATCCATTGGTCGTCGAACCGCATCCACGTCTGGTTCCCGATCTGGATGTACTCCATGCTGCCGTCGGCGGCCTCCATCAGGAAGTGCTCCGCCTGCGGGTCTCGCGTCGCTGCCTGCTCAATCGCGAAGGCCTCGGTCGTGCCATCCGCCTTCGTCACCTCCCAGCTAAGCCGCGCGCGGTAACTGTCGAGTTCGCTCAGCGCGTCGCTGTCAACCGAAGGCGCCTCATCGTCATCGACGGGCTCGTCCTCAACCGGCGTATCTGGCGGCGCCTCCTCAGGGGTCGCCGTATCGAGCACCTCGGGGAGGGCGACCGCGGTCGCCTCTTCGCCGGGGCCTTCCGGAGTCGCCTCGTCCGAGGAGAAGAGCGAACAGGCAAGGGAAAAAACCAACAGAGCTGCGATGATAAGCCAAAGCTTGTGTTTCATGAGATTCCTCCTTGAACTGTGCCATCCTGTCGAGCATGGCCACAGACACCAAAGCGCAAGTGCCACCGCAGCCAGCCCGAATTCTACCACCGATCCCCACGATGCAAACGCCCACCCACCCTGCCGTTGTAGAGACGCGGCGGCCCCGCGTCTCCGGCCGCGGAGACCACGCCGAAGCCGGCCCCTCGTCTGCCCCGCCATTCCCCCGTCCAGGAGACGGGTCACCGACCCACCCCAACACAGCCCGTCGTTATAGAGACGCGGCGGCGCCGCGTCTCCGCTCGCGAACACCCCCTCGAAGCCAAACCCCCGCCTGCGACGGCGGCCCCCCGTCCAGGAGACGGGTCACCGACCCGGATGTGGACAAGACGCGCGTTGGTGCGATAATTTCCTGTGTGACCTGTTCGGCAGGTCGCCAAGCTACGCCGTCGTTTCTTGCAGGAGGGGGAGTCCCATGCTCGACATTCAGCTCATTCGTGAACAGCCCGACGTCGTGCGCGCGGGCCTGCGCAAGCGCAACGAGGACCCTGCCATCGTCGATGAGGTCGCTGCCTTCGACGTCCGGTGGCGGGACCTGCTCCAGGAGGTGGAAGCGCTGCGCGCAACCCGCAACCGCGTCTCTAAGGAAATCGGCCGGATGAAGGATCCGTCCGAGCGCCAGACCCGCATCGCGGAGATGCGCGAGGTCGGCGAACGCATCTCTACGCTGGAGGAGGATCTGCGCGAGGTCGAATCCGATCTGCAATCCCGGCTGCTCTGGATTCCTAATCTACCCCACGATAGCGTCCCCGTCGGCCCCGATGAGACACACAACGTCGAGGTCCGCCGCTGGGACGAGCGCCGCGACTTCGAGGCCGAGGGCTTCGAGCCCGTGCCGCATTGGGATTTGGGCCCGGAGCTGGACATCCTGGACTTCGAGCGGGGCGTGCGCCTCGCCGGCAGCCGCTTCTACGTGCTCAAGGGCGCCGGTGCCCGGCTGCAGCGCGCCCTCATCTTCTGGATGCTCGACGTTCACACCCAGGAGAACGGCTTCACGGAGTTCTACCTGCCCTTCGTGGTCAAGCGCGAGATGCTCGTGGGCGCCGGGCAACTGCCCAAGTTCGAGGACAACCTCTACCACGACGTCGAGGACGACGTCTGGCTCCTGCCGACCGCCGAGGTCGCCCTGACCAACATTCACCGCGACGAGATCCTCGACGCCGAGCAGCTGCCCCTCAACTACGTCGCCTACACCCCTTGCTTCCGCCGCGAGAAGATGAGCGCCGGTCGGGACGTGCGCGGGATCAAGCGCGGGCACCAGTTCGATAAGGTGGAGATGTACAAGTTCGTGGCGCCCGAGACGAGCTACGACGAGCTCGAAGCGATGCTGGCGACCGCAGAGGTGCTCCTCCAGCGGCTGGGGCTGCCCTACCGCGTCCTGGAGCTGTGCTCCGGCGACATCTCCTTCGCCGCCGCCAAGGGGTATGACCTGGAGATCTGGGCGCCTGGCCAGGGTGACTGGCTTGAGGTCAGCTCCTGCAGCAACTGCACCGATTTCCAGGCCCGGCGGGCCAACGTGCGCTACCGGCCCGAGCCTGACGCAAAGCCAGAGTTCGTCCACACCCTCAACGGCTCCGGGCTCGCGCTGCCGCGGGTGATGATCGGCATCATCGAGCAGTACCAACAGGCCGATGGCTCTGTGGTGGTGCCAGAGGTGTTGCGCCCCTACATGGGCGGCATCGACGTCATCCGCCGCGAAGCTTTCTAATGCCCCGCGTCCACGCTGCCCCAAAGCGTCCGGTCCCTTGACGCAGTAGGGGGGGCGCTCCATGAGAAGAGGGGGGACCTTGCGGTCCCCCCTTGATGGACGGTTGAGAGCTCCTGACCTAGCCCTCAGTCAGCCGATTACTCATACAGCAAGGGCTGGATCTCTTCCGAGTCGATGTTCGTGGCATCGTACCAGTAGAAACCAGTATCGGTCTCCTCGGGCAACTCCTCACCGTTGATCGCCTTGACCGCGGCCTCGACGCTCTTGTAGCCAATGCCGACCGGATTCTGGGTGATGGCGCCGGCCATCACACCGGAGCGGATAGCCTCCATCTGCTGTGCGCCGGAGTCATATCCAACCACCACAATCTCACCCTCTTTACCGAGCTCCGTCACGGCGTTGAGCACACCGATAGCAGAGCCCTCGTTTGCACCGAAGAATCCCTTCAGATTGGGATGGGCCTCGATAATGGCCTTCGCCAGGTCGGTGGACCGCAGATGGTCGCCGCCACCGTATTGAACGTCGACGATGGTGATGTCAGGGTAAGCCTCTGCGATGCGATTGACAAACCCATCACGCCGGTCGATCCCGGTGCGGCTGGTCTGATCGTGGACGATCACCGCCACCTCACCCTCACCTCCGATCAACTCAGCCATCTTGTCGGCGGCGTGCGCTGCAGCGGCGATGTTGTCCGTCGCAGCGGTCGTCACCGGGATGTCGCTGTCCACACCAGAGTCGAACCCGATTACCGGAATGCCCTCCTCCTGAGCGCGCTCCAGTAGCGGGATCAGGGCCTGGCTATCCAGGGCGGCGACGCACAGCGCATCAGGATTCCTATCTAGCGCGGCCTGGACCATCTCCAGCTGCTTGTCGACCATCGCCTCGCTCTCAGGACCCTCGAACGTGATCTCCACATCGAGATCCTCGGCGGCCTGCTCCGCCCCTGCAGCCACTGCCTGCCAGAACTGGTGTTGGAATCCCTTGGAAACGAGCGCGATGTAGGGCCGATCCGATGACTCTTGTCCGCATCCCGTGGCCAGTAGACCCACAAGTAAGACAGCAACGAGCACATACACAAGCCTCTTGGTACGCATAGACACGCCTCCTAGCTGTCGTTAGTAACACAGAAAACACGCCGTGAACACGTCAAAATCTCAACCAAGCCAACACTGTTACCGATCGGGGACCTCAGTGGGGGCATCGCTCTAGCTTATGCGCATCACTCCTTTCATCCAGGAGCCGACCACCGTCCAAGGGCGCTGGCGGACCGCATACCGCCGTGCGCCCGAACTTCCTTACGTGGATCAATCACTCTCGGCGCCGCACCGTGTCCATATAGACGGTGAGCACAACAATGATGCCGGTCACGACGATCTGCCACTCCTGGGGCACCGACATGATGCGCAAGCCATTGGTCAGAACGCTGATGATGAACGCCCCGATGATCGTACCCAAAATCGAGCCCTCGCCTCCGTCGAGCGACGTGCCGCCGATCACCACCGCGGCGATGGCATCGAGCTCGTAGCCCGCACCCAGCGCCGGCTGCGCGGAGTTAAGACGCGCCGCCATGACGACGCCGCCCAGGCCCGCGAAGAGGCCCCCCACCGCGTAGACCGCGATCTTCCACAGGTCGACTACCACACCCGAGAGGCGCGCGGCCTCCTCGTTACTCCCCAGCGCGAAGGTGTAGCGCCCCAGGATCGTCTTCGTCAGCACAAAATGGGCGATGACCGCCGTGCCAAAGAGAACCAGCACGGCATTGGGAATGTCAAAGCCCGGGAAGATGGCCCCTGTGACGGAGCCCATCGCAATCTGCGCGAAACTCGGTGCACTTGTGAAATAGATGGGCTTCAGCTCGGAGATCACCAAAGCCAGCCCTTTCGCCACGTAGAGCGTTCCCAGCGTGGCAACGAAGGGGGGAATCCTCATCTTGGCTATCATCAAGCCGTTGGCGATGCCCGCCAACGTGCCGGTGATCATCCCCCCCACCACGCCGAGCCCGACCGGCAGCCCCCAGCGGACGACGACGACGCTGGACATCACCGCGGACAGCGTCATCACCGTGCCGACCGAGAGATCGATCCCTCCAGTGATGATGACGAACGTGGCGCCGAGCGCAAGAAGGCCGTTGACCGAGGTCGCCAGGAGGATGCCAACGATGTTGCTGAATTGGAAGAAGTACGGCGACGCGATCGAGAATCCAACAAAGAGGACGATCAACCCGGCGAAGGCCATCAACCTTCTCAAGGTATCTGAACGTGACCCAGCTCGAAGTCCAGTCCTAGCTCTCCCCTGCTTGAGCCTCTGATCCTGCCGACGGTCGACAGCCAAGCGCTCCTCTGTCATCTTGGGTCCTCCTCCGCATCTGAGTTCGCGCCGGCGACCACCTTCTCGCGCAGCGTCGCCAGGTTCATAATCGCTTCCTGCGTGATAGCATCCCCCGCCAACTCCCCGGTGATGCGGCCCTCGCACATCACGACGACGCGGTGGCTCATGCGGATGAGCTCGGGAAGCTCCGAGGAGATCATGATGATGGCTTTACCCCGTTCTGCCAACTCGTTCAGCAATCGATACACCTCGCTCTTGGCACCGACGTCGATGCCCCGGGTGGGCTCGTCGAAGATCAGGATGTCCGTGTCGGCCGCCAGCCATTTGCTGATCACCACCTTCTGCTGGTTCCCGCCGGACAGATGCTCGGCGCGCTGAGCGAGACTGGGCGTGCGCACGTTCAGCATCTCCACGTAGCGCGCCGCCGTATCCGCTGTCTCGCGCGTCTGGACCCAGCCCAAGAACGACGCAAACCGCTCCAGCGTCGCCAGAACGATGTTCGTCTCAACGTCGAGATCCAACGCCAGCCCATAGCGCTTGCGATCCTCCGATAGGTAGCCGATGCTGTGCTTGACGGCGCGATGAGGGCTGTCGATATTGACCTTCTGGCCTTTGACGTAGATCTCACCGGCGTCCACCGGCTCCGCGCCGAAGATCGCGCGCGCGACGTCGGTCCTTCCCGCGCCCATCAGGCCGGCAAAACCCAGGATCTCGCCGCTGCGTGCCTCGAAGCTGACGTCTCGGAAGACACCCTCACGGGTCAGACCGCGCACCTCGAGGAGCACTTCGTGATCGTCCGCATCCTCCGGCACCGTCGGCGCCGTCTCGTAGATCGTTCGCCCGATCATCATCTGGATCACCTGATCGCGCGTGGCGTCCTGCGTGGTCAGGGTCCTGATGTACTCACCATCCCGCATCACCGTGAGACGGTCGGTGATCTCCCACAGCTCTTCCAGCCGGTGAGTGATGAAGACGACCGCCACCCTCTGCTCGCGCAGCTGCCGGATCAGCCGGAAAAGGGCCTGCGTCTCCCCCTCCGTCAGCGCCGATGTCGGTTCATCCATGATGAGGATCCGAGACTCAAATGAGAGGGCCTTGGCGATCTCAACCATCTGCTGCATCGCCACGCTCAAGTCAGCCACCCTCGTCTGTGGCTCCAACTTGAGCTGCATGCGCTCAAATAGCTTCCGTGTCTCCTCGTCAAGGGCGTTATCATTCAGGATGAAGCCCCATCGTAAGGGCTCGCGTCCGAGGTAGATGTTCTCCCTGACAGTGAGGTGGGGCATCAGCTTGAGCTCCTGATGAATCATACTGATGCCCATTTGCTGCGCGGCTCTGGGGTTTGGAATCTCGACCGGCTCCCCGCGGTAGGTGATGCGTCCGGCATCCTTGCTATAGATACCGGCCAGCACCTTCATCAACGTGGACTTCCCCGCCCCGTTCTCGCCCACCAGCCCGTGGACCTCACCGGGGTACAGATCAAAGTAGCACCCGCGCAGGGCCTGGACGCCGGGAAACGCCTTCTCGATCTCCTCCATCACGACGAGAGCACCATCCATCAGCGACCTCCCGAGTGTTGGCGTGCCACATGCATAGCGTTCATAGGGCCTACAACACGCGCTGTCTGACGCTGCACCAACCGACGACCAATGGGGACATCAAGGCTATTGACCTCGGGGGCAACAATGAGATCGTCGTCCGGAGCGCAATCTGGAGGACAAATCATCCATAACGAGATAGGGCATCGGCGCCCTGTGTCCTTTCCGCCGACACATGTACTTTACCAGAAGCGAGTCTCCGTTGCCCGGACGGCGTACGCTCACCTGACGAGCTCCTCATCGGCTCAGGTCGGGATCAAGAACACAATAGATAGGAACCTATTCCCATTATATGAGGTTGGGCTGACGCGTCAAGCCCACGCGCTCAAGGTCCGCACGACAGAAAAACCCTGTGCGCCAGAAGGTCTGTGTAGGGCAAGAATATGCCGGGGCGCGGCTTCAGCCCTCCTGTTGCTCGCTGACGTACTCCTCCGTGCTGAATTGCTGGAGATAGAGCGCCGTGGCTCGCGTGTTCTCCTCCAGATCGATGAGCAGGTAAAGGCCCTCGCCGGCGCCGTAGAGCAGCAGCGTCATGACGGCGCCGAAGATCAGGATCAGCCCGCTGACGAAGATCCCGGCGGCGACGTTGCTCAGCTGCGGGCCGACAACACCCAGCTGCTGGCGCGCCTGATCGAAAAGCGCGCCGCCGAGGAAGGTCGTCAGGCAAAGGCCCAGTGCGGCGAGCACCGTAAGCACAGCCGTGATGATGCCCAAGATCTTGTAGACGCTGCCGATAAATCGCAGAACCCGGTATCTTCTCTCCATCCTCGACCTCCCGTCGTGTCCATATTGGCCCATAAGCTGATCGGTTAGCAGCCCACCTTACCGCTCCCTCGGCTGGGCGCAACCGAAGCTGCAACCCCCAGTCTAGCATTGCCCCGAATGGCTGTCAACATCGAGCCCTTGCGCGTGCGGCTGCCGGGCGACCGCAGCTGGGTCGGCTATCGCTTTGAGCCGGTGCGAATAGGAGCGGGCACACCCCTGTCGGTGACGGTGCTCACCCACCAGCCCGGGCCGCCGGCAGATCCGCTGGAGACCATCGTCTACCTCACCGCTCCCGGCAACAGCGACAGGCTGGCCCGCCAAGAGATGCCGGTCTCCCGTGAGCCGGTCGCCGAGGACCATCGAGGCGGCGAGGTGTGGGCCGAGGCGTTCGTGCTCAACCCGCCCGAGGACCTCCCGGTGGGCGCGTACTACGTGAGTGCCTCCGCGCGGAAGCCAGGCGAGACTCGGTTCGCGCACCTCTATCAGGGCGAGGATACCTACCCCGTCGATCGCGCGACGCTGGGCTACGTGGTGGTTCCGTGGCACGGCGATCTGGACGCCATAGCAGACGTCGGCGCCCGGATCGGGGACGCGATCACGCTTCGAGGCTACACGATTGAGAGCGACCCTGCACCCGGCGGCACACTCACGGTACGCCTCTATTGGGAAGCTGCGCAGCCCGCCGCGTCCCTGGCGGAGACGCACTTCGTCTTCGTCCATCTGCTCGACGCGGACGGCGCCCTCGTGGCGCAGGACGACGGCGCGCCCGCCGGCGGGCGTTACCCGCCGCAAGCCTGGTTTCCCGGCGATGTGGTGCCCGATGACCACGCCCTGGCCTTGCACCCCGAGCTGCCGCCAGGAACCTACACGCCGCGGGCGGGGATGTACCTGTGGCCGAGTATGGATCGGCTCCCAGCCCGCGATGCCACGGGCACACCGCTCCCCGATGACGTCATCATGCTGGGAACGCTGACCCTCGAATAGCCGGCCCACCCCAGGGCGCCCCGAGACAATCGCCCAGGGTAATCGCAGTTGGTCAGAACAAGTGCAACGCACCTAGGCTTGACGATGAGCGATGCCTTTGGCATCGGGGCGTGGTTGACGAAGCCCAGGTACGTTGCACTTTGTCCCCCGCCAGTTGCGGTTGCCCTGGACAATCCCGATCCGGCTATTGACATACGCTGCGCTTTAGTATATTATAGTGGCAAATGCCAACGTTGGCGCCAACGCTGGCAAAAACGTTAACCAACCCTAAGCACCACCCTTACTCCCCCTGGAGGATGTGTTGCCCGTCACGATGCAGGACGTCGCGGAACGTGCTGGAGTTTCCATCCGGACGGTTTCCCGCGTGGTCAACAAGAGTGAGGAGCTATCGGAAGAGACGCGGCAACGGGTCCAGGCAGCTATCAAGCAACTCGGCTATCGTCCAAGCCGGCTGGCCCGCGCGCTGGTCACCCAACACTCCGACACCATCGGGCTGTTGATCCCTGACATCACCAATCCATTCTTCTCCGAGGTCGCTAGGGGGGTGGTGGACGCCGCCGAGTCAGAGGGCTACAGCGTTTTCCTGGCCAACACCGACTCAAATGCCGACAAGGAGTTCCGGGCGCTGCAGAAGCTCGCCGATCACGCCGTCGACGGCGCCATCCTCTTTCCCACGCCTGGTCGCGAAGCAACACTGTGCGCCTTCGCCGCCGAGTACGGTCCCATTGTGGCCATCAATGACTACGGCCTTGAGGAGCAGCATCCCTCGATCACCTGCATTTTGACCAGCCTCGAGGAAGGGGCGAGGATGGCGGTCGATCGTCTGGTCAGCGGTGGTCATAGAGCCATCGCAATGTTATCAGATGTCTATGAACCCGATCTGCTTCCGCGGGTCCGAGGATATCGTGATGCACTTCGAGCCCATAGGCTGCCAGTACGGGACGATTGGATCTGCCGTGGCCCGCCGGTGATTGAGACGGGCTGTCGCTCGACCCTGCGCCTGCTTCAGGCGTTCCCCGAGATCACAGGGATCTTCGCCTACAACGACCTGCTTGCCATTGGGGCGATGCGCGCCTGTAAAGAGCTGAGTCGCCCCATTCCAGAGGCGTGCGGCATCGTCGGTTTCGACGATATCCATCTTGCGTCACTCATCACCCCGCCGCTAACAACCATTCATATCGATAAGTATCAACTTGGGCGGGAGGCGTTTGACCGTCTCCTGGATATGCTTGAGCGCCCGGGCGCGCCGCACCCAACAGTGAAGATGAAGGTGTCACTGATGGAGCGGGAGTCTGCCTGAGGCCAGATCACAGACGCGCGAAGTAGAAAGCATAGCGTTGGACTCCGGGCCAATGACCGGGCAGCGCCGTCATTTAGCGGGCCTCCGCTGCCTATCGGCTATGAATGATTGAAGTTGCAGCTTACAGCTGGGGGTCACTGCGTGAAGCGTGCAGTGCGATGGAGACCGTGTGCTGACCATGCCGTCGCTTAGGGGGATCGGGCCAGCACCTCAACCCACAAAGGATGCGTCTATGACGGAAACGAGCCAGGCCAAAAAAGATGCCGTGCTGGAGCTGAATGACCTCAAGACCTACTTCTTTCTGGAGAGTGGCGCCGTCAGGGCGGTGGACGGCGTCTCCGTCAGCGTCGGGCGCAACGAGACGCTCGGTCTGGTCGGTGAGAGCGGCTGCGGCAAGAGCGTCACG
Organism: Anaerolineae bacterium; assembly: GCA_049974845.1. Taxonomy (GTDB): domain Bacteria; phylum Chloroflexota; class Anaerolineae; order B4-G1; family SLSP01; genus PWVB01. Next base: position 22,889 of record JBNGCP010000033.1, on the reverse strand, counting down.
GCGCTCTCCATCATGCGCCTGATCAAGTATCCACCCGGCCGCATCGTCGACGGTGAGATCCTCTTCCGCGGGAACGGCCGCGAGCCAACGGATCTCACGCAGCTCGACGCGCGCGGCCCTGAAATGCGCAACATCCGGGGTGGCAAGATCGCGATGATCTTCCAGGAGCCGATGACGTCGCTGAATCCTCTCTACACCATCGGCGAGCAGATCGCTGAGTCAGTGCGCCTCCACCAAGGCGTGTCCCGTAACGAGGCAAGGGAGCGCGCGCTCGAGATGCTGCACCGGGTTCGCATCGCTGATCCCGAGCAACGGATTGATGAGTACCCGCACCAAATGAGCGGCGGCATGCGCCAGCGCGTGATGATTGCTATGGCGCTCTCGTGCAACCCCGCGGTGCTCATCGCCGACGAGCCGACCACGGCGCTCGACGTAACGGTCCAGGCACAGATCCTCGACCTGATGCGCGAGCTGCAGGAGGACTTCGGCTCCTCGATCATATTGATCACCCACAATCTCGGGGTTGTCTCCCAGACAGTGGACTACGTCGCCGTGATGTATCTCGGCAAGATCGTCGAGTATTCAGACGTCACGAGGGTCTTCCACGAGCCGATGCATCCCTACACCGTCGGGCTCCTCAACTCCGTGCCGGTGTTCGGGCGTAAGGGCGAGCGGATCCTCGTGCCCATCAAAGGCATGGTGCCCACGCCTACGGAATCCATCGTGGGGTGCCCCTTCGCACCACGGTGCCCTAAGGCGATGGAGATCTGCCGGGAAGAGGAACCGATCTATAGGGAGGCTGAGCCCAATCACTGGGTCTCCTGCTGGCTGTGGGAGTAGAGAGTCTGTGCGTGCCAAGGTGGATGCGCGAGGAGGCTGTAACTGTCTTACGTCCTGCGCGTCGCCACCTTTGAGACAGTCCCGGAAGGAGGATCTATCGACCAAAAAAAGACCACCAACTGGAACATCACCTGAACCTAGTCAATAGCTCACTCATGAGTTAGGAGGAGATCGATGCAGAGGAAACGCATTTCGTTAGTCTTGGCCTCACTGGTCCTGCTGCTCTCTATGCTGCTGACCCAGTGCGCCCAACCCACGCCGGAACGGATCGTCGAGACCGTGGTGGTCGTGGAGGAAAAGGAAGTCGAGGTAGAAAGGACCGTTGAGGTCGAGCGGACCGTCGAGGTCGAGGTCGAGAAGCTCGTCGAGGTCCAGGGGGCCATCCCCTATCCTGAGGGCGTGCCGCTGGCCACCGGCGCGGAGGTTGGCGAAGCCCAGCGCTATTCCCTTGACCAGCTACTCAAGTACGAGGCCTTGCCGGAGTATAGCCAGGCCCCGTGGCTGGACCAGTTCGTGGCAAATGGCACCCTACCTCCCGTCGAGGAACGACTGCCCGACGAGCCGCAGGTAATGCTTGAGGCGGCGATGTCGTCGGGCATCGGACAGTACGGCGGAGTTTGGCGCGACTTTTCGGCCTGCCCCACCGAGGGCTGGAACCTTGGCGCAGGACAGACCCAGGGCTGGTTCGGCATCAACATCATCTACGAGGAAGCCCTGGTGGTAACGGGTCCGCTTTTCCGCTACGATAAGGTAGAACCTCTTCCGAATCTTGCCAAGAGCTGGGAGTGGTCCGACGACGGCACGGAGCTTACGATGCACCTCATCGAGGGCGCCAAGTGGTCCGATGGCGCGCCCTTCTCCGCCGACGACGTCATGTTCACGTGGAACCACCTGATCCTGGATCCTAACGTCAACAGCTCCACCTCCCGTACCGCCTGGCAGATCAACGGCGAGGACGTCAACCTGGAGAAGGTTGATGATTACACGATCAAGTGGACCTTCCCGGTCGCCTACCCGACTCAGTTGCTCTTCCAGATGGACGAATATGACTTCGCCATCTGGCCGCAGCACATCTGGGAGCCACTCCATCCTGAGTTCTCCGATAACGACTACGTCACCTTCGAGAAGGCGTGGCCACCCGATCGGTTGCCCCCCGTCACGATGGGTCCTTGGGTCGCCGTCGAGTACCGGACCGACGAGCTGATGGTCCTGCGCCGCAACCCGTACTACTGGAAGGTCGACGAGGCGGGCAATCAGCTTCCGTACCTGGATGAGGTGACCTTCGAGAAGGGCTCATCCGGCGTAGGCCGCACGCTGAGCACAATGGCCGGCAGCGGCGATCACGCCAACCTGGAGAACCCCAGCACCTTTACGGAGCTGCTCACGAGAGCTCAGGACCCCGATGCTCATTTCGAGGTCACGTGGGGACCCGAGATGCTCGCTTTCTCGCTTCACATCAACCAGTCGGCCAGCCTGGGCGTTGAGGACGAGCGCGACGCCGCGTTGCGCGAGCTCTTCCGCACGGCTGAGTTCCGCCGCGCCGTCAGCCAGGCCATCGACCGTGACGGTCTGGCCCAGGCCATCATCCGCGGGCCCTACCTGCGAGCGTGGCCCGGTGGCTTCTACCCTGGAGCCGCTGAGTACGACCGCAGGTCCGTCGTCTTCTATCCTTACGCGCCGGAGGCTTCACGCACGCTCTTAGCCGATCTGGGGTTCGAGGACACCGATGGCAACGGCATCGTGAACTGGACTGAGGGGCCGCTGGCAGGTGAGGATCTGGTCATCGGTATGACAGCCAATGAGGACCAGGCAGAGGCCACGAACATCGCTCAGGGGCTCGTGCCGCTGCTGGCCGACGTGGGTATCCAGATCAACTACCGACCCGTGAAGCCCACCGTGGCCGGCGACAACGAGGAGAAAGGAACGTGGGAGTTCCACGTTTCCCGCGGTGGCCAAGCCTACGCGGTCCCACTCCCCTACGCGCGATTCCTCGCGCCGATCACGAAGGAAGCACCAATGTGGCACCGTGAAGGCGAAGAGCCGCGCGACCTGCAGCCCTTCGAGCAGGAGCTCATCGACATCGTCCAGGAGTTCCGCTTCGAGCCGGATGATGCGAAACGGAAAGAGCTGATGTTCGAGTACAACCGCATCTTCACTGAGAACGTCTACGATGTCGGCGTGGTCATTGGCCGCTACGGGCTCGCCCTGGCGAAGCGCTTCGAGAACATCCCGTTCGGTTCCCCGCCATTCCTCTATCAATGGACGTGGGCGAACGTCAGCCCGGAGCAGGTCTGGGTCCAGCCAGATGCACAGCTCGATCAGCTTCGCCCCAATGTAGCTCCGCTGTACGGCGAATGATCTGATCTAGAACGGAACGTCTGGGAGGTGCGTGCACCTCCCAGACGTTCACCGGCCCACATCGAGGATCGGATGCCCTAAGACGTCAGGAGATTCGCGTATGATCAACTACATCTTGCGCAGGCTGGTGATGGCGGTCGTGGTGCTGACGATAATCAGCATCGTCTCCTTCATCGTGATCCAGCTGCCCCCCGGCGATTTCGCTCAGGTCTATAAACAGCGCCTCATCAACCAGGCTGGCATGTCGCCCGAAGAGGCGGAGCAGGCCGCCGAGCTCTTCCGTGAGCACTATGGTCTTGACAAGCCGCCTGTGGGGCAGTACTTCGCCTGGATCAAAGGCATCATCACCGAGGGGCACTTTGGCTACTCGATGGCCTATGCCAGGGACGTCGGGGAGCTGATTGCCGAGCGCCTGCCCCGCACGTTGTTGCTCGCGCTGCTAGCCCATCTCATCTCCACCGTGGTTGGCGTCGCTGTGGGCATCTTTGTGGCGCCACGCCAGTACAGCACTGCTGACAATGCCGCGGCTTTCTTCTCCTTTGTCTTTATGTCTGTGCCCCGTTTCTGGATCGCGCTGGTCATTATCTACCTCCTGGTCTTCACCTTCGGCCAACAGCACGTTAGCTCGCTCTTCTCACCCCAGTACGCACTCGCGCCCTGGTCCTTGGCGAAGGTCCTGGACTTCCTCAAGCACATCTGGCCTGTCATCTTGATCGCCGGGCTGGGTGGCGTCGCGCGTAATATGCGGGTGATGCGGGCCAACCTGCTCGACGTGCTCAACGCACAGTATGTGACTACAGCGAGGGCCAAGGGCCTCCAGGAGAGAAAGGTGCTGCTCAAACACGCCGTGCCGAACGCGCTGCATCCCATCGTGATGTATCAGGGCATGGTTCTCCCGTATATGGTGCAAGGCGAGTTGGAGGCCGCCGTCGTACTGAGCATTCCCACGATCAGCCCACTCTTCTACAACTCGCTGGTCAATCAAGATATCTACATCACGGGAGGCATCCTGCTGATGTACGGCGTCATGCTGGTCTTTGGAAACCTGCTTGCGGACATCTTGTTGGCCGTTCTCGATCCTCGTATCCGTTACACCTGACCGGCGGGCACGTGAGCGTAGATCACCGAAACGCCCCAGCCCAAGTAGTTCTATAGTGAGGAGAGCGCGTATGAATGAAGCGAATGATGAAGGACTGCAACTAGAGGAGCTCATCGCGCAGGGGCGCGAGGGGTACTTCGAACTCGTCTGGCGAAAGTTCAGGAAGAGCACACCGGCCATTGTCGGCGCCGTATTGGTCATGATGCTGACCGTACTCGCGATCTTCGCCGAGTTTTTCTCTCCCACCGATCCCAATGAACTCGCACTGAGCGCGAGCTTCACGCCGCCGCAGCGCCTGCACTTCATCGACGAGCAAGGCCAGTTCCACCTGCGGCCTTTTACCTATAATCAGGTCATCGAACTCGATCCCACAACGTTCGCCCCGATCTGGTCGGAGGATACCAGCAAGCGCTACCACCTCAAGCTTTTCGTCAAGGGCTGGGAGTACAAACTATTCGGACTGATTCCTATGCGCTTGCACCTCTTCGGCGTCGAGGAAGGGGGCACCCTCCATCTGCTTGGGACCGAGAAATTCGGCCGGGACCTCTGGGGGCGCGCGTGCCGTGCGGGCCGCATCTCACTCTCTATGAGCCTCTTTGGCACGCTCATCAGTGTGACCGTGGGCTCCATCCTCGGCGTGATCTCCGGCTACTATGGCGGCGCCATTGACGGCTTCCTGCAGCGCTTCATCGAGGTGGTGCGGAGCTTCCCACAGTTGCCCCTCTGGATGGCGCTCTCCGCCCTCATCCCACCCACGTGGACCTCGCTCCGCATCTTCGTCATCATGTCCGTGATCTTCGCTATGCTGTCGTGGACTCTGCTGGCGCGGGAGGTGCGCGGCAAGGTCATGTCGTTCCGGGAGACGGACTTCATCCTCGCCGCTAAGGAGATGGGCGCGTCGGACGCCCGGGTCATCTTCGTGCATCTTTATCCCAACAGCTTGAGTCACATCATCGTTGTGCTCACGATGTCGATCCCCCAGATCATTATGGCCGAGGCCTTCCTCAGCTTCCTGGGCATTGGCATCCAGGAGCCTTGGGTAAGCTGGGGCCTGTTGATGCACGATGCCCAGAACTTGCAGACACTGGGCAGCCATCCGTGGATCATGCTCCCGGTCATCTTCATCGTGGTCGCCGTGTTGGGCTTCAACTTCCTCGGCGATGGCCTGCGCGACGCCGCAGATCCTTACGCTATCGTGCGCTAAACGTGGGTAGAAAGGTCCCTACCATGGGAAGACGACACAACCTCAGTCGATGGATAGCAGTGCTGATCGTGGTAGGCACCGTCGTGATCGGATGCATCTCGGCAATGGGCCCAGAGAAGGAGCAACCAGCCGTTGGGATGGGCGAGCCCGTGCCAACAGCCGCTGTGCCCGCAACGCCGACAAGAGAGGAGCCCGCGACCAAGGCCGCAGCGATGACCGCGGCGACCCCCACATCGCCCACACCGCCCCCGTCGCCTGAGGTGACGCCATCGTTACCTGAAGGCGTGATTGCTGGCATGGTGCGCGACGCGGAAGGCCCGATCGGCGGCGCGAGGGTGCGTGTCAAGCTCACCGACTACGTGACCACATCGGAGGAGGACGGTACCTTCCGCCTCGCGGACCTGCCGATGACGACGCCCATCTCGGTCACGGCCTGGTACACCGGCTACTACATTGGCTATACCACCGGCACGCCTGGCCTCGTCCCCATCACCATCACGATGAAGCCGCACTACACCACCGACAACCTCGACCACGAGTGGTTCGAGTATAACGGCATTGAGGGCTCGGCCAGCTGCGCGCCGTGCCATCCCAGCTACGAGGAATGGGCAGCCGATGCGCACGGTCAGGCCGCGATCAACCCGAGATTCCTGTCGATGTACGAGGGCACCGACGTCCACGGCAACAAAAGCCCCATCACCCGCTTCGACGGGAATGGCTACGTCCAGCCCGGTCCCGACGAGCCCTACTATGGCCCTGGCGTCAAGACCGACTACCCCGACCGCAACTGGAACTGCGCCGCGTGCCACACGCCGTTGGCGTCGAAGCTGGAGCCCGACGACACCTGCGGCTGGTCCGGCTGCCACATGGCCACGACCGCCTTCCTGTCAGACGAGGTGTCCTACGCGCCCGACCCAACCGGCCTGACAGGCTATGCTGCCGACGGCATTGGGTGCGACTTCTGCCATAAGATCGGCGAGGTCTACCTCGATCCTGAGACCGGCCTTCCCTATCCTGATCGGCCCGGCATCTCCTCGATGCGTCTCTACCGGCCCGAGCCGGGCGAGGAGCTCTTCTTCGGGACCCACGACGACACCACCCGTCGCGTCACCTATCTGCCACTGCAGGAAGAGAGCGCCTATTGCGCCCCCTGCCACTACGGCGTCTTCAGCGGCGTCGTGGCGCCCGGCGAGGTTGCGGGGGGCACCGTCATCTACAACTCATACGGCGAGTGGCTCGAGAGCCCCTATAGCGATCCCGAGACCGGGCAGACCTGCCAGGACTGCCATATGCCCACCGTCGATTACGATTACTTCGTCTTCCCCGAGATGGGAGGGCACATCCGGGACCCTGAGGGCATTCACAACCATCTGATGCCGGGCGTCAACGATCTGGAGCTGATGCAAAACTCCGTGACGATGACGACGACGGCAGCCTTGGAGGGCGGCCAGCTTCAGGTTCAGGTCGACATCACCAACGACAAGACCGGCCACCACGTCCCGACCGGCGCGCCGATGCGCCATCTCATCCTCGTGGTCGAGGCGCGCGACGCCCAGGGTGCTGTGCTTCCCCAGACCGCTGGCCCCGTGCTGCCCGAGTGGACCGGCGACTACGCCGGTCAGCCCGGCGAGGCCTATGCCAAGCTGCTCAAGGACGAGTGGTCCGGCGAGATGCCCACCAGCGCGTACTGGAGGCCGATCCACCTCGTCAGCGACAATCGCATTGCCGCCTTCGAGACCGCGACGACGTCCTATGCGTTTGAGGCGCCAAGCGAGGGACCGGTGACGGTGGAAGCGCGCCTATACTTCCGGCGTGCTTTCCAGAAATTGATGGAGGAGAAGGCGTGGGACGATCCTGACGTCCTGATGGAGGAGGCACGCCTGAGCGTGGAGAGAGACCCATGATGAGGCCAAGGCGGATCTCGCGCTGTCCAACTGCAACACTCAGTCGTGCAACACTTAGTCGTGCAACACTTAGTCGACGGGAAGAGGCGTATGGAAACCCAGGATAACATCATCCTTCGAGTACGAAACTTGAAGAAATACTTCCCCATCCATCGGGGATTCTTCCAACGCGTGGTCGGCCACATCAAGGCCGTCGACGGCGTCAACTTCTACATCCGCGAGAATGAGGTCTTAGGTCTCGTCGGCGAGAGCGGTTGCGGGAAGACTACCGTGGGACGCACGACCCTGCGGCTCTACGACCCAACCGATGGCGAGATCTGGTTCCGCAAGCGCGATGGAGAGGTCGTTGAGATCTCCAACTGGTCCCAGAAGGAGATCAAACCCCTGCGCCAGGAGATGCGCATGATCTTCCAGGACCCTTACAGCTCGCTCAACCCTCGGATGACGGTCAAGGACATTATCGGTGAGCCTTTGATCATCCACAAGGTCGCCAGAGGACAGGAGGTGGAGGATCGGGTCGCCGAGCTGATGGAGCAAGTAGGGCTGGATCCGTCCTACATGCGTCGGTACCCGCACGAGTTCTCCGGTGGGCAACGCCAGCGCATCGGCCTCGCCCGAACGCTCTCCCTGAGCCCGCGCCTCATCATCGCCGACGAGCCCGTCTCAGCCCTCGATGTCTCGGTCCAGGCGCAGGTCCTCAACCTGATCGAGGGGCTGCAGCGCGATCTGGGCCTGACGCTCCTCTTCATCGCCCACGATCTCTCCGTCGTGGAACACATCTCGGATCGTATCGCTGTGATGTACGTCGGACAGCTGGTGGAGATGGCCGGAACCGAGGAGCTCTTGCAGAATCCCCTGCACCCCTACGCAGAAGCCTTGATCTCGGCGGTCCCGCCAGCGGATCCGGAGATCAAGATGGCGCGCATCATCCTAGAGGGCGACGTGCCTAGCCCTGCCAACCCGCCCAGCGGCTGCGTTTTTCACCCGCGATGCAGCTACGCCCAGGAGATCTGCAGCCAAAAGATACCCGAACTGCAGGAGATAGAGCCAGAGCACTACGCGGCCTGCCACTTTGCTAGAGAGCTCAATCTACGAGGGACGAGGGGCTAATCATGGAAAAACGCAACGACGCCGTATTCGCGACGCTGGCCTATGTGATCCCAATCGTGGGCCCCCTGTACGTACTCTTAGCCAGGAAGGTGCGGACCGAGGCAGTCCCCCACCCCTTGCAGGCGCTCGTGATACACCTCTCAGTGTTTGTGATCCCTCTCCTGTGGGGTGTGGTCGCCTGGCCGCTCTCCTGGCTCCCGATCGCCGGGCCTTTGGTCTCGGCCACTCTCTTTTCGCTCGTGATCCTGGCCTACATCTACACGGCCATCGTCTGGATTGTCGGTCTGGTCCACGCCATCCAGGGCAAGCCGGTGTTGCTCCCGTTGATCTGGAACCTGAGTCGGGGCTGGCTCCTACGCCTCTTCTCGCCCGAGGCCCGCAGAGCGTAGGCTCATGCCCGGGGTGCGGCGCACCCTGCCGGTTCACGGCTCCGCACACCGCTTCGCCGTCACGCGTTGCCCGCGTTCTTCACGTACCGGTCGAAAAACTCGGCCGAGCGCTGCGCAGCGGTCCCAAAATCGATATCAGGATGATAGCGGCGCCGCGTCCAGCCTGCGCCGGTGCCTTCGGAAAGGATTTGACCAAGTCACACTCCTCGCGCTATTGCATACAGCCCCGGGCCTTCCCCGGGCTCTGCCCGCCCAGCCAAGCCCCTGTCAATACCAGAACGCAGAGCGCTAGAGCAGTCGAAGTTGGCGTCAACAGGTGCAACGCACCTAAACTCGACAGTGAATGGTGCTTTTGGCATCGAATCATGGTGGACAAAGCCTAGGTGCGTTGCACCTATCCTGGTCAGCGGAGAGGCGCGCGCTTCTTTGACAAGAGGGCCGCGCCGTGCTATATCTCAAGACGAGCCCACGAAAGGAGCACGCCCATGACGAAGAAAGCGCTAGTTCCCATCGCCGATGGCTCCGAGGAGATTGAGGCCGTCTGCCTGATCGACACACTGCGCCGCGCGGGCGTCGACGTCACCGTGGCCTCAGTGATGGGCCGCCGTGAGATTATGGCGTCGCGCAGGACGAGAATCAGGGCAGACAGCCTGATCGAAGCATGCACCGACGAGGTTTATGATTTGATCGCGCTGCCCGGCGGCATGCCCGGTGCGGAGCACCTGCGGGATTGCGAGCCGCTCATCGCGATGCTCAAGGCCCAGCGTGACGCCGGTCGGCTCTATGCTGCCATTTGCGCCACGCCGGCGGTGGCTTTCCTGCCGCACGGGCTGCTCGCGGGCCACCGCGCCACCTGCTACCCCAGCTATCGCACGCAGTTGGAGGAGGCCACGGACGTCGAAGCCTCCGACGACCGCGTGGTCGCCGACGGCAACCTCGTCACCAGCCAGGGCCCCGGCACCGCCATCGAGTTCGCGCTGAAGCTAGTGGAGCTGCTATTCGACGATGCGGAGAAGGCGGCGGCGATTGGGGAGGGGATGATTGTGAAATAGCTGACAAGCTGAAAGCTATACACCAGGAGCCCTTAATGACCACACACCTACACAACCGCTTCCTCGGCTGCATCGCCGGCGTCCACATCGGGTCCGCCATGGCGGCGCCGGTGGAGGGCTGGTCGTACCAACGCATCGAGGAGACCTACGGGACGCTGGACACCTTCCTCCCCTATCATCATTACCAGCACACCACCGACTGGGTGCGCGAGCCCGGCACGACGGAGGACGGCGTCGAGCGCCAGAAACTGATGATCACGGCGATCATGCGCAAGCAGGACCGCATCACGGCGGAGGATCTGCGCGCGACGTGGGTCAGCGACATGAACCCGCAGGGCGCCGGCGTCGTGTCGGAGCCCTTCGAGGGCGAGCTTTACAGGATGGCGCAGACCCCGATGCCCGCTCGTGACATCGGGCGCTACTGCGACTATGCCGGTCTGGTCTCCTTCGCCCGGTCGTGTCATCCCATCGGCCTGATCAACGCCGGGGACGTCGACCACGCGCTCGAGGACATCCTCGAGGTCGGCCAGGTCTACCAGACCGCCAACAGCCGCGGCCTGCAGTGGGCGGCGGTCACCGGCGTGGCCATTGCGGCGGCGACGAAGCCCGAGGCCACCGTCGACAGCGTGCTTGGGGCCATCTTCGACGTCTGCGGCACCTTCAGCGAGCGCTTCGTTCAGGACGCCGGCGTCGTCCGGGAGCTTGAGAGGGGTCTCGACCTGACCCGAGACTGCGCCGATTTCCGCGAGATGCGCGTTCGCTTCGACGAGATGTACAGCGGTCGCGGCATCCCCTACGCCTTCAGCTACGCCAACGAGGTTGTCACGAAGGCCGTCTGCATCTTCCGAATGGTCCGGGGCGACCTGAAGGAAGCGATCATCTCCGGCGTCAACATGGGCCGCGACACCGACTGCATCACGGCGGTCGCCGCCGGGATCTCCGGCGCGCTCACCGGCACCGCCGGGCTGCCCGAGGCCTGGGTGGAGCAGGTCGACCGCGCCACCCGCCTCAACCCGCACACCAACTCCCGGCGGACGATCCGCGAGCACGCCGACGGCCTCTACGACGCCTTCAAGGCCCGGCTTGCCAGGATGAGGGCCTACGTAGAGGCCTACACCGATGAGTAAGATCGAGGTGGGCCGAGCACCATGAGGGGAGTCTAGGACGCGATCGTGCCCATTCAATACGGCGCCCATTGCTACCTGTTCACCGACCGTTGGTCCGATACCCAGCTCGGGCTGCTCGAGACCGCCAGCGACCTCGGCCTCGACCTCTGGGAGATCGCCGTCGGCGACGACGTCGTCTTCACCCCGGCCCTGACGCGGCGGGCCGCAGCAGATCTCGGGCTGACGCTGACGGTGAGCCCGGGCGGTGAGTGGCCCATCGATTGCGACCTCTCCGCCGATGAGCCCGAGGCGCGGGCGCGGGGACTGGACTGGCACCGGCGTCAGGTCGATGTGACCGCCGAGCTCGGAGCGGTGGCGTACACCGGCGCGCTCTACGGTCACCCCGGCGTCGTCAAGCGCCGGATTCCGCCCCCGACCGAACTCCCGCGCACCGCAGAGGGGCTCCACGCGCTGGCCAACTACGCCCAGGAGCGGGACGTCCGGATCGTCCTGGAGCCGATGAGCCATTTCCGGACGCACCTCGTCAACATGCCCGACCAAGTGATGCACCTGCTCCGCCTTGCTGATCATGACAACCTCTATGCGCTGCTGGATACCTACCACCTGGTCACCGAGATCCGCGATTACGCCGCTGCCCTCCGTACCGTCGCGCCGCGGCTCTGGGGCGTACACGCCTGCGAGAACGACCGCGGCGTCCCTGGCGGTGGGCTGGTACCCTGGGCCGTGATCTTCCAGACCCTCAAAGAGCTGGCGTTTGAGGGCGTGCTCATGCTCGAGACCTACAACTCCTCAATCGGCGAGCCCCCGGGGCAGTTCGCCCACCAGCGCACGATGTTCCACGATCCATGCCCCGACGGCGCCGCGTTCGTGAAAAAGGGGCTGGCCTTCCTCAAAGCCGGGCTGGGAACCGGAGGGACAGGATGACGATCCGCAAAATCGACGCGCACAACCACCCCGACTGGCACGGGCACAATCTGTCGCGGTTCGTGGCGAACATGGACGCGCACGATATCGACGTCGCCTGGCTGCTGACCTGGATCGCGCCGGCGGACGAGTGCGACCCGACCTATCACCACGTGATGCCACCGCTGCCCGATGGCCCCATCCCCTTCACGCGGTGTCTCAGCTATAAGGAGGCCATGCCGCAGCGCTTCGTGCTCGGCTACGCGCCCGACCCCCGCCGTCCCGAGGCCATCGACCGCCTTCAGGCCGCCATTGACCTGTATGACGTGCGTGTCTACGGCGAGCTCAAGCTGCGGGTACGCTACGACAATCCCGACGTCATCCGCATGTTCCGCTTCTGCGGCGAGCGTAGTCTGCCCGTCGTCGTGCACATCGACTACGCGTTCGCGGCGCCCATGCCCTACCCGCGGCCAAACTGGTGGTACGGCGGCGGCATCCAGGCCCTGGAGAACGCCTTACAGCGCTGCCCGGAGACCACGTTCATCGGCCACGCGCCGGGTTTCTGGGCCCACATTTCAGGCGATGACCAATACGAACAGGTGATGTACCCCTCGGGCGCCGTCGAGCCGGGCGGGGAGACGGTCCGCTTGCTCCGAACCTATCCCAATCTCTATGCCGATCTCTCGGCCAACTCGGCCCGGAACGCGTTGCGACGCGACCCGGCCTTCGGCAGAGACTTTGTCATCGAGTTCCAGGATCGTCTGCTCTACGCGCGCGACGGATTTGGCGCCGAGCTCGACGAGCTACTGGAGACCTTTGCGTTGCCCGAGCCCGTGCTGCGTAAGCTCCACGCCGACAACGCCCTGCGTCTGATCCCACACCCTGAATCTGAGTCCAAAGGAGGCTAGACAATGGTACTTGACATCCTGCTCCTGCTCCTGATTGTGGGCATCGTTGCGTTCTCTGCTGCCGAGGGACTCGCTCGATCGGCACTCATGGTCGTGGGATTCTACATCCTGTGCATCTTGCTCGGCATGGTGTTGGTGGCCTTTGACGTCGCGGAGGCCCTGGTCGGGACCGTGACGAACTCCATCACCGGAGGTCCCACCGCGCCCTCCTTCTACCAGGGCCTGGTCTTCATCGGGCTGCTGATCCCCAGCTTCATCATTCTGGTCATCCTCAGCCATATCGCCTTCCGTGAGACGGGGATCGCTGCGCTGGGGTGGCTCGACAGCGCCCTCGCCACGCTTCTGGGCGCCCTCCTGGGCCTCGCCGCTGCCGCCGTCATCTGCAACACGTGGGGCGTCGTCGTGAGCACGCGCTGGCAGCCGGACCGCACGTGGGTCGCCCTGCGGCTCGTCTGGGAGACGTCGGTCCTGCGTCCGTTTATGATGGACGTCCTCAGGACCTACCGGGGGCTCCTCTTCCCCTTCGCCATGTCCGGCTATCCGATCTTCTTCATCCCGCAGGCATGAACGCCCAAACCGAGACCCTGGCGCTGCT
>JBNGCP010000033.1:1706-9300 GCA_049974845.1 Anaerolineae bacterium | reverse complement strand
GTCGGGGTCGGCGACGAGATCATCTGCCCCAGCATCACCTACTGGGCGTCGGCGCTTCAGGCCTTCGCGCTCGGGGCCACCGTCGTCTTCGCCGACATCGACCCCACGACGCTCTGCATCGACCCCGACGACATCGCGCACCGCATCACCGACCGGACCAAGGCGATCATGGTCGTCCACTACCTCGGGCATCCCGCCGACATGGACGCGATCCTGTCGGTCGCCGATGCCTACGCTGTACCCGTGATCGAGGACGTCTCCCATGCCCATGGCGGGCTCTACCAAGGGACGAAGACGGGGAACTTCGGTCGGGTCGCCGCGATGTCGTTGATGAGCGGCAAGTCCATGCCCATCGGCGAGGGTGGGATGCTGGTCACCGATGACCGCGAGGTCTACGAGCGGGCCATCGCCTTCGGACACTACCGCCGCTACGACGAGCGGATCACCACGCCGGAGTTGGTGCCCTATCGCGGGCTTCCGATGGGCGCGCAGAAATGCCGGATGAATCAACTGGGGTCGGCGATGGGGCGCGTGCAGCTCAAGGCCTACGACCGGCGCGCTGCCGAGATCCGCCGGGCGATCAACGCTTTCTGGGACCTTCTGGAGGACGTCCCGGGCCTGCAGGCGCATCGCGTGCCGCCGGACGGCGACTCGACGATGGCCGGGTGGTACAACGCTGCGGGCCTCTACGAGCCGGAGGCCCTAGGCGGCCTCTCGGTCACACGCTTCGCCGAGGCCGTGCGGGCCGAGGGCAGCGACTGCCGCCCCGGCGTCAATAAGCCCCTGCATCTCCACCCGCTCTTCAACACCTGCGACATCTACGGGCACGGCAGGCCCACCCGCATCGCCAACGCCAGCCGCGACCTGCGCCAGCCGCCGGGCAGCCTGCCCATCAGCGAGGGGATCGGGGCGCGGTCCTACGTCATCCCGCAGTTCAAGCGTTACCATCCAGAGATCATCGCGCAGCATGCCGCCGCCTACCGGAAGGTGGCGGAGAACCACGAAGCGCTCCTGCCCGACGACCCCGGCAATCCGCCGGATCTCTGCAGCTGGGGCCTCCCGTGATCCGACGCCGCCGTCAGTACCGTCAGTTGCGGCGCTGCAGCAGCGCTTGCGCGACGGCATCCGCCAGCGTGTCGTTGGCGACAGGCTTCATCAGACACGCCGCCGGCTCAAGCGGTGCCGCCAGCTTGGCAACCTCCGTGTCGGAATAGCCGGTGAAAAAGATGAAGGGAACATCACGCGCCGTCGCGATGGTCTTGGCGGCCTCAATGCCGTTCATAGCGCCCGGCAGATGCACGTCCATCAGGATCAAGTCCGGCTGGTCGTCGTGCGCGCTCTGCACGGCCTCGTCGCCCGTTGCCACGGTGCCACACACCTCGTAGCCGAGTCGCTCCAGCGTCCAGCGCATCACTATCGCGACCATGGCCTCGTCCTCAACGATCAGTATCTTCGCCTTATCGTTCGTCACCCTCATCCTTGCCCAAAGCTTGCCCGGGGAGCCAACCGGCATGCCCCGGGCTGAATCGATTGTAACCCGCACCTCACCTAGAATGTACTCAGAACACCGCTAGATGCAAATACAGGCTGAGGCTCGCCCACGACCTCGATATCCTCCCGGCCCTTGAGCTCGGCCAAGACGGCACTGGAGACGTAGGCGTCGACGAGATGCAGGGTGTCGCGCACGCGCACGATGCGCTCGGCGCCCGGTTCTAGGACGCCGCAGCTCCGCCGGGCCCACGCATAGGCGGTGGCGTCGTCCGGCGCCACCAGCGGGATCTTGCCCCGCTCCAGAAAGGTGCTGGTGACCGTGTTCTCGTTCGTCGCGTGTAGGTCGATCTTGTCGAAGAGACGGCGGGTGGTCACGTCCGCGAGCCCTATACCCACCGCGTTGCCGTGGGACGCATCGGTCAGGTCGTGGACCGTGATCGCCTTGATCCGCGGTCGCGCCGGCTCCGCTTCGCCGCGGATGTAGTTGCGGCCGATGATATTGGGGTCGATCCCGGCCCCGCTGATGTCCTTGCCCATCCGGTCGATCACCAGGACATCGATGTCGTCAACCGGCAGGCGCGGCATATTGGCCCGCGAGATGTCGAGCAGCGCCGGCTCCTCCTCCATGATGGCCTCGGCCCCCAGCGCCCTCACCAACATCGTGTCGTCGTAGGCGTTCTCGACCAACGCCAGGCCAAACCGGATCTTACCCGACGCCAGGATCTGCTCCGCCGTCCACGGTATGTGGTATCGCAGCCCAGGGACCCCGAAGCTGTGGATCTCAAGTGCCTGCCGGTGCTTCCCCAGGCCGATGACCGACAGCTTGACCAGGCCGCTCTCATAAGGACCGTGAAAATCGGTGTGTACCTTAACGCGGTTGATCAGGATCACGCCGTCGGACTCATACGCGTAGCGGTCCATATAGACGCGATTGCGCGGGTTAGCCGGCGTCAGCTCCACCGTCTCCATCGAGCTGCGGATGGGACAACCCATCGTCTCTGCCATGATGCCATAGCTCGCCAGCACCGCCGCCTGGCCCTCGGCGGTGCCCCCGCCGTGGCTGCCCATCGCCGGGATCACAAACGGCGAGGCCCCCTGGGCCTTCACGAAATCCACGGTCGTCCTGACAATCGCGTCGATGTTCGCGATGCCTCGGCTACCCACGGCCAGGGCGATCGTCTCTCCCGGCGCTATTCGCGAGGCGAGAGCCTGCAGCTCGTCGCGAACCGCCCCCGGCACGTCATCCAACCGCGGGCGCGGGAAACGCTGGCGTATCTTCGTAAGCTTGAGCTCCATTTCTCCTCCTCCGAAAGTGCAACGCACCTCCGGCGAAGTAGACCTTTGAGCTCTCGGAAGAGCTCAAAGGTCTAGCCCACACGTATCCCTTACCGCGCAAACTGCGGCAACCACGCCGCCTCTGCCTCGAACATCTCGTCCACCATCCGGTCGATCTCGTCCAACGTCAGCACCGCGCTCGTGTACTTGTCCAGCGCGATCGCCGCACGGACCAGATCCTTGTCGCCGGTCTGCGCCGCCTTGACGGCGCAATCCTGCACCGCAACGCTTCCGGCGTTCACCCCGGCGCACGCCGGCGGCAGATCGCCCACGAACGTCGGCTGAATCCCCTGTGCGTCCACGAGGCACGGCACTTCGACGGAGCACCCCTCCATCAGGTTGGTGATAATCCCCGTGTTGGGCACGTTGCCGTAGATCACCCGTGGTGTGTTGGTCGTCATCGACTCGATAATGTAGGCGCCGTACTCGTGACTGGGCTCCAGCGGCGCCTCCGCCAGCTCGGCGGCGCGGCGCTCCAGCCCCTCAAAGTCGTGGTTCTTGCAGATCTCGTAGTAGTCCCAGCGCTCCGGGACCCAGTGCGCGACCTCCTCAGGCGTGCGCCGGAAGTAAGGCAGATATTCCGAGGCGTGATGGCTCGACTCCGTCTGAAAGTAGCCCGTCAGGTTCATGATCGCGGTGCGCACCTGCTCGCCGCCGCCCCCATAGAGCTCATCGCTGGCGTTACCCTCGGCCCGCGCCTCGCGCGCACGTTCGGCGTAGCCGTTCATCGTCTCACGAAGCTCGTCCAGCACGTCCTCACCGTTGTGCTTGAACTCGATGAACCACGCCTGATGGTTGATGCCCGCACATTTGAAGGACCAAGTGCCCGGCTCGAAGCCCATCCTCTCGGCCAACATCTGCGAGGTCCCCTGGACCGAGTGGCAGAGCCCCACGGTGTCGATCCCCGCATCGGATGAGTACCAGCAGTTGATCGACATCGGATTGGCGTACTGGATCATCAGCGCATCAGGACAGACCTCGTGCATATCGGCGATGATGGGATCCAGCGCCGCGGTCGTGCGCAGGCCGCGGAAGACCCCGCCGGGCCCCAAGGTATCGCCCACGGTTTGGTCAAGCCCGTACTTGCGCGGGATCTCCACGTCGTGCTCGTAAGCCTCGAGCCCCCCCACCTGGAACGTGATCACCACGAAATCCGCCCCTTCGAGCGACGCGCGCCGGTCCGTCGTGGCCTCGACGGTGGCGGGCAGATCGTGAGCCTCAATCAGGTGCCGGGCGTGACGGTAGGTCCGCTCCAGGTTCTCCGGCGCGATATCCATCAGGCTGAAATGAGCGTCGCGCAGTGCCGGGAACGAGAGCACGTCACGGATCAGGGTCAGTGGAAACACGTAACCTCCGGCGCCAACTATCGTGATCTTAGGCATAGGTCATCTCCTTTGTGATATGTTAGACGAATAGAGTGCGGCAGATGTGCAATGTACGGCTTTGTCCCAAGTGTCCAAAGCCACTAGTACCCTCATGAGACACCACGCGCGGCGCTGTGCACAAGATACATGCCGATCGCCGTGGCCGCGCCGACCACCGAGCTGAGGAAATTCACCCAGTCGTTATTGAGCCAGCGCCAGCCGCGGAGCAGCTCATTCGGCGAGCCGTCGGGATCGACCGCCCGCTCCGTCTCCTTGCGCCGCCCGTGAGTATAGTAGATCGCCTGGACGGTGGCGCCCAACAGGCTGTCGGTGAGCGACCCGGTCAAGCCAGCCAGCGCAGCGATAGCGACCAGCATGGCGCTTCTCGGCGGGCCGACCCCACCCATCAGCCCATCCAGCCAGCTGTAGCCCAGGCCTGTGAGGCCCATCGCGGCGCCACCGGCGAGGGTCGCCCCCAGCCCCAAAAGTGAGACGCCGCCGGAGGTGCCGGGCTCGACGACGCGGCCCGTGGTGATCAACCGGGGCTGCCGGCGTGCCAGGACCCCCAACTCCGTCGCCCACGTGTCGGCGTTGACCGTAGCCATCGCCCCGGTGAAGGCGAAGAACCACGACGGGCCGCCGGTGAAGGCAAAGGCAACGGCCAACAACACCCCGGCGCCCCCATTCGCCAGGACCTGGCCGAGATCGCGGCGTCCGCCCTTGGCAAACTTCTCCGCCAGCCGCTCCTTGTAGCGCGCCCTGTACCCCGACAGCAACGTCGAGAGCACGAAGAAGGTGATGAGCTGGAGGCCCCACACCCAGCCGCCAAGGCCGAAGATCAGCAAGCCGGTGATCACAGCACCCAGCGCACCGCTGCCACAGAGTGCCTCGCGGCGGTAGGCCACGCCGGCAATCACCCCACTCAGGAGCAAGCCCAACGCAAGTCGTGCCAGAAGCGTCCCCGGAGAATTGGCCATCGGCAGCTAGAGCGTGAAGAGCGCCAGGGCGACGCCGGTCAGTAACGGCACCGAGAGATTGTCCGTGCCGGCCGGCGAAATGCCCTCGGCCACCGTCGCTACGACCGTGGCCACCGCCGTCATCCCCAAGGCTGTGGTCGCCGCCAGCCGGGAGCTGGTGGGGCTCAACGCGGAACTGGGCAACAGAAGCAACGTCAGCAGCACCGACGCAAAGGCAAAGGCGGCCATCGCAGCGGTGCCCTCCCACGACCGCCGGGCGTCAAGGACCTGATACATCCGCCTGCCCCAGCGCTGTCCCACGATGCTGGCCACTCCGTCGCCCCACGTCATCGCCATCACCGCGGCGGCGGCGACCGCCGCCCGATCCACGGGGCCCTGCGGACGCCACAACAGGGCGAAGAGCGCCGTGATCGAAATGGCGAAGTAGACCGTGCCGGGGGAGAAGCCGGCAGCGTCCATCGTCTTGAAGAGCTGAGTGCGATAGAAGAGGTAGTTGAGCACGATGAAGGTCGCGAAGGGAATGATCCACACGATCCAGCTCTCAAAGAGGGCCAGGATGCCCCAGATCCACATCCCAGCGCCGATGTGGACCAATTTGCGGGTCAGGTATTGAGGCCACCGCAGACGCCGCCCGACTGCCTCGACCCCCAGGAGCAGGCCGAAGGCGTACACATACAATATGATGAGACCAACGATGTCGCGTTGCGTCAAAGCTGCTCCTTTTCGCAGATGCGGATTATTGTACCATGGGGCTCTGGAATTGTGCAGATGGTAAGGCGATCAAACTGCATCTGACGCAGGACCATACGCAATAGTGTCGGGACGCGTGGGCATGGATTGTCGTATCCTTTTGAGGACCACAACGTCTACATGAATAGGAGCGGATAGTGAACGACGGACTGCAGCTACTGCAGCGGGCGCGGCGCTGGGACGAGGCCGCGCTGACCGAGATCTACGATACCTTCGCGCCCAAGATCTTCCGCTACGTATACCGCAGAACGGGAAACGATGACGTCGCACACGATCTCACAGCAGAGACGTTCCACCGCTTCCTCGAAGCACTGAAGCGCGAGGCAGGACCGACCGAGCACCTGTCGGGATGGCTCTACCGGGTCGCGCACAACCTAATCGTCGACTTCTACCGGCGCGAGCCCGACGACCCGCCGGCCCAGTTGGAGGATGTCGACCCCGCGGTGCCCGCAACGCAGGGCGAGCACGTCGCTCGCGAGCAGCGCGCGAGCCGCACCCGAGCTGCGCTGATGATGCTGACGCCGTTGCAGCAGCAGGTGGTGGTTCTGAGGTTCCTGGAAGAGATGAGCTTAGCAGAAGTCGCAGAGGTCTTGAATCGCACGGTTGGCAGCATCAAAGCTTTACAGCATCGCGCGATTGATAATCTGCAGCAAATCCTTGCTGAAGGGCAGGGTTCGGAGGAGAAGGATGGAACGTAAGCTTCCCGAGTCAGTGAGAGATGCGTTGGAGACCTTGCGCCCCGTGCCGGACACGGATCCGGAACGGTGGCGCGAGAATCGCCGCGCTTTCCTGCTTGAGGTTCGCGCGCATAAGGCCACCCGCGAGAGCGCGGGAGCAAGTGCGGCCCCAGACGAGCGGGGGGCCCTCCCCGACTGGCGGACCGCCCTCAAATCGCTGTTCGGCCGCAACCTGCGGGGAGCCCGCCCCACGGTCGTCGCGCTACGCCTGGCGCTCGTCTTGGTGCTCCTTGTGGGCGGCACCACCGGGACCGTGCTGGCCTCCCGCGAGAGCTTGCCAGGCTCCTGGCTCTACCCCCTCAAGGTCCGGCTTGAGTCGTGGCAGATCCAGCGGGCGCGTGTCCCCGAGGAGATCACGCGGCAGGCTCTGGTCCAATCGCAAGCCCGCGTCGAGGAAGCCACGCGGCTGAGTACACAGGGGAAAGCGGTTCCTGAGGAAGTCGCGGAGCGGTACCGGGCGCAGATCGCGCTGGCGCTGGAGAGCAGCGGTAGTCTGGACGAGCCGGTGCGCCAACAGGCACGCACCGAAATCTCCAAGACGGTGCAGCACCAGCTCGAGACGATGGCCCAGTTCGCAGAACGTGCGCGAAGCGACGAGGCGGGCAGCGACGACGGCGGCAATCGCGAGGCCGTCAGCAAGATGATTGAGACGATGGAGCAGACGCGCGCCGAGCTGGGTCAGACACATCGCCAGCAAGAGGGTGAACAACCTGGGCCTCCAGAAGAAGTCGCAGGTGAGCCTGAGGGCGCCTCCGAGGATGCCGGCAATGACGAGCGCGACGAGGGCGCCGAGAAGCCGGACCGCGGCAAGGGGCCGGTGGACCATCCCCTCGGCGGCCCTCCGGGTAAGGATGATAGCGACCAGGGACCGCCACCGGGACAGGACCAAGGCAAGCCCGAAGACGAGGCCGAAGGCCCGCCTGACGAGAGCGGCGAGGAG
>JBNGCP010000033.1:0-1606 GCA_049974845.1 Anaerolineae bacterium | reverse complement strand
AATCAGGGCAAGGACTAGGAGCGGCGCGCAGCAGCGCGCAAGCCGACCCTCTCACAGTTGAGTTCTAGCCCCCGGCTAAGATAGCCGGGGGCTGATCGTTGGCCCGCCGCTCAAGTTCTTGGAGAACCCGGGTCGACACCCTCCAGGCCGGTCGGCGACGAAGGCCTCACTCGCACCTCGATGGAGCTGAAGTACAATGGGCCCAATCAGGCGCACGCCGACAAAGTCCACAGCCAAGAAGACGGGGAGGGAGGACGATGGCAGAGATCGATCCATCAGCAGCGGCGAGCATGCTCCAGTCGCAGCTTGAGCCATGGCATCGAGCGATCGCCGATCCGGCATCCGCCCAAGAGCGTGTGCTACACCGGCTGCTGCAGGATTATGCCAAGACGCGGGACGGCGTCGAGCACGGCGCCGCCCGAATCGACACGCTCGCGGACTATCGCCGCGCCTACCCCATCCGCTCATACGAGGACTACAAGCCCATCATCGATGACGTCATGCGCGGCGACAGCGAGGCCCTGCTCTGGGAACCGCCCATCGGTTGGGCGATCACCCGGGGGACGACCAAGAACGAATCGAAGTTTATCCCCATGACGCCTACCGACCTGGGGATGCGCGTCAGCGCCGGGCGCGCCGTGATGCAGTACGTCGCCGAGACCCGGAGGTTTGACGTCTTCCAGGGGGTCAACCTCAATCTCAACTTTCCCTCGGTCGTGGGCACCGTCAAGGCGGGGGACCGGGAGCTCCAATATGGCTACAGCTCGGGCATCTACACCAAGCACGTCTCCACCCGCACGCCGGTGCGGTCCGTGCCGGCGCAGGAGGAGATTGACGCGCTAGGTGGGGGGAAGACGCTGCGTGACTGGCACCGTCGCTTCGCGCTCGCCTACGAGAAATGCCGGGACCGGAACGTGACTCTGGTCGGCGGCGTCTGCTCGACCGCGCTGACCTTCGGTCGCTATCTGAGAAAAGAGCACCGCGTCTATCCGAAGGATCTGTGGCAGGTGCAGGTGATGACGCTGGGCAGCCAGCCGGGCATCAACACCAACTACAGGCCCTCGCTCCAGGCCCTCTACGGCCCCGTCGCCATCCGTGAGATCTACGGCGCCACAGAGGGCATGTTCGGCCAGCAGCGGGATGAGAAGCGCGCCTGGGTGCCCAATTACGACCTCTTCTTTTTCGAGGTCAGGACCCCAGGCGCCATCAAGATGCTGCACGAGATGCGCCCCGGCGAGATGGGCAGCCTCGTCGTCTCCACGCCTGTGCTCCCCCGCTACGAGATCGGCGACCGTATCCTAGCCCTACGCCCCCCGTACTTCCGCTGCATTGGCCGCGACCGTTGGTGGGTCCCCCTGCGCTACTGGTGGCAGGAGATCGTATCCCTCAACCTGGGGCAGCTCTAACATCCCCACGTCTCCGCCCCAACCGACCTCGCCCTGCGTAGGGGCGCAGCATGCTGCGCCCCTACCCGCGGCAGGGGCGCGGATGCAAAGAACCGGCACACCGCCTCCACTCACGCAACTCGCCCCGCACGCCACACGCGACGCCGCCGCGCCGCTACGGCAACCTTCCTCGCCCTGCGTAGGGGCGCAGCATGCTGCGC
>JBNGCP010000032.1:22305-38987 GCA_049974845.1 Anaerolineae bacterium | reverse complement strand
TGCCTGCAGCTCGACGCGTGCATCCCCAACTTCCTGGCGCAGGAGCACGTGACGCTGGGCGAGGGCTATCTGAAGGAACCCTTTGTCATCGAGGATGGCTATATCGACCTGCCGACGAAGCCGGGGCTCGGGATCGAGCTGGATGAGGAGGCCCTGGCCGACAAGATCAACGACGGGGATTGGGAGACGCCGCGCCTGTGGCATAAGGATGGGTCGGTGGCGGATTGGTGAGGGAGAAGAAGATGACGAGTGAGAGACCGAATGTGCTGTGGATCTGTACGGATCAGCAGCGGTTCGACACGATCGGGGCGCTGGGGAATGACGCGATTCGAACGCCGAACCTGGACCGACTGGCAGCTGAGGGCGTCGCCTTTACGCGCGCTTACTGTCAGTGCCCAATCTGCACGCCGAGCCGCGCCAGCTTCCTGACCGGCAAGTACCCGAGCACGATCCACGTCAACCGCAACGGGGATGCGTGGTTTCCCGAGCGCCCGGGGCTGATCACGCGCACGCTGCGCGACGTCGGATACGATCTGGGCCTGGCGGGGAAGCTGCATCTCACGGCGGCGAACGGCCGCGTCGAGCAATTACCCGACGATGCCTATGGCTATCGCGTCTTCAAATGGAGCCACCACCCGACGCCGGAGGACTTCTGGCCCACCGAGGCTCACGACTATCAGGCCTGGTTGCGGGATCAGGGCGTGGATTGGGACAAGGCCTACAATGCGGATCTGGATAGCCCCTGGAACGTGCCGGGCTACTGTCGACCGGGGATCGCGGCCGAGCACCATCAGACGACGTGGTGCGCCAATGAGGCGATCGCCTTTATTACGGAGGAGCGCGAAGGCCCCTGGCTGATGAGCGTCAACCCCTTTGACCCCCATCCGCCATTCGACCCGCCGCTTTCCTATCTAGAGCGGATGGACCAGGACGCGATGCCGCTGCCCCTCTTTCGCGAGGAGGAGATGCAGAGCCAGCTTCGTTTCCGAGGCATCGATCACCAGACCGATCTACCCGAGTCGCCGCACGATTACGACGCTCGGCGGATGGTTGCGGCGTACTACGCTCAGATCGAGCTGATCGACGATCAGGTCGGCCGGATGCTTGAGGCGCTGGAGGCGAGCGGACAGCTCGACGACACGATCGTGATCTTCACCAGCGACCACGGGGAGATGCTGGGCGATCATGGGTTGTTATGGAAAGGCGCGCGATTCTACGGGGGCGCCGTCCACATCCCGCTGATCCTGTCGTGGCCCGGCCATTTCAAGTCCGGCCTGCGCAGCGAGGCGCTGGTGGAGCTGACGGATCTCGTCCCGACGCTGTTGGATGCGCTGGGGCTGGACATCTCGCCTCACGTTCAGGGCAAATCTCTGGTTCCGATTCTCACTGGAGAGGCGGACCGTGATGCGAGCCCGCGCGAGTTCGTCCGGTGCGAGTACCACGATGCGCTCGACCGGGCCTTCGCCAGCCACGCGAATATGCTGCGCAACGATCGGTACAAGCTCGTCGTCTATCACGGCCACGAGGTGGGGGAGCTCTACGACCTGCACGCGGATCCGGAGGAGTTCGAGAACCTCTGGGATGTGCCGTCGATGCAGAGCACCAAGCACGCGTTGATGAAGCAGCTCTTCGACGCCGTGATGTTGTCTGTGGACGAGGGTGTGGAGCGAGTGGGGCGCTACTGAGGCCGGCGTTGCGCCGGAGGAAGGAGGGCTATGGCCCGATGGCTTAAGCAAGATCTGCGCTATGGGGTGAGTGCGGCGCTCTTGCTCCTGGCGTTATTCGCGGCGGTCACCGGCATCGTTGCCAATCTCCTCGATCTCAACGACTTTCTGCTCCACATCTACGGTGGATACGCGATGTCGGCGTTGGCGTTGGTCCACACCGTCTTTGAGCTGCCGAGGTTGCTGGCCTATGCGCGCGTGCGTATGCGTGATGGCGTGGAGAGGGAAGAGCGGTCCCGCCAGCGCGATGCACGAGCCGGCGAAGCGGAGGCTGCGGATGAGGACGACGGCCTTCTGCGCACACGGCGAGGGCTGCTGGGCCTGCTCGTCGGAGGGGCCGGCGGCTATCTTCTCGGTCGCGTTGCGCCGGACTTCGGCGAGCCCGTCGAGGTGCGGGACCTGGGCCTGCGCTACCACGAATGGAGCAAGCCCGGCGCCGTGAGCGTCGCCGAGGGGCTTCTCGATTGGGGCGAGCGACCGGCGTCGGACGCGAAGGTCTATCCGGAGGTGCCGCGCATTGAGCTTCCTCCTGCGGATGCCAGCGATGGGCTATCCGCTCTAGAGGCGATCGCGCGGCGGCGGTCGGTTCGCAGCTACGCCGGCGAGCCTGTGACGCTGGCCACCCTGTCGCACCTGCTGACCAGCGCCGATGGCGTCACCGCCGAGCGTGGCGGGCTTCGCCTCCGGGCTGCGCCCTCGGCCGGCGCGCTCTACCCGATCGAGATCTACGTCATTGTCCACGACGTTGCGGAGCTGGCGCCCGGCCTCTACCATTATGCCGTCCACGACCACGTCCTCGAAGTGCTGCGACAAGATGACCTGCGTCAGGAAAGCGTCCGGCTCGGGATCATGCAGGGGTTCCTCGGCGAGGCCGCATTTGTGGTCGTTCTGACCGCGGTCTTTCAGCGGCTGCGATGGCGGTATCAGCGGCGCAGCTATCGCTACGCGCTGCTGGAGGCCGGGCACATCGGCCAGAATGTCTATCTGGCGGCGACGGCGATGGGCCTCGGCGCCTGTGCCGTGGGTGCGTTCCTCGATGATGGGCTGAACGATCTACTGGGCGTCGATGGCGAGGGCGAGGCGGCGCTGTACGCGCTGTCGGTAGGGACACGATGACGGACAGATCCGGCGTCGGGTGGGGCACACCCGGCAACGCGGAGCGCCTGCATCGTTGGGATATGGCGCCCCCGGAGGCCGTCGCGCTGCAACGGGAGCTTGCTACCCGCGTCATCAAGACGACGACGTTCGACGACGTGGCGTGGGTGGGCGGGGTCGATGCGAGTTACCGCAAGGGGATCGCGCGAGCGGCGATCGTGGTGCTGCGTTATCCAGATCTGGCGCTTCTCGACTACGAGGTGGCCGAGCGGCCGATCGACTATCCTTATGTGCCGGGTTTGCTCAGCTTCCGCGAGGCGCCGCCCGTGCTGAAGGCCTTTGAGGGACTGCGCCGAAGACCGGATCTGCTGATCTTCGATGCCCAGGGCCTCGCGCATCCCCGACGGTTTGGCCTGGCGAGTCACGTGGGCCTACTGCTTGATATCCCGTCGATCGGCTGCGCAAAGAGCAAACTGTGTGGTGAGTACGATCCTCCGGCACCAGAGCGCGGCAGCTTCACCTATCTCTATGATGAGGGGGATATCATCGGCGCCGTCGTCCGCACGCGGAGCAACGTCAAGCCCGTCTTCGTCTCCATCGGGCATCGCGTGGACCTGTCGACGGCAATCGACTATGTGTTGGGTTGCGCCGGAGGTTACAAGCTTCCCGAGCCGACCCGGTGGGCTCACAAGATCGCCGGAGGCGCGCGACCACCTCTGTCATCCGGCCCGGCTGAAGGTTGGGTCTCGGGATGGGAACGACCTCTCAACAGGGATCATCTAGGTGTTGATCACAAGGACTTGCCGTGCGGAAACATCGGTTCTCGAGATTTCGTGTCCTGACTTGGACCTCCACTTGTTCATCTGACCACAGACCTGCCCCTCACCCTTCGGACCGATTGCTGCAGCAGAGGTGATCAACACGATGGTAAATCTGGATGTCACTTGGTCGGATCGGCGATGCATGCATCTTAGGATAGCGGTCTGGAGTTGCGGATATCGGCGATAGACCTTATCCTGAAGAAGGCGCTCACTACACGGGGCTAGGAGGATACTGATATGACACAGGCGATGCTCAAGTTTGATATCACACAGGATGACCTAAGCTCGTTCGGCGGCAAGGGACCGGCCTTCGTGACCTTCGGTGAGGTGATGGTGAGGGACACGCCTGCCGACATGGAGCGGCCCGAGCGCACGCGGACGGTCCATCTCTCAATGGCAGGGAGCGAGTACACGTTAGCCATGGGGTTGGCGCGCTTCGGCATCCCCTCCGGCTACATCACGCGCGTTCCGGACAACCCCTACGGCCACATGCTGCGCAACATCGCGCGCGAGAACGGGATCAACACCGACTACATCGTCTGGGCGCCCAAGACGGAGCCGATTGGTCGCTTCATCTACGAGATCGGCCGCACTCCCCGCAAGAACGTCGGCGTCTATCAGCGTCAGTACTCCGCGGCCTCACGGCTCGACGCCGGGATGGTCGACTGGGAGGACGCCTTGCGCGACTGCAAGCTCTTCCATACCTCGGGCATCAGTTTCGGCTTGGCGCCCCACAGTGGTTATACCCACAACTGCCTCCTCGCTGCGTTCAAGGAGGCGATCGAGTACAAGCCCGATGACTGCCTTGTCGGGCTCGACTACAATTATCGCTCGACGCTCTGGAGCCCGGAGGAGGCGCGGGAGGTGATGACACCGATCCTCGCGGAGCATGTGGATCTGCTGATCACCTCGATCGAGGATATGGCCCGCATCTACGGTCTGGACTGCGGGCAGTACACGGCGCAGCAGATCGTCGACGGCGATCTGGGCCATATTGAGGACGAGGATATCCAGGCCTTCGCTGAGGAGGTCCACGAACGGTTTGATACGAAGGTCGTGGCCATCACGATCCGCTACCCTGATAGCTTTGAGCAACATCGTTGGGAGTCGGCAGCCGTCGACGCTGAGGGCAACTTCTATCGCTCGCCAGCGGTGAGGCCGATCACGCTTTGGGATCGCTTAGGTGGCGGCGATACCTGGAACGCCGGCTTCTACTATGGGCTTCTGACCGAAGGCCTTGGGGCGTCGGGGATCGAGAAGGGTGTCTTGGTCGGCGATGCGGCGACGCGGATCAAGCAGACCCTGATGTTCGATCTGCCCATTATCACCAAGGAGGAGGTACAGGCCCTGATGCGGGCCGATGTCCTGGGGGGTGGGAAGCGGGTGGCGCGTTGATGGCCTAAGGGATGAGGGAAAAGGCAAGGGCCGGGATAGTCTGTCGGCCAGTAGGGAGGCATGTATGGATAAGCAAGAGAAGCTGGCTGTCATCCGTGATACGGGCGTGGTTGCGATTATGCGGGCGCAGAGCTCCGATCAGCTGATCGCAGCGGCGGACGCGATCAAGGCCGGGGGCGTGCGCGCGATCGAGGTGACGATGACAACGCCCGGGGCGCTGGACGTGATCGCCGAGGCGACGGAGCGCTACGGCGAGACGGTGCTCTTCGGCGCCGGGTCGGTCCTGGATGCAGAGACCGCGCGCGCGGCCATTCTGGCAGGGGCGGGTTTCGTGGTCGCGCCGACGCTGAGCGTGGAGATGGTCACGCTCTGCAACCGGTATGGAGTGCCGGTGGTACCGGGCATCTTTACACCGACGGAGGCCCTGACGGCGTGGGAGGCCGGGGCGGACATGGTCAAGCTTTTTCCGGCAAGCGTGGGCGGTCCCGGCATGGTCAAGGCGATCCTGGCCCCGCTGCCGCAGTTGGAGATCGTGCCGGTAGGCGGCGTGAACTTGGAGACGGCAAGCGAGTTCATCCGCAAGGGTGCGGCGGCGCTGGGTGTGGGCAGCAGCCTTGTGAACCAAACGCTGTTGGACGCCGGTGACATGGCCGAGCTGACCCGCCGTGCGGTTGCGTTCATCGACGCCGTCAAGGAGGGACGCGCCGGTTAGGACGTAGTCTCTGGTTTGTCGCGTTGATCTTCTAACAAGGGACTGGGCGTAGCGGATACTTCCGCTACGCCCAGTTTCTTGTGGCTGTGACAGCGCTCGGCCCTACTACAGTCCCTCGCTGATGGAAGAGGTCCCGTCAGTTAGTTTCAATGCTTCTGCGTCCGGTCCACAGACATGAGAGGCATGTCCAACATGCAATATCCCAAACGACCCACACAATTAGCATGCAGAATTTGGGATTTCCTATTGCATGGCTTGGGATTATGTTGTATAATGTGGACGTTGGTGGGGCGGAGTGGGGAATTATGGGGAAATTGACCACCATTTCCCTGAAATCACCTGACTGTGGGGAATCCCAATCGTGTTTCTCAGTCAATTCATATATACACTCGACAGCAAAGGTCGGCTTACGATCCCTTCTCGTTTCCGGGATGAGCTGACAGCACAGATCGTGGTGACGCGCGGCCTGGATCGCTGTCTTATAGTATATCCGATTGACGTGTGGGAGGAAATCTCAGAGAAGGTGACATCCCTTCCGATCACCAATCCCCGGGGTCGTGCGCTACGTCGTATGTTCTTTGCTGATGCTATGGATGCGGAGCTTGACAAACAGGGCAGGGTTCTGATACCTGATCGTCTCCGCGAGTACGCTGGATTGGATCTTTCATCCGAGGTGAAAATCGTGGGCCTTGGTCGCTTCATCGAACTCTGGGATCCAGCCCGTTGGGAGAAGCAGAACAACACCGTGATGGAGATCATGTCTGAGGATCCAGCGTTATGGGAGAGTCTGCAGATCTAGAAGCTTCTGATCCGCATCAGCATATCCCCGTCCTAGTTCAGGAAGTTTTGGACGGACTGGCCGTCCGTCCGGGCGGAGCTTACCTGGATGCAACCGTGGGCGGTGGAGGTCACGCCTGTGCAATTCTGCAGGCCAGCTCGCCTGACGGCCGTCTCCTCGGCTTAGACCGAGATCCTGACGCTGTTCAACGCGCGTCGGAGCGGCTGAGCACTTTCGGCGATCGCGTCAAAGTGGTTCAGGCTTCGTATGTGGAGCTGCGCAGGGTTGCGCGTGACGAAGGGATGCTCCCGCTCGATGGCATTCTCTTCGATCTAGGTTTCTCATCGTGGCAGATCGAGGATGCTGAGCGCGGGTTCGCTTTCAGTCTGGATGGGCCGCTCGACATGCGATATGATCCGACGGTCGGCCAGACGGCAGCGGATCTCGTCAACGAGCTCTCCGAGGAGGCGCTGGTCGAGCTGCTCTTTCGTTATGGGGAGGAGCCGAGAAGCCGGCAGATCGCGCGGGCCATCGTCATGGCCCGACCGATCCATACGACGGGTGAGCTCGCAGAGGTGGTGAGTCGGGCGGTAGGGGGTCGTCGGGGTGCTTTGCATCCGGCGACGAGAACCTTTCAGGCGTTGCGCATTGCGGTAAATCGCGAGCTTGAGGCTGTGAAGGCGGCATTGCCTCGTGCTCTAGCGACGCTGCGGCCGGGCGGGCGGCTGGCAGTGATCACCTTCCATTCGCTGGAGGATCGCATCGTCAAGCGGTTCTTTCAGCGGGAATCTCGCGATTGCATCTGTCCGCCAGAGTATCCTGTCTGTCAGTGCGACCATGAAAAGTCGCTGCGCCTGCCAACGCGTAAGCCCATCAGGCCGGCTGAGGCAGAGATAGCGCGGAATCCGCGGAGCCGGAGCGCGAAGCTGCGACTGGCAGAGAAGCTCTGATGGTTGAGGTTGTGGGAAAGAGGGAAACCGGAGTGAACTTATGAGTGTCGTATGGCATCAGACGACGCACGGTGTGCCCCGCAAGCAGGCAAAGGTCAACCGTGCTACAGCAAGTCTTCTGATTGTGGGTATCTTGGTGATCACCCTTGTCGTCGCTGCCTACCTTGCCTTGGTCGCGTCGACCATCCAGATCTCGGGGGAGATCTGGTCTCTGCACAATCAGATGGGCGAGATACAGCGCGAGAACAGCCGCCTGGAGACCGAGATCGCCCGGTTGAGCTCTATACCGGTTCTACAGGTTCGCTCGGCGGCGTTAGGGTATGAGCCGGCAGAATCCGTCGAGTATCTGCCTGTAGGGTCCACAGGGTCTATGGATCCATAGATGAGGCAGGAGCGTTCTAAGATGCTACGTGGTCCCGACACACGGTTACGTCTGGTCGGTGGGTTTCTGATTGCCGGGCTGCTGCTCATTCTAGGGCAGCTGTTTCGGCTTCAGGTCGTCGAGCGCAGCCGCTACCAACCGGAGGTTGAGGAGCTGGTGCGACGTCCCTATACGCTGCCGGTCCCGCCGTCTGGCGTCATCCTCGATCGGAACGGCGATCTTCTCGTGGGCAACGTGCCGATCTATGACGTGGGCGCAGAAGTCAATCTCGTTGGGAACTACTCCGTCACCCAAAGGGTGGCGGAGGAGCTGGCGCCTCTGCTGGACCGGGACGTGAACAGCCTCTTTGAGGATCTCTGGATCGAAGACCCCGGCACTGACGTGGTGTGGCGGCCGTTGGCGTATGGCGTTGGCGCCGATGCCGGCAATGAGCTCAAGGAGCTGAAGGAAACCCGGTGGCCGTGGCTGACGTTGGAGCCCAAATGGGAGCGGTACTATGCGGAGGGCACCCTGGCGAGCCACACGCTGGGCTTTGTGAACGCCGAGGGCTATGGTTACGGCGTCGAGGCCTTCCAGCAGCGGTTCCTGCAGCCTAAGCCCGCGATGGGTCGGGGCGAAGTGGGCGTTCTTTCAGAGCCCCTCGCCAGTTCGTTAGCAAAAGGTAAGCTTCGGGCTTATCCAGGGATCGATCTGCGGCTCACGATTGATCGCACGATTCAGGCATTTGTCGAGGGGCAACTGGACACCGCGTTGGCCGAGTACGGGGCCTCCGGAGGCACCATTCTGGTGATGAACCCTCGGACCGGGGAGATTCTCGCCGTTGCCAGCCGGCCCAACTACAGACCGTATGACTATGCGGACTACTCCGAGGGTGAGCAGGATGTGTTCGCAGATCCTGCTATCAGCGTCGCCTATGAGCCCGGTTCGGTGTTCAAGGTGGTGACGGTCGCCGCTGCACTGGATTCGAGGAGCGTCGGTCTGGATTGGTCCTACTTCGATAGCGGGGTCATCGAGTATGGTGGCGCCGTTATCCGCAACTCGGACTTCCAAGGGCACGGATGGCAGAACCTGCAGGGCGTGCTGGATCGGTCGCTGAATGTGGGCGTCGCGACGCTGACGACGCAGTATATGGGCAGTGATGTCTACTATCGCTATCTGCGGCGGTTTGGCTTCGGTCAAAAGACGGGGATTGCCCTTACAGGAGAGGCGTCAGGCATCCTGAACATGCCAACCGACTACGATTGGTCGGACAGTAACCTGGCGACTAACGCGTTTGGTCAGGGGATTGCCGTCACACCGCTGCAGCTGGCCACAGCGGTCTCTGCCTTGGCCAACCACGGCACGATGATGACACCCTATATCGTTGCCGAATGGCGTTACCCGGACGGTCGAACGGTCACGGCTGAACCCAGGGCGTTGGCCCAACCGGTTCGCCCGGAGACGGCCGACGCGGTCGCCGAGATGATGACGAATGTGGTCGCGAACCGGATCACTAACGCGCAGGTGCCGGGCTACGCGGTAGCCGGCAAGACGGGCACGGCACAGATCCCGGTCTCCGGGGGGTATGATCCCGTGGACGTCGTGACATCGTTCATTGGATTTGGGCCGATGCCAGATCCGCAGGTGCTTATTCTGGTCAAGTTGGAACGCCCGCAGGTGCCGATGCACTTGCGGTGGGGGACGCAGACCGCCGCCCCGGTCTTCAGCCAGGTGGCACAACGCTTGTTTGTGCTGCTGGGGATACCACCGGCGGATGTGATGGCGGACGCGGCGGCAGGTCCATAGGGATGCACACTGTGACGCAGCGCGAAAGTGTAGGATGAGAGACGAACTGACGTTGGCGGCTTTTATCGAGGGTTTGGGCTCGACGCTCGGACTGAGCGCCGCGCCTCGCGCGCGTGGCTGGTACGCTCAAAGCCTGGAGGCGCCGGTCGATCCCATCATCGACTCTCGAGAAGCCGAGCCGGGATCGATTTTCTTCGCCTTTGAGGGAGAGCGGGTCGACGGACACGATTTCGTGGCTGACGCGTTTGAGCGAGGCGCCGTGGCGGCGGTGGTCGAGCGGGGCGTGACCCTGGCTCAGCGCGTCGACACGCTGGATATGACAGGACCGCAGCTCCCGACGGAGCCCGTGACGCCGCCTTTGCTCATTCGGGTGCCCGACGTCCTCACGGCGCTGCAAGGTGCAGCGCGGTGGTGGCGACGCCAGCGCGATGTTCGGGTCCTGGGGATCACCGGCAGCGTTGGCAAGACGACCACCAAGGAGATGGTGGCACAAGTTCTGTCCAAGCGCTATCACGTGACCCACAGCCAGGAGTCTTACAACAACGAGATTGGGTTGCCTTTGACGTTGTTGCGTCTCACCGCTGAGTGCGAGCGTGTCGTGTTGGAAATGGGTATGTATGTGCGTGGCGATATCTGCTTTCTGACGAGCATCGCCCAGCCCGATGTCGGCATTGTGACCAATGTGGCGCCGGTTCACGCGGAGCGTGCTGGCACGATCGATGAGATCGCGTTGGGGAAGCGGGAGCTGGTTGAGGCACTTCCCGCCGCCCCAGACGGCGTCGCGGTATTGAACTACGACGACGAACGGGTGCGGGCGATGGCGGCGCATACGCAGGCCCGTCCCTTCTTCTATGGCGTGTCCGCCGAAGCGTCGGCTGGGGCGGACCTGTGGGCCGATGAGATTGAGAGCCTCGGGCTGGAGGGCGTTCGTGCCGTTATGCACCATCTGGGCGAGGCGCATGAGGTCCGTACGCCGCTGTTGGGGCGTCACAGCATCTATCCGATGCTCCGAGCCGCGGCAGCGGGCCTGGTGGAGGGTCTCGGCTGGGCGGAGATTCGCGAAGCTCTAGCAACGCCCGGCGAGTCACTGCGGCTTGTGCCGGTGGCGGGGCCGGAGGGCTCGTTGATCCTCGACGATACCTACAACTCGAGCCCGCCATCGGCGCACGCGGCGCTGGCGCTCCTCGAGGAGCTAGAGGGCCGTAAGCTCGCGGTGCTCGGTGACATGCTCGAGCTTGGAACTTACGAGCGTGAAGGGCATCTGGAGGTCGGCTGCCGTGCGGCCGAGATTGTCTCGGAGTTGATTGTGGTCGGCGAGTTGGGAAAGATGATCGCCGAGGGGGCGAAGCGATGTGGCCTCGCCGCCGAACGGATTCGTGAGGCTCCGGACAGTGAGGCTGCAGTCGATGTGGTGCGTTCGCTGATTCGCGAGGGCGACGTGATTCTGATCAAAGGATCCCGCGGTGTGCAGATGGAACACATCGTGGAGGCGCTAAGGGGAGGCCCCTCATGAGCGCCACGATCCGCAGATCCGCGAGTGGGCAGACTGACCAGTCGGCAAGGCTGGAAAGTGGACACGTGCAATCGCAGACGAGTGAGAGCCCTACCGTTGTGATTCTGGGGCTGGCTCGGCAGGGCACGGCTTTGGCGCGGTTCTTCGCGACTCGAGGATGGCACGTCGTCGTGTCGGATCAGCAGACGGAGGAAGCGTTGCGCGCGGAGATGGCGGAGCTAGCGGACCTGGAGATCGCGTACGTCCTGGGCGGACATCCGCTGAGTCTGCTGGCATCCTGCGACCTGCTCTGTCTGAGCGGCGGGGTGCCGCTCACTCTGCCCGTGGTGAAGGAGGCGATGCGCAAGGGCATTCCTCTGAGCAACGATGCTCAAGAGTTCCTGGCACGTTCCCCGGCCCCTGTGATAGGCATCACCGGGTCCGCCGGGAAGACCACCACGACGACGCTAGTCGGATCTATGCTGGAGGCGTCCGGGCTGCGGACATGGGTAGGGGGCAACATCGGGAATCCGCTGATCGGCGAGTTGGCCAACATTCAGCCGTCGGATCGGGTTGTGATGGAGTTGTCGAGTTTCCAACTGGAGCTGATGGACGTCAGCCCGCACGTGGCCGGGGTTCTGAACATCACACCCAACCATCTCGATCGGCACAAGACGATGGATGCCTACATCGCGGCCAAACGTCACATCGTCGCGTATCAGAACGCCGATGACATCGCCGTGCTGGGCTATGACGATGCGAATGCACGCGCTTTCGCTGCCGAGACACCGGCCAACATCTGGTATTTCAGCCTCCGTAAGGCGCCGGAGGTCGGCGCGTTTCTGCACGGCGACTGCCTGATGCTGCGCGACGGCGCCAAGGAGGTGGAGATTGCGCGGCGCGATGCGGTGCGTCTCCGGGGCATGCACAACATCGCAAACACACTGGCCGCTATCGCGCTTGCCCGAGCTGCTGGCGCCTCAGTCGCCGGCATCCGGAGCGCGATCGGTGCATTCAAAGGTGTGGCACACCGGCTGGAGGAGGTATGCTCTCAGGGCGGGGTGCTATGGGTCAACGACTCCATTGCTACGGCGCCGGAGCGGGTGCTGGCCGCGCTCGACGCCTTCGACGAGCCGATGGTGCTCCTCGCGGGCGGACGCGACAAGGACCTGCCCTGGGACTTGCTCGCCGAGCGTATTGTTCAAGGCCCCCCATCCGAGGGAGATGCCCGTGGGTTCCAAGGGCGCGTACGCGTGCTGGTGCTTTTCGGCGAAGCTGCCCCACTCATTGAGTCGCAGGTGACCGCTGCGCTGGAGAGGGCGCGCGAGACGGGAAGCGCCGTGGCGCTCGAGCGGATGATTATGACAGGCAGCCTGCAGCGTGGGGTTAAGGTGGCTGCGCGCGAGGCCCGACCGGGTGACGTGGTTCTTCTCTCGCCCGGGGGAACGAGCTTCGATGCCTTCCGGGATTTTGAGGAACGCGGCGAGCGGTTTCGCGAGTGGGCGCGGGACGTTTGTTCAGCGGCAGAGGTTGCCGCGCGAGAAGGGGAAGGTAGCTGATGGTAACGCGACGGACCAGTATTGCTTCAGTCGATTGGATCCTAATTGCCGTGATCGTCGCACTGCTCATCTTCGGTTTGCTGGCGCTGTACAGCGTCACGCTCTCGTCCTATATCAGTGACGCGTTCTTCACGTTGCAGCTGCGATGGCTGGCCATCGGCCTCGTGGTCGCATTGTTGATGTACTTTATCCCTTATCCGATCTGGCAAAAGCTAGCCATCGTTATGATGGTTCTGAGCTTATTCGCTCTGCTTGTGACCGTTGTCTTTTCGAAGCCCTCGCCTGATATCTCGGGAGCGCCTCGAGAGCTCTCCGAGGACGCCCGGCACCTGGGAAGCCTGCTGGGATTGGGGAACTCGGTCCAGCCCGGCGTCCTGGCGCGCTTGGTGGCCGTGATCTATATCGCGGCCTGGCTCTCCTCCAAGGGCGAGCAACTGAATCGCGTGACCTACGGGCTGCTGCCGTTTGGCGTCATCGTGGGGTTGGTCGGTGGGTTGGTCGTCCTGCAGCCCGACCTGAGCACGGCGTTGTTGATCGTCGTGACCGGCGTGGCGATGTTCTTCTTTGCCGGCGGAGATCCTATCCAAATCTTCGCCTCGATTGTGATCAGCGGATTGACGTTCGGTCTCCTTGCCTGGAACCTGGACTATGCGCGTGGGCGCCTCGAGGCGTATATCGCGTCGTTGAGCGACCCCAGTCTGATGCCCTACCACGTCCACCGGGCCGTGCAGGCGATTAGCGAAGGCGGTCTCTTCGGCGTCGGCTTGGGCGCTGGGCGCATGAAGTTCGGTTATCTGCCGGTGCCCCACACCGATAGCATCTTCGCCGTGATCGCGGAGGAAACGGGGTTGCTGGGCTGTTTGGTCGTGATTGGCCTCTTCATCGTGCTTGCTCAACGGGGCTACCGGATCACGTTGGGGACACCGGACTCGTTTGGATCGCTGGTAGCGTTCGGCGTGACGACGATGATCGTGTCGGAGGTGCTGCTCAATATCGCAGTGATGGTCGGTATCTTCCCGCCGACGGGGACGGCGTTACCTTTCTTCAGCTATGGCGGGACCGAAATGCTGATCACGATGGCGGGGATGGGACTGGTGCTGAGTGTCTCACGGGGCCGTCCAAAGGGAGATTGGGATGCGACTCTGGATCGTTGGTGGCGGGACGGGTGGG
Organism: Anaerolineae bacterium; assembly: GCA_049974845.1. Classification (GTDB taxonomy): domain Bacteria; phylum Chloroflexota; class Anaerolineae; order B4-G1; family SLSP01; genus PWVB01. The sequence goes on along the minus strand of JBNGCP010000032.1, from coordinate 25,124 downwards.
CACGTATATCCGGCGCTCGCCGTCGCTCAAGCCTTGCCCGCCATCGCTTCTGATGTGGAGATCACTTGGATCGGCACCCTTGATGGTATGGAGGGCGAGCTGGTGCGCAGAGCGGGGCTCTCGTTCATCGGGATTCCCGGGGGAGGACTGCACGGCGTGGGGTGGCGCCACGCGATTCGAAATGCGTGGGAGCTGGTGCGCGGTATCTTTGCTGCGCGGCGGCATATGCGTCGCGAGCGCCCAGCGGCGGTGTTGACGACGGGTGGATACGTGAGCGGGCCGGTCGCATTGGTCGCCAGTTGGCAGCGGGTGCCGACGCTGGTCTTCGTTCCCGATATCGAGCCGGCGCGATCTGTGAAGGCGATTGCCAGGATGGCGCAACGGGTGGCGGTGACAGTACCGGATTCGGTGCGTTACTTCGAGCCTGGGATGTCCACGGATGGCGGCGGCGATAGGGTAGTAGTGACGGGGTATCCTTTGGGAGAACGCATCACGGGTTGGACGCGAGCTGAGGGCCGTGCGACGTTCGGTTTCGGGGAGGACGATCGCGTGCTTCTGGTGTTCGGCGGCAGCCGAGGTGCACGCTCGATCAATCGCGCGGTGATGCAGAACATTGAGGCGTTGACGGATCTCGCGCATGTGGTTCACGTGAGCGGCACGTTAGATTGGAGCGAGGTTGAGGCTGAGCGCGTGACGCTCTCAGAACCGGTTCGGGCGCGGTATCAGATCTATCCTTACCTTCACGAAAGGATGGGGGCTGCCCTAGCTGCGGCCGATCTGGTGGTCTCGCGGGCGGGGGCGAGTGTGTTGGGGGAGTTTCCCTACTTCGGCCTCCCGGCGATTCTGGTCCCGTACCCGCACGCGTGGCGGTATCAACGCGTGAACGCAGCCTGGCTCGAAGATCGTGGCAGCGCGGTGGTGGTGGAGGATGAGGATCTTCCCGAGAGGATCGTCGAAGCTGTGGGCGAGCTGTTTGCCGATGATGATCGTCGGCGGCAGATGGTTGCTGCTGCTCGGGACCTGGCTCGTCCTAAGGCGGCGGAGCAGGTGGCGCGATTACTCGTGGAGCTCGGACGGCGTGCGGATCCAGCGCCGGGCTCCGTAGCCGGAGAGGGATAGAGCGAATGGTACCTCTAGAGACAGTATTCATCGGCCTTGTGATCTTTTTTGGCATTGTCGGCGCATTACGCGGCTGGGCAAAGGAACTTCTCGTGATCTTCAGCGTGATCCTGGCTCGGTTCATCGAGTATGTCGCTCTGCTCTACGTGCCGGTCCTGAGCACGTCGCTGCAAACGTTGCAGCAGACGGATCCACGCACGTGGTTCTACGTGCGGCTGATGATTTTTGGGGTGCTGGTGGCTTTTGGATACGCGACTACGGTGATCTCCGCCGGGTTGGGGGCGCGAGCGCGGAAGGAGAAGCTGCAGGACACGCTCCTGGGGCTCTTTCTCGGCGCGCTGAACGGTTTTGTGGTCGTCGGCATGATTTGGGGATTCATCAACGAGTTAGGGTACGGCATCTGGGGCATCACACCACCGCAGACCGACGCTGCGCGGAACCTTCTTACGTATCTACCCACGGACTGGCTGCAGGGGCCTTCGCTGTTTCTTGCTGTCGCGATAGCCTTCGCCTTTGTGTTGATCGTCTTTGTTTGAATTGATCTTTGAGTGCTTGTGTGTAGAGAGACTGCGACTTCGATGACGCTTGAGGGTATTAGCGAGATCCACATTGTGGGCATCGGCGGCGCTGGTATGTCAGCGATCGCCCGCGTGCTGCACGGACGGGGGATCACGGTGCATGGCTCCGATCGCCGCTCGTCGCCCCTCACGCAGGCGTTGCAGGCTGAGGGCATCGGCGTGGTGGTGGGACATCAAGCGGATAACGTCGGGCAGGCGGAGCTCGTGCTGGCATCGTCAGCGGTGCCCGACGACAACGTCGAACTGATAGCAGCCGCCAGGCGTGGGATCTCGATCGTCCGACGGCCCGATTTCCTGCCGGCGCTGACCGTGGGCTATGACGTGATCGCGGTGGCGGGCGCCCACGGCAAGACGACCGTGACCGGGATGATCGCGATGATCCTGATTGAGGCCGGCCTCGATCCGACGTATATCGTCGGCGGCGTGGTTGCCAATCTGGGCACCAACGCTCGGGCTGGCACAGGGCGCTATTTCGTCATCGAAGCGGACGAGTACCGAAACACATTTCTGGCGCTGAGGCCGAAGGTAGCCGTGGTGACCAACGTGGAGTTCGATCACCCGGATTGCTTTCCGGACATAGACCACGTGCGCCTGGCCTTTGACCGTTTCGTGGACAGGATCACGCCGGACGGATTGCTCGTGGCGTGTGGTGATGACCCGCATGCGCGGGCTATCGCGACATCTTACCACGCGAACGGCGGTCGCGTTGAGGTCTACGGGCAGGGCCCAGATCTGGATCTGGGGTGGCGGGCGCTCGACATTCACTCGAATGAGAGGGGTGGGGTGAGCTTCAGTGTCCAGCGACCCGACATGGCAGGTCGAGAGCTTGTGGGGGAAGTGGAGCTGCGGATTCCCGGCGACTTCAACGCGGTTAACGCGCTGGCAGCATTGAGCGTCGCCGCGGAGCTGGGCATTGATCTGCAGATCGCCCGACGTGCGCTCTCGGCGTTTGAGGGCACGGCACGGCGGTTCGAGGTGCTCGGTGAGGTCGAGCAGGTGACAGTGATCGACGATTACGCTCATCATCCGACGCAGATCCGCGGCGTGCTACGCGCGGCGCGGCGACGGTATGGGGATCGGCGGCTGGTGGCGGTTTGGGAGCCGCATACCTTCAGTCGGGTG
>JBNGCP010000032.1:0-22205 GCA_049974845.1 Anaerolineae bacterium | reverse complement strand
GGAGGTCATCGAGGCGCGCATCGAGCAAGTGCGCCGCAAGCAACGAAGCCAGGACCGCCAGCGCCATCAGCGCCGTCAGCCCTGGGGAGATAGAGAGACATGATGACGCTGCAGACGCGCTCATCCGCTTCCAGCGCTCCGGCGGCGATGGAGCTGATCGCTGAAGAGCTCTTAAGCGCCGCCGAGCTGAACGCTCCGCTGGCGCGCTACTCGAGGGTCGGGATTGGGGGACCGGCGGACTTGTTGATCATCGCCGAGGAGCGCAGCGTGTTGGTGCGCGCGGTACGCTTGGCGATTGCTCACCGTCTGCCGTGGCGTGTCTATGGCGGCCTCACGAACATCCTGGTCCCAGACTCGGGCTTAAGGGGCGTGGTCGTTCTCAACCGCACCGCAAACGTGGCCTTTGAAGAGACTTACCGGCTCCAGGCCGACGCTGGCGCGGTCGTCGTGAAGGTGGCACGGGAAGCGGTGGCGCGCGGGTGGGGCGGTCTGACTTGGGCCGTTGGTTTGCCCGGCACCATAGGCGGGGCGGTCGTGAACAACGCCGGCGCTTTTGGCGGCGAGATCTCAAGGATACTGACTGCGGCGGATGTGTTGGCACCGAATGGAAGTGTGCTGCACGTGCCCGTTGACTGGTTTGAGTTCCAATATCGCTGCAGCAAGCTTAAGGGTGCCGGGGCGCAGTGGGTGGTTCTGGGAGCGGAGTTCCAGCTGCGGGAAGGGGACCCGCAACGGCTGGCGGCGAAAGCGACAGAGTATAGCGAACGGCGTCAGCGTACGCAGCCGCCCGGACTGACGCTGGGCTCGACGTTCAAGAACCCTGAGGGGGATTACGCCGGGCGTCTGATCGAGGCGGCAGGGCTCAAAGGGGCGCGCTGTGGAGGGATCAAGGTCTCAGAGCATCATGCCAACTTCCTTATCAACGAGGGAGAGGGCACGGCTGCAGATTTCCGAGCGTTGGTTGAGAGCGTGCAGGAGACTGTACTTGACCAGTTTGGCGTTCTGCTAGAGCCCGAGATCGAGATCCTGCCCGAGGAACCCTCGGAAACCGGAGATCACGCGCCAACGTAAGCGGCCTGGGACGAATGCTGTGTGCTCTTTTTGGTGTACTGGAGATGTGCAACTAGAGGTTATCTTGGTGTGATATGGCAAAACTGAGAGTGGCCGTCATCTTTGGCGGACGATCTGGCGAACACGAGGTCAGTCTGGTCTCTGCGCAATCGGTTATGGGCGCGCTGGATCCAGATAAGTATGAGATCATCCCGGTCGGAATCACGCGCGAGGGTGCCTGGATTGTGGGCGAGAATCCGATGCGCGCGTTGGAGCAGGAGGATCTCTCCGCGACACGACCGGCAGCGCTCTTTGCCGATCCCTCGAAACAGGGACTTTGGGCGGCGGTGGAGAATGACGGGAACACGGACCCTGAGGTGCGTGATGCGGATGAGCTTGCGACATCCGATCACCGATCTGGTCGGCTCGCTGCGCTGTCCAGCGTAGATGTCATCTTCCCGGTTCTTCACGGCACCTTTGGGGAAGATGGGACCGTGCAGGGACTTCTAGAGCTGGCAGGGGTTCCCTACGTCGGGGCGGGCGTTCTCTGTTCGGCCCTGGCGATGGACAAGATAGCGTTCAAGGATGTGGTGCGCGCCCGTAACCTGCCGATCGCAGACTATGTCTGGACGACTCGGCGCCATTGGGAGGCCGACCCCGTGGCATTCATCGAAGAGGTGGAGGCGCGGCTGGACTATCCGGTTTTCACGAAGCCCGCAAACCTGGGATCCAGTGTAGGTATCACAAAGTGCCACGATCGTGCCGAGCTTCGAGCAGGGATCGAGGAGGCCGCTCGATACGACCGGCGGATCCTGGTGGAATGGGCCGTTCCGGCTGCGCGGGAGATCGAGGTGAGCGTGCTGGGTAATGAAGATCCGATCGCCTCCGTTCCGGGGGAGGTGATTCCCAGCCGCGAGTTCTATGACTATGCGGCCAAGTACATCGACGAAGGAGAGCGCGCCTCCAAGCTGCTCGTGCCGGCACCGCTAGACGAGGCCGCCACGGCGCGCATTCGGGAGCTGGCGATCGAAGCTTACCGGGCCATCGATGGCGCGGGCATGGCACGGGTGGACTTCCTGATGGATGGGGAGACGGGTGAGGTGTACCTTAACGAGATCAACACGATTCCTGGGTTCACCCCCATCAGTATGTATCCGAAGTTGTGGGAGGCCTCGGGCATTCCCTATCGACAGCTCTTGGATCGATTGATCGAGCTGGCGATAGAACGTCATCAGGAGAACGCGCGCTCGGAGCGTATTTATCGGCCACTGAATGACGAGGCGGAACCATAGTTGAGCGCCTGGCCCGCTCATTGCGACATCATACCCGACGTCATCACACCAGATGCGGGCCACGCGACGTCCAGGGCCACAAAGTGGTACAGAACAGGAGGGAGAACGATGAAGAGAAAGCAGCGCTACTACCGAACAGCAGCGCTTCTGGGGCCCCGAGTGCCACAGGAACGACATGCCTCGGTGCGGGCGCAGCGGGGTCAGATCAGCATCCCGAGCCTCAAGATGCCGCGCATCAGGATACCATGGCGCCTGCTCATCCCCTTCGTTGTGGTGATCGGGGTCGGGGCTTGGGTGGCTTTCGCCGAGCCTTGGTATCTGATGTGGGAGGACTTGGAGGTTAAGGGGATCAGTTCGCCGCAGGTCGTTCGGGAGATCAAGATCAACTCTGATTTGTTAGGATGGCACTTATTTCAGTTACATCCCAAGGATGCTGAGGCGCGCCTCATGGAGATGATGCCTCAGTTCAAGGACGTCGAGGTCAGTTGCGGGCTTATCCCGACCTCGTGTCGCATCCAGGTGACCGGCCGCTCGCCGGTGATGACTTGGATCGCGGGGAATGATGTCTATTGGGTCGACCGCGAGGGCATCATGTACCCTGCCCAGGGAGAACGGCCTGATCTGCCGGCCATCCGGGGCCCGGTTCCCGCTGAGGACGGTCCACATTCGATGGTCGATATTCAGCAAGGGCTCGCAGCTCTGGTTGCGCTGGGTGTGCCCGTGGATCAACTTGAATATTCTCGGGAGCGGGGCCTGATCTGGACCACGCCTGAAGGGTGCCGTATCGCGTTCGGCGTGGGCCCAGAGATGGCGGAGCGCTGGCGCACGTGTCAGACCTTGATGAATCACCTGGCTGCCGAAGGTACTAAGCCTCAGGTCGTGGATGTACGTTTTCCGGGCGGGGCTACTTTTTCTGTGGAACGCTCCTGGTAGGGGGTAAGACGTGGAGAGATCCGTTGTCGGCATCGATATCGGGACGTCGAGAGTGCTTGTGCTGGTCGGTGAGGTCGGGGAACGCGGCGATGTGCGCATCGTTGGGGTGGGCCGGGTACCCGCAAAAGGTATCAAGAAGGGCGTGGTGGTCAACGTGGCGCAGGCGACCGCGGCCATAGCGGAGGCCGTCGAGCAGGCGGAGCAGAGTAGCGGCTATCAGATCGAACGCGGCTACGTAGGGGTCACTGGTGCCAACATCACCTCTCGGAACAGCACCGGGGTGGTGGGGGTCTCCCGGCGCGAGCGGGGCATCGGCCCGGAGGATGTCGATCGTGTGCTGGAGGCGGCGGGTGCCATCGTCCTTCCACAGAACCAGGAGCTGATCCATATCCTGCCCCGAACCTATACGGTCGATGGCCAGGACGGTGTGCGAAACCCTTTAGGCATGCACGGATTCAGGTTGGAGGTCGAGGCGCACGTGGTGATGGGCTCGAGCACGGCGCTCCAGAACCTCAGGAAATGCGTACGGGGCGCGGGGATTGAGATCGGTGAGTTGGTACTGACGAGTATGGCCGCCGGGAATTCTGTACTGACGGAGAACGAGAAGGAGATGGGGGTCGTCCTCGTCGATATTGGAGAGGGCACCTCAGATATTGCCATCTTCATCGAGGGTACGGTGTGGCATACGAAGTCATTGCCCCTGGGCGGCGAGTATATCACCAATGATATCGCCATCGGGCTGCGGCTGCCCTCGCAGGTGGCGGAGCAAGTGAAGCTGAGCCACGGGCACACAGTGGCTAACCAGGTGGCGGAGGATGAGCGCTTCTCGGTCTCTCCGTATGGGGAGGGCAATCCGGTGCCGATTCCGCGCTGGAAGTTGGCAGAGATCATCCAGGCTCGCTGTGAGGAGATTCTGGAGAATGTGCAGCAAGAGATCAAGCGGTCGGGCTATGATGGTCTCTTGCCGGCCGGCTTGGTCCTCTGCGGGGGCACGGCGCAGCTGCCGGGTATGAGAGACTTGGCGCGCTCGATCTTCGAGTTGCCTGTTCAGATTGGCATTCCTAGAGATATCTCAGGGCTTGCGGACAAGGTCAGTGGCCCAGATGCGGCGGTGGCCGTTGGTCTCGTCAAATGGACGCCTATGTGGGAAGAAGGAGGTGGCTGGCGAACGGTGAGATCGTCTTGGATGAAGCGGGCCACAGGCTGGCTCAGAAACCTGTTGCCTTGAGGGCGCTGCAGTCCAGCGCGCTGCTGCAGGGCAGCGCTCACGTGAGGCGTGTAGCTCTCGTACTGTAGTCTTCGTACATGGTCGGCTGGTAGAAGGATGGTGACCGATGGGATCAAGATCGATGGGCTCCAGTTGGAAGGGACAGAACTCGAAGAGGGTCTCTTCGAGGGTGGCGTCTGCTCCGCGAGGAGCAAAATCCGAAAGGTTAGGAGGTACTCAAATGTCCAGTTTGGCAGAAAACTTCGCGCAGATTCGTGTTGTGGGTGTGGGGGGCGGCGGCAGCAACGCCGTCAACCGCATGATCGAGGAGGGGCTTCAGGGGGTCGATTTCATCGCGGTGAACACCGACGCTCAGGCTCTGATGCTCTCCCAAGCGCCTAAGGGGCTGCGGATTGGTGACACCGTCACCCGTGGTCTGGGCGCCGGCGGCAATCCCGATGAGGGTCGCAAGGCTGCTGAGGAGTCGCAGGACGAGATTCTTGAGGTCCTGCAGGGCTCCGATATGGTCTTCGTGACCGCCGGGATGGGGGGCGGCACGGGTACCGGCGCCGCTCCGGTCATCGCCAGGATCGCCAAGGAGGAGACAAAGGCGCTCACCATCGGCGTGGTCACGCGACCATTTACCTTCGAGGGGGCCAAGAGGAGCCGCGTGGCTGCTGATGGGATCGAAGCGCTAAAACAGGTGGTGGACACCTTGATCGTGATCCCGAACGACCGGCTGTTGGAGATCACCGAGAAGCGGGTCAGCCTCACCGATGCCTTCCGGGTTGCGGATGACGTTCTGCGTCAGGGCATCCAGGGGATCACCGAGGTGATCACAGTGCCGGGACTTATTAATCTTGACTTCGCGGACGTCAAGTCGATTATGCTCGAGGGCGGGGCTGCGCTGATGGCTGTTGGTCGCGCGTCTGGCGAGAATCGGGCGATTGAGGCGGTGCAGCAAGCAATCTCAAGCCGTCTCCTCGACATCACGATCGACGGCGCTCGCGGCATTCTGTTCAACATCACGGGCGGCGCCACCATGACGCTCTTTGAGGTCAATGAGGCTGCGTCGATCATCCGTGAGACCGCGCATCCCGATGTGAATCTCATCTTCGGTGCCGTGATCGATGAGAACATGGAGGATGAGGTCAGCATCACGGTCATCGCCACCGGGTTCGATAGCGATGGCGAGCCCGAGATCGCACGACCGGCGACGGCAGCGGCGCCTACGCAACGGCGCACCGAGACGAGCGAGCTTTTCGGCACGCAGACCGCCGATCGCGACGACATTGAGATCCCAGCTTTCCTGCGCCGCCGCGGGTAGCGTGCGGCTCTAGGGGATGTCCTGGGCCCGAGGGCGGGCGCAGCACATCGCGACAGGCAGCTTAAGGCTCAAACGCACCCGGTTCGCTGTGCGAGCGCCGACCAAGACGCGGCCCCCGCTGTGCGGGACCCGACAGATGGCCTTGCCATGTCGGTCCTGGGCTGTGGGCTTTCCCGTGTGCGTACTCGACACGGGACGAAAGGCCGTGTCTCGGTGAGCCGTATGCGTCGCGTCAGCGGGAGGGGACTCCCCTTGAGGTCGTTCAAGGATCCATAGTGTGAGCACCTCTGTTGAGAGAGTAACCGAGCATAGCTGATCCCAACCATCCTTCGATAGCGGAGGCACAATGGGGTGCAGGAGGGCGATGGCCTTCTAGTCGGGTGCCTTCGAACGTTATCACGTTGTCGCCTGTGACGCTCATGGAATAGCCTTTCGGCTTACCAGACGCCTTTGCCTCCCCGCGTCGCCACGCGGGGAGGCTCTGTTTGCCCCGCGTGAAGATGCCGGTTGTCCTAAGGGCCCCTGATGGAGCCGGCCGACCTCGCCGGAGAGGACTGCAGGTCGTGAGCTCCCTAAGGCCTAACTGCGAGCTGATGCGTTCTCGCCTGTGCCTGCAGTAGGCGTGGTATAATCCCTGCACGATGCATAATCGAGGGTGGAACAGATGATTGAGACTGTAGGGCTTACCAAGCGCTTCGGCGATCTTGTGGCGGTCGATGATGTAACCCTCACGGTGGCGCCGGGAGAGGTCTTGGCCTTGCTGGGGCCCAATGGAGCCGGAAAGACCACGACGGTGCGCATGCTCTCTTCGATCCTGAAGCCGACGTGCGGGTGGGCCCGTGTGGCCGGTTACGATGTCGTGACGGAGGGGCACGAGGTGCGAAGACGGGTCGGGGTGCTGACCGAAGCGCCGGGCCTCTACACGCGCATGACGGGTTGGGAATACCTGACGTTTTTTGGTCAGCTGCGAGGATTCCCGGCCGAAGCGTTAACTTCGCGGATCCGGGATCTGGCGAAGCGCTTTAGAGTCATCGAGGCGTTGCCCCGCCGGTTGGGTGAGTACTCCAAAGGGATGCGTCAGAAGATCGCGTTGTTGCGGACGTTGTTGCACGATCCGCCGGTGCTGCTCTTCGATGAGCCGACCTCGGCAATGGACCCCGAGAGCGCCCGCCTCGTCCGCGACTCGATTCTGCAGATGCGGGGCAGTCAGCGCCGCGCGCTCATCGTCTGCACGCACAATCTGACCGAGGCCGAGGAGCTCAGTGACCGCATTGCCATCATTCGACAGGGTCGCATTGTGGCGCTGGGTACACCCGCGGAGCTGAAGTCCCGATTCCTGGGCCCTCCGTTGATGGAACTGCGCGTGGCGACCCAGGCCGGTAGAGCTTCCGTCGATATGCACAACGGCGTGCGACAGGTCGTCGAGCAGTTCGGGACTGTGGAGCAGGTAGGGAATGAATGGATTCGCTACCGGACCCCTGATCCGGCGGCGGCGAACCCGCGTCTATTGACGGCTCTTTCTGGAGCGGATATTCCCGTGATGATGCTGAGTGCGGTGCCGCAAAGCCTTGAGCAGGTGTATCTGCGCGTGATGGAAGGAGACCCACCGGATGGCTGATCTCTCGAGCCGCGTCACGGGTGGTGGCGAAGGGTCGGGACCCGAGGTGGCGATGCTTGCGCCGGTGCTCATCATCGCGCGGCGGGAAATCAAGGACACGCTCCGAGATTGGCGCATCGTCCTGCCGATCCTCAGTCTGGTCGCCGGCTTTCCCCTGCTGGCCACATTTGTCGCCAGCAGGGGTGTGGACTTCCTCGGACAGTATGGAGCCGACATCATCCTCGAGCGCCTCTACCCCTTCTTGATCCTCGTAGTAGGGTTCTTTCCGAGCACCTTCTCGCTGGTCATTGCCCTTGAGACCTTCGTGGGTGAAAGGGAGCGACGCAGCCTCGAGCCGTTGTTGACCACGCCGCTGACGGATCTGCAGCTCTACCTGGGCAAACTGCTTGCGGCGACACTGCCCTCGATTGCCGCCAGCTATCTGGGCATGGGCATCTACACGGTGATGCTGGGCACGACCGTGGGATGGTGGCCCGAGCCCTCGTTGATGGTATTGGCTTTGGCGTTGGCGACGGTGGAGGCGGTGGTGATGGTCGCGGGAGCGGTTATCGTCTCCAGCCAATCGACGAGTGTCCGGGCGGCGAATCTGGTGGCCAGCTTCATCATCATCCCCATGGCGCTGCTGCTACAGGCTGAGGCGGGGTTGTTGCTCTTTGCGAATTACACGGCCCTGTGGCTGGTCGCCCTGGCCTTGGCCATCGTCGCGCTCCTACTGGTGCGGCTGGGTATACGGATCTTCAACCGGGAGACGCTACTGGGTCGCGATCTGGATGAGCTCAACCTGCGAGCTGGGGCGACTGCCTTATGGGAGGGGATGCGGCCTGAACACGGAATTGTCAGGCTGTACCGGCGTGAGATTCCGCGCCTGCTGAGGTCGATCAGGCCCGAGCTGCTGGTGACGCTCTTGGTGCTTGGAGTAGGAGGCATGGCCATCGGCGTCTGGGCTCGCTATAAGTTCCCTTTGCCGCTTGGCCTCTTCGACCTGAACGAGATCGTAGATGAGGGCGCCTTCGATCAGCTCGTTGCGCAGACTGGTCTGCTGCCCTCGTTCTCAGTTCTGGCAGTTTTCCTCCACAATGTGCGCGCCTTGCTCGCGGCAGCGATACTGGGCGGGCTTTCGCTCGGTACCCTGGCGACGATCCTCTTGATGGCGCCCATCGCCTTGATCGCCTATCTGGGACTTCAGGTTGGCCAGCTTGGGCTCAATCCGTGGCTCTTCATCGCGGTAGCGGTGCTGCCCCACGGGATCTTCGAGCTTCCAGCCGCGATCATCGCGACGGCCCAGGCCGTACGCGTCGGTGCCGTGATTCTGCGGGCGCCGTCAGAGGGGGGAGGGGTCCTGGGCATCCTGCGGGAGGCCGGTCATTTCGTCAAGCTCTTTGTGGCTCTGGTGCTCCCGCTGCTTGTACTAGCGGCATGGATCGAGGTGGCCATCACCCCAAAGCTTCTGCTCTGGTTGCTGGCCACCCGAATCTAGCCTCCACTAAGCTGCGCTGAGGATCTCGGAAGGGCTCTCCTCGAGCGCCGTCGTCAACACGTCTTCGAACCGAGCCAGCAGCAGGTCGATCTGCTCCTTCGTGATCACCAGGGGCGGTGCGAAGCGGATGATCTTGCGGTGTGTGTCCTTGACCAGGACGCCGCGGTCTTTCATCGCGTTCACGAAACGTCGGGCGTCTCCCGCCTCTTTTGTGAACTCCACGCCGACCAACAGCCCCTTCCCGCGGATCTCCTTGATCAGGGGGCTGTTGAGGTCGCGGAGACGTTCGCGGAGGTAGGCGCCGAGCTCGCGCGCTCGCCCGATGAGGTCTTCCTCGACGAGAACCTTGACCGCCTCTCTCGCGACAGCGCAGGCCAGCGGATTTCCACCAAACGTCGATCCGTGACTTCCGGGCGTGAAGAGCTCCATGACCTCACGGGAGCCAAGGACAGCAGAGGCGGGCATCATCCCGCCGGAGAGCGCCTTGCCGATGACCACCAGGTCCGGCTTGATCCCTTCCCACTCATAGGCGAAGAGCTTTCCCGTTCGTCCTAGCCCGGTCTGAATCTCGTCGGTGATGAGCAGCACGTTGTGTTCGTCACAGATATCCCGCGCGTCCCGCAGATAGCCCTCTGGCGGGACAATGACCCCCGCTTCCCCTTGGATGGGTTCCACCAGGAAGGCGGCTGTGCTGGGGGTGATCGCCGCTTCCAGCGCTTCGGCATCGCCAAAAGGCACGATCCTAAAGCCGGGCGTGAAGGGGCCGAAGCCCTTACGATAGTCAGCCTCGGTGGAGAAGGAGATGATGCTGATCGTGCGGCCATGGAAGTTGTTCTGGCAGACGATGATCTCCGGTTCTTCAATGCCTTTGACGAAATTTCCCCACCGGCGCGCGGCCTTGATTGCGGTCTCGACCGCCTCAGCTCCCGAGTTCATCGGGAGGATCATGTCGTGTCCTGTCAGCTCACATAGCTCTTCTGCAAAGAGCGGGAGCTGATCATTGCGAAAAGCGCGCGACGTCAGGGTGACTTTGCCCGCCTGTTCGATCAGCGCTTTGACGATGCGCGGATGGCGGTGTCCCTGGTTCAGGGCAGAATAGGCGCTGAGACAATCGAGGTACTTCTTGCCCTCGACATCCCAGACCCAAACGCCCTCAGCGCGCGCGATGACGACGTCGACGGGATCGTAGCTATGAGCGTTGTAGGCGTCTTCCAGTTGAATGTAGTCCTCAGTGTGCATACGTATGAGCTCCTTCCAGGAGAGTTGCCTAACCACCTTAGCATGTCGCTTGATGTCACTCAAGTGATGCTTGTCCTAAGATGCTGAGGAGAATGGCAGCCGTGACCCATGTAAGGGATCGGTCACCACCTTGAAGACCAACCCACTGAAGGGCGCGTCAGGGTCGGCGGGGCGCAGCTCCAGATCCCCCGTCTCGGGATGGCGGCCTTCCACCGGACGGACCTCCAGTGGGCTGGGGAGATAGCGCACGACCGCGTCCAGCAGCGGCTGCACGCCTTTGTTGTACAATGCGCTGCCCACCAGCACCGGCACCAACGTGTTCGCAATGACGGCGCGGCGCAGCGCGGCATATAGCTCGGCCTCGGCGATGGGCTCATCCCGCAGGTAGCGCAGCGTCAGGGCATCGTCGGTCTCCGTGATGCGCTCGACCAACTCTCTGTGCGCTTCCTCGACCCCCTCAACGTGGTCGGGGATCTCGCCCTCGGTGGGCGGAGCGCCGGCCTCCCCGGAGAAGAGGAGCGCACGCATCCGGATCAGATCCACGACGCCCACGAAGGCCTCGCCCTCGAAGATCGGCACCTGCAACGGCAGCGGCACCGACGACAGGCGCTCGCGCATCATCGCCAGGGTACGCGTGAGATTCGCGCCGGTGCGGTCCATCTTGTTGATGAAGCAGATGCGGGGCACGTGGTAGCAGTCGGCCTGGCGCCACACCGTCTCGGACTGCGGCTCGACGCCGGCCACCCCGTCGAAGACCACGATGCCGCCGTCGAGGACGCGCAGGCTGCGCTGCACCTCGGCGGTGAAATCGATGTGGCCCGGCGTGTCGATGAGGTTGATCTGGGCGTCCCGGCCCGTCACAGTGTCGGTCCAGGCGGTGGTGACGGGGGCTGCCGTGATGGTGATGCCACGCTCGCGCTCCTGCTCCATCCAGTCGGTGGTGGTTGTGCCCTCATCCACCGAGCCCACGCGGTGCGTGCGCCCGGTGTTAAATCACGCGCTCCGTCAGCGTAGTCTTGCCGGCGTCGATGTGCGCGATGATGCCGATGTTGCGGATCTTGCGAATCTTGGTGCTATCTTTACTCACGGTCGCTCCGGAATCGACAAGTTCATTCACGAGGTTCTCCAGCAGCAATACGGAGAACGTCATCTTCACCTGGGTCGAGACAGCGCGGCGCCCTATTCAGGTGCAGGTCGGCGGCAGGCGCCTAAGACCATTATACAAGCAGTCATTTGTCTGAACGACACTGATCGCCAGGTCTGTCGGGGACCACACCAGCCGCTTCTTGGCCTGATTTTCAGGGTTGACAAACGTCCGGGGTATGGTATTATTTCGGCGGTCAAGGGGGCGTAGTGTAGTGGTTAACATGCCGGCCTGTCAAGCCGGAGATCGCGGGTTCAAATCCCGTCGCTCCCGCCAAAGATGAAAGAGCTCTCTAGCAATAGAGGGCTCTTTCCGCTTTCTGGCGATCCCAGTTGCGCGCACGGCGAGCCGATAGTGTGGGGTACCCGCAATCGTGATCTGTTCTGTTAAGCCATTGTGGACAAGCGAATGCGCGTAGCTCGCTTCGCAACCGGGTTCCGCCCTGGCCAACATGTTGCCTCATGTCAAGCTGATAGCTACAATATCTCTGCTTTGATGGTTATACCAATCTTGGGTTGCTATGCAGCGTACTATGGGTTCTGCGAGCAGTACGTGAGAGGCGCAGCAATTCCAAATATGATCCTGAATGTAGACGGCCAGACACGTAGAAGCCGCTGGGGAACGAAAAACGGGTCTCTAAAGGTGCCCCGCTGGAACTGAACCGAGTAGGATGAGGTCTGGTAGGGGAGCGTGACTTAGCCGGCCAGCTCCTGCTGGTTCAGGACGACTGGCCATAGCGGGCAACGTGCCAAGCGTACAGCACCGCACCTAAGAAGCGTGTGGCAGAGTCAGCGAGTCAGCTTCGCGTTGATTCGGAAGCCCTTCTGGCGGCAAGTCCAGTTGGTGATACATGAAGGTGAGTAAGCGTTGCTAGCTGGGGAAGTACAAGCTGCGCATAGATCTCCCAGAATGGCGCCTGGAGCGCTGCCGGATCCACCGGATCGAGCAGGTTCCGCAACTGACTATCACTCGGTATCCGCTCCACCCCAAACAAACTCTGGACATTGTTCCGCCCCCGTTGGCGTTGCATGTCCCGCTGATGGGCTAAGAACGAGGGCGACTGCATATAGAACACCGCGAAAGCACTCAGCCCGGCTTCTGTTAGGCTGTATCGGGTGTTCTTGCCACTGCGATGTTCCGGCAAGCGATCGAGTGCCTGCCGCACAGGGGCAAGGAGCTTCTTGAACTTCAGTGGTTTCCGCATCCGCGGCTCCTCGCCCCTCTCGTTTTGCTCTATGTAGGTGAGCCCTCATTCTACCCTCCCTCTCGCATATTGGGAATTGCTGCTCCTAAGTCTGTGTGTGACAGCGAGCAGTGCCTAACTATGATAGAGTATGTGTTCTTTGCTTGCACATCAATCATCGTGCAGACGTCTGACCGTGGGATAAGGCGCTCTCAGAAGGAGGGGATTGATGCGGCGGCTGAAACCAACACAACTGGCGCACGCTCGATGATGCGCAATGGCCATAGGGTGGATTTGCTCTAGGACGCCGATCGGCAGTCACTCGAGCGGATCATCGTGATGCTCGTGTTGGCGCCATATGTGACATTCGAATGGTCTTCTGAGAGGGAGAGGCAGTTCGACAGAGGCTCTTATGTCAATCCGGCTTTCGGAACTATCCTGTAGCATCGCGGTGATTGAAGTCCATGAAGCGCCAAGGGGAAACGCGCCCCGTATTCATCTCGCGCCTTTTGTTTTGGTGTGATGTGAGTATACTAACCCCCAGACCGGTTAATATGTCATTTAACTCCTTTCTGTTACATATGTCATAATAGTACTATCCCATCCGGCGGGAATGTATGCCGGGAAAGGAGGTGCATATGATACGATGGTAACTCATCTACGACGTCTTCAGATGGTTACCGAATACCTGATCTTCCTCCAGATCTGTCAGAGAAGAGCTTTACTATTCATTCAGTAAGGAGGATCCTAGATGTACAGGAAATGGTTGTCCCTTGTGAGTCTGCTCGTAGTCAGCTCCATCGTGCTGGGAGCCTGCGCTACACTTACCCCTGAGGTCATCGAGAGGACCGTTGAGGTCGAGAAAGTCGTCGAGAAGACCGTTGAGGTCGAGAAAATCGTCGAGAGGACCGTTGAGGTTGTGGTCGAGGCACCCGTTGAGGAAGATGAAGCCGAGCTGCCCCGCCAAGAGACCTTGTACTTCAATGGTCAGCAATGGGGTCCGGTTGTTGGCTGGAATCCCTACTCTGGTAGCAACAACAATGGCATGGTGGGCACGGGAGGAGATAATGTCCGCGCGACCATGTTCGAACCCCCGTATCTGTTCAACATGCTCGACGGTCAGCAATATCCGTTGCTAGCCGACGGACCTTGGTCGTGGAACGACGATAGGACCGAGATCACCTTCAAGTTCAAGGACGCCGCACACTGGAGCGATGGGACCCCTGTGACCGCGGAGGATTTCGCGTACACTTGGGCAACACACGTTAAGTACGAAACCGGCGCAGGCGCTTCCTATAGCCCCTACATCGAGGACGTCGTGGCCGTCGATGACAAGACCATCGTCGTCAAGGCGAAGCTTGATGAGGATGGCAACGCCGTCAATCCTCTGATGGTCGCCGCCTTCGTGAGCAGCAATGTCGTCGTCCAGAAAGCCTGGACCCAAGCCCTTGAGGAACGCTCCGACGGTGATGCGACCGCACTGAAGGCGGATCCTGCGGAAGACGTGGTCTTCTCCGGGCCCTATCACAAGTACTTCGCGGACGACACGAAGGTCGTCCTCGTCCGCGACGACAACTACTGGGGCCAGGATCCCTCGATGTGGGGCAAGCTACCCGCTCCAAAGTACCTGGCACACACGATCTTCAAGGATAACGCCGCCGGTTCGGTGGCTTTGGCCAAAGGTGAGGTAGATGTCAGCCAGCAGTTTAACTCCAACGTCCACCTTCTATGGGAGGATTACGGACTGCCCATCTCCACCTATCTCCCCGACCCACCCTATCACATCGGTGCCAGCTTGCCAACTGCCTGGTACAACTTAGATGCCCACGGACTGGACCAGGTTGCCGTACGCAAAGCGATCGCTATTGCGGTGGACTATCCCACTATCATTGCCAACGCTATGACCAACCAATCGGCTACCTTCGAGCAGGTTCCGCGCTCGATCATGAACCCAACCGAGGGTGAGCAGGCCATGTACAATCAGGAGGCTGTCGCGGATCTGCAGTGGACCGGCAATGACATCGAAGGCGCCAAGGCCCTTCTGGATGACGCCGGGATCGTCGATACCGATGGCGATGGCTGGCGCGAATACGAGGGCGAGAAGTTGAGCTACATCGCTACCTGCCCAAATGGCTGGTCCGACTGGCAGGCGGCGATTGAGGTGGTCGCCGCAGCCGGGAAAGAGATTGGGATTGACATCACGACCAACTATCCGGAATGGTCCGTCTATCAGACCGTCGTCACCAAATCGGATGCCCCTCTCCCCGAGGGTTATGACATCTTCATGATGGGGACTGGCGGCGCCGGTCCCACCCAACCTTGGGCGCGCGCTCGCCAGCTTATGAGCTCCGAATGGATCGGTCTGCCGAGCAACTGGAACGGCAACTATGGTAGATACAGCAACCCAGACGCCGATGCCTTGATCCAGGCGATTCCCTCTGAGACCGATCCTGATAGGTTGAAGGAGATGTACACGGAGTTGGTCAGGATCTACCTGACGGACGTCCCATCTTTCACGCTGATGTATCGCCCTATGGTGTTCCATACGGTGAACGAGACAGTCTGGACGAACTTCCCTCACCAGAATGACGGCACTGACCCACCCGTCCCGCCGACGGACTGCACGGACGGTTGGGGCATCGCCTGTCTCTACAACATCGAGCTCGTAGAGTAGGAGGTATCGACTACAACAACAGCCATGTTCCGGTAACCCGGAACATGGCTGTTCATTAAAGTTGGTATGAGATCTAGGGAGGTGTTGCCTTGAAGGGATACCGAAAGTACTTCCTCAACAAGCTGGGTTGGTTCCTGATCACCCTCGTTTGCGCCTTCGTGCTGAACTTCATCCTGCCCCGGCTGATGCCGGGCGACCCTGTGGCGGCCATCGTCGCAAGAATGGCACAAGGCTTGAGCGACGCGACGGGGGTCCAGGCCATTTACGAGCAGTACACGGAGTTGTTTGGTACCAACCTACCCATGCACCAGCAGTTTATTCGTTATGTGCGAAACGTGCTGCGAGGAGATTTTGGCTTCTCATTTAGCCAATACCCCAGAACAGTGGCGGATGTTCTCAAGTCTTCCATCCTGTGGACTATCGGCCTGCAGTTTCCGGCAATCATCGTAGGGTGGCTAATTGGGAATACGCTGGGCGCGCTGGCGGCCTATCTCAAGGGTGGTTTTGACAAACTGCTCATGCCCGCAGCCATTTTCGCGAGCAATTTCCCGGCATTCGGCATGGCCGTTATCTTTATGGTCATCTTCGGCGTTACGCTGAATTGGTTCCCTACGTCCGGTGGCTATGCGTTCAACCTGATTCCAGAGTTTAGCTGGAGATTCATCCGATCCGTGATCGTCCACTACCAACTGCCCTTTTGGTCCATTGTGACGATCGCCGTCGGTGGTCAAGCGATTGGCATGCGCTCCATGGCCATTTATGAGTTGAATGCGGATTACGTGAAGTTTGCCCGTTTCATGGGCGTGAAGGATCGCAAGATCATCGGCTATGTGTTCAGAAATGCTATGCTCCCCCAAATCACGGGTCTGGCGCTATCCATCGGCACCATGGTCGGCGGCGCGCTGGTGGCAGAGATCGTTTTCAGCTACCCGGGGTTGGGTTACACGATCTTGAACGGCGTTATGGGCCAGGACTATCCGTTGATCTCAGCTACTACCTTGATTATCACGATCATGGTGCTGAGTGCGAACTTCATCATCGAGATTCTTTACGGCGTTATCGATCCGCGGATCAAAGCGGCGCAGGCTGACTGAAGGAAGATGTAGCTATGAAACACACCATTCGCCAAGTCTTGCACTCCGGCAAGTTCGTCTTTGGTTTCGCCATTTTCGTGGCGATTCTGCTGATCGTGATCATTTATCCGCTCATCATTACCCACCCTCCCTTAGCGATCATCGCTCAGGGCACGTTTTTCGAACCTGGCATTTACGTAAACGTCTTTGACAGCATGAACGCCCCTAAGTACACGCTCAACCTACGGGGGGCCGCTGCGAAGCGCGTTGCCAGTAAGCTGAGCAAAGATGATCGCCTTGCGATGCAGGAGTGGCTTGTGGCCGTCGGGATTCCCGAAGACGAGATCGATATCGACGATACCGCATCGCTTGTGGGTCTTTGGGACGCCAACTATGACCCCGCGGTGAGAATCCCGGGGATGACCAATGCCAAGCGCAACTATTATGCCCGGCTCAACAACTCCCTCAAAGGACTTCTGTCAACAGAGGCGGCCGTCGTTGCCGCAGAGAACGTGGAAACGGGCTCCTTGGAGGAGATAGCGTCGGTCACACAGACCGATTACGTCAATGTCCGCGACGTTGCGAATGTGAGGTTCCTGCCGCTTGGCACCGACAACTTCGGCAGAGACGTGCTGACGGAGCTGGTGACAGCCACCCGCGTATCGCTGCAGATCGGTGCTGTCGCTGGTGTCATAGCAACCTTGATCGGTCTGACCCTGGGTTTGCTGGCAGGCTATGTCGGCGGATTGGTGGATGACATCATCATGTTCTTCACCAATCTCTTCACCGTTATCCCCAGCTTTGTGTTGTTGATCCTGATTTCGTTCAGCATTGGGCAGGAGAGGCGCGGTGCCACAACTATCGCCGTGGTGATTGGCTTTACGTCCTGGGTGTGGACGACCCGGGCTGTGCGGGCGCAAGTGATTTCGCTGCGGAATCGCGATCATGTGAATCTGTCGAAGCTCTCCGGACATTCCATTGGGTACATTATCTTCGCCGACATCCTGCCCTACATCGCTTCATACGTCGTGATGGCGCTGATCCTGCAAATCTCCTCTGGTATTTTGTCGGAGGCCGGGTTATCGATCCTTGGACTGGGACCGAGAACAACCGATGTGCCCACGCTGGGTTTGATGATGAACTGGGCGATGATTTACCAAGCGCACCTCTTGGGCAAATGGTGGGCGTATCTGCCCGTGCTCGTGACGATCGCCCTGATTACGTTCTCGATGAACTTGATGAACACGGGGCTCGACCAGATCTTCAATCCGGCGCTAAGGGAATAAGGTGGCCACTATGTCTAGAGTTATGCTAGAGGTCAGGGATCTGACAACGAGGTACATCACCCGCTTCCAGGAGAGCATCTACGCGGTTGACCACGTCTCTCTGAAGGTCGAGGAAGGGAAGTCGTTGGGCATCGCGGGAGAATCCGGCTGTGGGAAGTCAACGCTCGCGCTCAGCCTGATGGGCTACTATTTTGCCCCGCTGCACTATACCTGTGGGGAAATCATCATCGATGGGCGCGATATTACCGGAATGGACCCCGATCACATTCGCAAGTTGGTACTGGGGCAAGAGATTGCCTATATCCCACAAGCGGCGATGAATGCACTGAATCCCACGCAGAGAGTCATCAACTTCATTGAAGATGTGATTCAGGAACACGAGAGCGCTACGAAGAAGGAGATCTACGAGCGCGCCTGCGAGCTGTTTGACACTTTGGGGCTGCCACCAAGCGTCCTGAATAAATACCCCGTTGAGCTCTCGGGCGGCATGAAACAACGCACGGTGATTGCGATCTCGGTGTTGCTCTCGCCGAAGGTGCTGATTGCTGATGAGCCCACCTCCGCGCTCGACGTCACGTCGCAGAAGATGGTCATCAAGATGATCAAACGATTGATGGAATATGGAATGATCGACTCGTTGATCTTCATCACCCATGAGCTGCCGTTGCTCTACAATGTGACGGACGACATCATGGTCATGTACGCGGGGCAGATTGTGGAGAAGGCCAGCGCAGAAGAAGCGGTGTTTGATCCCCTTCACCCGTATTCCAAGGGCCTTATGGGCTCGATTATCGTGCCGGAAAAGGGTCTGCGGGATGTCAAACTCACGGCTATTCCAGGCGTGCCGCCCAATCTCAAGGACCCGCCCGCTGGTTGCCGGTTTGCGGAACGCTGCAAATACGCCCGGCCGGAATGCAAGGTGCACTCTGTCGATCTTCGCGACATCGGGGGTGGTCGTGCTTACCGTTGTATCTTCTCGGAAGCAGAACTGAGGGAGGCCTACAAGAATGACTAGCCGAAGGGACGTGTGTCTGAGCGGAAAAGGCCTCACTAAGGTGTTTGGTCTGGGTCGCGAAAAAACGGTGGCTGTCGACCATGTGGACTTCGATTTCTACGAGGGCGAGGTCATCTCGATCGTGGGCGAGTCGGGCAGCGGAAAGACCACCTTGGCGAAGCTGCTGCTGGGCCTGATCAATCCGACCGAGGGCGAAGTCTACTTCCAGGGAAAACTGCGCGATATCAGCACGCACAAGAAGAAGAAGGAATACTGGAAGAAGATCCAAGCGATCTTTCAGGATCCCTACTCTTCATACAACATCTTCCACAAAATCGATGCCGTTCTTCTGGACTGCATCAACATGCGCGGAGGTCGACACTTGCCATACGAGGAGAAAGTGGAGATGATGACCGAAGCGTGCAGCTTCGTTAACCTTAAGTTCGACGAGCTTACCAACAAATACCCGTTTGAGCTCTCCGGTGGTCAAATGCAGCGCTTGATGATTGCGCGCATCTTTCTACTCATGCCGAAGATCCTGTTAGCCGATGAGCCCACCTCCATGATCGACGCTTGCTCACGCGCGACGATCTTGGATATGCTAATGCAACTGCGTGATGAAATCGGGATGACGATCGTCTTCATCACCCATGATATTGGGCTGGCGTACTACATTTCCGACACAGTCTACATCATGGAGCGTGGGAAATTCGTTGAGAGCGGATCGGCTGATGACGTAATCCTGCATCCGCGGGAGGCCTACACGCGACGGCTCATCAGCGATGTGCCCAAGATCTACGAGGAGTGGGATCTGTCGACTGTCTAGCGGTGTCCCGCCGCGCTCACGCTATCCAGCCGGTCACTGCGGGCCAGAGCGACCACTCGATGGCGACGATCTTGGAGTGGTTAACGTCGATCTGAAACAAGTGTCTATGAATGGAGTTTCCTATGTCCTATCGAGATCCCTCTTCATCCATCGCTGACCGCGTCGAAGATCTGCTTGGGCAGATGACGCTGGTCGAAAAGGCGTTCCAGTTGGTGGGGCTGATGCCGGTGGCTCTGATGGGGCCGGAGGGACTGGATCCCACCAAAGTGGAACAGATGCTGGGCCAGGGCCTCGGTCAGATCTCAGCTCCGGGCCTTCTGGGTTACAAGGCGCCGCCACAGATGGCCGCCTTGACCAACGCGCTGCAACGGTTCCTGGTCCAAGAGACTCGCCTGGGTATCCCTGCCATCGCGCACAATGAGGCGCTGAATGGCCTGGTCGCGCCTGAAGCCCCCAACTTCCCCACCGCGATCGGCCTCGCGGCGACCTGGGACCCAGAGGGTGTGGAGCAGATGACGGATCTGATCCGGCAACAGATGCGGGCCGTGGGCTTGCACCAGGCCCTGTCGCCGGTGATGGACGTGGCGCGCGACGCACGCTGGGGACGCGTGCACGAGACCTACGGTGAGGACCCATATCTTTGCTCGGCCATGAGTGTGGCCTTCACCCGTGGCCTGCAGGGCGACGACTTTCGACACGGCGTGATCGCCACCGGCAAGCACTTCTTGGGCTACGGTCTGTCCGAGGCAGGGCAGAACATGGCGGCCACCCAAATTGGTCCACGTGAGCTCTACGAGACCTTTGCCCGCCCGTTTGAAGCCGCTATTCGCGAAGCCGGTCTGGGCTCGATCATGAACTCGTACAGCGAGATCGACGGCATTCCCGTCGGCTCATCGCGCGAGATCCTGACCGACTTGTTGCGCGGCGTCATGGGGTTCCAGGGCTTTGTCGTGTCCGACTATATGACCATCGAGTGGTTGGAGAAGCGGATGGGCACTGCGACGTCGGCTCCAATAGCGGGCGCGCAGGCTCTGGCAGCCGGACTGGACGTCGAACTGCCGATGCCCTATGGCTATGGCCCGGCGCTGGTGCAGGCGGTACAGCAGGGTCTGGTCTCGATGGATCTGCTTGATCGCTCTGTACGGCGCGTGCTTGAGTGGAAATTCAGGCTAGGTCTGTTCGAGCAGCCCTATGTGGACGAGGGCAAGGTGAGGGCGCCGTTTGTGGATCCGGAAAACCGTGCGCTCTCGAAGAGACTGGCTGCCGAATCGATGACGCTGCTCAAGAACGATGGGGGAATTCTCCCGTTGACCAAAGGTCAGGGCACGATCGCTGTGATCGGCCCGCACGCCGACACGGTGATGACCTATTTCCCCGGGTACACTTTTCCTGGCGCTCTGGCTATGTTCGAGGCTATGGCGGCAGCGCATTCCTCCGGTGAGGATGAGGCTGGCATGGCCGGCCTGACCGACGAAGGGTCGATGATGGGTCCTGAAGTGATGGGTACAGTGATGGCCGAGATGGCACCGGTGATGGCCGCCGGAGGTAACGAGCTCTACGTCCGGCAGCAGTATGGCAGCGAGACCGTGCTGGACGCCGTCCGGCGTGTGGCCGGTGAGGGCGCCGTTGTGTTGCACGCCCCGGGTTGCGGCGTGACGGAGGATGTCTCCGGTATCGAGGACGCCGTCCAGATCGCGCAGCAGGCCGACGTCGTGATCCTAGCTGTGGGCGGCTACTGTGGATGGTTGGGCAGCGGCACCGAGGGTGAGGGACGTGACACCGCGGACATTGCCCTGCCTGCGGTGCAGCGGCAGTTGGTCGAGGCCGTTTCCGCTACCGGCACGCCAGCGGTGATGGTGCTCTTCCAGGGCCGGCCCTACGGCCTGGCGAAGGTGGTCGACCTCGTGCCTGCCATCCTGGACGTCTACTATCCGGGCCAAGAGGGTGGGGCGACGATCGCGGGAGCGCTGTTTGGCGACATCAACCCCGGCGGCAAGCTGCCGGTCACGCTGCCCCGCCACTCGGGCCAGGTGCCGATCTATCATTACCACAAACTGGGCAGCGGCTATCGGCGGACCGAGGCCGACATGCACAAGGGTTACACCGACATGCCTTCGACGCCGCTCTTCCCCTTTGGCCACGGGCTTAGCTACACTACCTTCGCCTATAGCGACCTGGAGATCAGTCCGAGTGAGGTGGACACCGGCGCTGCGGTACAGATCTCGTGCACCGTTACGAACAGTGGTGCGGTGGCGGGCGACGAGGTGGTGCAGCTCTATGTCCGCGATCGTGAGGCCACGGTGACGCGACCGGTGCAGGAGCTAGCCGGATTCAAGCGCGTGCACCTGGAAGCGGGTGAGACCTGCCGGGTTACGTTCACGGTACAGGCGAGCCAACTGGGCTTCTACGACCGCGAGATGCGTTTTGTCGTCGAACCGGGCCACATAGGCGTGATGATAGGCAGCAGCTCGGAGGATCATCGGCTGGTAGGTGAGTTTGCCCTGACTGGCGAGGTCGTCGAGGTGCTGGGCAAGCGGGCCTTTGTCTCAAAGGCCGAGGTCACTCGCTAGGATCCCACGAGACCCCCGACCGTGGTTCGCCGCGGTCGGGGAGGGAGCACGCGAAAGGGAGATTGACCATCTCAAGACACCGAACGAGGTCTGCCTCTGGTCTGATAGCGATGCTCTTGTTAGCGCTTTGGGCCGCCGCCTGTGGGGATCCGTCCCCGCCCACACTGTCCCCTCAGGTGACGGCCCAGCTCACGCCGCTGGCTCCCGGCAGCGACCTGAGCGGAGGAGAGACCAAGACGGCGGTTGTTCCTACGCCCGACCTACCACAGGAATCGGAGGGGTTCAGCGCCCCATATCGCGATCCTGCCGTCC
>JBNGCP010000031.1:0-40445 GCA_049974845.1 Anaerolineae bacterium | reverse complement strand
CTAGTGAGGTGCACATGAATGATATCCCGGATAGCTACGATGTCCTTGAGGCCGCTGAGCGTGTTCGTCCCTACATTCACCGGACGCCGGTCTTCACCAATCAGACCCTCGACGCGATGACGGGGGCGGAGCTCTTCCTCAAGGCTGAGAACCTGCAGAAGGTCGGCGCGTTCAAGGCACGGGGCGCATGTAACGCCGTGTTCTCGCTCTCCGCGGAGGAGGCCGCACGTGGCGTGGCGACGCACTCGTCGGGCAACCACGCGCAGGCTGTGGCCTACGCCGCGGGCCTTCGAGAAATCCCGGCGACCATCGTGATGCCGACGAACGCCCCACCGATAAAGGTTGCGGCGGTGCGTGGCTATGGCGCGGAGATCGTCTGGGCGGGCGACCATCCGCTGGATCGCGAGCGGAAGCTGGAGGAGGTCCTGGACGCGACGGGTGCGATCTTCATCCATCCCAGCGACGACCCGCGTGTGATTGCAGGCCAGGGCACGGCGGCGCTGGAGCTACTTGAGGAAGTGTCGGATCTGGACGTGGTGATGGTGCCCGTCGGGGGTGGGGGGCTGTTGTCGGGGACGGCGCTGGCGGTGGCCCGGTATAGCGGCGGCATTAGCACGGTGGGCGCCGAGCCGGAGACGGTCGATGATGCATATCGCTCCTGGCGCGACGGCAGGATCTACCCGCCGACCAACGCCGAGACGGTGGCTGATGGACTGCGGACGTTCCTCGGTGACGTGACTTTCGCGATCATCCGCGAGCACGTCAGCGAGATCGTCACGGTGACGGAGCAGGGCATCGTCGACGCGATGCGCCTGGTTTGGGAACGGATGAAACTGGTGATCGAGCCTTCGGCGGCGGTGCCAGTCGCCGCGCTCTTCGAGCATCCGGACCTTTTCGCGGCGCAGCGTGTCGGCATCATCCTCTCCGGCGGCAACGTTGACCTGGAGCGGCTGCCGTGGCAGGGGTGAGACCCGTGGCCTTCCGGACCGGTCTATGCGCTCGAATCTGCGCCAACGGGCTGATGCGCGGGGCCAGCCCTCGCACCCGGCACCGTCGGGTGGCGGTTGTCTGGCCTGTAGGTGACGGTAGAATCCGGGCTATGGAGCCGAGGCGATGGGATACGCAGCCGTCGGGTGCCGGTGCGGTCTGGAGCCGGCGGCTGATTGTTGGGCTGTTGCTGATGGGGCTCGCTGGGTGCGGTGGACGGTGCGCGCCGGATGAGCTCTATCGAGAGGTCGCCCTCTGGCTTCAGACCTACGCCCTGCCAGACGAAGCCATCGCTGCCCCGACCGGGGCGCGGGCATGCTTAGGGGAGGTCGCAACGGCGGACCTCCCAGCCTCGCTTCCGGCGGTGGAGATGCTGACCATGCTCGACGAACGGCGCCCGGACCTCGTCGCAGCGGTCGACAGCGTGGGCTGGGACGGCGTGCGCGCCCAGCCATGGTTCCAGGAGCGCTACCGGCTTGTGCGGACGTGGGATCGCGCGGGCGTTACCTATGCGCCGGTGGAGGTCTTTGCATACCGACCCTCTCCCTACGAGGGGAGCGGGCGGAGCGAGGTCACGGGCGCTTTCGAGAGCGACGCCGTCATCCTGCGCGCCTACGAGCTGGGCAGCGGATTGCCGGGGCTGGAGGCCGGGCGATTGCGCCCCGCCGATACCGTGTACGTGACGCTCTACTGGGATGCGGTTCCGGGGATGGCATTCGACGGGTATCGGTCGAGCGTCGAGCTGGTGGCAGCCGGGACGGGCGAGGTGTGGGCGCGGACCGAGAGTCGGCTGCAGGTCACGGGATTGGCGTGGCAGCCCGACAGCAGACTCGCACAGCACTATACCCTCCTGCCTCCGGAGGCGCTGCCTGAGGGGGACTTTCACCTGATCGCGCGGCTCGCTGCGCCCGGTGGACGCCCAGTTGTGTATAGAACGGTCGAGGGCGAGCGCCAGGAGGCGTCGGTGCTGGTGACGGTGGTGCATCCCGCAGCGGTCAGCCAGCAGCCGATCCCGGTGGCCTCGTCGGTGCACTATGGCTTTGGTGCGCCGGATGGTGCCCTCGCGCTGGTTGGTTACGATGCCCCAGAGAGGGCGGGTCCTGGCGATCGTGTGCCTCTGACCCTCATCTGGTCGACGGCGCTATCGCCGGGCGAGGACTACCACGTCTTCGTTCACCTCGTCTCCGAGGATGCGACGTTGGTAGCGCAGGACGACGGCGTGCCTGAGAGCGGGCTTGGGCGGCTGCATCCGACGTCGAGCTGGCGCGGCGGCGACTTTGTGCGCGACGAGCACGTGCTGGCATTACCCGAGGATTTGCCGCGCGGCGACTACACGGTGCGTGTCGGACTCTATCACCCCGCGACACGCGATCGGCTACCGGCCTACAGTGCATCGGGCGATCGTGTCGCAGATGACAGCGTGCGGTTGATGGTGATTGAGGTCCGGTAAGGGTCTGATGAAGCGTTTGGCTTCGCTGTTGGCACTGCTGTCTGCGCTCGCCGTGCTGATGGTCCTGGCGCACGATCTCGAGCGCCGCGGCGGGACGACCGCACCGGGGCCTGTGGCGGGTGCGCCGGTGATCGAGCCTTCCGCGGGCGTCTACGCCCGGACTGTGGCCGTTGTGCTGCGGCCCACCACGCCTCGCAGCCGCGTGGTCTGGACCGATGATGGGACGCTGCCGTCGGCGACGGTGGGACTGCCTTACACGCGGCCTATCGTCCTCGATGCGGGCTATCCCGGCATCACGACTCTACGGGTTGTGGAGACCGACGGTGCGTCCGTCAGTCCTGTCGCCACCGCCTCCTATGCACTGGGCCTTGATGCATCGCTGCCGGTGATTGCACTCGTTGCCGAGCCTGCAGCGCTCTGGGGCGAGGATGCCGGCATCCTCGCGAATCCCACGTGGCGCGGCAGAGAGTGGGAGCGTGTTGGACACGTGACCGGGTTCGTCGATGGGGCGGTGGCCTTCGAGTTGCCGGTGGGCGTCCGCGTCGACGGGCGTGAGCCGGCGGTGAGCGCCAAGCAGAGCTTGCGACTGTACTTCCGGCAGGAGCACGGCGCGGCGCGCCTTGAGGCGCCGCTCTATCCTGCACATCCCCGACAGTCGCCTGAGGCGCAGGAGCACAAGCGGCTTCTGCTCCAGGCGGGGCGCCACGACGTGATCTGGACGCTGTTGCGCGACCAGATCATCAACGAGGTTGCCCGCGACCTGGATGTTCCCGTTGTCGAGGGGCGATTTGTGTGGTTTTTCATCAACGGGGAGAGCTGGGGCCTCTACCGGCTGACCGAGCGGGTGGATCGCTTCTATCTCGCGACCAACTATGAGATGGACGGCGATGCTACCGATGTGGTCCAGGAGGGCGATGCGCGCGATGGGACGGAAGAAGCGTGGGACACGCTGATCGACTGGGCCGAGGGGCAGGATTTCGCCCACCGGGAGGCGTATGCCTGGGCGTCCGCGCAGATCGACCTGGACAACCTGATCGACGTCGCGATCCTGCGGGAGGTCTTTGACCTCTCAGCGGAGGGGTTGATGGCCGTGCGGCCCGAGGGCGGACGCTGGTTCTTCGTGGTGGAGGGTGGGGCGGTCACCGATGATCCGACGCCGGACCTAGATGTGCTGGTTACGGCGTTGCAGACAAACCCCGAGTTCCGGCACCGCTTTCGGGTGCGGGCAGCCGATCTGCTGAACACGGTGTTGCGGCCCGCCGCGCTCGACAGCTACCTGTCACGATTCGCACCGCCGCTGGCGCAGACCTATGATCAGGAGATGGGTCGTTGGCCAGGCGTGCCCACCTGGGAGGATCAGGTGACCGCGCTCAGGCGCTACTATGCCGGCAGGGTGGATGCCTTTCGAGAGGAGAATCTCCTGTCAGAGGTGACGTTAGATCTCTCTGTTCAGCCCCCCGACCATGGGAGGGTCTACGTAAACGGGATCGAGATCGATCCTGGCGTGCTGGGATGGCGTGGCGAATATCGTGCGGGGGCGACGCTCCACCTGATCGCGGTCCCCGCGCCGGGATATCGTTTCCTCGGTTGGGAAAACACGCCCGAGCCTGGCGCTGGGATGCAACGGGTAGTCTCTCCGACGTTGGACCTCACCCTAGAGGAGAGCACCGGGTGGCTGGCGCGATTCGGACGGGGCGCAGATGGGGTATGGCCTGATGCCGTGATGATCAACGAGTTGTGGATCAACGACAACGGCACGGAGTACACGACGCTGGGCGGGCGACCGTTGGAGGGCGATTGGGTCGAGTTGCTCGTTCTCAGCCCTGAGCCGATAGACCTCCGAGGCTGGCGCCTTACCGATAATGATACCAAGGAGGGAGAGGCTGAGGGCTCGCTCATTTTCCCAGATTTCGAGGCCCTGTCCCGCGTCCCGTGTGGGACCATCATCCTGATCGTGGCTACGGACACCGCGAGTAACGACGCTGCGTTTCTGACCGATGATCTCAGCGCGGTGGACGGACGTCTCATCTTCTACGTCGGCAACGGGACGTTGGACACGGAGACCGATCCGGGGTTCAGAATCGGGACGGGCAACGAGAATCTCGCCCTGCTCGCGCCCGGCGTCTCCGCAAGCCCCGCCGATGACATTGGCGTGGATTTCGTGGCGGAAGGAACGGACGTCACGCCCTACACGTTTGGCATCCTGGCGGATGGCGTGACCTGGGATGCGCCCTTCCACTTCCTGGGCCGCGACGACGGTGCCTATTTCCGTGGACGGCGCAGCAACGACGACGTGGCGGACTGGTACGTCGATCCTTCGGCCTGCGAGTCGCAGGACGCCGCCTGCCTGACGCCACAGCGCCTGGTGACACCCGGCGGGCTGAATCCTGGTCAGCGTGGCGTGCGACTTGCCTGCTTGATCAACCGGATCAGAGGAGCGGTGCGCACCCACGACTGAGCCCGCGCAGTGTGGTTCGTTCCGTCTTGCGACCGATAGGATCGGCTCCTCGTTCACTCAGCTATGGCGGATCCTGCATAGGGCCAAGCGTCGCCATCCCTCCCGAATGCGCTATAATCATGGACCGACCTCGATCGTCTGGGGTTCGCTTAGCTTCTCTTACTTGGACGAAGGAACAACTATGGGACAATGGTTAGCTTTGCCAGTGATGTCCATCGGCACGTTCGTGGTGGATATGCTGATCGGCCTGATTCTCAGCCTGATTGTGGCCTGGTACTATGAGCGCTATGGTCAGGCACTGGTCAACCGGCGAAAGCTGGCGATGTTGCTGCCGGTTCTGACCGTCACCACCGGGCTGGTCATCACGATCGTGAAGTCCTCCCTGGCGCTTTCGCTGGGGCTGGTGGGGGCGCTCTCGATCGTGCGATTCCGCACAGCGATCAAGGAGCCTGAGGAGCTGCTCTTCCTCTTTGTCGCGATCGCCATTGGGTTGGGAGTCGGCGCCGAGCAGCTGTGGCTGACGATCGTCGGCGTGTTTCTGTTGTTGGGCTATTTCGCGATCCGGATGCTGTTGGGGCGTCAGCGCCAGGATCACAATCTATACCTCAATCTCGAAGTCACCGAGGGAAGTACGTCCGTCTTCAGCCAGGTCAATGCCTGTCTGCTCGAGCACGTTGACCTCGTGGACTTCCGCCGCCTCGACAGCCGGAATGGGAGGCTGGCCCTCACCTACTTCATCCGCTGTGAGGATCCCGAGCGTCTCAACGCCCTCGTCGATGCGCTCAAGTCGACGTTCCCCGTCACCGAAGTGAGCTTTCTGCAGCAGGAGCAGGTGTTGGGGGGATAGGTGCGGATTGAGGACAGGTCGGGGCGGACCGGGGATCAGCGTTCGACATGCCTTTGGAGCCGGGTGGGGGGCCTGATTCTGGCGTTCGCGTTGGGGGCGTTCGCGGGGTCCATCCTCGGTTGGCTTGTCGTCACTCCAAAGGTCGACGGTGGCACTGGCTTGTCGTGGTTCACCGATCCTGGGCTTGCTCTTGCGGCATTGCGACAGCGCCTTCACCTGCCCGTCCTGCAGCTTGATGTCGATTTCGAGGCCCTTCAACGGCTCAGCGCTCCGTCCGGTGGAGGCGCCGATGCCGGTGGACTCGACAGTGAGCGCTGTGTTGAGGCCGCGGCCTCGGTGGGCAAAGCCCCGACCGATGTTCAGCTATGCCCGCTGAGTGCTGATGCGGGGCTAGCGCCAGGCGCGCGCAGCTTGAATCGCCGCCCTGCGCAGGGGTTGGCGATGGCCGATCTTCTCTTGGTTGCGAAGGACGCGCCTGTGCTGGGCGTAGAGCTGGGAAGAGTTACATCCGTAAATGCTGAATCCATATTTATCAAGCTTTATTTTGATGAACTGCGTAGCATGGGAGTTCCCGCGCCGACGTATGAGGTGGTGCGGCTCGCAGTCAACGGGACCGGGTGGGGCACGGTGGCTGTTGAGGGACCGCCGTCGGCCGCGATGGTCAACGCCGCTGGCCTGGACCCCGGCAGTGTAGTTGTCGCTCCCGCGGCCGCGCCCGGTCGCGTCGCTGCTGATGGCGGGCATGTTGAAGCACAAGATGCCATCGCGCTGACCGCCGCTCCGCCCTACGCCTCGTCGACCGTTCTGGAAGGCGAAGATCGTGCAGCGTCCGAACAGGGAAGGCGAACGTCCGAGGAAGCGATAGCGCTCATAAAGGCCCTGGCAGGGCGCGCGGTGAGCCCCTCGGAGGTGCTCGATCCTGCGGTGTGGGGACGTTTCCTTAGTCTCACGGCACTCTGGCGTGGCGTGCTTTCACCCGATTGGGGTGCGCTCACCTACGCCTATGAGCCGGCGACCCAGTCTCTGATCCCGGTGGGCACCGCGGAAGCCCTTGAAGATGGTGGCTCCGTCCTTGCCGATCTGATGCGCGATCCCATCATGCAGCGAGCGTACGTGAGCACCCTGGCAGCCTTCTCAGGGCCGACGATTGTTGATGATGGCGATACCGACATGGCTGAGCTGGAGGCGCGCTATCTCGCGTTGGGGGTAGCCCCCAATGCGCCAGCGACGTTGCGCGATGTGCTGGAGATCAATCGGGCCCGCATGCAAGCGCTCATTCAATCCCCGCACCCTCTGGATATTCAGATGGAGGATGCCGCCGGGGCTGTAACGCTTAGGGTCGTTGCCAGGCTGCCGTTGTGCGTTGAGGTTGTCGCCCTGGATTTCGGGGCGCGTGGCACCATCCAACTTGATTCGGCGTGGGTTGACGGTGGGTTGGGGAAGATCGACGGCATCGACGGCATTGTGATCCCGCCTGCGGGCGGTGGGAGTCCCGCCACCGTGAGCTTGCGCATTCCAGCAAGCGAAATACCGGGGACCGGACAGATTGAACGGGGCGAGCTTCGCGTAGTAACACGCATCCTAGGTCAGACGGCGCAGGTATCCGTGCCTGTCACCTCGGAAAGAGGACAAGCGTGGTGGACGCTGGAGCCTTGAAAACACCAGGGAGGGGAGCGGATCGAGGGCGGATCGTGATGCCGATGCGCATGGAGATCAAGATCCCGCTCCCGGTAGCGAAGTTACCCGAGGTCGAGGCTTGGATCAGGGTGCATCCAGCGCACTGGCGGCGTGCCTATCCGCCGCGTCATGTGAATAATGTCTACTTCGAGACGCCGGATTTCGATGGGCTACGGGCTAACCTTTGGGGTCTGCTGGATCGGGCCAAGCTGCGGATGCGCTGGTATGGCTCGGATCTCGCCCGATTTGATGCGGCGCAGTTGGAGCTGAAGTCCAAGCGCGGCACTGCGGGCTGGAAGGAGATGGTTATCCTGGATCGGTCATTCGATTTGAGGACTCAGTCTTGGGATCAAGTGCGTGGCGCTGTGGTTCAGGCAGGTCACGCGACTGCTGCACTCTGGCTGGGGCAGTCGCCTGTACCGGTGTTGATCAACCGCTATCGTCGCAGCTACTACGAGACCCCGGATGGGGAGGTACGTCTGACGGTCGATACCGACATGCGGGCCTTTGGACAGCTTGCACGTACGCATCCGAACCTTGATGATCGCGTCTCCCTCGAGCCTCAGCTCGTCATTGAGCTGAAGGCCCCTGCTGACCCCAATCTCGCCCGTCGACTGGCCTCTATACTCTCCCAGTTCCCGGTCCGCGTCGACCGCTTCTCCAAGTACGTGAACGCACTGTTGGCGATGCCCTATGTGTGATCGTGTGACCCCTGGCGATAGTAACCGAGACGAGCGACGGGCTTTGAGGAATGTGATGGCTTCACGACCGCGACGTGATATCGGACGCTTGCTTGGTGGCGCTGCGCTGCTTGTTTTGACGTTTCTCGCCGGAGGGCTGGCAGCCCGCATCTGGTTGCCGAGCGCCGCGCCAGTCAACGGCGGTGCGAATCCATGGCCTACATTGGTTCCCCCTACGGCGCTACCTCCAACGGCTGTGGCTGCGCCGACCCCAACGGCGACATCGGCAGAAGCTAACGACGTCCTGCCGACGCTCTACATTGAGATCGCGCCGGACGATTTGGCGGTGATCGAAGCGAAGCGAGCTGAAGCGCTCGAGACCTGGATCCTGCAGGCCAGCAGCGACGATTTCGTGAATGCGGTTGTGCGCCTCGGCGACGATGACCCGCTGCCCGTCGACCTGCGTCTCAAGGGGGATTGGGGGGATCATTTCTCTGGTGACAAGTGGTCCTTTCGCATAGAGGTGGATGGCGAAGGGGGGCTACTTGGCATGCACGTCCTATCGATCCAGGATCCGTCGACCCGGGGTTATCTGAATGAGTGGCTCTTCCTACAGAGCCTACGAGACGAGGATGTGCTCGCTGTGGGCTATGAGTTTGTCCACGTCGTGCAGAACGGTCGTTATATGGGTATCTACGCGGTCGAGGAAGGGTTCTCGAAGGAGCTGCTCGAATCTCAGGGGCGGCGAGAGAGCGTGATTGTTCGCTACAACGAAGATCTCCTCTGGGCGTATCGGTCGGTGTTCTTGGATGATGAGGCGGTGCCGCCCGGTGTCGAGCGGTTCCACGTTCTTGATGAGTTTGAGTCCGGCAGGGTGAACGCAGATCCTGCGCTTTCGGCCCACAGAGACGCTGCGATTGGCCGGCTGCGTGCCTGGGAGGCCGGAGAGCTTGCGGCATCAGAGGTCTTTGACGTCGAACAGGCGGCGAGATTCTGGGCGTTGGCGGATGTGTGGGGGGCGTCGCACGCTGTGATATGGCACAATCTTCGCTTTTACTACAATCCCATCACGACGTTGCTTGAGCCTATCGCCTTCGATTGCCAGCCTCTCTATGACGGAACCGTCGTTGATGCGGCCTCACTGCCCGGTCGGGGCGAGATGCTGGCCTACGACGACCCCTATCTACAGCGCGCCTATCTGAAGTACCTGCAGACGTATTCGAGTCCAGCCTATCTGACGCGCCTTCAGGAGCGGTATGGGCACGAGTTCGACCGTCTACGGAGCGCTCTGAGCGTTGAGTTCGGTGATCGACGAACCGCTGACGGGCGGGAGGTGTTGGCTGCGCCGTGGGAGGCGCTGGCGCAGCGCCAGGCGGCGCTCCGAGACCTTCTCTCACCGGTGCAGATGACCTACGCCTACCGGCCGTCTGAGGCGCCCACCGATACGCTGACCCTCGACGTTGCCAATCTGATGGGGTTCCCAGTCGAGGTCGTGGAACTGCTTGTCGGTGACGCTCGCCTGAGCGTGGATAGAAGTTGGGTGTCGCAGGAGCACGAAGCTACCCTGATCGACGCAGAGGCAACGGGCGATGCCCTCGTGTTGCAGCCGCTCCCGCCGGAAGCCTCAAGCCTTTCGTATGCACGCATTCGTGCATCGGATGGTACGTCGTGGGACCCCGAGTCGGGGTTGGTGCAGCTGGTGACCCGTCTCTGGGGCATGACCCGCACCATCACCCAGCCTGTCCTGTCTGCATATCCTCCGGCGCTCAGCGACGGCCCGCTGCCGGAGGCGCCTACGGTCGAGCAGGTGCTGGCCCGGCATCCGTATCTGAGGGAGAGCGACGAGTTTGACGCTACGCTGACCGTCGCAGGCGGAACACACGTAGTCAGCGGAAATCTGATCCTGCCGGCGGGCTATGGCCTGCACCTTGAGGCTGGCACGGTGCTGCGTTTCGGTCCGGACAACTACCTGCTGGCCCGCGGCCCCCTGACCTTCTCCGGCGACGAGGGTGGACCCATCGTCCTCGAACCGAGCGAGGGCTGGTGGCGTGGCGTCCTCGTGCTGAATGCCGGAGCGCGCTCGTCGTGGGATCACGTGACCATCCGCAACACAGACGTGATCACGTTGCCGGGCTTGGGCCTGACCGGTGGCG
Organism: Anaerolineae bacterium; assembly: GCA_049974845.1. Taxonomy (GTDB): domain Bacteria; phylum Chloroflexota; class Anaerolineae; order B4-G1; family SLSP01; genus PWVB01. The sequence goes on along the minus strand of JBNGCP010000031.1, from coordinate 30,193 downwards.
TGACGTTCTATGAGAGCCCGTTGCGGATCGCGCATTCACGGTTCCTTGGCACACGAGCCGAGGACGCGCTCAATATGGTCCGCACGCGATTCGAGCTTGTGGACTCCCAATTCGCTGACACGGCCTCGGATGCCTTGGACGCCGACTTCTGCCAGGGTGAGATCCGGCGGGTAAGCTTCACCGACATTGCTGCGGATGGCATCGACGTGAGTGGCTCGCATATCGAGGTTCGTGATGTTCGCATGGTGCGGCTGGGCGATAAGGCGTTGTCCGTCGGGGAATCAAGCCACGCATCGACACAGGGCGTGAGCGTCTCCGAGGCCGATTTCGCCGTGGTCAGTAAGGACCTCTCGCACGTCACGGTAAGCGACATAACCGCGACCGGCATTCGCATCGCGGCGTTCGCCGCCTATATCAAGAAGCCGGTCTATGGACCGGCGACCCTCGTAGCCGAGCGTGTCACGCTGATCGGCATTCCTGACGATAGGATTGCGCTTGTCCAGACGGGCAGTTGGGTCGATGTGGACGGCACGCGGATCTGGGGCAGCGATATCGATGTTGACGCGCTCTACGAAAAGTGGCGAGATTGATGGGTCTATGGTTGCTTGGGGCGCAGGTCCTCGTCCAGATGTTGATCTAGGGCTGTGCTGACGGTACAATGGTCATGGATGTGGGCAGTAGGGGAGCAGATCAGGGGATTCTTGTATGTACAGAGACGACATCTGGTATCGGAGACTCCAAGCGGCTGTGGAGGAGCATCGCGACGGCTTTACGGATAAGCAGTGGAACAAGTACCGAATCGGTCACCTGTTGCGCGTTGCGGATCGTGTGCGCGAGTTCTCGGACACGTGTGAGACGTGTAAGGAGTATCAGCACACGCTGACGCGGTTGGAGGAAGAGCTTCAGGAGCTCCCGGACTCGAAGGCGCAACGCCAGTATCAGAGGGAGCAGCTCGTGGAGATGGGAAGGCACTTTGTCGCAGAGCATGAGCTTGCTCCCCCTTTCTTTTTTCTGCGCAAGTGGCTGAAGCAAGGCCTGAGGGCAGGCATCGTGCTGGGCTTGGTGCTTGCCATTGGCCTCGCCAACGGGCTCTTCCTGCCCATTGCGGGCATTGCCGGGGCCGTTCTCGGTGCGATCTACGGGTTTGTCCAGGATCAGAGATACGAGCGGGAGCACCGGAGAATCTAGGTCGTTCAGTCCTGGACGCTTTTGCACTAAGGGCGCTCAAGGAATGGTAGATGTGATGAGGCGCTTTGGCTGGCTTCTCTGGGCTGGATGGATCCTGGTGACCGTTCTGCTCTTGCAGCCTGATGCCTCGCAGGCAGCGGGCCCGCAAGCAGCAGGCGTGCCGCCCTCCGATGCCCTGGCGCCGCGGTCGGAGTGGCTGGGCTGTTGGTATGAACGCGGCGGACTCGTCCCCGGTCACGTTCAGCCCGCACTGGAGCTTGTTGGCGCCTCGGGTCTCGTCGTCGATCTTTCCTATCGCGGCTCAGAACAACGGTCGGGAGCGATCCTTTCCAGCCTTCGGCGTGGTTACGTGCCTGCTGAGATCCTCACCGAATCGGAAACGCCGGTCTGGCGCGGGCAGACGTTGGAAAGCAGGCTTGAGGCCGGGCTCCCGCTATCACTGACGCACGGGGTCAACGCCTGTCTGCCTTACCCGATCAAGTCACTGTCGCTTTCAGCGCAGCCACTTGTACGTGGACGGACGGGGGTGCTGAGGATCGAAACGGATCGACTGGTCTTCTGCCGTGCCCGGTACCTCGGTCAAATCGAGCGCTGCTATCGCGATGGGGATACGATCTTGTATGTGCTTCTGGGGGTCTCTGCTCTCGTCGAGCCCGGTCTGTATCCGGTAGAGCTTGAGCTCAGTTCAGGTGAAACAACGCATGCCTTCACGGTGCCGCTGGAGGTGGCGAGCGGCAACTATGGTCGCCAAGTGATCACGCCGCCACCGCACCTTCAGAGCCTGATTGCACCCGAGGTCGTGGAGGCAGAGGAGGAGTACCTGGCACACTGGCGTGCACTTCGCTCTCCCGAGCGTCTCTGGACGCTACCGCTTGCATCACCGCTTGACCCGCCGCGCGCTGTGACCGCCGGTTTCGGAGATCGACGCTCGTATGGAGGGCTGCTGAGTGGGTACCATAGCGGGGTGGATTTTCGTGCGGCCACCGGTGTGCCGGTGCTTGCACCGGCCGATGGTACGGTGGCGATGGCCGAAGTGCTCACTTGGCGCGGGAACGCGGTATTGCTCGATCATGGGGGAGGGCTCGTCACAGGCTACTGGCACTTGTCGCAGATCGATGTTCAGGTCGGTGATCGTGTCAGCCAAGGAGAGCGCTTCGCGCTTGTCGGCAACACAGGCCTTTCGACCGGGTCGCATCTTCACTTCGAAGTCTGGGCAGACGGCGTGTCGGTTGACGGTCGGCAGTGGCTCTCCGGCGAAGGGCTAGAGCTTTTGGCGTCGCCCGTGATGGGGCAGGAAAATTGAGTTACCCTCTGCCGCCGGCTTGGTGATCTCGGACTGGGGGTGCCGCAGCGATCCCGGGAGGAAATGGTGGGCGGCGACCGAGACTTGTTCACGGCGACCGTGGCTGGGGATGAGGGTGAGGGCCGGGATATAGGGAGGTGGTGATATGTGTGGGCGATTCACGCTATGGCTGCAGTTCGGGGATCTGATCAAGGCGTTTCCCGACCTCAAGTTTCCGGAGAAGCTCCCACCGCGATACAATATCGCACCGACACAGCAAGTCGCGGTAGTTCCGAACGACGGCGACAAAGCCATCCGGTTTTTCCAATGGGGCCTGGTGCCTTTCTGGGCAAAGGATCCTAGCATCGGCAGCCGCATGATCAATGCCAGATCTGAGACCGCTGCCGAGAAGCCCGCGTTTCGTACTGCCTATCGGCGCCGTCGTTGTCTGATACTGGCCGATGGGTTCTACGAATGGCGCAAGGAACCCGGGCGGACTGGCAAGACACCGATGTACGTTCGTATGGCCTCGGGTGAGCCCTTTGCATTCGCAGGGCTCTGGGAGCTCTGGAATCCGGACGATGCGCCGCTCTACTCCTGCACGATCCTCACGACGCGTCCGAACGCTCTCGTGGCGCCCATCCACAATCGAATGCCGGTCATTCTACCACGCAGCGCCTATGACCGCTGGCTCGACCCGGCTGAGCAGCGCGCGGGAGCCCTTGACGATCTGCTTGGGCCCTATCCGGCTGAGGAGATGACAGCTTATCCTGTCTCGCGGGTCGTCAACAATCCAAGCAACGACGTTCCGGATTGTGTCCAACCGGCTGGCCCTGAGATGAGACCTGCGGCTTAGTGGGAGTCTCAAGGTTGAACGAGCCGTGCGGCCGATGGGGAAAGGCATGAGGCGTCTGTCCTGGCTGCTGGCGTTGGTGTGCGCGGCGTGTCAGCTGCCGACCTTGTATGTGACCCCAACCGCCGAAGCGACGCTTGCAGCGCCTGTCACAACTACCGGCGCAGTAGAGGCAACAGCGACGTCCGCTGCGACGCCGTCGCCGGTTGCGACCTTCACGCCAACGCCCGTACCGACTCCCTCCGCAACCCCGGCGCCAGATCCTCGGATAGAGGCGGGCGAGGTGTTGCTGCTTCCGCAGCCGCTTCACGCGGGGGATCGCCTCTCAGTTGATGTTGACGTGGTCGGTGCCCACGCGATTTCACCCAGCGAGCTGGAGGGCGCCACGGTGACGTTGGACATTGATGGATCGGAGCGCTTTGCCGAGCCGGTGAGGTTCATGGGATTCGATCACCAGCCTCAAACCAGGTTCTATTGGATCACGCAGCTACCGGAGGGCCAGCCGACGTCACGGTTTACGGTGACGCTGGAGCTCCCTGCAGGTGTCGAGGACGTTGATCGGCGGAACAATGCCGCAGTGCTCTCGATGCCGCTCCGTCCCCGGATCGCGCTACCGCCGCCGGAGCCAACCGCTGGCTGGGCCGTCACGGAGACGGGCAGCATTGAGATCCACTACCTCACCGACACGGCTGCCGAGCGCGATCTCCAAAGCGTGATGGTTGAGGTGAGCGCTGCCTATGAGCATATCACTGCCCACCTTGGCGAGAGTGAGGAAATCATCGCCCTCTATCTGCTGGACCGCGTCGTGGGACAGGGCGGCTATGCATCGGATGACTGGGTGGCTGTCACCTATGCCGACCGTAGCTACTCACCGGTGGACCTTGGCTCGGTGGTGCGACACGAACTCGTACATCGTCTTGATGCGGCGATCGGTTGCAGCGAGGCTCCCGCGATCGTGCGCGAGGGGCTGGCAGTCTACCTTGCCGGCGGGCACTATCGCACTGAACCGCTTCGGGCGAAAGCCGCTGCGCTGCTTGAGACGACGCACTTTGTCCCGCTGGACGAGCTCGCGGAAGCCTTCCATAGCCATCAGCACGAGGTGGGATATCTCGAAGCCGGAAGCGTCCTGGAGTATCTCGCCGAGGAACATGGATGGCAGGCCGTTGAGACGCTCTGTGGAGCCGCTGCGGAGGCCGACGGTGACGAGCTCGATCGATGGGAAGCGGCGCTCGGCGAGCTGGGATTCGCAAGCTCAAACACTCTGGCGAGGGCATGGCGCTCGTGGCTCTTAGGGCCTGAGGCCGCCTCGTATGATGAGCATCTGCTGGAAATGGAGCTACAATTGATGGACGCGATGCGCGCCTACCAGGCCGCCTATGATCCGGCAGCCCACTATCTCGAAGGGATCCTCTTCAGCCCGGCTGAGGCAGAGCGGCTGGGCATCGTCGCTGATTTTGTGCGTCGACCCTGGGAGGCTGATGCTATTGCGTTTGAGCTGGTCTTGGCTATGGGACAGGAAGCGCTCGAGCAGCGAGATGTCATGACATTGGAGCTTCTGCTGGAGGATCTGGACGCGGCACTCGCGACCGGCATTGAGGATTCGAAGTTCGTACGCGATGCCTATCAGATCACGCACCGTGCCCTTGAGCTGGGCTGGGAGCCCTACCGTCTGCTGCTGGAGAGAGACGGTCGCTATGCGCTCTTTGTGGTTGACCGTCAAGACTGGCCCGCACGGGCGAGTTTCGTGGCTCAACGGGCGGGTGGCGCTTGGGATGTCTTTGAGTGGCGATGGTCGGATTGAGCAGCATCGTCATGGTGTTCGTGTTGTGCATAGCTCTCTTGCGTAGGCGTGGCGACTTTGACAGGAGAATCGCGTATGGCTGACTCGAACATCATGTTCACGGAAACTCCGCTCGGCCTGATGTGGATCTGGGCTACCTCCAAGGGGCTCTGTGGGTCAGGCTTTGGGGATAGTGTTGGCGATGCCACCATCTCCCGCTTCGCGCGTTATGGGATAGGGACGCCCCAGCCGAGCAGGACCCCGCTCCTGTCTCGCGCAAGGGATCAGCTGCTCGACTACTTCGCCTGGAAGCGCGATGCGTTCGACATCCCACTAGACTTGAGGGGCACCGAGTTCCAGCGCGCTGTTTGGGAGCGTCTCCTGGGCCTGCGCTACGGAGAGCGTACCACCTACGGCGATGTCGCGATGATGCTGGGCAAGCCGAAGGCATCGCGGGCGGTCGGTCAGGCCGTCGGCGCCAACCCGGTGGCCGTCATCGTGCCTTGCCATAGGGTCGTGGGCTCTGACGGCAGCCTGACCGGCTATGGCGGCGGGCTGGAGCGGAAGGCGGCGCTGCTGGAGCTAGAGCAGACAGGCTTGCAGTTGCGCCTGCAACTCCGGTTCCCTTTCACTCAGTCGCATTAGCAACAGCGCGTCAGAACAGGATCACTCCTGGGCGCTGAGGCCCGGGCTGCCGTCGATCTGATCCGCCACTCGCCTCACTCTGGTCCGTCCTGTGCCCCGTTGCAATGCGCGTCGCTTGCCCAGCGACCGGCAGGATCGGTGTATCTAGGCAAGCTCGTGGCGACTACGTGCTTCTCCAGACGTCGCCCCAACCGGGTGGCCCGGCTGATCTGGCGCGATAGGGCGAAGTCGGACCGCCTGCGATGCTCCATCCCTCTTAGCGAATCTCCAGCTGTGCTGTGATCGTCTGGTCGGACAGAGGCTGAAGTGTGTCCAGCCAGTATGCCCCGGTGCGCAGCGTGTACGGGCCTGTTGCTGCGTCGGTTGGGATCGTGAGGGAGTGGCGCTGTGCAAATCGATCGCCGACACGCCACTGGTCAATGGGAAAGCCTAGGCCGTCTCCGATGGCAGCCGGGGTGCCCTCACTGTCTGTCAGGTGCAGCATGATGGATAGAGGCCTGTCGGGCGGCTGCAGGACCTCCCAGAGCGTGATGACGTTGCTCTCGGCCCCTGAGCCTACGGAGTCGGGCACCAGGAATCCAAGGAACGTTACGGTGCCTGCGAGCTCGATGGGTGAGTGTGACGCCACGAGGGAATCGCCATCGGTCGTCCACATCGCGAAGGCCGGGAGCTCCCCGTGACGGCGCTGAAGGTAGCTCAGGTGGAGATGTTCGAGAGGCAGCGCTCCGATCCAGGCGGGCAGCAGGTCGAGGCGGCGGTCGTCGGGATCGGGCCACCGAAGCTGCCGCTGTTCCGGTATGGTACGGGCATACCAGCCGGGTTCCGAGTCGCCGGGCACCACCCAGCTTTGGTCGCAATCGAAGGCGATCTGGCGCACTGGTGAAGATCCAAGGCCTGTCGTAAGCGCTGCCTCCGTCAGCGGTGCCGTCGGTGTGGTGCATTGGGCAACCCACGCGCCGCGCAAGGGCTCAACCTGGTACAGAAACATAACGTGACCTATTCTGGCGAAAGGCGCGCGATGCCGGAACCAGTCATACGTCTCCGTATAGGGGAGGGGGACCCCGTCCAGGGTTGTGGCGCTGATGGCGTAGATCGCCGACTCGGGGTTGAAGCGACGAGGAAGAATGGGCGGCGCATCCTGCATCGGGGCGATGGGTTCGTAGTCCACGCCATATGCGGCTGGATCATAGAAGGTGAAGCTCGAGAGCTTGATCGATGGAAGGCTAGCCTCCTGCTGGTATCTTGCCAGTGCTTTGTAGGTCTGGCCCCAATCGGTGTTTGAATCGGCGAGAAAGCGCCAACCGTTATCGGCTCCACCGGCGAGCGCGTTGAAGAAGGCGAGATAATGGGGTGATACGGTGAGCGTCCCGACGGCAAGCCAGGCGCAGAGGAGAACGACAATCCCCGCGAGATAGGCATTACCCGTCTGCGGGTGATGTTGGACGAGGCTCCGGTTGTCCGGAGGGCCGCACAACAAGCTTGCGATGCTCACATACAGAAATGGGAAGATGGGCAGAAGATGCCGATATCCGATGTTCAGCGAGCTCGTAAAGCTGGCTAACGCATAGAGAGCGGGGAATAGCACGACTGGGATCAGGCGGATGGAAAGCCTGGGATAGCCCCCTCCGCTCTGTGCGGTTCTCCTCCACATCACCGCCATCGCCACTAGGCCGAGCAGCAGAAGCGGCAGCGGTGTTTTGACGAGAAAGGCGACCGGGAAGTAGAGAAGCCAGCCGTGCATAGAGTTCTGGCCCAGCAGAAATGACTCTCGCCCGTAGGCCAGGTTCTCCTGAAGCCGGAGCCAGCGCTCTACATGGCTGGCCGCAGGCACAGGCAGCCTGCCGCCAAGAACGCCAGTCACCGGGCGTATTTCAAATCCGTAGAGGGCCCATAGAACCAGGAGCGAGATAGCCACCATCCCTGCATAGCTGGCGATACGCTTTCCAGGCGGTTGAGCTCCTCCCTTTACTGAAGCCAGCGAACTGACCAGCACACCTATGCCCAGAACAGGATAGACCAGCAGGGCCGTGAGTTTTGCGCCTTGGGCCAGCCCCAACAAGAGGGCCGCGATCCACCAGCGTCGCTTGGTCGGGTGAGCGAGCCACTGACTGCCGGCCCAGATAGCCCAGAAGCTGCACGCTGTGGCGCCCATATCCGTCGTTCCGAGGCTCCCGTGGGCGATGAAGTTGGGATCGAAGGCGCACAGGGTGAGCGCCAAGAGGTTGGCTGGGGCTCTCGCCCACTTGCTTGCCCACCGGTAGATCGTGGCTGCCAGGAGCAACGTTAGGAGCGCGGCAGCGACCCGTGGGGCGACGATGACCCGATCAAGGGGGCGATAGGCCAATGTCGTCTCTTGTGCTACTTCGATAAGGTCGCCCCTCGTGTAGGCTGCGGCGGCCTCGGGCGGGACCAGGTCAGGGACGAAGAAGAGCGGCCAGGCGAAGAGCGCCTTGGCCAATGGCGTGTGTTCGTCGAGTAGGTGCATCCTTCCGGTGCGCAGATACTCATAGCCGCTGGTGATGTGAAAGCCTTCGTCGACTGTTGCCGAGAGCTCTGTTGCAGCACGCAATAGCTGGCCAAAAAGGACCATCATCACAACCAAGGCCGTCCAGTGGGCCCTCGGACGAGTGCGGGTGGCGTGTGCTGCTCGATGGCTCATGGCGCAACAATCTCCAGGGATCCAACGACGGCGTGGTCGCCGATTTGGCTTTCCCCGGCGGCGACCGGCAATTGTTCCAGGTTGGAGAGGGTGTAGGCGCCGATCTGCAGGGCGTATGATCCGGGTGCTGCATCGATCGGTATCTCCAGAGCGTGACGTTGAATCAGAATGCTGCCGGGCAACCAGTGCTCCCCCGCCAGACCCAGCCCGTCGCCCACCGCTACGAGGGTTCCGTCTCGGTCCACCAAATGCGCCATAAGGGATAGGGGGCTCTTGGGGCGTGCCTCGATGCGCCACCACGTCTCCATGGTACCTCTCTCGCCAGCCTGCAGTGACGCTCTGCCATAGCCGAGGAAGGTCAGTGACTCGCCGACGGCGAGCGAGGGCACTGCGGTGATCGGCGGTGTGGGCGGTGTGGAAGGGTTATCCCATTCATAGACTGCAAAGGGGGGCACAAATCCAGTCCGCTTCTGTTCGTATGCCAAGCGAAGGTCCGACCAGATCCCCCAGGGGAACGTGGGGACGCCCCGCACGACCACGTATCTGCCGCTGCCCGGTGGGATCACCCAACTCTGCTCACAGTCAAAGGCCAAGAGCGGGATATCCTCACCAATGCCCAGACCCTCACGCAGTGTTTCGGAGGGCAAGGGCGCGACGGGAACCGTACACTGGGCTACCCAAGACACGGGGACAGTGGCCCCGAGCTCGTACACGAACATCGCGTGGCCAATGCGCGCTACAGGCTCCAGGTGGCGGAAGCAGTCATACATCTCCGGGTCGGCCACGACGACCCCTTGTAGCTGGGTGGTGCTGATCGCGTAGACGCCGGGCGATGGATTGAAGCGCTGCGGCAGTACTGGAGGCGCGTCGGGCCACGGCGGAAGTGGTGTGTAGTCCAGACCATACGCGCGTGGATCGTTGATGGTGTAGCTGCTCATGTAGAACTCACTGATCCCTTCAGCGTTCAGGTAATCCGCCAATGCCTTCCACGTCTGGCCCCAATCCAGATTGGAGTCGACGAGATAGCGATAGCCACCATCGGGCCCGCCGGCGAATATGTTGAAGTAGGCGAGGTGCCACGGAAAGAGCACGAGCGTGACGGCGTCATAGCCCATCAGCAACCCGGAGAACGCGGCGTAGCAGAGAGTCTTTGCAATCCAGTGGGCCGGGAGCGGGGAAAGACGATTGGTTGCCTGTGATCGTAGCGCGCCGTTCACTACTAAGTCCAGGCGCGACGACTTCTCCGATGAGCTTCATCATTGCCCAAGTTCCAAGGCCGAGGGTGAGAGGGGGGGGCTTGAGCGCAAAGGCGACCGGGAAGTAACGCCAGTCGCCGTGATGGTAGTTTTGTCCCATCAGAAACGCCGAGTGTCCCTCTCTCATATGCTCTTGCAGCTTGCGCAGCGGCAAGAGATGGCTGGGTGCTGGAATGGAAAACGGTATGCCTGCAGCGGGACCAAACTCAAAACCATAGATTGCCCACAGGGTCACGCCGGCACCGCAGGCGACAAACAGAGCTTGAGTTAGATACGACCCAACTCTGCCCTTCCGCGCTACGACGGAAACCAGCAACAGCGCATAGATGGGGCCGAGGATCAGGGCTGTGTTCTTGGTGCCCAGGGCGATGCCTAACGCGATAGCGGCGAGTAGGGCGCGCGACCAGCGTGGTCCGACGGGGTCGCGTAACCAACGCCAGAACGAATACAGGGCGGCAAGGATTCCAGCAGCCGCGCCCAAGTCTGTGGCTGCGACTGCCGCGTGTCCCAGCAGATTCGGATCGAAGGCGAAGAGCACAACTGCCAGCACAGGCAAAGCGCCACGCTGACCCGCAAGATCCGCTGCCCAGCGAAAGATCAGGACTCCCAGCAACACACCGATCAACATCGTGGGGACTCGGGCTGCGAAAACCAGCGGGTCGATGGGGCGGTAATCCACGACAAGATGTTGGGCGAAGACGATCAGGTCCCGTTCCGCCCAGCCCGGGAGGGCTTGCACGTCCTCGGCCGGCGGCGGGTCCGCCAACAGCAGCGGGGCTGCCTGGAGCATCTTGAGAAAGGGTGGATGCTCCTCCACAAGCCGATAGTCACCAGTGCGCAGAATGCTGTAACCGCTTGCGATGTGCAAGGGCTCGTCGAGCGTGATTGACGTCTCCTGAGCTACGAGGACGGCCTGGGCAAAGAAGGCCCAGAGCAGGCCGATGGTCAACCATCGCCGAAGCGATCCACGTGTCAGCCGCATGGTTACATTCCCATCACCTTCGCTGCGCCGCCGCGAGATCGGAGTGCTTCGCCGCACGATGATCCTTCGACATTCGTGAGGGAGGGGGCATGGCCGAGCGCGGCGGAGACTGCCGTCACTGAGGAGAGCTCCGCTGATCGTGGATGAAGCAAGGCATCAGTGCTGTGTCTCGCTGTGCGCCGCTGATGCCAGCTTGGCTTCGAAGGGGCCAGCATACTCCGTGACGCAAGTATCACCATCCAGTCGGCGCGCTAGGATAGTCCAACTCACGATCTGTCCTGGTCGGAGATCAGGGATCGTCATCACGCGAGACACCCCGTTATCGAAGTCCACGGGGGTGTACTTCGGGGGCGGCCCACTGATCAGTGGTAGGTATGCTGTGTGGGTAAGTGGGATCGTGGGCGTGATGACAGAGGGCGTTGAAACGCCATACGAGATCTGCGTGATCGCCGGTGTGGTAAGCTTCCAGCTGATCGTGAGGCTGTCCGTGTTGCTCACCCAAGTCACATCGTGAATGAAGCCGGAGGTTGGTTGAGCCGGTGTGGGCAACCGATCATCTTCGTAGGTGGTTGGTCTCAAGGCGCCTGCATCCCAGAAGGTGTCATAGTAGTGGTCGGCATCGCTTCCGGGTTCTGGCGAGGCGAATAGAATCACCGTGAGCTTGTCACCGCGAGGCTCCGCCGTCACCGACAGCTGTTCCCAAACAAAGAGGCTCGTCTGCTCGCGCGACCACACCGCGCGGTCCAGCGGAGCTGTATCGAAGACCGCCCCACGCTCATCGAGGTCTTCGCCGGTGTTAAGGTGCGCTCCGAAGGGATCCAAGCCAATCCGTGCATGGGGCTGAACGCCCGGCAGGCTGTGGTTGCGGGCGTACATCGTCAATTCGTAGGGGCGGCAGGGGGTGAGCCCTTCGACGACCTGGTAGATGCCGGCAGTGTAGGAGGGCCCATACTTGTGGTACACTTGAGCGTGCGTGCCGTCGACGTGGATGTCACGCCGTCCCCCATCTGGTTTGTCGACGTCATCGAACTCGGGTATCTCCGTGCCCTCGCCCTCGATCCACCACCGATACCAGCCTCCGGCGATATAGTGGTTTGGAGAAATACTTCCGTAGAACGGAAGCTCGTCGAAGTTGCCGTTGACGAGCAGGTTTTCGGATAGACTAGCTACGTTGTGTGCTGTGGCTTGATCTCTCACCCACATCACAGACAAGGCTACGAACAGAACGAAACCGAACACGTATCTCCAACGCGGCATGCGGGTAGCCTCTCCTTCTCGGGTACGATGAACCACACCTGTGTTTCCGCATCGCGGAATCTCTACTTGCTACCGGGATTTTGGAGTACCGCGCCAGCGCCTTGGGTACTCAGCTATCGATCTTTTGTCACTCAGTGGAACGACGATGTACCACAGGATTATATCACCAGGACATCATCTCACAATCGTAGCATCGACGCATTGAGGCGATGGTCGAGATTCGCCCGTCATCTCGAGAGTCCGAGGACAAGGCACAGGGCGGCGATGGCTACAGGTCGGCCGCCCTGACCTCCAGAATTGGCACGCTCTTCTGACCTTCATTGGTCGACCAACGTTCCATCGTGTCCAGCCAATAGCCGCCGATCTGTATCGTGAGCGTTGCACCCGCTGGAAGAGGTTCTTGGATTTCGAGGGCGTGCCTTTGGACGATCACGTCGCCACTGCTCCACTGGTCGAGAGGATAGCCCAAGCCGTCCCCTACCGCCACGACAGTGCCATCTGCAGTGACGAGATGGGCCATGAGAGAGAGCGCGCGATCCGGTATCTCCTCGACGCGCCAGTAGGTCCGGATCTCCAGCCCATCTTCCTGTGTCGACGCGTCAGGCGGTCCATAGCCCAGAAAGGTGACAGGACCATCGAACTCGACAACGAGGGGCGTGGTGATGCTAGCTTCGACGCTGTCGGTCCCCGACGCCCGAAAGACCCTTGCGGTTGTCCCGCCGTTAGCGTCTCTCAGCTGCAGCCATGGGTCCCACATCTCATCCGCCTCCACCCCGGGCGGAAGCACATAAAGGCCGACCTCGTCTGGCCCCCCCGCGCTTCCTGGATCTGGATAGGCGAAGGCTTGCTCGCAGGTCGGCTGCAACACCCGGAGGCCGGTCAGCCCTAGCTGCCGCTCTGCGTACGCGAGCGAGGTGGCACCGGGACAGAGCCCGAGCCACGCTAGCTTGGATTTCTCAACAACCTCATACACGAAGAGCGCATTTCCCAGCTTGACCACGGGTTCTCGCTCTCGAAACCAGGCGTAGGTGTTGATATCCGGCGCATAAGGACCCTGCAGGACGGTCGCGCCGATGGCGTAGATGCCCGGGGTCGGGTTCCAAGGATCCAGGTCGAGGGCGCGAGGGTCCGGGGGGAGGTAGTCTGCGTCGATGCCATAGGCTTGAGGCCGCGCCGGGCTGTAGTGAGCATAGTAGACGTGGGGCGCACCACGTTCGTTCAGCCATCGCTTCAGGTCCCAGAGGTTCTGTCCCCAATCGAGGTTTGAGTCCACGAGGTAGCGGTAGCCGTTCGAGGGACCGCTGGCGAGGGCGTTGAAAAAGCTCAGGGGGTAGGGGAGGACCCTGACGGTGCCGACGACCAGCCAGGCGAGCAGGAGCCCAAGCACGATCGAGCTGATGCCGGCGCGCGGTAGGCGATGGCGCCTTCGCATCCATACCAGGCTGACGACCGCGTAGGCCGGTGGCAGGACAGGTAAGAGATGTCGGTAACCGATGTTCACCGTGCTGAAGAGGCTCGCGATCAGGTAGGCCGTGGGGAAGAGCCCGAAGCTGAGGATCCGTGCCAGGCGGTCACGATCTGGCATCCACGACCCGATCCAGGCTGATATCTGCAAGATCGCGCTCAGGCCAAGGAGCAACAGCGTCGGCAGCGGAGTCTTCAGCACAAATGCGAGCGGGAAGTACCACCACCACCCGCCCGTGCTCACTTTGCCCAAGGCGAAGGTAGGATGCCCCAGCTTGTAGTGCTCTCTGAGCGACTGATAGATCCGGATGTGGGTGCCCGCCGGTAGCGGAAACGGCCATCCCGGCACCGGCGTGACGCTGAAGCGGTAGCCCGCCCAGACCACGCATGCCGCAATAGCCAGGATCCCCGCGAATTGGACGAAGGCCTGCATCAGGGTGCGCCGCACCGATCCACGTTCACGCAGCGCTGGGATGAGGAGCACCAACCCGACGACAGGGACGAGGAGTGCGGCGGAGACCTTTGTGAGCTGAGCCAGCCCGAGCACGACCCCGGCGATGCCTATCCAGCGAGCTCGCGCGTGGTCTGCAGCTGTGGGCGTTGTGAAGCGGAAGATCGCGTAGAGGGTCACGACGATGAACAAGGTCGCGGGCACGTCCGTCGTCACAAGGCCGCTGTGCGCGATGAAGTTTGGATCAAAAGCGTAAAGCGCCAGAGCCATCAGGCCGGCGAGGGAGCCCCCAGCCTCTTGGGCCCATCGATAGAGCACCGCTCCGAGCAAAACGCCCAGCAACAGCATCGGCACGCGGGCTGCCGTCGCGATGCGGCGCGGATGAGGGTACTGCCAGATCACCTCGTCGGTTACGGCGGAGAGGCTCGCGATTTCCCACCCCTCGATGGTCGTCGGATCACGCAGGTCCGCCTGAACCAGAAGGGGAGCCGCCGCCAGGATGTTGGCCAGCGGCGGGTGGATGTGCACGGGCTGCAGCCGGTAGTCGCCGGTGCGGAGCGTCGCGTATCCTACCGCCAGGTGCGGGCCTTCGTCGAAGGTGATCGAGGCGCCCACGACCTGGGTCAGCGCCGCGCCGAAGAACGTCAGGAGCAGAAGGAGGGGTAGCCACCGCCGCAGCGCTCGTCTCATCATACGGGCTTACTCGATGATCTGAACTTGGGTGAGCTGCACGTTATCGTGCCCTGTTCGTGTGAGCACGGGCGATCCATCCTCGCTCTGTTGGCCGACGATCAGTCGATAGGTCCCGGGGGGCGTCACAGGGTTCAGATTCACGTCATAGTGCGCCTCGACAATCGCATCCGGGTCCCAGCCTTCGGGTGGGTCGAAATCGAAGACCGTCGGAGGGCGCTGGAGCTCGCCGCCCCAGATGCCGCCCTGTTGGTCCACGAGGCGGACGAACGGCGTGGCACTCTGCGACACACTGTCACCTCGACGCCAGTAGGTGGTCACGTGGAGCCAATTGCTCGGCGGATGATAGAGCTTATCGGTCGCCCTCAACTCGGTGCTGTCGACTTCATAACCGACCAGCACGAGCCCGTTGCTGAAGGCTGCCTCGATCGGTGAGACCTCGGATGGCAGCGAGCCGTGACGCCAGTCCAGGCTGTAGCCCAGCACTGCGATCTGCCCGTTGTTCGGATAGACGCCTGTGATCTGAGGGTAGAGCGCGTTAGCTGCCTCTCGGAGGCGATTGTGAGGCGCCATCGCTTGGTCCTGGTGGAGCACCAGCCAGAGGGTATGGTGGCCTTTCTCTTCCTCGAGCCATCCCTGATAGTAGACCTCAGGCTTGTAGGCGTCGGCCTGGAATCGGTAGACGGGAATCCCCCCACCGTAGTATCGCTTGATGGCGCGGTCGACATAATGAGCGTAGGTCACGATGGCATCGTCGGCCTTGGCGTGAGCGTCGATGTAGTCTGTCGCCGCCCTGAAGTCTGTCCGTTGGTAATAGGGGTCGGTCAGGATCCGGATGTTGGCCCAGCCGTTGCAGGCGATGAGAGCGGTGAGACCCACCCACATCAGCGGACGCCATACCCTCGCGAGTAGATCCAAGGCCAGAGCCAGCGCGAGGGTGAAGACGAGAAAGGTCGCGCTCAGGTATTTCGGCGAGAATACGGGGACCCAGAAGGACACCGGATAGAAGAGGGCGACCGGAAGCACCAACAGTCCGGTGACCCAGATACCCCGACGCCAACTGCACTGCCAGGCGCGGACAATGCCAAGGATGAGCGCTACTGCTGTGACGATGGTGAGCCATCCGATTCCGGAGACGTAGATGCGCGAGACCCTCAGCGTGTACTCCGAGGCGAACTCCTGGACCATGTGCGGCAGGGAGACAAAGCCTTTGCTGATGTCCTCGATCCGGAAGTTCGGTAGTATGCGCATTGCGAACCTCACCACCGGTAGATAGGGCACTGCGACGATGGCTATCGTCAACGCGTACCGGACCCACACCCGCGGTCGGCGCAAATTCGTCGCAATGAGAATGATGCCCTGTGCTGCGATGGTAAAGGCGCCGAAAAAGTGACTGTACCCGAGAAGGTTGATGCCAATGCCGTAAGCCAACCAGAGAGGCCAAGTGCAGCGCCGGCCCAGCCGTGCGGCAGCTTCTGCCTTGACGAGGATCAGGGTCGTAGCACTCGCGAGCAGCATGTGCAGCGCATACATCTTCGCCTCCTGGCCAAACCAGATGGCGAAGGGAGAGATCGCCAGCAGTAATGCAGTGAGGGCCGCTACCCGACGACCAAACCAGGTGCGCGCCAGCGCCCAGGTCGTGGCAACGGTGAGGACTGAAAGAAGGTCGGAGAGATATCGGATGGCGAAGTCACTTGGACCGGTCAGCCGCCGCCATCCCCAGAGCAGCAGGAAGTAGAGCGGCCCGTTCTCCTCGGGCCCGATGATCATTCTCGCCGTCTCGAGGAAGGGCTGATCGATGAAGTAGAAGGCTTGGACCTCATCAATCCAGAAGGACTGCCAGTCGAGCGTGACCGTCCGCAGCAGATATGCCAGCAGAACCGTCCCGAACGCTATCCAGATTCGTCTGCGACGCTTGATCGCTACGGTCATCAGGAACCTCGACGCCGGAGGATGCTCCCGGAGGATGCTCGCAGATCGCCTTCTGGCTGAAGAGACGCCGGTGTCTGTTCTGGAAAAGGATTCCGCAGGTGCTGTCGCGTTCATAGGGGCCATTTTACCATATGTATCTTGCTCGACACGGTGCGCGCGCGGGCGCCGTGGCCAAGGAAGTGTTCCCGGGGTCCGGCGGTTCACCCGCGATTGATGGGCCTGCGGGAGCGCCGAACGAACTGCAGGAGACGCTTGCCGGGCACACTCAGGAGTGTCAGCATCGCGACAGACGCCAGACCGACCCCAAGGCGGAAGGACCGTGGCCGATAGCGCATCGCGATCAGGTGCTCGCCACGTGGCACGATGACGCCCCGAAAGATGCCGTTGGCCTTGTAGAGCGGCGTGGAAATCCCGTCGACGCTGGCGACCCATCCGGGATAGTGCATATCGGAGAGCACCAGCAAGGCCTCCTCGGAGGTTCTCACGATGAACTCCGCTCGGTTGGGGCCGTACACCCGTACCTCAAGCGTCCCGGTGCCCTGATTCTCCAGAAGGGGACCGTTCTCGATGGCGGCAACCTCAGCCGGTCGGAAGGCCTCGTCGAAGACCACGGCATAAGCCTCCTCAATGGTCGCGACGGGCCGGGTGGTATAGACGAGCCACGCTCTGGGCAGCGCGTTTGTATTGAGATGCACATCGACCCACGGCGCCTCGGTGTAGACGGGCCAGATACCGTCGCCGCCCGGCGGTGCACCTTTGGGCACGACGATGTACTTCACGCCGAGCAGTTGGTAAACCGGTGCGCCCTTGTAGGGAATTGCCCAGTAGAATTGGGTATAGGAGAAGAGCTCCATCGGGTTCCCGGACCCCTGCGGGACCTCGAATCCCTCACTCAGGAGTACCGGGGGCGAAAGCAGCCCCCTCGCGCTCGCATCCACGTCGACGCGATACCAGTTTGGGTCCTGCTTGAGATAATCGATGGCCGGTTGGGGCTGGCTTGGGCTAGGGGGTTCGAGCTCCACCCACGTGGTTGAGATGACAAGCTCGCCGGCGAGGAGCAGGAGCACGAGCGAAGGGCCCGATCGGCGCCAGGTCGACGGCGCTAAGCCTGTGATCCCGAGGGCAAGGGCGAGTATCCCTGCGGCAATCAAGCTTTCTATGGCGGGGGCCCGGCGATCCACAGGGACCGACTGCGTCCAGCCGGACATCCGCAGCAGCACCAAAACGCCGCCGACCATAAGGAGCAGTCCCCAGAGCCACCGCACCTGTCGACGCGCCTCGTATAACGCCTGCGCGCCCGCAGCACCAAGAGCGGCGATGGTAAAGCTTAGCAGGAAGATCGCTCGGGCTGTCTTCCCCATACGCGCGATGAGGTCGATACGAGCCAAGTAGGGATAGAGTGGGCCGTCGTATCCCAAGGCGAAGAGAAGGCTGAGACCGCCGAGGAGGAGCAAGATCCAGGTGCGGCCGTGCTTCAGCCCGTGGAGCAGGCCCAGGATGGCCAGGAAAAGCGTCACTGCGCCGGCATAGCCCCCCTCGACCCGAGCCCAAGGGCCCCAGAATCCTGTCGTGCCTCGCCCGTGGAATCCCGGCGCGACAAGGTCGATAACCATCTGCACTGGCCACTGGTAACCACGCCACTCCTGTAGCTGCAGGATGGCGCGCTCCGTGAAAGGATAGCGCTCCCAGCTGGGCAATACCGTCGGCATGGCGAGGGCTGCAGCACAGATCGCGGCCAGCCCCAGGTGGGCAGCATGCCGGAGCCAGCGATGGGCCGGCTGCCCGAGGATCCGCCAGAGGGCGTAGAGCCCGATGGCAGCATACGCAAGAAGGCTCGTCTGGTAGTGACCCGCCAACGCGACCAACGCAAGTCCAAGGGCCGCAAGCGGCAGGAATCGCCGGGCCTCGATGGTGAGGTCCACGACGAGCAGACACCACGGCAGCCAGGCCATCGCGTCGTTGATCTGCGGATGACCGAGATGGGTGATGAAGGGATCCGAGAGCATGTAAGCGGTAGCCCCGACCAATGCCGCGCCGCGTCGCAGTCGCCAGACGGACGAGCGACGCAAGTAACTATACATGCCTGCGCCGGCCAAGTAGATGGGGAGAAGGCCGCGTATAAGGACAACAACGTGCGATCTGGTGCCCACCAGGAAGAGCCACCAGTTGCTCGGGTTCAGGATGCCATACTGAGGCTCGCCGATGATCGGGTCCCCTGCCATCAAGCGGGTCGACCACAAGGGGATCACCCCGCGCCTCACATAGTGGCTCACGTACGACCAGACGGGCAGCAGCTGGCCCCAGAGATCCCCTCCGCCTTTCGGAAAGGAATAGCCGGCGATCCACACGGGCCAGAAAACGAGCGCCACAATGCCGGCGAGCAGCAGATAGGGGGCGCCACGCCGCACAAGTCGACGGGACTGGGTCATCGGGAGATCCGGTCCATCGCTCAAGGCTGCCGCCGGTCGTCGGTGGCAGTGTGGTGGATAACCATCACTGCACGCGCACGTAGGTTAGCACGATGTTCTTAGCCGGCATGCCCGCCCGATCCTGTGAGACTGGCGCATGGACCAGCTCACCGTCCTCTTTGGCGGTGTAGGCCGCAACCTGTAGGGCGTAGGCGCCCGGCTCCGCGTCAGAGGCGACGGTGAGTACCCGCTCGTCCGCAACGGCCTCTCCTACCTGCCAAGAGGATGTCGGCGCCTGGCCCCCCAATGGCCACTCGTCGGACTGCGCGGCCTTGCGCCATCGATCATCGATGAGCTGCACCGAGACGGTATAATCCTCGGGGATCGGCGCCGTGCATCGCCAGTTCAGTGTGACCGTCAGCGATCTCCCCGGAGCGATCACGAGGTCGCTTACATCGTAACTTGTCAGGACCATG
Source organism: Anaerolineae bacterium (assembly GCA_049974845.1). Classification (GTDB taxonomy): domain Bacteria; phylum Chloroflexota; class Anaerolineae; order B4-G1; family SLSP01; genus PWVB01. Next base: position 10,870 of record JBNGCP010000031.1, on the reverse strand, counting down.
CCGTCTCCAAAGTGAACCGCGAAGGCATCCGCCGCTGCACCGATGTCACGTCGCACCAGCGCAAGATCTCCGAAGCGCACGTGATCGCCCTCCGCGGCTGCGGGTGGGACCCGCTCGTGCGTGGCAGTCTCATAGACCCCCACGGCGATCTGCAGGCGGTCGGGTGCATAGGCTGTGGCGGGTATGGCTACGGCGTGCTCCTCAACCCATGTCCTCTCCGGCGGGAGCTGCGTCGTTGGGAGCAGTCCGTGGCCTGGGAAGGTGTCCCTTTGAGCCACGATGCGGTCGCCCTCTCCCAGTAGATGGATAAAGAGCGAGTGTGGTGTCGCGGTTGCGCCAAGAGAGCGCCACATTAGGCTCACGGTTGCTCGGTCACCGGGCTTCACCACCTCGCTCTCAAGCCGGTAACCCTCCAGCGCGATGACGTTGCCGAAGCGGACGTCAAGAGGCGTGAACCCAAGCTCCGTGGGCGATTGGGTCACAGGTTTGGGCGCACGGTACGCAGGCAAAATCCAGGCGGGCAGGGCGACCACACTTAGGCCGAAAAGACTGAACGCAAAGATGGCGGGCGGGACGCTCACCAAGCGTGCTGCAAAACGGGGCCGTGGTGGCGCCGGTAGCTGCAGTCCGATCACGAGAGCCGCCGACCACATCGGGAGCGCAGAAAAGATAAGGCGACCTTGTGATGACCATGTGATGGTCGCCCAACGCATCCAAGAAACGAAGACGGCGACCGGCCAAGCCCAGACGAGTGCTCGTGCCGCGGTGAGGTTTGTCCACGCAAAGGGCCACAGATTCCGAAGCCAGCTCGCGCCCTCGTTGGCGTGACTTTTGCCTGAGGCGAATGAGAATGATTGGCGCGTGCCGCGACTGGTCATCACCCACAGCGCGAATCTAGTGACGACCCCTGCGCCAGCGATGACAGCGACGACGTTGAGCACAGCATAGACGAGATCGGGCATCGGAACGTTCAGGCCACCGAAGTTACCCCAGTAACCTGCGGCGAACGCGAATCGCTCCGCCCATAGCTGCCCCAAGTCGGCGGCGACGTCGCGCGTGCCCAGGACGGCATAGAAAGCGTTGAGGCCCAGCCAGTCGCCATATAGACGGAAATTGCGATAGAACCACCATCCCGAGACCGCTGCGGCAGGGGCGAGAAACGCCGCGAGTTGCAGCCCGGCAGTCTTCAGTGCGTGTGATTGAGACATTCGCCTTCTTTGAGACTCACCCTCTAGGCGCCGCCAGGTCTCCCAAGCTATGGCTGCAGCGCCAAAGGGAAGGAGTGCGAGGCCGCTGGCTTTCGTCAGAAGCGCGAGCCCCGTGATCAGGCCTATGGCGGCGTAGCTCAGAATGCCTCCCTGACGTGGGGTGCTGCCAGCGTCCTTGACCCGCCTGACTATCAGCAGGAGCGCGAAGGTGCAGAGGGGTACGATGAGGTTGTCGTTGTTGATGGAGCCGGCGATGAATACGTGCATAGGGGTGAAAGCGTGCACCGCAGCACCAGCGAGGGGAATCCATGCCGTGTCCGCGTAGAGCTCGTTGAGCAGCGCCCACGTGAGATAGACCGATCCCACACTCAAGGCAACCGAGAGGAGGCGAACAAGATGCACAGCCAGCACGGTACCCGACCACGGGAATGCCTCGGCGGCAGGATCGTGGATGACCAGGTTGACGTTGTCCCGTTCGGGTGTGATCTCGCCCGCCCGCGCGTGGGGGTTTTCCTGGCGGACCGCCGGCATATCGCCGGTGTCAATCCACGTGGTCAGTAACGCGCCGAGCGCGTAGTAGAGCGGCGGTTGGCTCCCTTCTTGGCGCCACGGCCCGCTGGACATCCCCGCCTCTAGCGGCTGAACCGGCAGTTGCCACGTCCGGGCGAGGGTCTCGACCATGGGATAGTGCCAAAGCTCATCCGACGCCTCAAAGACCGGCACGGTGATGCTGTAGACAGTCGTGAGCAGCGCAAACGCGATAAGTACGGTGCAGAGCACGCGGGGCATCGACGCAGGGCCGCGTCGCTCTTGGGTCTGTTCGGATCTCATAGCACCCTATTCTACCATCCTAAGGGAAGCGAAGAAAGCCTCCGTCTCCGCGGCGATGGCCGGCCAGGTGAACCGGGCGGCGAGCCTGGCTGCTGCAGCACTCAGATCGCGCCGTAGCTCATCATCGTCGGCCAGCGCTCGGATCGCGTTCGCTAGCGCTTCTGCATCGTCTGGAGGGACGAGCAGGGCCTCCCGTCCATCGACAAGCTCCGGAACCGGATGCCTCGATTGTGTTGTCACGATCGGACAAGCATGGGCAAGGGCTGCGTGAAGCGTGCCGTGGCGGAGGTTCGCTCCCTCCCGGTATGGCAGCGCGCACACATCCACGGCATACAGTGCAGCAGAGACCTCTGTCGGTGACGCGAATCCGGTCCGGTGGACCCTCGGCGTGATTCCCAATTCCTCGATCAGAGCGTCAATCTCGGACGCGTAGGCGACATTGCTCTGATCGCTCGTGCCGGTGCGACCCCCGATAAAGAGCAGATGAACGGGGCGTCCCTCTTCGGCGAGTCGTGCGATAGCGGCGATCAACGTCTCCACACCCTTACTACGGTTGAGGAAACCAAAGAATCCCACAACCAGCGGATGGTCGCCTGGCGACACCGATCCTGCGGTGCGCACTGGCGCGAAGCCGTGGGCTGCTCGCCACCGCTCCTTGCTATAGTCGGGTGGGGGAGTGGGCGATATATTGCTGCCGATGGGGATCAAACGGACGGGGGTCTCGTCATCTATGTGATGCTCTGTGAGGCCCCTCAGGTCGTCGTGGTTGGTGACGATAGCGCCATCGGCTGTACGTGCGAGATGACGAACGCTCCAATCGCGGAGTCTGCCAGCTTTCGGAAAGAGATAGGGCGGCAACAGGTCGTGAAATGTGACGACGAGTGGGACGCCAGGAACTGTGCTGCGGAGTGAGGGCAAGAAGTTCATGCCAGCACGCATGCCGAAGGCGGCGGCCTCGTACTGCAGGTTCACAACATCGACCTGCCGATCCGCGATCCACCGGCGGATCCGCAGGATCGACGGCAATCCCCATGATCGCACCGTTCGCTCGACCTGTGGGCCGACGCTGACGTCCCCTTGCACAGACGGCTCGTCCGCACAGGCGGTGAGGATGTGGACCGTGTGTCCCCGGTCGCACAGGGCGCGGGAGAGTTGCTCGGTGAATGCGCCTACGCCGCCTTGCATAGGTGGATACTCGCCGGTGATCATGCCGATGCGCATTGACTCGCTCCTCGAGACCGCAGCAAAAGCTCCGAGCCCAACGCCCTCGCCGCCGCAGGCGGTGTGCTGTGGAGCTTGGTCTTCGTGCTGGGTGGGTTCTCACAGGGCCCGACAAACCACATATACTCATCCACGGCCACGTCTGCGGGCACGCTCGGTTCAGGAACCTCTAGCGCCACCTCACAGCCTAGCCGGAGAGCGGTGTGCAGATGGGCTCATAGACTTCAGCTCCGCCGGACGTGACAGCGGCCCCCATTCTACCTGAGATTTGATGATTCTCCACACTGGGGCGCTGTGGTTTGTGTCACGAATTGTCTTCAGTATAATGGATCCATATTTCGAACGAGATCACTCGAAAGAGCATCGGAGGCGTAGCCATGAACCGAAGGCGGCTGTTAAGTCTGACCGGTTTGTTGTTGTTGGCAGCTCTCGCTTGTGGTCCTCTCACAAGCGGCAATGCAGACACCGCCGGCGTGGACGTCAGAGTCGTCAACCGCAGTCCTGACGACGTCTGCTACGTTCTCATATCTCCCAGCGACTCGGATCGCTGGGGCGATGATCAACTTGCCGAAAACGAGGTCATTGACCCCGATGGTGATCGCCTGTTCAGCATGGATGCGGGCACGTATGACGTGCGGATTGAGCGTTGCGACGAGGCCGCGATGGCGACAGCATGGGAGGTCGACGGCGATACGACCGTGACCATCGGCGGTCCTCGGGAGGATATCAGACTTCTCGTCGTGAACGAGTCTGATACCGAGATATGCTATGTCTTTATCTCACCGACCTCGGGCGATGAATGGGGTGACGATCAAATGGGAGATTTGGAGACCCTACAGCCTGATGGGAAGCGCATATTCTACGTCGAATCGGACGTGTACGATCTGCAGGTGGCGGATTGCGAGGGCGCCACATTGACCGAGGAGTACGAAGTCGATCTCACCGAGGATCTCACCTGGACATTGCACGACTGACGATCATCAGCGCGTGCTACTCACTCTACTCACGACTATCTGGGAGGACGCTTTATGAAACCACAGGTACTGGCTTTGATCACAGCGATGGCGTGGGGTATCGGCGGGTTCTTTGAGAAGCGGGGACTCCATATGGGAAATCTTACCCCGCAGGTCGGGATCACGATCCGAACGGGGGTCGCCCTCGTGATTCTCGGTGCCATCAGCTTTCCGCAGTGGAAAATGATTCCTGAGGCGGGGCCAAAGGCTCTGGTGATGATGGTCATCGGCGGCGGTGTGGTGGCGGGCGCGGTCGGTATGCTCTCCTTCTACGCAGCCCTCCGGGGAGCAGATTCGCTGACGCAGGTGATGCCGATTGCCTTCACGTCTCCGCTCTTCAGTGCACTGATGGGGCTGATCTTCAGAACCGAGCGGTTGAGTTGGCAAACGGTGCTTGGTATGGTCCTGACGATCGCCGGCATCGGCGTCCTGACGACGGCGCCGGGCAGTTAGGGGCGTGGCAGCTGGATCGGTCCTGGCTTCAGGAACCCAAGCGAGTAGATAGGCCTAGAGACGTCAGACAGAATGGAGGGATGGTATGACTGCTGTTGAGGTGAAACCTGGAATCCACTGGATTGGTGTCAACGACCGGACGACGGATCTCTTTGAGGGGCTCTGGCCCATCACGAACGAAGGTATCTCCTATAACGCCTACGTCGTCAAGGATGAAAAGAATGCCCTGATCGACCTGACCAAGGACTTCAAGGGCAATGCGCTGCTCGATCAGATTGAAGAAGTCGTCGCCCCCGCGGATCTTGACTACATCGTGATCAACCATATGGAGCCGGATCATACCGGTATTGTGAGGACGCTCCGGCGCATCGCTCCGGAGGCTATAATCCTGTGCACAAAGCGTGCCGTGGATCTTCTGGCCAGCTTCTATGGAATCACCGAGGGCATTCATGTTGTCGACGATGAGGAGACCATCGATCTCGGTACCCATACCTTGCAGTTTCACATGACGCCGATGGTCCATTGGCCCGAGACGATGATGACGTACGAGCTAACCGAGAAGGTGCTCTTCTCTTGCGATGGCTTCGGTGGCTATGGGGCGCTGCAGGGTGCCGTTTTCGACGATCAATACACTGACCTCGAGTTCTACGAGCGGGAGGCGCTGCGTTACTACGCCAACATCGTGGCACTCTACGCGCGCCCTGTCCTCAGGGCGATCGATAAGCTCAAGGACGTGCCCATTGATGTCGTTGCTCCTTCCCACGGGTTGGTCTGGCGCGAGAATCCCACCCGAATCATCGAGCTTTACAGAAAGTGGGCCAACTATGCATTGGAGGGTCCGGAGGCGGGTGTGACGCTTCTCTACGGCACGATGTACGGGAATACCGAAAGAATGGTCGAGGCAGTGGCGAGCGGGGTCGCGCGGGCCGGTATGCCGCTGAGCATCTACGATGTCCGGCATACGGCTGTCAGCTATATCCTGTCGGACCTGTACTCGCGCAGCGGTGTCTTGATCGGCGCGCCGACATACGAAGGTGGGCTCTTCCCGTTGATAACGCACGTTCTTGACATGGCCGAGCGCAAGCGGATCCGCGACCGGAAGCTCGCGTACTTTGGGAGCTTCGGTTGGAGCGGCGGTGCGCGGCGCGAGATCGCCAAGCTTGCTGAGGAGCTGAACTGGGAGCTCGTGGAGCAGTGGGAGTTCCCGGGAGGCGCGACTCACGAGGAACTCGCGCAAGGTGAGGAGCTGGGCTACAACTTCGCTATGAGCCTCAGAGAGACGGCATCCGACGACTGATGTCGGTGTCTGAGCTTGATGGTGCGGCCCCATTCGATCCACCGGATGGGGCCGTGGTCATGTCTCTGATGATGCCCGATCAAGAGAGGCGGCGCCAGGCGTCGGGCAGTGAAAGGACGACGTCACCTGCTGCCGTGCCCGCCGCTCCCAGGCGCTCGGTGGCGATCTCGCCGGCAAGTCCGTGGAGATAGCCGCCAGCAACAGCAGCCTCGAATGCGTCAAGACCCTGCGCGCGCAAGGCGACGATTGTCCCAGCCAGGACATCGCCTGTGCCAGCTGAGCTCAAGCCCGGATTGGCAAAGGGCAGCAGCACTGGCTGACGCCCTGGTGCAGCGATCACCGTGAAGGCGCCCTTTAGAACGACGGTTTGCTGCCACTCTTCGGCCCATTTGGCAGCCACGTTGAGACGGTTGCGCTGGATCTCCGAGGTTGTGAGCCCTGTGAGCCTGGACATTTCTCCTGGATGAGGGGTCAGGATCGTGCCCTGGGGCAGGCGTTTGGGCCAATCGTCGAGCTGGCTCAGGATGTTCAGTCCGTCGGCATCCACCACCAGTGGTGGCAACGCCTGCTGTCCTTTGCCCTCCACTTTCGCCTGGACGAAACCTGTCGTGCGTGTTGGTCTCTCGGGACTGAGAAGCCCATCCAGGAACTCGCGGGACTCCGAAGTGTTGCTCAGTCCCGGCCCCACCAGCAGCGCTGTGTAGCCCTCTAGCTTCGGGCGGAGCACCGACAGCGCATGTTGGTTGACGACACCGAGCGAGTGTGGAAGGAGCAGGTAGGTGACCTCGGGCATCGCAGCGACCACGGCAGCGTGCAGGTTACTGGGCAACGCCAGCGTGACCAGCCCAGCCCCGGCTCGCACTGCTGCGGTGGAGGCCAGAATCGATGCACCGGTGTAGTTGGACGAACCCGCTACGATCATTGCCTTACCGAAGGTCCCCTTGTGAGCGTCGACGGGGCGTCCAGGAAGCAAAGCCGTCACCATCTCCGGCACTGCAAGCCTTGGGCCGTCGGGCACGGCTACCGTATCGGGAATGCCGATGTCGGCAACGAGCAAACGACCGACCTTCGCTGCCCCTGGCAGCTTCACATGGCCCCATTTGGGAAACGCGAAGGTCACCGTCAAGTCGGCGCTCAGCGTGATTTCGTCGACGTCACCGGTGTCGAAGTCGAGGCCCGATGGACCATCGACAGCGACGACATAGGGTCGAGACGCAGCGCGTGGCATGAGCCCGGTGGCTGCGGTGAGGATGTGTCGCGATCGCTCTACGAGCGACGTCTGTACCGTTTGGACGATGTCAGCGATGGTGCCTCGCAGTGGAGGTGCCGCCCCAGTGCCCAACAGCGCGTCGACAACCATATCCGCGGCCTTCGTCAGACGGCTGAGCACCTGACCGTCCTCGTCGTCTTCGGCGAGGCATAGATCCACCTGCGCTGCCTTCGCAGCTGCGAAGACCGGGTCGTCGTCCGTATCGCGTGCGCGAGAGAGGTATGCGGTCACTGAGGCGCCGGCGTGCTGAAGATGGCGTGCAGCGACCAGGCCATCGCCACCGTTGTTACCGGGTCCCACCAGAACGAGAATGCGCTTGCCCTCGATGGCGACGTGCTGTTTGATGGCTTCAGCGATGCCCTCTCCCGCCCGGGCCATCATATCGGCGTACGAGTGCCCTGATGCGTCGGCAGACGATTCGAGATCCTGAACCTCCGATACGGACAAGATGCGCATGGATGTCTTGGCCCTCCTTAAGTTGCTCAGATGATCGGACGTTGTTGCCGGAATCGGTGAGCTGTGTGATCCGTTGGCTCGTTCTTGATGAGCTCAACAGCGTGGTGAATGACAGGAGCGATGACGACGAAGCTCTCGGTGGCGCCTTTCGGACTGCCGGGAAGATTGATGATCAGGGTGCGTCCTCGAATCCCCGAACGACCGCGCGATAGCATCGCGTAGGGGGTGGTCTGCCGTGATGCGGCGCGCATCGCCTCGTCGAGCCCCGGTGTTGCCTTGTCGATCACGTCCGCCGTGGCCTCCGGGGTCACATCGCGCGGCGCAAACCCCGTGCCGCCGGTGGTGAGAATGAGATCCACACCGGCGTCGTCGGTCCAGGCCCTGAGTCGCTGCGCGATCTGGCCTCGCTCGTCGGGCACAACCGCCTGCTCGACGATGTCGGCGCGCAACCGGCGCTGGACCACGTCTGCCAGGGCCGGCCCGCTCCGATCTTGGTACTCGCCGGCAGCGACCCGGTCACTGATCGTCAGAATCGCTACCTTCAGGGTTCGCGAATTCATGGCCAGGTATCATCCACCTCTCTGACCATTGCCGGCGCCATCGTGCTCCAGCGCCGGCAATGACTCGTAGAACTCAGGCGTCACGCTCAGGAAAGAATATCGTTCAGTCCTCTCCAACCAGGGCGGCCCACTTGCCGTGGATACCTTCCTCTGTGACGCCGTAGTACACTCGCACCTTGTCGCCATTTCTTTGGACCAGATCCCAGCGAACGCGGTTGCGGTATTCCCGCTGCTTCCAGATGCCGATGTTATCCAGCCAGCAGACCTTCTCCGGGTCTACGGGGTTCCCCTCTGCCTCCTCGATGGCGTAGCGCCAGAGGTGACGAGCAGATCGGCGGGTCACGTTGTTGACGACATTGCCGTTTCGCAGGTCGCGCATCGCGTAGTAGCGGGTGTTATTGCGGACGGAGATGTCGGCAATCTCGACCCCCGTGCGTGGTGGATCGAGCTCAGGCTCCTCCTGCTTGAGCGCCGGCTGCTGTGGCGTCTCAGGCTCCTCCGCCTTCGGTTGTGGAAGCGTCGGGGATCTGCCCATGCCGCGCTTTGTGAGCTCAACGATCTCGTCTCGAACCGCGACCGTCGTCTCGGACTCGCTGCGGATGTAGATCTCGCTCTCGTCCATTGCATACGGTGGGTTCGTTCCGCGGGGGACGATGATCCTCACGACCTTGATGCTCTGCGTCTCCTGCACGTCCGCCGTGATCTCGAGCTCCGGTGTGATCCGCTCCTGCACCTCTTGCTTGAAGAGATTGACGACGCGCGTCGGAGCTGCGCCCACACCGGTGGGTGGTCCCTCCGGATTGGAGGGGACGCCGATGTACAGCGTGCCGCCATTGGTGTTCGCGAAGGCGCAGATATCGGCGATGATCGCGTCTCTGTATCCGCCGCGGCGGCTGTACCGCTCGTGAAACTCCTGTACGATGTTAGGCCCTTCCTCCCGAGCTGCTTGCACGTAGTCGACCGGGTTTGCTTGCGGACGATAGGGTCGCGTGCGAGCGAAGTCATCTCCGAGGAAGACCTCTCTGAGCGCATCAAAGGACTTCTCGCTCAGCAGGACCTCGGTAACTCGATCGCCGATTCCCAGGTGACGCGACTTCTCCGACTCACGGGTTAACCTGTGCGCGTCCGAGCCCTGAATGCAGCGCATACGACGTGGGTACTCGGGCTTCGAGCCGTCGAAGAACCGGGCCGTGGTCTTGCGCCCCTTTTTCTCCAGGTCCGTGACCTCCAATGCGTGGAGGTGTTCATCCTGCGTGAATGCAATGCGCGTCTGGCCTCCGAACTGAATCCCTTGTAGGGCCACGCCGTGGGAGGAATTGGCGTGGGCTGCAATCGTGATACCCCCTGCTTCGTCAATCAGTCGATAAGCGGTCAGCACATCGGCCGTCGCGCCCACATCTGTGGCGCCTTCATCAAGCTTATCGACAGGGATGTTCAACTTCAGCAGAAGGAATTCCAGATCCCGAATCGGGGTGTCTGGATCGAATATGCCCAGAATGTGAAAGCCAAAGGTGGCTGTGAACTCAACACCTTTCAGGAGCAGTATGCGCTCAAATAGCCGCCGGTACTCCTGCAAGCGCTGGTGCTCCACATTGGTTAGGCGTCCCAGTTTCTCCAGGAGCTCCAGATTCTCCATTTCGTCCTTCATCGTCCGATACCCGGCTACCGTATTGTGGTCCGTGAAAGCCAGAATATCGATGTCTTTCCGCTCTGCTTCGCGCAAGATGTCGAGAAACGTGACATTGTCCTGCTGATAATCCTGCGAAGCGGGCGTGTGTATGTGAAGGTCAACCTTGTACCACTGATCCTTCGTTTCCTTGTTTTTCCGTCTTCTTCTCCGTGCCATTCTACACTTCACTAACCTCCAAAATACCGCGCACGTGTGCGCAGACAATACAACCCTACACGCAAATAGCGCGCGCCTGCGCGGTCACCCGATGCGTTTGACGTGACCCAGCATATGCACCGCCCCACAATAAGCAACACGTCGCTGCATCCCGCCATCGGCATCAGCTAAGCACCTGACGACGCCATAATCTCATGGACCTTGGCGAGCAGCTCTGCGGGCCGAAACGGCTTGAGAATGAAGCCATCCGCGCCAGCCCTAAGGCAAGCCACCTCGCGATCCATGCCCGATGTCACCAGAATCGGGATTTCACTCAGGCCATCCAGCGTCTTGAGCTCGACCAGAATGTCTATGACGTCCCCCCCTGAGAGATGGAAATCCATCAAAATCAGAGCGGGTCTCTCCTGCTTGGCAGCGGGGATGATCTGCTCGGGCCGCGTGACGGTCAACACCTGCTGACCCTCGAGCTCCATCAAGGTCTTGAGAAGACTCAGCAGGACTGTGTCATCATCAGCGACAAGTATTTTCGCCATTCTCCTTAGGCTCCTGACATCGCCTCTGTATCTTCCCTCGCGCACTGCCCAGCATACAGTGACCAACCTCGGCCGCATACACGAGCGGACGTTCATCCAAGTCTCAAGACGATCTGCCGAATGTCCTGCAAGGTTATTTTACCACAATTCCTCCTAACGCGTATCAGGCCCGCGGGAAGGGC
>JBNGCP010000030.1:38722-41609 GCA_049974845.1 Anaerolineae bacterium | reverse complement strand
CGAAGGTCGGCCCCCAGCGCCCGCAGCGTCTCGGTAAATCCAGGAAACGAGTCCGGGATGGCGTCGGCACCCTGGACCATCGTCTCGCCATTGGCGATGAGACCAGCGATGACGAGGGCCATACCCAACCGGTGATCTCCATGGCTGTCCACCTCAGCGCCGCTCAGCTCCGTCGGGCCGTTGACGACAAAGCCATCGGGACGCGGCTCGATATCGGCCCCCAGCTTCCGCAACTCATCGACGACCGACGCGATGCGGTCCGTCTCCTTCACACGCAGCTCGGCCGCGTCCTGCACGATGGTGGTTCCCTCAACCTGCGTCGCCAGGACCGCCAGGATAGGGAACTCGTCGATCATCCGAACGACGGCGTCGCCACCGATTTCCGTACTGGTGAGGCGCGACGCGTGGACCCTCAAGTCGGCCACGGGCTCGCCGCCCTGGTCACGCTTGTTTTGCACCACCACCTTACCGTGCATCGCCCGCACGACGTCAAGAAAACCAGTTCGTGTGGGATTCACACCTACCCCGACCAGCGTGACGACAGAGTCTGGAACTATCAGCGCCGCCGCCATGAGGAAAGCCGCCGACGAGAAATCACCGGGCACCACACGCACCACGGGTCTCAGCCGGCTGATCCCAGCGGGGACCAACCGGGCCTCTGCCAGATCATATGCGATCGGCGGCGGCCCATCATCCAATGGCTCGATCTGCGCTGCCAGCATCCGCTCCGTGTGATCGCGGGCGGGTCCCGGCTGGTAGATCGTGACCGGGCCGTCAGCATAGAGGCCCGCCAGCAGGACCGCGCTCTTGACCTGAGCACTGGCTACGGTCAGCCGGTGCTCCGACGACCTCAGCTGGGCACCCCCGGTGATCACAAGCGGGCCGTGGCCCTCGGTATCGTCGATCTCCGCCCCCATCTCCTTGAGCGGTCGCGTGATTCGGCGCATCGGCCGGCTCAGGAGCTGTGGCGCTCCCGTCAACACGCTGTCGAAGGACTGTCCCGCCAAAATGCCGGCCATCAGACGCATCGTCGTACCGGAGCGGCGGCAGTCGAGCGGTGCCTCCGGCGGCTGCAGCCCGCGAAGCCCGCGCCCCTGGATCACCAATGTCGTGGAGGCGCCAGAGTCAGAGTGCTCGAGAGGAACGCCCAGACTCCGAATGCAGTCGAGGGTGGCGAGGCAATCCCCAGAGGGCAGGAAGCCCTCGATCCGCCCCGTGCCTTCCGCCAGAGCCCCCAGCATCAGGGCACGGTGAGAGATTGACTTGTCTCCCGGGACACCAACGGTACCTCTCAACCCCTCTACCTCCGAGGATTTGTAGCTGCGGACGGTCAACCACGTCATGGATACATCTCCTTGCGGGTTTCGCGAATATACTCCAGCGCCGCGCGCAGCCTCCGCTCATCGCCGGCCTCGATCAGGGAGCGCAAGCGCCCCAGATGGGTCTCGCAGATGCGGGCAGCGTTGACGACCTCCGCGCGGTTGGTCATCAGGATGTCAACCATCATCGATACATCACTGCCGGCGACGCGGGATGTGTCACGGAATCCCCCCGCCACGATCTGCCACACAAGGGGATCCGAAGAGGTCGTGGCATCCGCTGTGCTCACCAACGCGCAGGCCAGGAGATAGGGGAGATGGCTGAGGGTCCCGACCAGATAGTCCTGACGTTCAGCGTCGACAACCAAAGGTGTGGCGCCCACCGCGTGGACGAGCTGCGTGCCCAGCTCGAGCGCGGCCTCCGACGTGCGCTCGAGTGGTGATAGAATGAAGGTCCTCTGGCGAAACAGATCTGGATCTGCTGCACCTATGCCCGAGATCTCCTTGCCACACATCGGATGACCTCCTAGAGCCTGGACCTGCGCGGGAAGCGTCGCCATCGCGTCGAGGATCCGAGCCTTTGTGCTGCCCACATCCATGAGCAGGGCGCCCGGCTTCAGCCACGGCCCGACGGCCTCCACGAGCGCGATGATCGTCCGCACCGGCGTAGCAAGCACGACGACATCGGCTGCCCGCACCGCCTGTTCGAGGTCCACACCAGCACGATCGACAAATCCACGCGCCAAGGCCTCATCAACAACCTGTGCGTCGCAGTCGACACCGATGACCTCGTCACAATGGCCACGGAGGGCACCGGCCAGCGAGCCCCCCATCAGACCAAGCCCGACCACGGTAATGACACATTCCGAAAGCGGCTTCATGGCATCATCCGTATTCGGCTAGAGGCTTCTTCCCACCGCTGCTGCGAGGGGACCAAGGCTATCCATCAGCTCGGCAAAGCGGGTGGGCTTTAGCGACTGGGCGCCGTCGGAGAGGGCCCCCTCTGGATGCGGATGCACCTCTATGATCAGGCCATCTGCCCCCGCTGCCACTGCAGCGCGCGCCACGGGCGCGACGTACTCCCAGTGGCCGGTCCCATGGCTGGGATCGACGACCACCGGCAGGTGGCTCAGCTGTTTGAGCACCGGCACGGCGCTGATATCCAGCGTATTTCGCGTGTATTTCTCAAAGGTGCGGATGCCACGTTCGCAGAGCATCACGCGATGATTGCCGTGAGAGAGGATATACTCGGCCGACATCAAGAGCTCTTCGATAGTGGACATCATACCCCGCTTGAGAAGGACGGGACGCTGCGACTCTCCGACGGCGTGGAGGAGCGCGTAGTTCTGCATGCTTCGAGCCCCGACCTGTAGGATATCGGCATAGGTCGTGACCAGGGGCACCTGCTCGGGCGCCATCACCTCCGTGACGACGGGAAGACCCGTCGCCTCCCGAACCTCCGCCAGCAAGCGCAGGCCCTCCTCGCCCAGCCCTTGAAAGCTGTAAGGGGACGTACGCGGCTTGAACGCTCCCCCGCGCAGCACATGCCCGCCCGCTGCCTTGACCGC
>JBNGCP010000030.1:0-38622 GCA_049974845.1 Anaerolineae bacterium | reverse complement strand
TACGCGGCTTGAACGCTCCCCCGCGCAGCACATGCCCGCCCGCTGCCTTGACCGCTTCTGCCGTCTCGAGCAGTTGTCCCCGACTCTCCACAGCACATGGACCGGCCATGATCACGAGCTGCTTGCCGCCGATGGACACACCGTTGATCGGGAAAATTGAGTCCTGGGGATGAAACTCTCGACTGGCCAGCTTAAAGGGACGAAGCACCGGCACCGTGCGCTCCACGCCCGACATACGTTCGATCTGCTCGCGGTCGATCGGCCGCCCATTGCCAATGACCCCAATGATGGTGCGCTCCTTCCCCTCAGAGAGATGCACCTGACACCCCATCTGCTCGACTCGGGCCGCAACATTCGAGATCTGGCCCGTTGTTGCACCATGCTTCATAATGATAATCATCTCACCCCTCCTGCGAGTCTGCTCCCAGATCCTCTGCGGACCGCCCCCCTGCAGCAGCGACGTAGAGATCCATTGAACTCTCCCATAGCGTAGCCTCCTCGGGCACCGGCGTCGTCGCGGCCGGATACGACCCCAAGAACTTCACAAACGATGCGTGTCTGAATAGGCCCAATAGGGCGGCTTCGGCCTCCAGATCCTGGCAATGTCCCTCAAAATCCAGATAAAACGTGTAGCGCCAAGGCTGGTTGAGCCTAGGACGTGACTCGATCTTCGTCAGGTTGATGCCTCGCGTGGCAAATTCGCCTATGCACTTATAAAGCGCCCCAGGGCGATGCCGGGTGGAGAAGACCACCGACGTTTTGTTGCGTTGCGCACGAGGCGGATCCTCCAGCCCGAGCAGAAAGAACCGCGTGTAGTTGAAGGGGAAGTCCTCAATCGCCCGGTCGAGGATCTCGAGGCCATATATCTCAGCCGCCAGCCTGCCGGCGATGACCGCGACCTCCGAATCAGGATTCAGGGCCAGGTCACGGGCGCTACCGGCCGTGTCGAAGGCAGGCTCAGGCTTCATCCCATGGCGGCTCAGATACCGTCGACATTGCGCCAAAGCCTGGGGATGGGATCGCACTCGCCGGATCGCCGACCGCTCGGTACCAGACGCGGCGATGAGCATATGCCGGACCCGAAGGATGATCTCCGCATTGATGCGCAGGTCCCGCTGCAGCAAGAGCTCGTACGCACCAGCCACAGAACCGGCGACCGCGTTCTCGACCGGCAGCATCGCGTAGTCGACATGGCCACGTTCTACCTCAGGGAATATCTCCTCGAGCGTGCGGCATGGCAGCGTCTCGGCATCGGGGCCAAAGTACTCACGAATGGCCTCTTCTGAATACGCACCCGCGACGCCCTGAAAAGCGATCCGCGTCATGGGTTCGTCTCCATCAAGTCCGGCCTCAGGACCCGGGCACCCCGAAGGTAGACATGCTGCACCTCACCGGGCAGGCGGTTGGTGTTCCAGTGCAGTAACACCCGGATGCAGCGCGGCAGGCTGCCCGCGGCCGCCATCTCCTGCATACACAAGAGCGGCGTTTGCGTCCACCCCATCTCCCGAGCCGCCGCTGCCGGATACACAGCGGTGAGATCGGGTGTCGCGGTGAAGATCACACTGGCGAGCTCCTCGATGGCAAACGCGTTCACCTCACGCATCGACGTCAGAAGCGTGCGCGTCGCCTCCAGAATGGCCGCCGCTGTGTTCTCTTCGACTGTGATTGCTCCTCGGATCCCTCGACATGTCATGCTGAGTCTCCTTCTCTTGGATACTAAAAAAGCGTGGAGCCGGTTGGCTCCACGCTTTAGGTTGTTTAGGACTTTCTGTCTAGTCTACGTCATCCTCCTGACAGCGCGAAACCGCCGGCCCGGGCAGGGCAGCCAAAATAGAAGTAATATCCGTACTTCTGCGCTGGATCAGGCTCGTGACTTAAGTATCTTTCCATACTGATCACTCAATGGATGTGTCTGTCCCTAATAATAGGGCTTAATTGAGGCTTGTCAAGTGCTTGCCGCGATCTCGATCGCGATGCGGGCGCGATGTAAGTCGCACCGCGGCCCGCAGAGCCATCGCGCCGAGCGTCTGACTCTCGCTAGCCAGTCACACGCTGCAGCGCCTCCAACGCAGAAGTGAGCGCATCCCCCATCGCTTGCAGCATCGTCTCCCTGGTCTTTAGCGCCTGATTCACCATGGATTGGTGGATATCCCAGACCGAGCGATCAATCTGGTCATTCTCATCCACGGGCAAGCAGACCGTCGTGTCGCAGTCAAGATCGATCCTGGTATAGGCGCGCAGCCGCAACCTTTCTGCCAATCCCGGATCGTTGAGATCAAGTCCGCTGCGCGCCACGCTCGTGATCTGAGCGCTGGGCGTGGTGAAGGTCCGGATCTCCAGCGTGCTAATGTCCTCGACGTACGACTCAGCCTTGCCGGCTAGATCCCTGGCGAACTTCTCAATCGCGCTCTTCAGTCCAGTTTCTGTCATCTTTCTTCCTCCCAATTTGGTCCGCTAGCAAGCACTAGCGGATGGAGATGATGGCAAGTGCTGGGACTTGCCAAGCCCCATCCTGATCTGACTCCGCTCCATCTCCTCCAGCACATCCCGCACAAACTGATACACGGCGGGCATAAGCAACACCTGACCACCCGGTATGGACGCCTTCGACGCAAGGTCCAACGCACCGGATGCCACGATCGTGATAAGCCGCAGCCACGCCAGGCGCGATGCCAGCGCCAGCCGCACCGCGTCGAGGTGCAGCTGCATATCCGCCGGCGTTACATTATCCATCCACGCCGTCCGGTAATCTCCCGTCCAGTCCACCGCGGTGAGCGCCACATCGCGCCCATCCACCTCTGTCTCGACACGAGCATAGAATTGGACAAGGCGACGGAACTGAACCAGAAGCGCCTCGCACCGCGCATACACCTCACGCAGAACAGACGTGACATCTTCGCGCATGCCGTACGCGGTGGTTGAACTGCGCAAGGCCTGGACCTCGGCCAACAGCTTGGCCTCAGCCGCGTCCGCGTACACACGATAGGTGGGCGCGGGGTCAAACCGCGCAAAGCGCTCAGCCGCGACGGCGAGAGCCTCTTCACGCGCCTCGAGCTCGAGCCTGCGCACTCGCAGCACCGCCTTGGCCTCGTTGGCTACGGGTGGAAGCTCAACGTCCCACACCAGTCCCTGGGGTGTCCCTTCCCGGGCTGCAGCGAGGGGGGTCGCCGCGGGCCGAGCAAGATCCCAGATGCCCAGAGGATCCTTATCCTCGGGGAACGCCAAACCGCTGCAGACAAACGTGGCATTGACCACGATCAGCCTATCCGTAGGCTATCCAGCAAGCGCGTGGCGAGCTCCGCCATCGTCGCAAGGAATCGCGCTCGGCTATCCTGAGCTTCCTCAACCATCGCCCTGTGGATCATCCAGAGCGCCTCGTCCACGCCTCCTCCAGACCTCTCCGGCACATAGACCTGCACATCACCATCGAAGGCCACCCGGGTCAAAGCGCGCAAGGTGGCCTCAACATCCCCATGGGCATCGAGGGACCGTGCCACAGCCGAGATATCCCTTGTCGAATAGGTACGAACATCGAGCGTGACGATGTCTTCTGCTGCCTGGCCTAACTCGGTTGCCAGCTGGTCCGTGAAGCTTCTCAATGACTCGCGGAGCCTCTCGAACTGGTCGCCGAGTCCATACGCCACGCCCCCCTCCTCCCACCTGAGCTCGGGCGGCACCGCTGCTTCAGCAGCTACGGCCCCGTGTGCAGGTGGCTGTGTTGGGAACTCTGGGGGCGTGTACGGCGGTGCTACACGCGCCCGCTCCCCAAGGTCAGGCTCTTCCGGAGGCCACTTCCCAGTCGGGGGCGCCTCAGCCTCCCATTCCTCGGGATAGGCAGCCTCGACAGCAGTTTCTTCCTCCAGTCCCGGTTCCACGACGGCACCAAGTTTCACGCGCTCCTCCGCTTCCTCTCGCGCAAAGGGGATTCGCACGGCTGGATCCCCAATCACGACATAGCTGCGGGCGTCGTTGTTCGCCGTCCACCGGTGGACCAGCTCATAGTCACTCAGATAGTCTGGGTCCCACTGCAGCTCTTCGAGATCCGCGCTAAAGTCCGAACTCATCTCCGCATAGCGCATGTCGAAACTAAGGTCCGTCGCGAGACCGACGGGATCTCCATTCATCAACGTTCGCAAGGCGGTGACGAAGGTCTGGTTCTCAAGTCGCCCGCCCGGAGAGATGAAGGAGTATCCCCAGGCCCGCTCCACGTGGCCCAGCACGGCCAGGGCCCCCCGTTTGAGCAACTGCTGCGGCAGCGCAGCGGTGAAGCTCCGCGGGGCAATGCGCTCGCGAACCTTGAAGGCCTGCGCCGCAAACTGATCCAATTCGGGTGTCCCGGCGCCATAACACGCGAAGAAGAAAGCGATCATCCCCGAGAGGTCTGCTCGCGCGGGAACGTCTTCTGCGGTGAAATAGTAGTCGCGCAGGACATCCGCACCAGGTCCAGGCCAGTCCTGGCAAAGGAGTGCGCCCTGGTGGCGAAGTTGCGCAGGATGCTGGGCCGGAAACTCCACGCCATGGCTTGCCGTGAAGAGCAGGGCCGGCTTCTGGGCGGGATCCGCACCTAGCAACTGCGCCAGCCGTCTGTGAGTTGCCTTGCCCTCGCCAATAAGGGGCGGAAGCAACTCCCAATCGTAGGCCAGCGGCACCTCATATTCGGGAGAGGCAACTGCTAGATTATTCCAGACGGGTTCGGCAAGATAGGCCGAGCTCAGCCGAGTCGCCTTGTCGCCGGGATTCGAGGGGGCGAACAGCGCCGCTCGGGGTGGCAGCACGACCCTCCCCGTCTCAGCGGCTACCACGGTCTGCGCGTAGAGGCCATACGCCTCGACATCGTTTCCGAAGTCCAACCGCCCAACCCCGCGCATCACATCCAGCTGATATTGAAACCCGTAAGGTATCTGCTGCGGTGTCCCCACCAACATCACATAGAAAGGCATCTCTTGAGGATCGACTAACCCTACACCGACGCCCATCCGCTCGAAGTATTGATCCTTTCGCTCGCCCAAACGATACGCATCATCACCCTCGTAGATGCGGAAAAGGTCGCCTGCCTGCGCGCGCCGCAGTTCGAGTAAGGGATGCAACGCGTCACGAATGTCCTGGAACAGGTGGAAAGGCATATCGGCGGGGAAAACCACAGCCCACCCAACCTCCTCAACACGGGCCGGATCTCCGGCGCCAGGCTTCACCGGATACTTAACCTGATCGTGCACTTTGCGCCTGAGTTCGGACAAGCGCGTCGCCATCTCGGACTCGCGGAGCGCCATCTCGGTGTCGGTAATGCGCGTGAGGCGATCTTCCACCTGGGCCTGTGTTGCCAGCTCCTTCTGGTGCTCGACAAAGTCGCGGTAATCCTGAGGAGAGGGCATTCCGCGGATCAGTCGCGCCAGTCTCTCGCTGCTGAGAGGGGGCCTCCCATATTTGCCGGTCACGGCATTCACGCCGTTGAAGACCAGCTCTTCCTCAAAAAGGCTTCTCAACTCATCGGCCATGGTCAGACTCCTTCCGCTGATTCAGGCGACCTTTGGTCCCGGAGGAATACCTCGCAGCCGCACGGCAGGATCACCGACGATCACATAGCCACGGGCGTCGTTGTTTGCTGTCCATAACTCGGCGAGCCTGAAGGCATCGTCCACGGATGGCGGATCGGCTATCCGATCGTAGAGCGAGGTCAACTCGGTCGCGAGTGCCGCGTACCGCATATCAAAGAAGTCCATCGCCGAGCCCACCGGATGGCCGTCCAGCAGCCGCTCGAGCGCTGCGGCAAAGACCTCGATGTGCTCTCGCTGACGGTCGCGCATGCCCTCTGGGCGATGCGGAAGCTCCGCCAAAAAGGAAAGGCCCCACGTTCGCTCCACGTGTCCTATGACCGCCAAAGCCCCGCGATCCTTGAGCGCCAACATCGCCTTGGGCAAGGTGGCCACGAACGGTACCTCGGCAATAGGTTTGGCCCGCACGCGAAACTCAGAACGATGATACTCGTCAAACCTGGGCGTGCCTGCCCCAAAGCAGGCGAAGAGGAACAAGATCATTCCCCGCAGGTTCATGCCGGAGGTGATATCCTGTGCCGCAAGGAAGCTACCAGCCGGGATCGCACCGCGCCCCCCCTTCCAATCCTGGCAGAGAAGCGCCCCCTGAAGCTCGACCTGGCGCGGATCTCCGGCATCAAACTCCAGGCCATGGGTCGCAGCAAAGAGGAGCGCCGGCGGCGGTTCAAGCTTCAGGATCCTGAGCAAGTTGGCTTTGGTAGCATTCTCAGGGGCGACCCGGACAAACTGCCAGGGTGTGTCGGCCATGCGCGTTCCGAAGTGTCGGTGCAATGGCGCGATAAGGTGCTCGGCCGTCAGGGAAGTTGCCTCGTCACCGGCGTTGTCGGGGCCGAAGAAGATCGCCTGCGGCGTGTGAGCAAATGACTCTGCCTCGGCGGCGACGACATTGCGAGCGTATCTCTCATAGGCCGAGAGGTCGTCGCCGAAATCCAAACGCCCTACCGCATACTGCACATCAAGCTGGTACTGGAACTCAAAGGGAATCTCGTCCGGCGCCCCCACAATCAACAAGTAGTAAGGCACCCCGGTAGCCTCGGGATCGGCCGGGTGTGACGCACTGGCGTTTCGGGGTGGTCGGTGGAGAAAAGCTGTCGCGCTGTCGCCGGGACGATAGCCATTACGCCCGGCATAGACGGAGAAGAGACCGGCTGCCTGCCTACGGCGCAAAGCAAGCAAGGGTGCCAACGCCTTCTGGATAGCTTGGCAGCGGTCGTCGGGCATAACTGCGGGGAAGATGATGCCCCAACCGGACTGATCCAACCGCTTGGGATCAACCCAAGGCACGGGCCCCAACTGACCGACCACCGCCCGCCTGAGCTCATTCAGCCATTCCCGTAGCGCGTCCCGCAAGCTCGCCGCATCGACAGACTGTGACGTATAATGCAGCGCCATCAAGAAACCGTTCAGCCTCCTCACCACCTCGTGCCAAGAAGCATCGGGGCCCAAGGCAGACAGCGCAGCGAGCTTGCGCTGTGGCTCGATCAAGGTCGACACGTGGCCTTCCAAAAGGTCATTTAGAGCCCCCAGCCGGTAGATCAACCTCCGCAAGGGAGCTCCAATTGGGTCGACCGATGGCAGCGTCTTGAGGGATTCAACGGGTAGCTGATCCAGATCCCAACAAAACGCTTCCACCCAATCTGTCCGCACGACCCCTTGCCGGGTGACAATGCCCTGAGGATCACCCTGCAGGTAGGAACGCTGTATGCTAACCAGTACCTGGTCGAAACGCGACTCGAGGCCGCCACGGAGAAGGTTGGGATCTGGCGCATCCTCGTCCAACAGCCACCGGACGAGCGCAGCGCCCTCAGCGCTGTTGAGAAGCTTGATGATGCGGACGATGGTAGACGCAGGCTGTTGCCGAAGCTTTTCAGCGAGGATTTCCACATCACCGGGGTTCGGCTCAGAGGACGCATCGAACAGAATGGCTAGGATCCGACGTGCCATCGTGGCATACCACGAATCCGAGCGGCTGACCTCAGGAGCGTCGCCCTGTTGCATGGCAACGATATCCCTCACCAGGAACTCGACAATGGCGAGGATCTTCCGCTCGTTGGCGGTGCGATGCGTTACCAAGCGCTCAAGATCACGGAGCTGTCGGGCCATCCCGAACCGCTCCTCCAGGAGGCGTTCGGCCAAGGCCTTCACCGTCATCGGCTTCAGCCCGTACTCGCCCGTCGCACCGTTGACACCGTTGAAGTAGAGTTTCTCGGTCACAGCCCCGCTCTCGTCGGTATAGAATCCGTCAGGCTCGCCCCTGTGCCAACCTCGCTCCAGACCTGCGACGATTCCGGCATCTCCATTGCGGTCGGGGACTTGCCACCAAAGAGACTCCCTACAAAGGAAGGTGCTGTGGGATCGCAGCACACCGGAATCAGTCGTTCGCAGTATAGCATAGCAGTGCAGTGAGCGCAATCCGAGATGCGTGACGGCTTCGTTTCGATACGCTAACGATTTTCTTACCTTCGCAGAGGAGTTGGACTGGATGATAGGCGATGAAGCCGCCAGGAGGGGTTGATCTGTACGTGTTCGTCCATAGAATCAGGGAAAGGACCAACGCGATGCCCAAAGGTGATGTGCACAACCCCCTACTTAGGCATCGAGACCAAGGAGCGAACTATGGATGTCACACCCCAACCGGGGCGGAGCTATCCTTTGGGCGCCACGACTCACCCAGAGGGTGTCAACTTCTGTCTCTATTCGCAGAGCTGCGAAGCGGTGGAGCTGCTGCTCTTCGACGATCCTGATGATGCCGAGCCCCGTCACAGCATCACGCTCGACCGTGAACGTAACCGCACATTCCACTATTGGCACATCTTCGTCCCCAACATCGGCCATGGGCAGCTCTACGGCTACAAGGTGAAGGGCCCCTTCGACCCCGCGAGAGGGCTTCGATTTGATGGAGACAAGCTCCTGGTCGATCCCTATGCCCGCGCGGTCGTGCCAAGCAGCCGGTACAACCGCCAGGCAGCGATCGAGCCGGGAGACAACTGTGGGCAGGCGATCAAGAGCGTCGTCGTCGATCCCGGTGCCTACGATTGGCACCAGGATGTCCATCTCGATCGACCCTACGCCAGCACCGTCATCTACGAAATGCACGTGCGTGGCCTGACCCAAGACCCCAGTTGCGACATTGACCCAGACAAGCGTGGGAGGTATGCCGGCGTCGCGGAGAGGATCCCCTATCTGCAATCCCTGGGGATCACCGCTGTGGAGCTATTGCCCATACAACACTTCGACCCACAGGACGCTCCTGATGACCTCACCAATTACTGGGGATACAGTCCGATCGCGTTCTTTGCCCCACATTACGGCTACAGCTCGCACGCCGACCCGGTCTGCGCGATCAATGAGTTCCGAGACATGGTGAAGGCGCTTCATCAAGCAGGGATCGAGGTGATTCTCGACGTCGTCTTCAACCATACAGCAGAGGGAGATCACAGGGGGCCCACCCTATCCTTCCGAGGATTGGAGAACGCCGCATATTACATGCTGGAGGACGACGAAGCACGCTACGCTGATTACAGCGGCACAGGCAATACCGTCAACACCAATCACGCGATCGTGCGAAGGATGATCCTGGACTGCCTCTGCTATTGGGTCTCGGAGATGCATGTCGACGGTTTCCGATTCGACCTCGCCTCGGTGATGGCGCGGGATCAAGAAGGCAGACCTATGGACGACCCCCCGATACTCTGGGAGATCGAGACAGAACCGATCCTGGCCGGCACCAAGATCATTGCAGAAGCTTGGGATGCCGCAGGCCTCTACCAGGTAGGATCGTTCATCGGACATCGGTGGGCCGAGTGGAACGGGCAATTCCGCGACGATATACGGCGGTTCGTGAGAGGCGATAACGGCATTGTCCGCCAGTTAGCCCACCATATCAACGGCAGCCCCGACCTCTACACGCAACCCGATCGAGAGCCCAACCGCAGCATCAACTTTGTCACCTCCCACGATGGATTCACACTCAACGATTTGATCTCCTACGACGAGAAGCACAACGAGGACAATCTGCACGACAACGAAGATGGGATGGACGTGAACTATAGCTGGAATCATGGTATGGAGGGTTCAACGACAGACCCTGAGATTCAAGCGCTGCGGCGACGCCAGATTCGGAATCTGATGACGATCCTCTTCATGTCACAAGGGACGCCAATGATCCTGATGGGGGATGAAGTGCGTCGCAGCCAGCGGGGAAACAACAACGCCTACTGCCAGGACAATGAGATCAGCTGGTTCGACTGGCACAACCTCGATGAGAACGAGGGCTTTCTGAGGTTTGTCCGTGAGATCATCGACTTCACACAGGATCTTGCCGTCTTTCGAAAGGAAAAGTTCTGGTCCACACCGGACGAGGATGGTTCGCCAACCGTCGTCTGGCACGGTGTGAGCCTGCGCAAGCCCGACTGGAGCGAACATTCTCACAGCCTTGCGTTTGAGATCTTCGCTCCCGATGATGATGAGCACCTTCACATCATGCTCAACGCCTACTGGGAGCCGCTGACCTTCGAGCTGCCGTCGCCGGGCCAAAGCGAAGAGCAATCGGCACGTTGGCGCCGTGTCATTGATACAGCGCTGGATAGCCCCGAAGATATCGCTCCCCCGTCCAAAGCGCCGATCGTCGAAAGCGCCACGTACACCGTTCAAGCGCGCTCCGCCGTCGTCCTGCTGGCCGGCAGGTGACCTAGGAAACACACTCATGCGCACCCTATTTATATGTAGATGTTCGTGCGTGACATCTTGTCGAAACGGAGTGACTATGCTATAATGTGGACAAAGTAAGTGGTATCATCACTGAAAAGTGGGGCGAGCCCCACTTTTCTTTGTAGTCCGCCGTTGGGAGATAACGGGGAGGCAGAAACTGAATGAAGAGTGAGTTCGCTCTGGCCTTTAACCAGATCTGTGCCGAGTACAGTTTGCCACGGGAAGTCGTCCTGGATGCGATCCGGGCTGCCCTGGCAACTGCGTACCGACGCGACTGGAAGGTCCCTGCCACGCAAAACGTGTCTGCAGAGATCAGTCTTGAGACCGGTCTGGCGCGCATCTTCATCGAGCGCATGGTCGTTGAGGAGGTCGAAGACCCACAGGCCGAGATCAGCCTAAAGGAAGCGCGACGCAAACACCCCAACGCGCAGGTTGATGACGCCATAATGGTTGATGTCACTCCGCGTGACTTTGGGCGCATCGCCGCGCAGACCGCCAAACAGGTGATCACCCAGCGGTTGCGTGAAGCGGAACGCGAAAGCCAGTTCAATCGCTTCAGCCGCCAGGAGAACGAGATCATCATCGGTACGGTCCAGTCGGTCAATCCTCACGGTGTGACGCTGCATCTTGAGCGCACCGAGGAAGCGCATATGCCGCGGCGTGAGCAGATCCCAGGCGAGCGATATGTCCTTCACCAGAAGATACGGGTCTATGTTCTGGAGGTGCGGCGCACCTCCCGTGGGCCCGAGATCATCGTAAGCCGCAGTCATCCGTTGATGCTGCGAAGATTGCTGGAGCTTGAGGTTCCGGAGATCCGCAACGGACAGGTGGAGATCAACGCAGTAGCCCGAGAGGCAGGAACGCGAGCAAAGGTGGCAGTTTCGGCGCGGCAGCCCGGCATTGATCCTGTGGGCGCTTGCGTGGGGATGCGGGGGATAAGGATTCAGACCATCTCACGAGAGCTCCATGGAGAGCGCATTGATGTCGTGGAGTGGTCAGACGATCCCGAGACCCTGATCAGCAACGCCTTGAGCGTGCCCAACATCGTATGTGTGGTCCTGGACGAGAACAACCCAGGCGGCAGAACCGCCTCGGTTGTGGTGCTCGATGACCATCTGTCCCTGGCGATTGGGCGCTCCGGGCAGAATGCCCGGCTCGCGGCGAAACTGACGAACTGGCGCGTCGACATCCAGGGCGCGACGGAGGCGGCGCTCTGGGCGCTCGAACAGGTCAATCAAGCTCCCGAGCTGCTGGACGCGCTCAAGGGGACGGCCTCGCTGATCCCACGTCTGGCCTCGATTATGCGGACGCACGAGCAGGATCGCTATCCCTACACCGACGAGGAACGGCACGTCATTGGCGACGTGGTTAAGGCCGTCCGTGAGGCAATCATCGCCCGTCGCGACGCTGAACGTCCGGGCGCCAGCCAAGCCCGCGCCCGTCAACGCGCACAGCGCAAGGTCGAGGCTGAACGAGAGAAGGCCAAAGAAGAGGCCCAAGCTCGCGTGCCTAAGGGCGCGTATAAGATCCCCATAAGCAATTTGGACTTGTCCGAGAAGGTCCAAAGTCATCTTGTCTCCAATGGACTGACTAACGCGGGACAGGTGATGGAGCGCATAGCCGTAGGTGACGAAGCGCTTTTGATGCTAACGGGTGTTGGTGTCAAAGCCCTGAAGGAGATCAAGGAGGCTGTGGAAGCGGGTGGGCTGAACCTGCTCGACTGTGGTGAGCTTGAGCAGGAAGAGGAGCCCACGGCTGAACTTGAGGGCGTTGCCGAGGAAACAGAAGAAGCGCAAGCGACACCGGAGATCGGCGAGGAGCGCGAACCCGAGGCCGTTGAGGCGGAGGAGACCGAGGTCGCTGAGGAGCCGGTGGTCGAAGAGCCGGCGGCTGAAGAGCCAGTTACTGAAGAGGAAGAAGAGCCCGAACCGGCCTTTGCCGAAAGCTCGGATGAGTTAGGCTTCGTGGCGGACCTTGAAGATGTCGTCTATGAGGACGAAGATGAGGTCGAACTAGAAGAGTTGGGTGAAGCCCCTGACTCACGCAAGAAGCGCCGGAAGCGTAAGCGGCGTACCGTCGTGTACGATGAGTTCTCTGGCGAAACCATTGTGGTTCGCCGGCATCGTCGGAATCAGAATGCGTGGGATGAGTACGGCGACGAATTCTAGCCAGGGTCATGAACCTGACTGAGATACTGTGATGAAGCCTTTGGTGGGTCCTGCTGTAAGAATGGGGATTGCGACGGGGCATGCTATGTGATGCCTAGCTGACTTCAGGGATACGGCAGCTTGTCGCAGGACGCTTACTACTAGTGAAGGGACGCCAAAGGGTTCATCGGCGTCCCTTTTTGCGCGGCTGCAGCAAGTAGAGCGGAGATGAAGTCAGGGTCTGGAATCGAGCGTGATGGCAAAGCATAAGCGAAGACCGAAGCAGAAACACGTCCCGTTGCGGACGTGCGTGGCGTGTCGCGAAACAAAGCCAAAGCGCGACTTGGTGCGGATCGTGTTGACGCCGGAGGGCCACATCACTGTTGATGAGACAGGCAAGCAGAATGGCAGAGGCGCCTACCTATGCCGACGTCGCCTATGCTGGCAGAAAGCGCTCCAGCGCGGAAGCCTTAGCCGAGCGCTGCGGGCGCAGCTATCGCCGCAAGACATAGCGCTGCTGGAAGCCTATGCTGAGTCTATGCCTGAGTCAGCGACCGAGGTCGAGGCTGAGGCAGAATCCTAAGGCGCGCGTCATTTATTCACTTCGGCCGTGCGTGCGAAAGCAACGAGCCGATCGCATTCACTGTCGAGGACACACAGCCTTGTCCCGGACCCGATTTGGGTGAAGGCTGACCATTCAGGTTGGAAAATCAGGAGGTACGACTATGGCAGAACAGGAAATCACAATCCCAGAGGTCATCACGGTTCGCGATCTCGCGGATCTATTGGGCGAGACGCCGATCAATGTAATCAAGAGCCTGATGAGCAATGGGGTTCTGGCCAGCATTAATCAGCAAGTCGATTTCGATACGGCAGCGATTATTGCCGCGGAGTTCGGGTACGAAGCGAAACAGCCCTATGCGGAACTGGAAGAGGAAACAGAGAGCGAGCTGTCGGCTTGGCAAATACTGCTTGCCGACGAGGAACCCGAAGATCTGGAGAAGCGACCCCCCGTTGTGACGGTGCTCGGACACGTGGACCATGGAAAGACCTCCCTTCTCGATGCAATCCGCCACACCGACGTAGTCGGTGGAGAGAGCGGTGGCATCACTCAGCATATCGGTGCTTATCAGATCAGACACAACGGCCGCCGTATCACCTTCCTCGACACGCCGGGGCACGAGGCCTTCACAGCGATGCGAGCCCGTGGCGCCCACACGACAGATATCGCGGTTCTGGTCGTTGCTGCTGACGATGGCGTACAACCGCAGACGGTTGAGGCCATCAACCATGCTCGGGCCGCCCACGTTCCGATCATCGTGGCCCTCAACAAGATAGACAAAGCGAACGCCCAGCCAGAGGTCGTCAAGCAACAGCTCGCCGATCTGGGTCTGATGCCCGATGAATGGGGCGGCCAAACGATGGTCATCCCTGTGTCGGCGAAGATGAAGACCGGCCTCGACGACCTGCTGGAGGCGATTGTCTTGGTCGCAGATGAGGTCAACGTTCAAGCCAACCCTGACCGGGATGCGGTCGGGACGGTGCTCGAGGGGCGGCTGGACCGCCGGCGAGGGCCCCTCGCCACGGTCCTGGTCCAAAACGGCACCCTGGATACCGGCGACGTCGTGGTGGTCGGTAAGACTTGGGGCAAGGTCCGGGCCTTGGAGGACGAGAACAACGCGCGCCACCGCACAGCTCCGCCTGCAACGCCGATGGTAATCATCGGCCTTCATGACGTTCCAGAAGCCGGCGATCTGCTGGAGGTCGTGAAGGACGAGCGCACAGCGCGCGCCATTGCAGAGAAACGGCAGGAGGAGGCCAAGCAGCGCGACCTCACACGACCAAGCCGTCCTCTCTCACTCGACGACTTCTCCTCCGCTATTCGCGAGGGCAAGGTCAAGGAGCTGAATGTCGTGCTCAAGACCGATGTCCAAGGTTCTATTGAGCCCATTGTCAACAGCCTCGAGCGACTCGGCACGCAAGATCTTAAGGTCAACGTCATTCACGCCGCTGCCGGCAATATCAACGAATCTGATATGAATCTAGCCCTGGCCTCGGATGCCATCGTGCTGGGCTTCCGGGTCTCGGCTGACTCGGCTGCTCGCCAAGTGGCTGATATGGAGGGCCTCGATATCCAGATCTACGAGATCATCTATCGCTTGGTTGACGATGTCGAAAAAGCGCTCAAGGGCTTGCTAGAACCGACCTATCAACAAGTGCTCATCGGCGAGGCTGAAGTTCGACAGCTTTTTGATATCACAGGCGTCGGCACCATCGCGGGCTGTTACGTGACCCGAGGCGTGGCCCGCCGGAACGCCAAGGTGCGGGTGGTCCGTGATGACGAGGTGCTGCACGATGGCGAGATCGAGTCGTTGAAGCGGTTCACCGAGGATGTGCGTGAAGTGCGCCAGAACTTCGAGTGTGGTGTCAAGATCGATGGCTTCAACAACCTCGATACGGGCGATCGTTTGCAGTTCTATGTCATGAAGCGAGTGGAGCAAGAAGCCTAGTCTGCATTTGAGCCTAGGAAACCGTGACAGGGCCGTCTCGGGACGGCCCTTGAACTACTGCTGTGGAACAGACCCCTACAGACAGCCGCGGTTGAGACGGTAAGGAGACTACTATGGGCAAGAAATACTTGCGCCGTGTCAATCAACTGATTCAGCGCAAGATCACACAACTCCTTCTTGAGGAGAGCAACGACCCGCGATTGGCGGGAGTCACGATTACTGACGTCAGCGTGAACCGAGACACGACTCGCGCCGAGGTCTACTTCAGCATCATCGGCGACTCTGAGGAGATTGCCGAGGTGGAAGCGGCCCTTAACGGGGCGGCCGGATGGATGCGCCAGCAGATGGCACCGACGCTCCGACTCCGGAACCTCCCAGAGCTTGTCTTTATCTACGATCCATCGTTGGCCCACGGTGCGCGCATCGAGGCCCTGCTGCAGCAACTACATGAGGATGGCGAGATTGATGACGAAGATACTAACGCCCCCGGACACGCTGAACCAGACAGCGTCACTCCTTCAGAAGAGTGAACGCCCCCTGCTGATCGCGCATCCCCGGCCTGATGGAGACACTATCGGCTCTACCCTGGCTTTGCGGTTGGCGCTTGTCCAGTTGGGCAAGCGCCCAACGATTGCTTGTGTCCATCCAATGCCCGATAATCTGGCCTATCTGCCCGGAGCCGAGCACTTCGTCGCGGACGTAGCGAAAGACGCCGACATCGACCTTGTGGTCACCATCGACATGAGCGACCTGACGCGTACCGGCGGCATCTATCGAGATACCTGGCGGAATCGCTATAGGCTTCTGGTCATCGATCACCACGAGACAAACGAGGAATTCGGTGACACGAACCTCGTCACCCCTGAGGCCGCTGCGACGGCGCTTATCATGATCGAGGTGATCGAAGCGCTCGGCGTGCCCGTCAAGGACGAGATCGCGACGTGCCTTCTGGTAGGGATCTTGACCGACACCCGCGGCCTGCGCACCGAGACAACGACCCCGGCGGTGTTGCGGGTCGTCAGCAGGTTGATCGAGGCCGGCGGCGACTATCAAGGCGTGATGCAGCGGACGCTCGACGCCGTCTCTTACAGGAAGATGCGCGCCTGGGGCGCAGCGCTGAACCGGCTGCAGCTCAGCGACGCCGTGGCGTGGACGACCTTTCCACTGTCACAGAAGCAGGACCTCGACATCAGCGACCACGATGACCTCGATCTGGGCAACCTGCTTAGCCGCGTCGCCGAAGCCAAGGTCATCGCTGCCTTTATCGAGATGCGGGATGGATCGATCAAAGTCAGCATGCGCGCGCGCCCGGGCTATAACGTCGCCACGGTCGCCGACGCCCTCGGCGGAGGTGGTCACCGCCAGGCTGCGGGATGTACCATCGCCGGCCCTCTCGAGGTCGCGGTCACGGAGGTCCTGTCCAGGCTACAGGAGATTGTGGATAGCCATGACGATAGGCGTCCTGGTCGTTGATAAGCCTGCGGGGATGACGTCGCACGATGTCGTCGATCAAGTTCGACGCCTGGCGGGACTCCGACGGGTCGGTCATACCGGGACGCTCGATCCGATGGCGACGGGTGTATTGGTCCTTCTCCTGGGAGCTGCAACCCGCCTCTCGCGGTTTGCCACAGCGGAGAAGAAGCGCTATAGGGGCGTGATCAGGCTCGGACAGACGACAACGACCTACGACGCGGAGGGAGAGATCGTCGAAGAGCGACCCGTGGATGTAACGCTTTCCGCGATTCGCGGGGCACTGACCCGCTTCACAGGGCACATTGAACAAGTCCCGCCGATGTATGCGGCGATCAAGGTCGATGGACAAAAGCTGTATGAGCTGGCCCGCAGGGGCAAGGAGATCGAGCGCGAGCCCCGTGAGGTTACCATCTATGCAATCGACCTGCTCGACTGGTCACCACCGGATGTGACTATCGCGGTTACCTGCTCCTCCGGCACCTACATTCGAAGCTTGGCTCACGATCTGGGCAAGGAGCTCGGCTGTGGTGCCCACCTCTATGCATTGCGCCGTACCGCCAATGGCCCGTTTGAGTTGGCCCAGAGCCATTCGCTGGCTGAACTACAGAAACTGCACGATGAGGGCCGATTCGATAAGGCCTTGCTGCCACCGCACGCCGCGCTGGACTCGATGCCTGTAGCCGTGCTATCGCCCGCTCAGGAACAAGCCGTCCGCTATGGACAGCAGATCGCAGTAGAGGTTCCGGGGGTCGATACCTATGTTCAAGCGCGGGGCCCGAACGACCGGTTGATCGCTGTGCTGACGAAGCTGGATGAAGGACTCTTCCGGCCCACCGTTGTGTTGCCACCTATGGAGCCGTCTGGAGAAGCGAACTGATGCCCGATCGCCATCCCGATTACTTCGACGCCTATCACAAGAAGACCGTTGAGCTGTATTTGGGAGGCGAAACCCTCCAGTTTGACGTCTCACAGACCCTTTTCAGCAGCCGTCAGGTAGACACCGGCACGATCCATCTGCTGAAGTCCCTTCAGGAGAGCCCGATCCTTCACCGGGCGGATGTAGCGGACCTCAGGATTCTGGACCTGGGATGCGGCTACGGACCGCTAGGTCTGACCCTGGCGCGTCTAGCCCAAGCTGATCGGGTGCACCTCGTCGACCGCGATGCCCTCGCTCTGATCTTCGCCCGTCATAACGCGGAGCGCAACCAGATCGCCGGCGTCACCGTGGAAGGGAGCCTGGGATACGACGATGTTGGGGACCGCGGCTACGACCTCATCGTTTCCAACATACCCGGCAAAGCCGGAGAGAGCGTGATTAGGGCGATGCTGCTCGATGCGCGCCACTACTTGCGCGAGCATGGGCACGTAGCAGTCGTTGTAGTCGAACCCCTGGAGGGGTTCGTGAAAGCGACCCTGTCGACGCCTGACATCGACATCATCGAGCACCAAACGACATCGGCCCACGCCATATTCCACTATCGATTCACGAGCCCAGCCCAGGAAGGTTCGCTGAAATCCGGCCTCGAACAGGGCATCTATGACCGGGAGGAATTGGCGTTTGCCGTGGATGAGCTCACGATACCCATGCGCACAGCGCACGGGCTACCCGAGTTCGACACGCTCAGCTATGCGACCGAACTGCTCCTCAAAGCCTTGCAGGATCTGGACGGCATACACCCCCGACACACCACCGTCTTTAACCCGGGACAGGGGCACATTCCGGTGGTAGTTGCCCGGCTCCTGGACCCGGGCGGCCTCGATCTTATCGACCGAGATCTCCTGAGCTTGCGCTATTCTAGGCTCAATCTCATCGACAACGGCTACGCCGAAGAGGCCATCCGCACCCTTCACCAAGTGGGCCTGGCACCACGAGACCGAGAGACAGATCTCATCGTGGGGCTGTTACGCGAAGACGAGGGGCCCGATGCCATCGAGAGAACGCTGACTCAGGCGGCCCTGCAGCTTGCGCCCGATGGCCTGATGCTCATCGCCGGCGGATCCACGCCCATCACGCGGGTGCTCAAGTCAAAGGAAGTGGGGCGCTACCTTCGCGCACAGCGGCGCAAGCGGAACAAAGGCAACAGCTTCGCTCTGCTCCTGCGCCGCTAGTTCCAGACCTGCGGTCAGAAATCCGAGCCCACACTGCGCCTACTCGGCGTTAAGTGGTGCAACGATGGGCTCCCCCACGCCTTCGACCAGCCAGCGATAGGTCTTCTCGATGCGGTCCCAGTTCTCTTCGCGATCAAGGCTCCAGAATCTTCCGATCACGGAGACCTCCGCACCGACACCGAGCCGCGCCATCTCCTTCTCAACACCCTCGACGTAGTGAGCACCACTACCCACGCGCTCGCCACGCCGTCCTAGCATAGCGTGGTGGTAGACGCGGGACACCTCCTCGCGCCGCGCCATCTCCAGCAGGGCATTCAGGTGCTCGACCGACCCGTGAGAGCTATAGAAGGAGACGATGCCCAGCAGATGAAGCGCTTTGCCGTCGGCTTTGGCGCCGCGCATAGCCCACAGGAAGGCCTCGTTCTCAAAGAAAGAACCGTCCTCGATAGCCTCATTCACGCGCACGCGGTCGGCCAGGACCCGCCGGCCGGCTCCAATGTGCGTGTGCCCGGCCTCCGAGTTGCCCACCGTTTCCGCGGGCATCCCGACCGCCTTGCCGGCGGCCTGCAGGCGGGTACTGGGATAGTCGCACAAGAGTCCGTCCATAACCGGGGTATCGGCCTCCATAATCATATTGCCGTAGGCATCGTCACGAATCCCCCAGCCATCAGCGATGACAAGCAGGACGCGACGCCGCTGGCGCGGGACAGACACCGGCAGAAGATCACGCCCCGTCATCTCCTGAGGTTGTGGCAGGTCCAGCAGGTGCAGAAGCGTAGGGGCCACATCGATCAGGGACTCCCCCTCCCGCAGTTCAATACCATCTAGAGCGGGGTCGGCGACGATAAACGGCACCTTGCTATCGGTATGCCCCGTGTCGATGGTGCCATCGGGATAGAGCCACCGCTCAACGGTGCCATGATCCGCCGTCACGACCGGCACGACGCCGGCCCTCTGGGCCGCCGAAACTACCTGACCAATGCGCCGATCGACCTCCTCGACGGCACGCAAGACCGCGTCGCGATCCTCAATGTGACCCACGACGTCAACGTTGACGAAGTTCACCACGATCAGGTCCGCGTCAGACTCCTGAAGTGCTTCAACGACCGCGGCAGCCGCCGCGACCGCATTCATCTCAGGAACCTTGCCGTAATCGTCGACCTCTGGCGAAGGTAGGACCACGACGCGCTCGCCGGGAAAGGGCTCCTCGCGTTTGCCGTTGAGAAAGTAGCTAACATGAATCGATTTCTCAGATTCAGCGACCTTGACCTGTGTGAGACCACGTTGGCTAACGACCTCGCCAAGGGTATTACGGATCTCACCCTCCGGAGGAAATGCCACTTTCACAGGCAAGTGTTGAGCATACTCAATCATCGTCGCGAAATGGACGGTCATATCTCGTCGCGCGAAATGCGGAAAGGTCTCCGCCACGAAGGCCTCGGTCAGCTCGATCTCGCGCTCGCCGCGAAGATCGTAGAAAATCACGTAGTCCCCATCGCGAATCCGCCCAATCGGCTCACCATCAGCATCCACACGAACAATAGGCTCCAGAGTCTCGTCCTCCTCGCCTCGCCCGTAAGCTGCCCGCACGGCATCCGCCATTGGATAACGATCACTATCCGCCATCGGCATCTCCAATCTGTAAACTTGTCTCAGACCCGGCGCTACCCGGCTCAAAATGCCTGGGCAGGGGACGCAGGGAGTTGATGTGTCAAACCCCCGGCATTATAGGCAAAGCCCACAGCCCGTCAAGCATAGGGTTGGATGCAGTTCGGGTTGAGAACGATCAAGAAGGCGCAGCGCTTCTGAGTCGAGTCCAGCAACTCGAGAACGCAGTGCACCCGTTGGGTCGCTGCAACATCCCCAGTCCGCTGTCTTGCGGTATAATCAGCCGTTGGACACGGGGGGATTTCATAGATATGTGGACTGCACGCAACATCACCGATCTTAACCTGACGGAGCCCAGCGCGATCACCATCGGGGCCTTTGACGGCGTTCACCTGGGTCATAAAGCGCTCATCGAGCGCTTGGTCCTGGAAGCGCGCCTTCAGGCGCTTCAGCCCATCGTCATCACCTTCGATCCGCTGCCGGGGCAGATACTGGAGGAGGACTATGGCTTGCTATCCAGCCTCGAGGAGCGCATCGCGCGGATTCGGGCACTGGGCGTCGCCGGATTGCTGATCCTCCGGTTTGACGAGGAGCTCATGGCGACATCGGCGGAGACGTTCGTCCGACGGATGGTAGATCATCTCGCCCTGCGTAGTCTATGGGTCGGGCCTGATTTCACCCTGGGCCGTGATCGAGAGGGCAACGTCGAATATCTACAAGAAGCGGGTCAACGCTTTGGATTCACGGTGAACGTGCTCAACCAGCCGATCATGTGGGATGGAAAACCGGTCCGCAGCAGTCGCATCCGTGACGCCTTGAAATCCGGAGACATTGAAGAGGCTAACGGCTGTCTCGGCTACCCGTATCACGTTCGAGGTGTCGTCGTCCACGGCGAGAAGCGCGGTCGTGCGCTGGGATTCCCCACGGCAAACTTGGAATCGCCCCGCGGGCGGCTGTTGCCCGCGGACGGCGTCTACATCTGCCGCGCGCACAGGCCCTCCGGCTCGTACGACGCGATTAGCAACGTAGGAACGCGACCGACCTTCAACAACTACCCGACGACGATCGAGGCATATCTGCTGGACTTCTCCGGCGACCTCTATGGCACGACGTTGAAGCTCGACTTCCTAAAGCGGCTGCGTCCAGAACTGCGTTTTTCCTCCGCTGAGGCACTCATCGCACAGATGCGGCAGGATGAAGCTTACGCACGCACCTGGTTGCGGGCTCGGGCGCAGCGTGCCGCTGACGAGGGGTCGATTGGTCAGGAACGCTCGACGGGCAAGTCATAGACGCGCCTACGACGCCAGCCGGAGAGCGCTGCTACCTCACGGGCCGCCTGGGACCTGGAAAGCCCCCGCTCCATATGCTCACGCAGCGCCGCGCGCACGCGCGCCTCATCCCAGCGCACATCCTGCTCAGAAGCGCCAGCCACCACAAGCGTGAACTCGCCCCGCGGGGGATTTGACTTAACCCAATCGAGAGCAGCCTCCAAATCCCCACGCCACACCTCCTCGTAGAGCTTGGTCAGCTCTCTGCAGAGCGCGATAGGGCGGGCGCCCAGCACCTCGCGCAGCGTACGGAGGGTCTGCGCCAGACGATGCGGTGCTTCGTAGAAGATCAGCGTAGCCTGAATCTCTGCCAGCTCTTCCACCGCTGCTTCGGGCTGCTTCCGAGGCAGGAAGCCGACAAACATAAAGCGATCGGTCGGTAAGCCGGAGACGACAAGAGCTGCTGTGTGGGCGGACGGTCCGGGTATAGGCACGACGGGGACGTCGCGCTCGATAGCCGCCTGAATCATCGGATAACCCGGATCCGATATTCCGGGCATGCCCGCCTCCGAGATCAATGCCACATCCCCCCGCTCCAGCGCATTGAGGATCGCATCGATCTTCCTGCGCTCGTTGGCCTCGAAAAACGAGGTCACCGGCGTGGTGATCTCGTAGTGACTCAGCAGGACACCGGCCTTCCGCGTATCCTCGGCAGCGATAAGCCGAACCTCCCGAAGGACACGCACGGCGCGAAGCGTAATGTCCTCCAGGTTCCCGATGGGAGTCCCAACGACGTAGAGCGTGCCCATCTGCAGCTAGTGGTTCAGAGTAAACGTAATCCGCGCCAGGGCGGTCGAGCAGTATCCTTGGAAATCTAACACAATCTCCTGTGAGACCGGTGGATGATTAGGATTGTCGCGGGAGTGGATCTGAACCCGGAATATGCCATTGGCCTCGATCGGTGAGTCAGTGAAGAACTGCTCCCATCCAGAGTCGCCATACAGCTGCTTGTCGCCGGAGTAGACCACTGTGTCGATGCCCCCACCCCACACGTGAATAGGATAGCCTATGAGCGGGTTTCCGTCGATGTCCACCACACTTCCGGCTACACCGGTCCAGGCACAGCCGTAGTAGGGCGTCTCATACGTCAACTCGTAAGTAAAGGGATAGGGAGACCGCGTCACCCGGGGTGTCGGCGTCTCCGTAGGCTCAGGCGTCGGAGGTGGCGTGGTGGGCTCAGGCGTCGGCGTAATGGTCGGCGTGAAGCTGGGCGGTGGTGTCGGCGTCACCGTCGGCGTCGCGGTCGGCGTCCACGTCGCTGCAGGCGTCTCTGTCGGGGTGGACGTCGGCGTCGCCGTGGCGACCACAAAGCTACCCGGCTCTGGCGGGAAAGGGTTCCATGGGATGTAGGGGTTGATGGCAATCGTGATGTAGCAGATGAGCGTGAGCACCGTCAACCCTAACACAACCAGGCTCAGTAGATTGAAGACCCGACCCTGCTCGCCCATGGTTTCCTCCTAGGATTCGGAAATTGCGAAGACCTGAATGTCCGCGGATGTGCGAAGCTCGTCCAGCCATTCCCTAACAGCTTGGTCCCTCAGCAACCGCTGGTTGTCCGCAGAGATCTCCTGATCGTCCACACGCTCCACAACCTGCACGATGTGATAGCCGAGCTCGCTCTCAATCACATCGCTGAGCTGTCCAGGTTGAAGCGAGAAAGCGGCGGCCTCAACCTCTGAAGAGGTAAGTACCCCCGGAGGAAAGAAACCAAGATCGCCGCCCAGATCACGTGTGCTGATATCCTGTGAGTAGGTCCGCGCCAGGGCAGCGAAGTCGCCCCCCGCCTGAAGTTGGCTGAGGATCTGCCGGGCCTCCCCCTCCGTACCCACAACGATATGGCGCGCGTGTACGTGTTCGGCGTGGGTTGGCACGGCCTGAGCTACCCGATTCGCCATCTCGGTAGCAAGCATATCGGCGCGCAGCTGCTCTTGCATCTCCTCAAGGCTCATTGCCTCGCGGGTCAGCCAATCATCGAAGGCCTCCTCGCCGATCTCATTACGTAGCGACTCGATGGTGGCAACCACATCGCTGTCGTCAATGACAATCCCTTCCTTGGCTGCCTGTTGTTCGATAAGCTTCTGCTCGATCATCAGATCCAAAACCCAGCGACGCCCCTGAGCCAGAGCTTCCTGGCCGACAGGCGTCTCAGGATCTTGTCTAGCAGCCACCATAGACGCCTCGTAGCGTGCGACCTGTTGCTCAAACTCTGCCAGAGGTATCGCATCACCATTGACCAGCGCCGCCAACGGCTCCATGGTAGCCGTGGGCGGTATTTCCGTCGCGGTCACAGCCGTAGCCTCAACCACCGCTTCACCGGCTTGGGGGGTGTCCGTAGGCACGGAGGGCACGGAAGCTGGCGTGAGCGTGTCACACGCTGACATCAGAGACAAGATCGCGAGGAGAATCAACAGCTGTAGATATCTCATTCATTTCCTCCAAGAGGGAACCCTAGCTCCCATTATAGACCGACGAGCATTTTAACGCAATTCTAGCCAGCGCAAAACGGCACAGACAACGCGCCTGACCGCCGGGAGCTTGACTGACCAGAGGTTCCCGGCTACAATCGCACAGAAGGACGTCCCAAGAGTAAGGAGCAGGGAGAGTTCGCGCTATTCGTCGAGCACCCACACAGCATGGCCCAAAGCGCCGAGAGTTCAGACAACGTCGATATACACATCAGGCCTCTGGATCCCGGCAAAGATATGCCGGCGGTTCTGGAACTTATCGAGCTGGGCTTCAGAAAAGAACTCGATCCGCAGGGCTGGAAGATGCTCCGGCAGATGCGGCGCATCTACCAGCCCAGTCATCTCACCGGCGCGGTCTATGGCAGAAGTATCGGAACGGCCGGCTTCGTCTCGACAGAAAACGAACGGATCGTCGGCAACCTTTCGCTCCGGCACGCGCAACCCCGCAGTACCCGAGGTTATCTTATCGGTAACGTCGTCGTCCATCCCGACTATCGAGGCCAGGGCATCGGCCGCGCTCTGATGGAGAGAGCCATCGACACAGCTCGGGCTGAACGTGCGCGGTGGATCGGGCTGGAGGTACGTGTTGACAACGTCGCCGCTACACACCTCTACCAACAACTAGGCTTTCACGCCGTCGGTGTTACCCATCACCTTCTGCGACCCAAGTCGATGCCTTGGCCTGCTTACCGCAGGCCCGGTCGCAACTGGCGACGATCGAAGTCCAAGGACAGTATGCGCTGGAAGCAGTTAGCCACTCTGATTCACAGCTACAATCAGCGCCTCGTCTTGGAGATCCGTACGGGTCTCTACGAATTCGGCGGGTTCAGCCGTTGGCTCAACCTCCGGTTGACCCACCAGCAGGAACAAGCTTGGATATTCGAGAACGGACAGGGCAACGTGATCCTGAGCGCCCACGTCGAAACCGATCGGCGCCACCGGTTTCACGTATGGGACGTGCTTATGCATCCAGACGCGGGAGAGAAGGGGGCGCAAGAACTCGTCGCACAATGTCTAGCAGGCACCCGAAGATTTCCCCCTTGGCCCGTGGTGGCGCTGGTACCCGATCAACCTTCCCTAAGGGGCACATTGCAGGACGTCGGTTTTGAGATGCATCGCACACTGCAACAGATGATTCTCGAACTCTAGGCTGCCGTCACCAAGGCCAAAGCACGGACATCCCGGAAAGCACCGCTGGCTAGACGGCAGGTAGGTCGAAGAATCGACCGGCGGATATGTAGCTCATGCCTGCCGCGTAGGCAGCTTCGGCATCGGTCACGGCGTCCCCGACGTAGATCGCCCCGGACGGAGAGACCCGCCAGCGGTCACAGGCCGCCAACAGCATCCCCGGTTCCGGTTTGCGCCAATCAGGCGCAGCAGACACGTGAATCTCGATAGCACCGACCGCCGCCTTCAGCGCCTCAGCCATGGCTTCATAATCGTGCGAGTCCAGGTCGAGCCGGTCATCGCCGATGGCAACAAACCATGGAACGTCTGCCAAGACGGGGATCAGCTCCGCGATCTGCCGGAACCTCATGCCCAGCGACTCAGGGGTAGGGTATTTGGGGTCGCCGGTCTCCCGGCGCCAGGCCGGGCCGGCTTGATTGGTTGCGACCGCCAGGCCAGCCCCGTGATCGCCCAGGGAGGCGAGCTTTGCAGCGACCCCGGCGAGGGGCTGAACGCCATACATCTCTACAAGCGTGCTATCAAGATCAAAGACGTAAAGCATAGGAATGTAGACATGGAGAGCGCACCGACGCGGTCCGGTCAAAAGGGATTCACCGAACCAGGCTGCGTTGGCGCAACACCTCATAGAGCGCGATCGAGCC
The DNA here is from genome assembly GCA_049974845.1 of Anaerolineae bacterium. Lineage (GTDB taxonomy): Bacteria > Chloroflexota > Anaerolineae > B4-G1 > SLSP01 > PWVB01. The sequence goes on along the minus strand of JBNGCP010000030.1, from coordinate 12,891 downwards.
GGCAACAGCGGCGTTTAGCGAACCAATGTTCCCGCGCATTGGGAGACGCATCAGCCAATCGCAGCGCTCGCGGACGAGGCGGCGCAATCCCTCGGCCTCATTACCCACGATTAAGCCCAACGGCGCCGACAGATCGACCTCGGTGTAGAGCTGGGCCCCTAAGACGTCCTCGAGGCCGGCCATCCACAGATCGTGCTCTTTGAGACGCAGCATCTCCTGCGGCAGGTTGGTCACCTGCGCGATAAGAAGATGCTCTGTGGCACCGGAGGAAGTGTTAACCGTCGCAGGGGTAACACCGGCAGCACGCCGCTCCTGGATCACCACACCGTGAACGCCGACCGCCTCTGCGGTGCGGATGAGGCTGCCGAGATTGTGGATGTCCTGGATCAAATCCAGTAACAACAACAACGGACGCTCGTTACGCTCCTCGGCAAGATCCAGCATGTCATAGATCCCAGCATAGGGATATTCAGAGGTCTCAAGCGCGATCCCTTGATGGTGATCATGTCCCAGCAAGCGATCGAGATCGTCGCGGTCCACACGCTCGATCCGAACATTCTGCGATGTGGCCATTACCTCGATCGCGTCGAGGATTGAGGCATGGTCGGCACCCTCCGCCACGAGCAGACGATAAGGAGACCGGCGGCGGGCGCGAAGTGACTCGTGAACCGCGTGACGACCGTACAGCGTCTCTCGCATTTGTCGCGCTAGCCCTTCAGGTGCCAAGTCGTGTCGCCCGGTCCATCGTCGACGGCAATCCCGAGTTCGTCCAGCCTATCACGAATGGCATCGGCACGACGCCACTCCCTGGCGTCACGGTACTCCGCGCGCAACTGAAGGAGATACTCGACGAGCTCCTCGACCAAGCGACCACCGGAACGCCCGCTCAGATCCTGAGGTAGCACGCCCAAGACCTCACCGGCAAGATCCCTAAAGAGCTTATCCATAGCCGACAGCGTGCCCGAGCTCACATCGCGATCGCCGTCCAGTGTCTGGTTAGCTTCCCTAACCAGATCAAAAAGAATGGCCAACGCTTCCGGGGTGTTGAAGTCATCATCCATCACATCACGGAAGCTTTCACGATAATCCACCAGAGACGCGACATCGGCCAGTGCCGCCGTACCCGCGCCCTCTGAAGGCAGTATGTTTCGAATCCGATAACGCAGACGCTGCACGGTCTGGTGAAGTCGGTTGACCGCTCGTTGTGCCGCTTGAAGCGCCTCCCGGCTGAAATCCAGCGGACTCCGATAATGGCCGCTGAGGATGAAGTAACGAACTGCCTCAGGCGAGTAGAGCTTGAGGGCATCCTTCACGGTCAGGAAATTGCCCAGGCTCTTGCTCATCTTTGTGCCGTTGACGCGCAGGGAACCTGCCAACAGCCAATAGCTGGCGTAAGGCGCGTGGTTGTAGGCCTCCGCTTGCGCAATCTCGCAGTCATTATGCGGGAAGATGTTCTCCACACCTCCGCCGTGGATATCGAATGTGGCTCCCAGATATTTGCTCGCCATAACCGAGCATTCGATATGCCATCCAGGATACCCCTCACCCCAGGGGCTCGTCCACTTCAGCAGGTGCTCCGGCTCAGCACGCTTCCAGAGCGCGAAGTCCGCCGGATGCCGCTTCTCCTCGCGGACCTCCACCCGCGCTCCGGGCTGAAGCTCGGCGATGTTGCGACGCGCGAGCTTTCCGTATTCCGGGGCTTGTTTCACAGAGAAGTAGACGTTGCCATCCACCTCGTAGGCGATTCCCTGCTCAATCAGTCGGCGAATCCAGTCAAGGATCTCTGGAATATGACAAGAAGCGCGTGGGGAAATGTTGGGACGCACGAGCCCGAGAGCATCCACATCATCCTGGAAGCTCCGGATGTAGGTCTCGGCGACCTCAAGGGGATTGATCCCCTCTCTGCGAGCGCCGTGCGCGATGCGATCCTCACCCGAATCAAGCAAGTGACCCACATCGGTGAAGTTACGTACGTAACGCACTTCGTAACCCCGACTGCGCAAATAGCGGACAATCACATCCATCGCGATGTAGGTCTTAGCGTGTCCCAGATGGGCGTGATCGTATACGGTGGGACCGCAGACATACATACGCACGTACTCCCGATCGTTGGGACGAAACCGCTCAAGCTCCCGCGTAAGGTAATTGTAGACCTTCAGCGACACATCAGCCCCCTCAATCGGTCAAGCTAAGCGATCGCGTTCAAGTATGTGACTATGACGCCGCATCGCTGGGCCTGGCGAAGATCATCCGCCCAGCCGCAGTCTGGAGGACCTTGTTCACGGTCACATCAATCGTGGATCCGATGAAGGAGACCCCCTCCTCCACCACCACCATTGTTCCGTCATCCAGATAGCCGACGCCCTGGTTGTACTCCTTACCTTCCTGCAGGACGTGGATAGTGAAGCTCTCACCGGGTAGGAGCACGGTCTTCACTGCGTTGGCCAGCTCGTTGACGTTCAAGACCTGCACAGCTTGAAGTTCTGCAACGCGATTCAGGTTGTAATCATTGGTAAGAATCGCCGCATCCATCTCCTTGGCCAGGGCGATGAGCTTGTCATCGACCTCGCGCACGGAAGGCATATCCTCATCAACCAGATGGACCGGCACCGGGGATTCATCCTGCAACTGGCGCAAAATCTCTAATCCTCGACGACCGCGATTGCGGCGCAGGGTGTCGGCAGAATCGGCGACGTGCTGCAATTCGTTCAGCACAAAGAGGGGCACGATCAGCTCCCCCTGGATGAAACCGGTGCGACAGATATCCGCGATACGACCGTCGATGATCACACTGGTATCCAGCAGGATCGGCGCCCTTCCATCAGACGAGGAAGGTTCTGGCTGCGACGGAGGCGGCTCTTTGATTGACAACCGCTCACGGAACCCCTGAAGCAGGTCTGGACGAGCTATGGCAATGGCAAGGCCGGCATAGCCAAAGGCTGCAGCGACTATGAACGGCAGGAACTGACCCAGCGGCTGCGGCAACAGCGAAACTGGGTAGGCCGCGATAGCCCCCAGCACCAAGCCAACAAAGAGCCCTACCGTCCCCGCTAGAATTGTGAACGCGGGGACCTGCTGGACAACTTTCCTAAAGCGATTGAATGGCCGCAGGACCAATCTAGGTGTCAAGAACCAACCCAACACGGCGCCAACAATGCCGCTCAACACCATCGCATAAAGGTGAATAGAATGCGAGATGGAGGGAAACTGCCCAAGTTGAGAGCTCAACGCTATACCGGCCGAGCTCAGAATCACAAGGCCGACGATCCGGAAAATCAGCTTGACTTGGCTTCCTTGCATAATGGCTGCTCCATATATAATAGCGGGCGACCCAGGCAGGTCGCCCCTTTATAAGGTGCTGTCGATAGTAGAGGGTGGCAGCGAAACGGCTCAAACGAAACAGGCGTTGCACGCAGTACTTTCCCGCAACGTGCAATAACCCTTCACATACAGCTGCCCACAGCTACCAGCCTCACATGAAAGCGAAAATACGATAAGTGCACAACCTGCTTTGTCCAAAATCTTAGCACACTCAGCGTAAATGTCAAAGCTGTTGACTTACCGCGGCTTTTTCGATATAGTGGAGCGGAATTGTATCCCTTGTCCAAGGAGAAGCCTATGGCCCGTTGCCCAGAATGCGGTGCGAAGCTACAACTCCCCCCAAATCTCGATCGCTGGGATCGTGTCTACTGTGGATCCTGCAATGCAGAATTGGAGGTATTGAGCCTCCGTCCGTTGGAGCTGGAAGCTGTCTACGATTTCGAAGAGGATGAGATCACCGACGATCTTGATGAGGATCTAGAGGATTCAGACGACTTCGAATGGGATGAAGACGACGACGAAGAAGAAGATGACGACGACGAAAATGAGGACTGGTGACGGATCCTCACCGTGAATGGAGACAGGCCATCGGGAAGCCCGATGGCCTGTCTCTGTTACTAGGTCAACTTCTGGGCACGTCAGTCTGCTGACAGGGTCAGTCTGCTGACAGGGTCAGTCTGCTGACACGTTAACCCGATCGTCGTGACAGGACAAAGAGCACCAAGACGGCAATCGCCAGCGCCAGCACAATGAACCCGCTGACGCGCAGAACGACATTCAGCACGTTCGTGACGCCGCCGTTCTCCTCCGGAGAACTGACCCCCTCAGGATCGGGGCTTTCGGTCTCGGGATTAGTCTCGCCAGACGCAGATGTGTCGCGCGTGTAAGCCAGCTCAACGGACTCAACCTCGCCCGATTCCAACGTGAAGTTCAACTGGCCTCCGTCGGTCAACACGTACCCGGGCGGCGGTGTGTGGCGGAGGATGTAGTTCCCGGGCTCCAGACCCTCGAAACACCACGGCTCACTAATGCCATCGGTGGTGCGGCTGTCGACAGGTCCGCTCCGCGCTAGCAGGTTGACCTGCGCATTGGGCAGCAGCATCTCATCGTTCTCTGGCTGGCGGAACATGTCCGCATTAGCATCATAGAAGGCGAGGACACAGACCGCCGCCTCCCCAGGCTGCGGAGCTGCCGCTGGAGCCTCGCTCTCACCACCTGGGCTGATGACCGGTTCCTCACCGGCCTCAGCGTCCGTGGGTTCAGCCTCTGGCGTAACCTCCTCGGTCGGTTCCGGAGTTGGCGCGGGTGCCGCATCGCCGGTGGTGGAGATCACGATTTCCTGACCAATTTGCAGAAGGCTGCTCGCGTCCAGGTCGTTCAGATCGTAGATCTGTTGAACGTCCACGCCGTATTCGAGCGCGAGCCCAAAGAGCGTGTCGCCTGATTCGACCACGTGCACAATGGCGCCATCGGGACGTGGGGTCGGGGTGACTTGAATGGTGGGGGCTTCCTCCACCTCTTCGACCTCAGCCGTCGGTGGCGGCGGCTCCACAGTCGGCTCCGGCTCCTCGGCTGGCGTAACAAGCTTGAGCGCAGCGCTATCCATATACGCATCATTGTGCTTATTCGGCCATTTGCCGTAAGCTTGCATGAAAAGGGTCGCGGCACCGGATTCGCCGACGGTAGCCTGAACCGGCCCGACGAAGCCATAGGTGTCATAGTTGTAGTAGGGGGAGCTCCAGACTATATTCGAAGAGAAGGGATCTGTACCGCCGTTGGGATCGATGCCAACTCGAAAGTAGAAGGAGTAAGGATCCCCGCAGGAGACCGGAGGGTTGTCGTCACTGCAGGACCAGGCGTGGGCATAGAACGAGCCCTCAACGACCGAACCCGGCGGGATGTTCCGCACGACTTGATAGTAGCCCGCGTTCTGCTCGCCATAGAAGGTGAAACACATACCGCTGTAGTAGCCCTCGTGAATCCGCGAAGGATCGGCATTGAATGGATGCACGTTGGGGATGACTTTGCACTCGGGCCGCTTGAATCCATCCTCGCTCCACCAGGTCACCCATCCCTCAGGCGTATAGATCTCGCCGTACTGTGCACCGGTGTACGTATCGCGCGTCCAGTTGTTAGGATTCTCTGAGGAATTATCCGGCGGCCTGCCGATTCCCTCAAAGCCAGGGTTGACCAGAAGATTGTCCCCGACCGCCTGCTGTTGCGGGCTCGTCCTTTCAGCAGCTTGCACCATAGAGTTCGGAAATAGACTTACCAAGGTGAGCGCCAGCACAAAGAGCGTCATCACCACCTTGAGCTTCTTACTAGACATGAGCTTGTGCCTCCTTGAATCAGTTACGCACAGCACGCCACCGATGAGTAAGATCGACACCACAAAACACAATCAGCCGCCAGTAGACAGGGGTTAGTCCTGGACCGGCGGCTACCAGATAGACGAAGAGTCAAGTAACAAACACGCCAGGATTATAGCATACGCAAAGTCGTTGTCAACGCCGATGAGTATAGTATACTCCGAGCCAATGACCAATCGATCGCGACGTCCTCAACAGGCGCGCCGCGCTTGGGGACCGCCCCTCCTTCTGATGGCCGCCGTGCTGTCGCTCTATCTGGCGTTTCGCAGCGTCTCGTTGGACGATTTCGACAGCTACAGCTTCGTACTGGCGGTGAGGGACTTCAACTTGACTCTACAACAGCCTCAACCTCCCGGTTTTCCGGTCTATGTAGCGTCAGCGCGCCTGCTGCAGCGCCTTCTCAAAGACGAAACTCTGGCGCTCACCACCCTGAGCGCCCTCAGCGGTGCGGGGTCTGCGCTCGTCATCTATGCCCTGGGCCGCTGGTTGGATCGGTGCCACAGGACAACCGCCACGATCGGGGCACTCCTCTTTGCGTTGACTCCTGTGAGCTGGCTTTCCGCGGAGAAAGCGCTATCTGATGCAGCCGGTGTGTTGTGGACTCTGCTTGCACTGGGCACCTGGCTCCATTGGCACACGCGCTCACCCCGCCAACCCGGCGTAGCCCTCCCAATAGCGGCGGGCATGATCTCCGGATTGGCGCTAGGCGTCCGCCCTCAGAACACGATGCCGCTCCTCCTCTTTGTCACGGGTCTGTTTATCGACGACATAATTCACAGACGGAATCTTGCACCGTGGGGCGTTGCCGGTATGGCCGGTGTGACCGGCATCCTCCTGTGGCTCATCCCGGTGGCACGCTCCACCGGCGGCTTGGGCGCTTACCTGACGCTGATTCGCGCACATGGCGCCCACGTCGGCCGCGCTGACTCGCTCCTAGGCGCAGGCACGCGACTCATCCCCGCCCTACGACGTCGGGCCATCGCGTTCAGCGACACATTGTTGATGAGCCTGCTCGGCGTTGGCGTCCATCAGCGTTCGGATCCGCAAAGGATATGGCGCGCGGTAGCTCTGGCCTGTGCCGGCCTTCCGGGGCTCTTCGCCGCCGACTGGCGACGCCGCGAGACCCAATGGCTGGGTCTATGGGCGCTGATGGCCGGCGCTCAGATCTACATCTTCGAAGCACTCGACCGACCGAGGCTGTTCTTGCCACTCGTCCCTCCGCTGGCGCTGCTGGTGGGGAGCGGATGGGCCCAAATCCGAAGACCAAGAAACCTGCGCGCGGGCTTTCTCGCCCTGTCATTTCTGTGGCTGTTGCTGCAGACCTTGCCTTGGGCAGTCGCGCTATCGCAGAGCGCCGCCCCGCCCACCCAGGCGACGGCCTACATTTCTGTGACGTATCCGACGGGGGAGACCCTCGTGGCCGCCGCCGGATCGTATCGCGCAGCGCAGGTCGAGCTTCCGGAGTATCCCTTAGTTTACCTCTATCAGTTCAACCCTGACATCGTGCGGGACGCCGTTGCTGGGTCACGTTCCTATATCGCGATCCTCGATCGCGATCAGTTTACGCCGCAGGCCATAGCCGCCCTCAGTAACGACGGGGCTTGGATCACCATCGATGACCGCACGTTTGCCAGGGATCCCCGGATCCATAGCCAACACGACAAGGTGCGCCTCCAGGTTTTGGCCCCCCCTGACTCGGTGCCGTCCGCGGCCCTGGACTTGCCCGCGGACGGGTGCATCGATCTGGGCGCGGAGTCCGATGCGCGATATCTTGGCCTTGGTTGGTTTAGACCAGAAGAGATTGGTGGTATCACCGGAAGATGGGCCGGTCAGGTGCCGACAACGACCCTGCGCTTCAATCTTTCACACGGGAACAGCTACCTACTGCGCTTTCGAGCCTTAGCCTACCCGCCAGCACAGAGCGTCACGCTGCACTTGGATGGAAGATCGCTCGGGGAGGTCCCCCTGTCGCAGGCCTGGATGGAGTTCGAGATCAGATCCAGTCTGGAGCAGACGTCGGGACCAACAGGGCCCAGCACGATGGTGACTCTCGAGTTGACGCACGAAAGGCTCAGTTCGCCCTTGGAGGCCACTGGCGGAGCAAGTTCGGATCGACGTGCACTCGCAGCTGCCTACGACTGGCTCTGTGTGGTCCCCCTCAACGCAGTCGGAGAATAGAAGTGCCGAGACATAACCAACAGCACCTAGAGCCACCGCAGTGCAGCGGGCTCGATCCAGCCCTTGACTTGCTCCCCTTCCCGGGGAATCCAGTCCCCCATCTCAAGAGAAAGGCTTAGCGTCTCACCCGCGATCTCAAGCCTGAGTTTCGTCATCTGTCCCTCGAATACCCGGCGTGTTACCGAGGCAGTAAACCCATTGCAGGGTGGCTCTTCAACGCCGAGCTGAATGCCCCAGGGAAGAATCAAGACGGTACCTTGCGCCCCAGGACCAGGAAAGGCCGTATCTGGATCGAACGTCAGTGGTCCCAGAGAGGTCTCAACGCTGTCCCCTGCCCGCACCTCGGCCGGGAGGAGATTCGTAAGCCCCAGGAAACGAGCCGCCCAGGGGGTAGCTGGGTATTGGTAGATCTCCTCCGGTGGCCCTTCCTGAACGATCCGTGTCTCGTGCAACAAGGCCACACGATCTGCAACCGCAAAGGCTTCCGCCTGGTCATGGGTGACGGTAATGGTGGTCACACCAACGCGGCGGAGGATATCCCCAAGCTCCGCCAAGAGCCGCTCTCGCAGCGTGCGATCGAGGGATCCCAGGGGCTCATCCAGCAGCAGGAGCCGGGGCTCGGGCGCCAGGCTGCGCGCCAAGGCCACACGCTGACGCTCGCCACCGGAGAGCTCCACGACGTTGCGGTCGCGGAAGTCCTCCAGGCCGACCAAGGTGAGCATCTCCTGAACCCGGGTCTCGATCTCGGATCTGGACCGCTTGCGCATTCGCAGGCCAAAGGCGATATTCTCCGCGACGGTTCGGTGAGGGAAGAGCGCGTATTCCTGGAACATCAGAACAACGTTCCTGCGGTGAACCGGTAAGTCGGTGATCGCTTGGCCGGCGAGGATCACCCGTCCACTCTCACAAGGCTCGAGGCCAGCGATGATCCTCAGAAGCGTCGTCTTCCCACTGCCGGACGGCCCCAATAGACTGAAGATTTCGCCCCGTTCCACGCTCAGCGACACGCCACTCAACAAGGGCGCGCCTTCGTACATCTTGTGAACGTCCTCGATCTCCAGAAAGGCCATAATCGCCGCCGTTCGTTGCCTAGAAAGCCTGCGTGCCGGGTGGGCGGAGTTGCTCGATGGCCACAAAACCGAACCCGGTCACCGCCATCAGGATGGTTGACATCGCGAGCGCTTGCCCGTAGTTGAGGGCGCCCGGCCGCGACAGGAAACGATAGATCGCGATCGGCATCGTCGGCAACTCAGGCCGGGCGATCATCGAGGTGGCGCCAAACTCCCCCATCGACACCGTGAAGGCGAATATCGCGCCGACAGCTAACGCCCGCCACACAATCGGCAGATCCACCTCGACAAACACACTGAGAGGCGAGCCGCCCAACAAGGCCGCGGCCTCGCGCAGACTCGGTCGGATCGACTGTAGCGCCGGTAGAACGCTCCGAACAACAAAGGGCAACGCCACCAAGGCATGAGCAAAGACGATCAACACAACCGTTCCGCGCAGATCCAGAGGAGGCTGATCCATCGCAAGAAGATAGCCGAGTCCCAGCGTGACAGCCGAGGTGCCAAGTGGGAGCATAAAGAGCGCATCGATCAGCCAGCCAATCCGGCGTCGGTAGAGCGCCACCGAGGCGAGCAGCCCCAGGAAGAGGGCTAGGGCCGTTGCGATGAGTGCAATACGCACGGAGTTCCCCACCGCCGCAAGAGGCGGTACGTAGAAGACACCGTGCCTGGGATTCTCGAAAAGCGTGGCGTAGTATGTTACGCCGGCCTGGAATGAGCGGATGATCAGCGTGAGCAGAGGGTAAGCCAACAGCACCAGCATGAACAGGAGATTGAATCCCAGGAACACGATCTCCCCAGGCTTCTGAGGGCGCCGTTCGGTCACCCACTGTGGTTTGAGCTCTAGAGGCCGCGAGACACGTTTCTGAAGTCGAGCATACGCCAGGGTAAGGCTCAACGTAAAGAGAATCTGCACCAGCGAAAGCGCGGCCGCAAGGGGCAGATTGGCGAAGTTGATCGTCTGCCGGTAGATCGCCACTTCGAGGGTCGCAAACCGCGCTCCCCCCAGAATCAGGATCACGCCAAAGCTCGTGAAACAGAAGATGAAGATCAAAACGCCAGCGGTGGCGACCACAGGCATCAGCAGAGGCAGCGTCACCTCCCAGAAGACTCGCCAGGGCGGCGCACCAAGCGTGCGCGCCGCCTGCTCGAGATAAGGGTCCAGGGTCGACCAGAAGCCCCGCACCATACGGATGACCACGGTGTAGTTGTAGAAAACGTGGGCGATGAGGATGGCGCCCAGCGAATAACGTAGGTCGAGGGAGCCGCCAAGCAGCCGGTTCAGAAGCGACCCAGGCCCCAGCACGGCGCTAAACGCTGCCGCTACCACGACCGTCGGCAAGACAAAGGGGACTGTGGCCAAGGCCTGGATCACCTGCTTGCCTGGGAACTTATAGCGGGCGAAGACATACGCCCCCGGCAGGCCCAACAACAGCGTGAGCACGGTGGATAAGAACGCTTGTCCAAACGTAAAGCCGATGACGCTTAGCGTCCGCGACGAAAACAATCGCCGCACCAACAATGCAGGCTCGAGCCGATCCTGCCCAGTCAGGCTTACGCGCAGGATCTCGATCAGCGGATAGAAGTAGAAGAGGAGCAGAAAGGCCAAGGGCACCACGAGGAGCAGGATGACGAGCGATCGCCCTGCGCCCCCCCCTCGCCACTCTGAAGGGGCCTGCGCCGGCTTCACATCCGATCTCACCCCCTCTTGTCGCCCCTGGCCTTCTGTCATCTTAGATACCAATCCTATGGGATGCCTATGTAGCATACACAGCTCACGTTCGTGAGCTATCTAAGCACCGTCTCGGTCCAGGCATCGACCCACGCCTCGCGATTCTCCTCGATGAGGTCAACGGGCATCATCGCCGGTTCCTCCGCTCTCACGGCATGTTCCGCAAAAACCTCGGGTAGCTCGACGGTCTCATTGACCGGGAAGACGAACATGTGCAAAGGGATGTCACTCTGGAACGTGTCGCTGAGCACGAAATCCACAAATGCCTGCGCCAACGCCTGGTTCTCACCGTTTCTTAGGATACCCACAAACTCGATCTGGCGAAAGCAGGTACCCGGCGCGACAATCGCCGCCGTTGGCGATTGCTCGAGCGGCTCCTCGCTGAAGTAGACCTCGGCGGCCGGACTCGACGCATAGCTCACAACGATCGGACGCGCGCCGCCACTGCTGGCACCGCCGCTGAACTCGCTGTAGTAGGCGTTGTCCCAACTCTCAACAACGAGCACGTCATTGTCGCGAAGCTGGGCCCAGTAGTCAAGGTAACCATCCTCCCCAAACGCCGAAATCGTTGCCAGCAAGAAGGCCAGGCCAGGGGAGGAGGAAGCAGGATTCTCTACAACCAGCAATCCTGCGTACTCGGGATTGGTCAGATCCTCAAGGGTCTCCGGCACCGGAACACCGCTTTCCTCAAAGAACGCACGATCGTAATTCAGGCACACATCCCCGTGGTCCACGGGTGACACGCGGTATTGTGCATCGAGCTCAAACTCATCGGGAATCTGATCGAGATTCTCCGACTCGTACGACACGAAGATATCCGCGTTCAGCGCACGGCTCAGGAAGGTGTTGTCAATGCCGTACATGACATCAGCCTGTGGGTTGTCCCTGCTGAGGATGGCTTGGCTCACCATCTGCCCGGTATCACCGGCATCCAGGAACTGGAGCCGTGCGTTATGCTCCTCCTCAAACACCGCCACGACCTCCTCGCTGATGTCGAAGCTGCTGTAGGTCATCACGCGCAGTTCTCGAGGGGCCCCGGGCGTCGGAGAGGCAGCGGGCATAGGCGTGGGCTCGACCGTTGTCGGCGCACATCCGCTCAGAACCAAAATCAAGACTACTAGAGTGAATAGCCAGCGTCTCATCGTTGTCCTCCTTCAACACTCAATCAACCTACAAACTCGACGGCACGCGACACTCGACTTGCTCATTCGAAGAGCTGATGCCCAGATTTCGAAGTCAGAGGATCGCCATCAGACACCAGGCGAGGGGGCGTCCGGGTTGTGCTCGTGAAAACACCACAGCAGTCCCTCCTGCACGTCTACGGTGGCCAACTCGGCCTCGAAGCGATTGCTGACACCGCGCCCCTTGCTGAACGCCAAGGCCTCACCCTCAAGGGGGAAAGCCAGGCCGGTAGTTCGGATGCCCCGAGCGGTGCCTCCCAGCGGGATCAATGACAAACGATCACCTGGACTGCCTTGGAGAACGGTGTGTACCCCAGGACGGATCAGCTGAACCGTCCATGCGCCATCGACCATCAACACATGGTGCGCCACCAGATCCGGGAGGGCGAGCAAGAGCATATTGGCTAGCTCCTGATCGGGACGTCCACCGAATGCGCCAAGGATCACAATCTCGGTCACCCCCGGCGTCTCAGCGGCCCACATCAGGGCAAGTTCCAGATCGGTCTCGTCCTTGGCGGCGGGCGACGTGTGAAACTCGGTGCCTGCGGACGTCAAACGCGTGCGCAGTTCGTCGGAGAGCGAATCGAGATCCCCGATTACATAGTCGGGCATCAGACCGGCCTCCAGCGCATAGCGTGTCCCGCCATCGGCGGCGGCAAGGATATCCCCCGACCTGATCCATCGGCTGCTCACATCGTCCAGGTCTTGAATGACACCATTGGCAAAGATCACAACCCGCATAGCACCGCCTCTCTATCCAAGAAAACGCAAAGTCCCCGCCAGCCATCGGGGGCTCGACGGGGACTTCATATCGCCACAGGCACTCCCTACGCTGGCATGATCCAGATCAGGTTCTAGGGTCGGTGTGATGCCACACCCTCTCAGCCCGTTTTCGGGCTCCCCTGGCTCGAATATCTACTACATCAACGTACATTTAAATTATAGCAGCGTTTTCCTATTCGTAAAGAAGCGGCAGTTTCCCGCCGCGCGTAACTGTTCAGCGTTAGGGTAAAGGAGTTATGGAGGAGCAGCGGACTGTAGAA
>JBNGCP010000029.1:36347-42708 GCA_049974845.1 Anaerolineae bacterium | reverse complement strand
CCCGTCAAGGTCCTGAACCAGAACGGCTCCGGCTGGTCCTCGGTCGTCGCCCGCGGGATCGAGTACGTGGGTGAGCTGAAAGCTGGCCCGCTGGCGGACCACCCCGTCGTTATTAATATGAGCCTCGGTGGCCCGGCGCTGGATGCCGTGGAGCAAGCCGCCATTGATTATGCGATCGAGCAGGGCGTGATTATCGTCGCCTCCGCCGGGAACGAGGGTGAGGCAGGCATGGGCTACCCCGGCGCCTACAAGCCTGTTATCTCGGTCGCGGCCTCGGGATGGTTGGGTGAGTGGACCGCTGCATCATGGTGGTATGCGCTGGATGTTTTTGATCCAACCGATCCGGCTCACTTCTATATCACCGACTTCTCCAGCCGCGAACTGCCTGATCAGGACCTGGACGTTGCCGCGCCCGGCTCCTGGGTCGTCGGCCCGTATCAGATCAACATGGGCCAGACAAGCTACTACTACCTTGGCGGCACCTCGATGGCCAGTCCCCACGTCGCGGGGACCGTGGCATTGATGGCGCAGAAGAACAGCGCGTTGACGGCCCTAGAGGCCGAAGGCATTCTTGAGTCTACGGCGACCTATCTAGCTCCCGGTTGTCGGACGGTGAGGACACCGTACGGCTATGCCAAGGATTTCTGCTGGGAAGCGGACGCCACAGGCGCAGGCTTGATGGACGCCGCCGCTGCTCTGGAGGGGACGCCCTAACGCTGACCGGCAATCATCCGCGAAAGCCGCAGCCAAGAGCGGCGGCTTTCGCGGACAGCAACTAACAGGGGGCGCGGGAGTCATCCCGCGCCCCCACCGCTGGCCCTGACCCCAAGGGTCCGGCTTGTGACGGCCCCGGTGAAACACGCATGGCCCTTCGTGATAGCGCACCGCCGGACCCTTGGGGTCGGTGACCCCGCGGGGCCGCCGCAGCTGACCCCCAGATCTTCAAGCTCCTGCGAAATTCGTCGACCTGCTGACTTGCATGATCCTCTCGCCTCCCGTATAATAGAACAAACGATCTATCACAGGAGGCACGCCGCATCCACATGACAGAGCCGTCATCGCAATGCCTACTCCCTACTTCCTTCTCCCTACTCCCTGTCCCCCCTGACGGCTGATAGCTGAAGGCTGTTTTCCCAAACGAACCCATTTGCGCCACCTTCGCAGTCCAGTCTCATCATCGCCTTCTTGATCGATCCTCTATTGACAGGATGACCATAGTGGTGTAGTCTATGGGTGCATCTTGCGACACCCGCGCGGAGCCTTAGCGTATTAGGAGGGGCGCACTATGACGGCGGTGAAGACGTGGATACGCTGGGGCGCCTTGATGGTCCTGGTGCTGACGTGGCTGAACGTTGGCTGTGCTTCGCCGGCAACAGTGCCCGCCCTGACGCCCTCACAGAAGGATGTCGCAACGGCAAGCATGACGAGGACCCGTGTCAGTACGTCCACGCGCCCGCTGGCGACGCAACGGCCTTCCCCAACCCCGACCCGCCTTGTCGAGGTGCACCCCGCAACCGCGACACCGACCCCGGCAGCGACGGCAACACGGAGCGCCCCGACCCCTGCGCCGCTGGAGATGGCGGCGGCGATCACCCTCACCCTCCTCTACGACAATAACAGGCACGACGAACGGCTGGAAACGGCATGGGGCTTCGCCTGCCTGGTCGAGGGCTTGGAGCAGACCATCCTCTTCGACACCGGCGGGGGAGACCTGCTGCTGCGTAACATGCGCGCCCTGGCGATCGATCCCGACATCGTCGACGTCGTCGTCCTCTCGCACATTCACAGCGACCACGTCGGGGGGCTCAGTGGCTTTCTGAGAGAGAATCATGACGTGATGGTCTATCTGCCCGCTTCGTTTCCGAGGACGTTCAAGAGCGGAGTGACCCGGACTGGGGCGCGTCTAACAGAGATCAGCGAGCCCGTCGAGATCTGCGCAGGCGCCTCGACAACGGGCGAGCTAGGCACGCCCATCAAGGAGCAGGCGCTCATCGTCGAGAGTTCCGCTGGCCCGGTGGTGATCACCGGGTGTGCGCATCCGGGCATCACGCACATAGTGCGTCAGGCGACCCGCCTGATGGACGACGAGATCTTCCTCGTGATCGGCGGATTCCACCTGGGCGGCGTCGGCGCAGCCGAGCTCGACAGGATTGTTGGCGAGTTTCAGCAACTGGGTGTAGAAAAGGCGGCGCCATGCCACTGCTCGGGCGATGCCGCGCGGCGGCGGTTCGCCGAAGCCTACGGGGCCGATTTCATCCCAGCCGGCGTGGGCTTGGTGCTCACAATCGGCGCGGGAGCGCCATAAGCGCCGCTAGCGTCTGCCCAGCACCGTGATCGACCTGGCGATTCCGCCCGATTCCCGTCCGTGAAGCCGTCACGCTCGTTGCCCCTTCGCATCGGTGCGCTATACTGACGCCTGTATCGCCCAACGGTCGATTGCTGATAGCCGAAAGCTGAAAGCCCATAGCTGCCTTATGACCATCAATACCTATAATGAGAAGTCCCTCCACGCCGCCCTCAAGGCCTTTTACGCCGGTGATGAGGGCGCGCTAGAGGTGCCTGTCGAGGGCTACATCGTCGACGTGGTCCGCGACGATCTGTTGATCGAGATCCAGACGCAGAACTTCTCGTCGATCAAGGACAAACTGGCGGCGCTGAGCGAGGGCCATCGGGTCCTGCTGGTCTATCCCATCGTGCGGGAGCGTTGGCTGATCAAGGCGCCGAAGCCCGGCTCGGGCCGCTCGAAGCCCACGCGTCGCAAGTCGCCCAAGCGCGGGACGGTCGAGGAGATCTTTCCCGAGCTGGTGAGCTTCCCGGACCTGCTGCGGCGTCCGACCTTCAGCCTGGAGGTGGCCTTCACCCAGGAGGAAGAGCTGCGGCACTATGATAAGCGCCGTGGCTGGCGCACCCGCGGCTGGGTCACCGATGACCGTCTACTCTTAGACGTCGTCGAGCGTCGGCGCTTCACGCGTCCCGTCGACCTCGCCCCGCTGCTGCCGTCGGACTTGCCGGCGACGTTCACCACCGCGGATATCGCCAAGGCGGTGGGCCGCTCCCGGTGGTTCGGGCAGAAGATGGCCTACTGTCTCCGCGAGATGGGCGTGATTGAGGCGATCGGTCATCGGCGGCGAGCGATTCTGTATACCCGCGCGGAAGGGATCAACGCCTAGCCGTCAGCTCTTAGCCATCAGCCTTTGGCGGATGGCGTGGCTTGTTCGTTTCTACTAGACTGATTTTGATCGAAGGCCTCCTGGTCGCTGTCGGCGAGGAGGCCGCTATCCTGAAGGAGGGATGAGCCCCATGCTATCTGAACGCTACCCCATCGAGACCTTATCCGAGCTGCTTGCGCCCCGCGACGCGTGGCATCCCTATCCAACCGTGCAAGAGACCTCGGCCTGGCACGCCCTGGACCCGGAGCTCCGCGCATATTACCGGACCCGCGGTGAGGCCGCTTTGGGCTTTGGGTGGCCCGCTCTGCCCGCGACGCTCTTTCTGGAGTACGCGCGAATCGGGAACCGGCGCAACTTCGAGCGCGTGAACCACATCCGCCGTTCTACGTTGCGCGACCTCGTCCTGGCCGAGTGCTTCGAGGGGGAGGGCCGCTTTCTCGACGACATCGCCAACGGCATCTGGACGACGTGTGAGGAGACCTACTGGGGCTACCCCGCCCACGTCGGGATCCAAGCCGCCGGGGTGGGGCTGCCGGATGTCGAGGAGCCGACCGTCGACCTCTTCGCGGCGGAGACGGCGGCGCAGCTTGCCTGGACGCTCTACCTGCTGGGCGACCGCCTCGACGGGGTCTCGCCCCTGATGCGGCGACGCGTCCGCTACGAGGCCAAACGACGCGTGCTTGATCCCTGTCTTGAGCGCGATGACTTCTGGTGGATGGGCTTCCACCCGGGCGACCACGGCGTCAATAACTGGAACCCGTGGATCAACTCGAACTGGCTTACGGCGGCGCTTATTCTGGAGGACGGCGCTGAGCGACGGGCTGCCGCGGTGCACAAGATCCTGCGCAGCTTGGATATCTTCCTTGGCGTCTACGCCGAGGCGGGCGGCTGCGACGAGGGCCCCGGGTATTGGGGCCGGGCGGCGGCCTCGCTCTTTGACTGCCTCGATCTGTTGAAGAGCGCGACCCAGGGGAGAATCGACGTCTTCGGTGAGGCGAAGATCCAGAACATGGGCCGTTACATCTACCGTGCGCATATCTGGGACGACTATTACGTGAACTTCGCCGATGCCTCGGCGATGAACCGTCCGCCGGGTTCGCTCGTCTTCCGGTACGGTCAGGCGATCGCGGACGATGACATGAAGGGGTTTGGTGCGTGGCTGATGGCTGAGCAGGCAGGGGAGCTCGGGAAGCAGGAGGGCAGCCTGGGGCGCATCCTGCCAGCGCTCTTTGCGATCCCGGCGTCGCTGGACGTGGCGCCGGTCCAGCCGCTGCCCCGCGACGTCTGGTTCGACGGCATTCAGGTGATGGTCGCGCGAGACCGGGCCGGGACGCCCGAGGGTTTCTTCGTCGCCGCCAAGGGCGGTCACAACGGCGAGAGCCATAACCACAACGATGTGGGCAACGTCATTGTCTACGTCGACGGCAAGCCCCTGATCGTCGACGCCGGGGTGGAGACCTATCGCCGCAAGACCTTCAGCCCGCAGCGCTACGAGATCTGGACGATGCAGTCAGCCTATCACACCTTGCTGCCGGTGGTCGATGGCGTGCTGCAGGCGCCGGGCGAGGCGTACGCCGCGCGCGGTGTTCACTATCACGCCGTCGACGAGGCCGCCAAGTTCATCCTGGACCTGGCGCCGGCCTATCTCGACGAGGCCGGGGTGCGGACGTGGGGGCGTACGGTGACGCTGCGACGGGGTGAGGAGGTCGTTATCGAGGACACCTACGTCCTCACCGGCCCTGCCGAGGAGATTGCGGTGGGATTGCTGACCCCCTGTGACGTTGAAGTTGGCGAAGGGGAGATTGAGCTACGGGCGACGGCCTTCGGTCCCGACGGTGCTGGCCGCGAAACGGGCGCCGGACGGTTGGTCTATAACGCGCAGACCTTCGTCGTGACGGTGGAGCGGATCGCCATCGACGACCCGCGCCTCGGCGGCGTCTGGGGCGATCACCTCAATCGGGTGGTCTTCACCGCTAAGGAGCCGGCGCTCCGTGACACCTGGACCTGGCGCATCACCCGGGCGCAACGCACTTGATCTGTAGCATCGCGAACTCTCCTAGGCTGACGCTCCGCGGATCCAGGCGATGACCTCGCCCTTGGGCGGAATGCGGCCCGAGGATTTCACTTCGCCGTCGATGACCAATCCGGGCGTCATCGCGACGTCGTGACTGAGGATCTCATCCATCTCGGTGACGTGGATGATCGTCGCCTCTAGTCCTGCTTCCTCGGCAGCCGATCGAGCGATCTCCTCCAGCTTCTTGCACTTTGGGCATCCTTTGCCCAGAATCTTGATCTCCATAGTCTCTCCTTTTGATGTGTCTGATGCGGGGATTACCCGGCGACCCAGCCGAATATCAACCCCGCCAGCGTGCTGAAAACCGTCACCAAGACGACGTAGACCGCCGTCTTCTTCTTGCCGATCACCGAGTTGGTGATGAGGATCGACTGCAGGCTCAGCTCCGGATCGGCCAGTAGATAAGCCAGGAGCGGGCCGCGCTGCATCCCCAGCGAGAGGAAGGTCTGCGCGATTGGGACCTCGACAAGGGTGGGGAAGTACATAAAGACGCCGAAGAGGACGCCCGCTAGGTTGGCCCACCAGGTGTTCCGCCCCGCCAGGGTCGTGATCCACGTCGCGGGGATCAGCGCCCGCGCCACGCCGGCGACGAAGACGCCGACCAGCAGCAGCGGGATGATCTGCTTGACAAAGCGCCAGGTCTCCCATAGCCAGCTTTGCAGCTCCCATGCCTCGAAGTATCGCGTCGCGACGAACCAAATCGCTCCGAGCAGGAGCGCCTCGGCGATCAGCTTGCCGGTGATCCCCACGCGCAGGCCCTGGGGCGTCGCGGTGATGGCGAACGAGGCGATGATCAGCGTGGCGGTGATGAGGCCGAGGGCGAGATAGGTCCAGCCGTTGTAGCCCTCGTCCACCGCGCCCAGGCCTCTCCAGGCGGCTCTCCCGATGGCGATCAACAGCCCGATCAGGAAGAGGCCCTGGACGCTCACGCCCTCGATACCCAACGCGGCGTTCGGCGGCACCACCCGATTGAGCCATGACTGGAGCCTGACGGACCAGTGGGCCGCGGTCGGAAGGCCGGCGGTCGATAGCTCCGCAGCGGCGGCCGTCGCCGGTGCACCCAACCTAAAGGTGGCATAGCTGCGCGTCAGCACGCCAACCTGCAAGGTTCCGGCGA
>JBNGCP010000029.1:32249-36247 GCA_049974845.1 Anaerolineae bacterium | reverse complement strand
CCCTTTGTGTAGATGCTGGCGAACAACGGCATAATCGTGCAGGAGCAGACGGCCAACACGAAACCGCCCAGCGCAGCCGCGGGATAGGAGATCCACTTCGGCGTCGTCCGCCCAAGGTAGCGAGTGACCGCTTCCTTGGGCATCAGCGCCGAGAGTGCACCGGCGATGAAGAAGGCCGGGAGCAGACAGAGAAGGACGTGGGCCGCCAGGTAGGCGGCCAGGCTGCCAAGGCCCATCTGGAGCAGGGATGTCAGGTACTGAAGTGTCGTCATTGTCGCCTCGCCTCCATAATATGCGTAATTATGAATATTCCCAGCAAAAAAGAGAAGGGACGTCACAACTTTGACGCCCACTAATCATATGCGAAACTACGAATATATTATACACACATCAAGGCGCCCGTCAAGAGCGAGGCGGCTTAGGGCCAGGGTGATCGCAGTTGATCTTCCGACCGGGCACAGCGCTATGCACCGTGTGCTCAAATGCGATGCCCTGCAGCACCGGACCCATCAGCGGTGATGTCAGGCCCGTGTAAAGCGGAAGACGCGGAACATGTGCGGGCCTATCTGCGCCGGATAACGCGTCATACCCGTCGGCTCGCCGCGCCAGTCGAGGACCGATTCGCCCTCCAACTCGTCGCCGGTCAGCAGATCGCGGATGCCGGTCACGCCGTCCTGCGCGACCAACGCGACTTCGCTCACCTCCGGCAGGAACGATTCGACGATCAGGGTGTCGTTGTCGTAAGCGAAGAGCGCGACCTGCGGCGGAGCGTCGACGCGAACGGGGAGGTCGGCTACCACGACCTTGCGGATCTCCGACAGGACGGCCTCGGGCAGCTTGTAGAGGTCGTCGAAGTTGTCGGGGATTGTCAGAACGTAGAGCACGCCCGACGCGTAGGCCGCTGAGTGCAGCAGCGGATGGCCCGTCGTGCGTGTCAGGCCAGAGACCTCCTCCCACGAGTCGTTGGTCATGTAGCGGATGTGGGGAATCAGAATGGGGGCGTCGCCGTGCACCGGCTCGCGCCAGCCCATCAGGTAGTCCTGCACCGTGGCCTTGGCGTTGGTGACCTCCAGCTCGACGATGTCCTCGATCGTGTTGCCGGGGCTCCCGCCCTGAAGCGCGCGGAAGAGCCCCGAGGTCACGACGACGTTCTTGCCATCGTGCAGCTGGGCGTCGATCTTTGCGACGATGTCAGGATCGGCCTTCGCTGCCTCGGTCAGGAGCACGGTGTCCGCCTCCGTGGGGAAAGTTGGCTGCAGCGCGATGGGAATGCCCAGCATGCCCAGGTAGTTGTGCAGAAAGTCCTCCCCTGACGTCCCGTGGTGGGGCCGGTAACTGGCGACACCGACCGGCTCGCCGAGTTCACCCACGACCGCGTCAGCAAGTTCGAAGGCGTGACCGGCTGCCAAAGCCAATGTCGCTTCCTCGTCCAGCGACCCATCGTCCTTGCGGTAATCTGCCACCATCTCGTCGAACTCGACACCCACACCCCACGCCTGAGGCGCGACGTGTCGTTCGCCCTGCCACGGAGCGCGCTGTGCGGCCCGTACTGGCATCTGGAGCGAACGAAAGTCGAAGAGCGTGACCTCCGGTGCCTTCGCAAAGGCCGTCAGCCAGAGCTGCTCGGCATAGCGGTCGATAGTCCGCGATCCGAAGGGGTCTACCCACCCGCCGAAGTTCCCGCTGGGCTTGATCGCCTCAAAGTAGCGGACGATCTGGTAGCTCTCATAGGGCTGCAGGTGCTGGTTGCTCAGGATCGGGTCGCGCGTCTCGGTGCCGGTATAGAGACCGTCGAAGATCGCCGGTTGCTCACTTAGGTTGAAGCCCAGGGCCGGAAAGTGCTCGTACCAGTTAGGGAACTTGATGATCACGCGCACGTCGGGGTTGACCGCCTTGGCCGGCCCGACTACGAGCTCTCGAGCCGCTTCCGCCATCAGCTGCAGGCGAAACTCGTGCCAGCTGCGGTCGCCCTTGGCCGCGATGCAGGAGGGACATTTGCAATTGGTGAAGAAAAAGTCGTCGAGGATGAACTCATCAAAGAGCCCGGCGGTGTACTCCGCGATCTCCTGGACCTTCGCCCGAGACTCAGGCCGCGTGTAGCAGAAGGTCTCGAAGCGATTGCGCTCGTTGATCGTGTAGGTAATACCGCCGGCGGTCTCCACACCTCGGTCGGCGAGGAATTCCCGCCTCGATGGTGGCCTCGTCGGCCATCACGGTATCCCGGTGCGTTTCGAGATAGACCTTGTTGACCTTTAGATGGCGCTGCATCAGGTCGAAACGGGCCGCGAGCCAGTCGAGGTCGGCCATCTTCACGACCTCGTACGCACGTGTGTAGATCGCCACGTTGAAGTGGTTGTGTCTGGTGCCAGTTGATGACATTGTGTACCTTCGAATTAGGTTAGTGTGGGGTTGATGGGGTTGGTGCTGGAAACGGGCGAACCAAGGCCGCTGCCTCGACCAGTGACGCGGGAGTGTGTGACGCGATAGTGTTCCAAGGGATCGGTCACGCGCGCTCGGCGGCGCAGCAGTCGCCAGTCTCACGCTCGTCGGGCGGCGTCGTGGCGCACGTGCCCAGGCCGCTGTGGATGATCGTGGCCATCTCAAGCAGGGTGTAGACCTCGGGCCGGGCGATGCGATAGTAGACGTTCCAGCCATCTCTGCGGTAGCAAACGAGGCCCGCCTCCCGCAGCACCGTCAGTTGCTGCGATACGTAGGACTGTCGGAGGTCGAGGGCCTCCTCAATCTCGCAGACGCAGAGCTCCTGCGTGTGGAGCAGCTGGAGGATGGCAAGCCGTTTCGGATGGGCCAAGGCCTTGAAGAGCGGGGCCAGGTCCTCAGGTGCGACGACGATCTCCTCCGCATCCGCCTGGGCAAGTAAGTCGTGCAGATTCTCTTTGGTTTGGGGCATCTCTCGCCTCAGCTCTCTATTTCGCCATTTTGCCGTTCTGACGCACGCGTGGCCTATACGCATCTAGCATCGAGCGGGGCGGGAACATAATCGCGCCCGGCTTGCAGAGGTTCGCGCAGGAGCTGCAGCCCACCACACAGGCGAAGGGCTCGGCCACGCGCACCTTGTCCTCCTCGGTAGCGGCGAGGGCGCCGGTGCTGCACATGCGAAGGCAGATGCCGCAGCCGTCGCACAGGTCCTCATCTACGGTGGGAAACCACGGGATCTGCTCCCGTGGGTACCCCCGCCACGTTCCGTAGCCGCGCTGCTCGTGCTTGCCGTCACTCTCTTGCTCGGCCAAGAAGGCGGCGTACTCGCGCGCCAACGCCACCGCATAGAGCTCGCGCGCACCGTAGGGGATGTAATTGTCCCGACCGACGCGTGTCACCAGCTCTTCATTAAGCTGCTCGTCGCCGGGCATGAAGCCCTCCGCCTGGAGCCTTGTGAAGACGTCATCCAAGCCCTGCATCCCCACAGGCGACCCGTCGACGAGAATCTGCCGGTAAGCCATCCGCGTAGCCTCGATCCCTGCCTACGCAGGGTCTGGGTCTTCCACGCCTGAAGCCTCGGGCACGAACTCGCAGACGCCGTCGATCTGGCTCTCGTCGGAGCACTTGGGGCAGGGGCAGGCCGGCAGCTTGCGATAGGTATCCGGGACGCCCAGCAGGTCGTCGAGCAAGCGTGAGACCCGGTCATCCACCAGGCGATAGATCATATTCACCCCGTCGCGCTCCGATTCCACGACCTCGGCCTCTCGCAGCACGCCGAGCTGCTGAGAGACGTAAGCCTGCGGACGGTTCAGGGCCTGCTGAAAGTGGCAGACGCACGCATCGCCTCGTCGCAGCTCGTCGAGGATTTGAAGGCGCGCGGGGTGTGCCAGTAGGCGGAACATCTCCGCTGCTACTTCGTAGTCGACAGTCTCACGGTATATGGACATACGTCGAATTCCCTCATCCTGGACCCAGTTTCAGTATGCACTCGTCTGAATATATTGTAGCCACACCCCGACAGAAGGCAACTTGAGAGTTGGCGAACACCCACGAGTTGGCTG
>JBNGCP010000029.1:28620-32149 GCA_049974845.1 Anaerolineae bacterium | reverse complement strand
GCCACACCCCGACAGAAGGCAACTTGAGAGTTGGCGAACACCCACGAGTTGGCTGCGCCGGCGCCGCAACGCCGTGTCGGCGCAACGCTAAGCCAGCGCAACGCTGCATCAGCGCAGTGACTTGCCAGCCGTGCAGAGGCCTCTATGATGGAGGACGGGACGTCGTTTCGAGGCCCGGGCCCTGTGGTGTTTGGGGCACCGGCGAGGAGGTGACTGTGGGTACGCGGCGAGGGCGTCGAGCTTCTGGATGTGGCCTGCGATCGAGGGCGACCTGTTGTCGGTCGCTTTGCGCTTTGCCGACCGCGCCGGCCTTATGGGAGCCGGTGGCGGCCCCGCGCTGGATTGCAGCCTAGGCCGCTGCGTTATGCTGGCCTACCTTGTTCAGGGGTTCGGGTACGGGTTCACGGCCGCGGTACAGCCCGGCCCCTTCCAGACCTACGTGATCTCTCGAGCGCTGCGTCAGGGATGGCGACGGACGCTGCCCGCCGCGCTGGCGCCGCTGGTGAGCGACGGGCCGATCATCCTCCTGGCCATGCTCTTGCTCAACCAGCTTCCGCCGGGATGGGAGCGAGCGCTCTACTTAGTTGGCGGGGTCTTTACCCTCTATCTGGCGTGGGGTGCGTATGTGGCGTGGCGCGACTACAAACTCACGGCTCCGACGCCTGAGGTGGAGCGCGTCGACCACGGTGTCCTCAAGGCCGCGCTGATGAACGTGCTCAGCCCGGGCCCCTATCTCTTCTGGGGGCTGGTCACGGGCCCAATTCTGTTGCGCGCATGGCGGGAGTCACCGGATCGCGGTGTGGGGTTCTTGGTCGGCTTCTACCTGGCGATGGTCGCGTCGCTGGCCGCGCTGATCGTTGTGTTCAGCACCGCGCAGCGCCTCGGGCCTAGGGTCAACCGCACGTTGGTGGGCCTGTCGGCCATTGCGCTGGCGGCCTTTGGCGTGATCCAGATCGTGAACGGAGTCGTATGAGGCTTGGTCTGGGAGGACTCTGGCGTTTCCAGCCCGACCCTGCCGGATACGGCGCGGACCTGGGGTACGGCGAGCTCGACTGTGACGACCGCCGCTGGCGCGAGGTGCGGGTGCCCGTTGACTTTGAGACCTGCCACCCGGCTCTCGAGGCTTACGAGGGCGCGGGCTGGTTCCGCCGCTGGGTGACCGTGCCCGATGACTGGCGCGGTCGGCGCGTGGTCCTCCACTTCGAGGGCGTCAACACCCACGCGCGGGTCTGGGTCAACGGCTATGCGGTCGGGACGTGTGAGGATCCCTTCCTCCCGTTTGAGTTTGACGTGCACGACGTCCTCGCCTTCGGTCGAAGCAACCTCATCGCGGTGCGGATCGACAACGAGCGACGCCCGGGTGAGGTGCCCGGCCTGGAAAGAGGATGGCGCAACTTTGGCGGCTTTCTTCGTGAGGCGTGGATGACAGCGACGGGCCTTTGTCACATCGAGCGCGTCTCGACGGTGGCCGAGCCCAACGAGGGTGGCGGTCATCTGGCTGTCGAGGCATGGATCCGCAACGCCTCAGAAGAGGGCGCTCGTGTCGCGTTGGCAGTCGAGGTCGGCGACGCCGGTGTCGGTGAAGGCGGGCAGGTGTTGGCGTCGCAAACGAGCGCCGAGCACCTGATTCCCGTCGGAGAAACGGTGCCGATTGGCGTCTCCCTTGACGTGTCCGGGGTCTTGCCCTGGTCGCCGTCCTCGCCGCAGCTCTACACCGTCCGTCTGACGCTGGAGGGCGATGCCGCCGGTGACACGCGGACCTTTCGCGTCGGTTTCCGCACCATTGAGGCGCGGGCCGGCTCACTGTGGCTCAATGGTGAGCCGATCTTCCTCACGGGCTTCAACCGCCACGAGGACTCGCCCACGCGCAACATGTGCCCCGATCTCGATCTGGCGCGCGAGGACCTGGCGGCGATGAAGGCCGCGGGCGCGAACTTCGTTCGCCTTTGTCACTATCCCCATCACCCAGGTGAGGTGGCGCTCTGCGACGAGCTGGGGCTCTTGGTGATGGACGAGATCCCGCTCTACTGGTGGTCCGGCGCTGGCGAAGGCGAGGAGCTTGTCGGTGAGAAGCTTGCTGGTCAGAAGCTTGGCGCGGCAAAACGCCAGTTGGAGAAGCTGATCTGGCGCGACCGCACCCATCCGTCGGTCATTTTCTGGTCGGTGAGCAACGAGACCGAGGAGGCGCGGCCAGAAGTCGCAGCCGGGAATCGCGAGCTCGTCCAGCTCGCCAAGGCGCTGGACCCGACGCGGTTGGCCGTGCACGTCAGCAACCATTGGCGGGCACAGCCGAAGTTTGATGCCGATGATGTGATCTGTGTCAACGCCTATCCCAGTATTCCGGCGCGTTGGTCTGACGGGGAGCTCGCGCACGATCTCGCGGGGTCGACGCGCTTCTGGCGTGACGGGTTGGCGGAGCTGCACTTGATCTACCCTGAGAAGCCAATCCTGGTGACGGAGTTCGGCGCGACGTCCTTCTACGACGTCACCGACGGCATCTTCGGGGGCGAGCACCACGCGGAGGTGATCGAGCGCGCGTTCGCGGGGATGGATGCGCCGTACGTGGCTGGCGCCACCCTCTGGTGCTGGGCGGATCACGCTTGGCCTCCGGCGACCTTCGCCTTCTGCAACTACCTGGCTGTGAGTCCGTACGGCGTGCTGACGCGGGACCGGCGTCGCAAAGCGCCGTATTGGACTGCGCGACGGCTCTTTCAGGAGCGGCAAGGAGTGCAGCCGGGCGATCGGGCAGGGCACACTACGGCCCCCGGTCCTGCGGGACGCGAGATCTACATGGTCCGTCCGAACCTCGACGATATCCCGCACGTCGCACTACCGGAGGGCTTCCGGATTCGGGCGATGCGACCGGATGAGGGCGCGCTCTGGACGGACATCTGGCGCGATGCGGATCCCTACGCCTCCGTCGACCAGGGCATGTTCGATCGCGAGTTTGGCTACGACCGCCAGGCGCTGGCGTGGCGCGGCTTCATGGTAGAGAACGAGAAGGGGGTGGCTGTCGCGACGATCACCGCGTGGTACAATCGAACCTATCAGGGTGACGACTATGGTCAGGTCCATTGGGTCGCCGTCCGTGAAGCGTATCGGGGGCGCGGGATCGGGAAGGCGATGCTCTCCTATGTGCTGGCGAGGATGGCGCAGTGGCACGACAAAGCCTTCCTGGGTACACAGACCAAGCGCCTACCGGCCATCAAGCTCTATCTCGATTTCGGCTTCGTGCCCGACCTGCGGTATGAGGGGGCTCGTACAGCTTGGCAAGAGGTCAGGGCAGACCTCGACCATCCGGTGTTGGAGGCATTGGACCTCTAGGTCACGCAAAGCCGCAAAGCCGCAAAGGGGCAAAGGGGCAAGATGCACGATGCACGAGAATGAGATTGCTGGCGAGATTGTCGATGCGGCGTATAGGATTCACGTAGCGCTGGGTGCGTTCGATCTTTGGGTCACGCAAAGCCGCAAAGACGCAAAGGGGCAAAGGGGCAAGATGCACGATGCACGAGAATGAGATTGCTGGCGA
>JBNGCP010000029.1:16757-28520 GCA_049974845.1 Anaerolineae bacterium | reverse complement strand
GATGCGGCGTATAAGATTCATGTAGCGCTGGGGCCCGGACTTCTTGAGTCAGCCTATGAGGCGTTGATGCGTCACGAGCTTCAGCGGAGAGGGCTGGGCGTTGTCTCTCAGTGGCCGGTGCCTCTGGTCTATGAAGGCATTCGGATAGATGTTGGGTATCGGGCCGATCTCGTTGTCGAAGAGAAGGTGATTGTTGAACTCAAGTCTGTCGAACGGATGGTGCCTGTTCACCTCAAACAGTTGTTGACCTATCTTCGCGTCGCCGATCTCCGGCTGGGGCTGCTGATCAACTTCGGCATGCCGAGAATCAAAGATGGCATTCGCCGTGTCGTCAACCATCTTGAGGACCCATGATACAACGTGACCTTTGCGCCTTTGCGCCTTCGCGTGAGCGTTATAGATTGATGGTTGAGCTCGACTGCCTGCGGAGTCTATGGACCTGCTTTTTGCGCCTGTGCCCGGTGGACGGCTGACGAGCTGACGGCTGATAGCTGCGAAAGGAGCTACGATGCGCGCAAGAGACCTGCAAGCTTACTTCCGCTCGCTGAACGGCGGGTGGGTGGATGTAGAGCACACCGTCGACACGTTCAAGAGCGGGGATCCGGAGACGGAGATCACCGGCATCGCTGTCTCGTGGATGAGCACGCGCCGCGCCCTGGAACGGGCGCTGAAGATGGGCTGCAACGTCTTCGTCACCCACGAACCGACCTACTACAACCACCACGACGATCCGGAGAGTCCGCTGTTCGGGCTTGAGGGTGTGCGCGAAAAGCGCGCCTTCGTCGAAGAGAGCGGCATCGTGATTCTACGCTGCCACGATCTCTGGGATCAGATGCCCGACATCGGGATCCCCGATGCCTGGGGGCTGGCGCTGGGCCTGGAGAACCCGGTCGGCGGCGAGGGCTACTTCCGCGTCTATGACGTCAGCGGTCGGACGGCAGGGGAGGTGGCCCGCGAGGTGGCGGCGCGAACGAAGGTCCTGAGGCAGGACGGCGTGCAGCTCATCGGTGATCCGCGCTTGCCTGTCAGCCGGGTCGCGATCGGCACCGGCGCGATCACGCCGCTCTTCGAGTATATTCGGCGGTATGCCGAGGATCCGGGGCTCGACCTGGCGATCTGCACCGACGACGGGTTTACCTACTGGCAGCATGGCGCCTATGCGCTGGACACGGGCCTGCCGGTCATCATCGTCAACCACGCCACCAGTGAGGAGCCCGGCATGCGCGCCCTGGCGATGCATCTACACGCGCAGTTTCCTGACGTGCCGGTCCGGTTTATCCCGCGGGGGTGTATGTATTCGATAGTCAGGGAGTAGGTGTCGGCTGAGAGCTCTCAGCCATCAGCAGGAGTAGGGAGTAGAGAAGTAGGGAGTAGGTTGGTTCCGGCCGCCAACATCCAACATCCAACATCCAACATCCAGCATCAAACATCACGTATCTGGCTTCCGGATTCTGGTTTTCGTCCTCCACCGTCAAGTCGGAGAGCGTCTATCCAAATGCACATTCTGCTCATCGAGCCGTACTTTGGGGGTAGCCACCGGGCGTGGGCTAAGGGCTATGCGCGGCATAGCGCGCACGTGGTGACGCTGTTGACGCTGCCGCCACGCTTTTGGAAGTGGCGGATGCACGGTGGGGCGGCGACGTTGGCCCAGAAGCTGCGGGAGCAGTTGCGTGGTGGTCTCACGCCGCCTGACGTGATGCTGGCGACCGATATGGTGAACCTGCCGGCGTTTCTGGGGTTGACGCGGGATCTGGTGGGCGACGTTCCGGTGGCGCTCTACTGTCACGAGAATCAGCTGACCTATCCCTTGCAGGAGGGGCAGAAGCGCGATCTCGCCTATCCGATGATCAACTGGCTGTCGATGGTCGCGGCGGACCGGGTGCTCTTCAACTCGCGGTTTCACCTGGAGAACTGGTTTCGAGCGTTGCCGAAGATGCTCAAGCACTTCCCCGATTGCTCGCATCTGCCGCTGGTACCGAGGGTGCGCGCCAAGAGTGAGGTGCTGCCTGTGGGGGTGGCGCTGCAGGATCTGGACGCGGCGCGGCCCTCAGGCGAGGCGAGGGAGGCGACACCGCCGTTGATTCTCTGGAACCAACGGTGGGAGTACGACAAAGATCCGGCGACGTTCTTTCGGGCCCTGGACGTGCTGGTCGCGCGCGATATCCCGTTCCGCGTGGCGTTGGCGGGATCGAACGTGCGACAGCAGCCCGAGGAGTTTGAGGCGACACGCGAGCGTCTGGGCGACCGCGTCGTGCACTTCGGGCGAGCGACGCGGGAGCGTTACCGCCGGCTCCTATGGGAGGCCGATATCGTGGTCAGCACCGCCCTGCACGAGTTTTTCGGGATCGCGGTGGTGGAGGCGGTCTATTGCGAGACTTTCCCCGTGTTGCCTGGGCGGCTGGCCTACCCGGAGCTGGTGGCTGGCCCTTACCAGGAACGCTGCCTCTACGAGGATTTCGACGGCTTGGTCTCGCGGCTTGTGTGGGCGCTGAGTCGCCCGGCCGCCGCACGAGACGTGGCGGAGGCATTGCGGCGATCCGTGGCGCGGTTTGCGTGGGAGGAGATGGCGCCGCGCTACGATGCGGTCCTCGTGGCCATGGCAGAGGAAAAGCCAGGCCGTGAGGGACCGTAGGGGCCGCAGAAGATAGCTTAGGGCGAAAGGAGTGCACTGGCTACGCCTTCACGGCCTTCCTGCAGAGCCAAGGGAGCCTGACGGCGACGGTGACGACCACCCTCTTCCGCGGGCTCCTGTCGCCCCTGGGCCACGGAACCTGGACGGCGATCCTGGGCGCGGTGCTCTTCAGGGAGAGCGATGCCGGGAGCTACACGCTTAACTTGAAGGTGATCGGAGCCTACTTGGGCGTCGTCGTGCTCCATGGTCTGTGGAACGCGGCGCCGGGCGTTCTCGGCGCTTTGGTAGGATCCGGCCTCGCGGTTCTGATCGGGCAGCTCGTCATTGGGGCCATCGGCCTCTTCATCCTGTGGCGCCTCTGGGCGCAGGGCGTGGAGCGCCAGTAGGAGGCGTAGGGAGCGGCTGCGTGATGGCGGTCGTTCTGTGATGGCTACGTCCCGCATACGTCGCAGGATAGAGACAATCTGCATCGATTCGGGTTGGAGTGGGCTAGTTCTGCTAGCCTGGCTTCGCTAGATACCAGAAAGCTGAGGTGTGTATGGTAAGGACCAAGGGGAAATGTGCATTCTGTGGACGTGAGATGACGCGCGGGGGCTTTGTGCGGCATCTTCAGGCGTGTCCTGAGCGCGAGGCGGCTATCGCCGAGGCCGACGCCGGGCCGGGCAAGCGGCGGTCCCTTTACCATCTACAGGTGCAGGATGCGTACAGCGGGGACTTCTGGTTGCACCTGGAGATGGACGGATCGGCCAGGCTCGGGGACCTCGACAGCTATCTGCGGAGCATCTGGTTGGAGTGCTGCGGGCATCTGAGCGCCTTTTTCGCCGGCGGCTTCTGGCGCGAAGAGGTCTCGGGTTCGAGGCGGGCTTCGCAGGTCTTTAAGCCGGGGCTGGAGCTTTACCACATCTACGACTTTGGCACCTCGTCGGAGACCGTGATCCGCGTGGTCGATGTTCGGCAGGGCAAGCCCCTGACGACGCATCCGATCTTCCTGATGGCCCGCAACAATCAGCCGGAGAGCATCTGCCATCTGTGTGGAGAGCCCGGCACGTGGCTGTGCACCGAGTGTATGTACGAGGAAGACGCCGCGTATGTTTTCTGCGATAAACACGCGAGAGCGCATGAGCACTGGGTTGATATGATGCTGCCTATTGTGAACTCGCCCAGGACGGGGATGTGTGGCTATACTGGGCCTGCGGAACCCCCATACTAGTGCACGCTCCGGGGGCATGACTCGAACCCGTGCTTGAATCCTGGACCGCGGACGAGACACCCGCGGTCCAGGATTGCGACCGGCATGCGACCAGAGTCTGCGACCGGGCGCTCAGGTGGCTTTGGTCTCCGTAGTGCCGTAGACGGCCTCTTGGAGGCCGCGCAGGTAGCCGATGGCGAAGAGGCGGCCGATGTTGGAGTAGCCGGGGCGCGTGTTATCGTCGCCCTCCATCGTAGGCACGTGGTCGGGGCGGCAGACGCCGTCGAAGCCCACCTCCTTGTAGGCCTGCATACAGGCCAGCATATCGGTCTTCCCCTCGTCGTGGAAGGTCTCCACGAACTTGTACTTGTCGCCGCGCACGTCGCGGAAGTGGACGAAGAAGATCTTGTCCTGCTCCCCGAACTTGTGGATGGCTGCCGGGAGGTCATCGGTCATCAGCGTGAAGTTGCCCTGGCAGAGCGCGATGCCGTTCGCGGGGCTGGGGTAGAGGTCGAGCAGCCGCTGGTAGTTCTCGATGCTGCTCATAATGCGCGGCAGGCCGCGGATGGGCGAGAGGGGCGGATCGTCGGGGTGCATCGCCAGCTTCACGCCCGCCTCCTCGGCCACCGGCACCACGATCTTGAGGAAGGCCTCCAGGTTCTCCCACAGCACGTCCTCCTCGACCTCGCCGTACTCGGTCAGCGGTGCGTCCTTGATGAGCTCGTAGTCGAAGCTTGTGGCAAGGGCGCCGCCGCGGGCCGGTGTCGTGGTCGAGGTGCGCATCCAGTTCATCACCGGCATCCACTCGTAGCACCAGACCGGAATGCCGAGCTTGCCCATGTTGGTGATCAGGTCGATGACGTACTCGATCTCCTGATCCTTGCCGGGCAGGCCCAGCTTGATCTTGTTCATCGGGGGGCGGCTCTCCAGGACGTCGAGGCTGAATCCGTAGTCCTCATACATGGTCTTGAGCCGCACGAGCGACATATAGCTCCAGGGGAGGCGCTCCTTCGGTACGTCGAACCCCTGGCGCATATCCATCCCCCCGACGGCGTGGGTGACGCCGGCCTGCTTGACCATCGTCCACAGCGCCGACGGATAGGGGGGCAGCATCTCAGCGATCTTGAGCATAGTGTGTCTCCTTGGTTTCAGGTTGGTTAGGTGTGTGTTGGGTATGATAGCATGGTTTTCGGTTGTCAGTCTGCCTCGCTGGCGAGCGGGGGCGGCTATGCGCGGATGCGCTGGCCGAGGATGTTTTGGAGCCAACGGGCTGCGGGCAGGCGGTAGACGTCGACCTGCACGAACTTCGGGAGCCGCCGGTGGTGGACGATGTCGGCGTTGACACCGCCGCCGTCGGTCGCACCAGAGCAGATGTTGAGGCCCCATCGTTGCCGGTTGAGGATATGCCGTTTCAGGATGCCGTAGCTGAGGATGTGTGGCAACCAGAGCAGCGCCACCGCCGCGGCGGCGAGGAGGATCGCGCCGGTGACCGTCATGTGGGTCTCCTAGCGGAGGGCCTCGCGCTGTAAGAGGACGTCCGGGCCCATCTCGGAGCGCAGGGCGAAGGACTGGGCGTCGACGGCGCGGGCGACGGCGAGGACCCCGTCGAGGTGGTCGCACTCGTGCTGGAGGAGCTCGGAGAGGCTGCCGTCCAGGCGCACGGTATGCGAGCGCCAGTCGAGGTCGCGATAGGTGATCGTGCAGGTGGCATGCCTTCGCACGCGCACGAAGAGCTCGGGGAAGGACATGCAGTCGTCTCAAAGCTCGATCATGCGTGGGCTCAGATCGGTGAGCACCGGGTTGATCAGGGGCGTGGGCGTCGGGATCTCGTGGGGGACGTCGGGGTCGGCGTTGCTGATGCGCTCCAGGAAGGTGATTCGCTTGAGCACACCGATTTGCGGCGCCGAGATCGCGCGGCCGACGCCCCAACGCGCGCGGAAGGCGAGGAGCGTGTCGCGCAGGTCTTCGATCGCCGGGCGTAGCTCGGGCAGCTCCTTCCGGCGGACCGGCTCGCAGACCTCGTAGAGGGTCGGGTTGCCCAGCAGCAGGATGTCGCGTGCGGTCATTGTCCACTCTCCTTTGACCATCCTAACTCGTGCATCGCCTTGCGGACCTCGGTCTCCTCGTCCCAGATGAGCGTTTCGTCGGCGCGCTCCAGGGTGGTCTCCCCGGCCTTCCCGCAGAAGACGACGGTGTCGCCCGGCTCCGTGGCGCGGAGCGCCCAGCGGATGGCCTCACGGCGGTCCGGGATCAGGCGGTAGTTGTCGCGCCCGGCCTTGTCGGCGCCGCGTTTCATCTCGTTGAGGATGTCGTAGATGGGGGTGTCACGGCAGTCCTCCTCGGTGAAGACCGCGAGGTCGGCCAGCTCCGTGGCGACGGCGCCCAACGGCGCGCGCTTGGAGGGATCGCGGGGCCCGCCCGCGGAGCCCAAGATGACGACAAGGCACCGCTCTGTGGTCTGCCGCAAGCTCTGGAGCGCGACCTCCAGGCTATCGGGCGTGTGGGCAAAGTCCAGGACGACGCGCACCGGTGAGGCCTTGAGGATCTGCATCCGCCCGGGCACGCCGGGGAACGCTGCCAGGCCTTCGCGGATCGTCGGCCCCTCGATGCCCAGGTGGGCTGCGACGGCGATGGCTGCCAGGGCGTTGGGGACGTTGTAGCTGCCGATGAGGGGCAGCATCGCCGTGAACGCAGTCTGCGGCCCGCGGACCTTGAAGCGCAGGGTGCCGCCCTCCTCGACGACGCCGTGGGCCTCCCAGTCGGCCTCGACGCCCGCCTCACAGGCATACGTGACGTGATCGCGGTCGGTCAGGCGCATCCCATAGGGATCGGCGGCGTTGAGCACGGCGAAGGCGCTCTGGTCGAAGAGGATGCGCTTCGCCCGGAAGTAGCCCTCCATGTCGCCGTGGAAGTTGAGGTGCTCCGGCGCGAGGTTGGTCCAGACCGCGACATCGAACGTCGTGCCGTGGAGGCGGTGCTGGGCCAGGGCCTCGCTCGAGGCCTCGACGACGGCGTGGGTCCCACCGCAGTCGACGATGCGCTGGAGCGTGGCCTGCGCCTGGGGCGCCTCGGGCGTGGTGAAGTGCGCGGGAAACTGGTGTAAACTGTCGTCACAGAGCTTGTAGCCCAGCGTCGAGAGAAGGCCGGTGGGATGCCCGGCGAAGGCGAGCAGGTGGCGGATCAGCCAGGCGGTCGTGGTCTTGCCCTTGGTGCCGGTGACGCCGACGGTGGTCAGGCTCTCGCTGGGATAGCCGGCGAGGCGCGCCGCCAGCGCCGCCAGCGCGCGGCGGGCGTCGGCGACCTGGACGTAGGGCACGCGCAGCTCCTCAAGGGCGATCGGCAGCCGGGCCGAATCCTCGCCGATGATGGCAACCGCGCCGTTTTCGACGGCGCCCGGGACGAAGGTGTGCCCGTCGTGAGACTGGCCGGCGATGGCCACAAAGGCGTCGCCCGGCGTCACCCAGGCCGAGTTGTGGGAGACGCCCGCGACGAGCGCCGGATCCGTCCCCGCGGGGACGTGAACGATGGCGCCCTCAATGGCGGCGACGACCTCGGCGAGGGTCAGGGGCGCGTCGGCTCGTAAGCTTAGGTCTGATGTCATGTCGGTGCCCATTATGGCACGAGTGGTGTGCTGCGCAAAATGGGTTCGTTTCGTAAAGACTGGCTGTCAGCTGACAGCTTGTCAGCTATCAGGCATCAGAGGGAGGCGGAGTAGGGAGTAGGAAGTAGGGAATAGGGAGTATTGTTTGTCGGTGTCGTGGATCGGTTCGGGTTTTGGGCGTCCTTGATAGATCATTTGTTCTATTCTATGCGAGGTTTGGTGTTCATTCAAGTCAGCAGGTGGGGGAACCTGTGTGGGTGCTCGGGATCTGTTTGCTTCCCCCAAAGCTTGCGCTATACTGGCCGTGCAGCAAAAGAACGTCATCGGCTGCGGGCTGCGCACCAGTGCGCGTTCTCACGTAGCAACCGAGGTCAGGTATGCCGACACCTTTGATGCCCGAACAGGCCGCACGCGAGCAGATCGGCCGAATGCTCGAGGAGGCCGGCTGGCAGGTCCAGAGCAGGGACCGGATGAACCGCACGGCGGCAAAGGGCGTCGCGGTCTGCGAGTTCCCCACGAAAACGGGCCCTGTGGATTATCTTCTTTTTGCCCAAGGCCGGCCCATTGGCGTCGTGGAGGCCAAGCGGGTGGGGACGACGCTGAGTGGCGTCGAGCCGCAGGCGTGGCGCTACGCCGCGGGCCTCTCGGACGGGCTGGCCCAACTCGCCTGGCACGATCCGTTGCCCTTCCGCTACGAGAGCACGGGCATCGAGACTTACGTCGCCGACGACCGCGACCCCAAGGCGCGCAGCCGACGCGTGTTCACCTTCCACCGTCCCGAGACGTTAGCGC
Source organism: Anaerolineae bacterium (assembly GCA_049974845.1). Lineage (GTDB taxonomy): Bacteria > Chloroflexota > Anaerolineae > B4-G1 > SLSP01 > PWVB01. Next base: position 20,306 of record JBNGCP010000029.1, on the reverse strand, counting down.
GATGGGCCGGCGACGCGCCCCTGGTGGGCCCGCGTCGACCGGAGGGCCCCGTCGGGGAAGCGGGCCACGCCTACGGCGCGGCGACCCTGGCCTCGCGCTTGCGCCATATGCCGCCGCTGGATCCAGGCCGGCTCTGGCCCGCGCAGGTCCGGGCGATCCGCAACGTGGAGCAATCGCTGGCCGAGGGCCGCCCGCGGGCGCTGATCCAGATGGCCACCGGCAGCGGCAAGACCTTCACCGCCGTCAACGCGATCTACCGGCTGATCAAGTACGCCGGCGCTCACCGCGTGCTCTTTATGGTGGATCGCACCAACCTGGGGCGGCAGGCGCACAACGAGTTCGTGCAGTTCACGACGCCGGACGACGGGCGCAAGTTCGGCGAGCTCTACAACGTGCAGCATATGCAGGCCAATGTGCTGGACCCGGCGGCGAAGGTGGTGATCACCACGGTCCAGCGCCTCTACTCAATGCTCAGGGACGAGCCCGAGCTACCGCCGGAGCTGGAGGCGCACCCCTTGGCGGAGGTGGAGACCATCCTGGGGACGCAGCCGCGGACCGTCGTCTACAATCCCCGGGTGCCCATTGAGACCTTCGATTTCATCGTCATCGACGAGTGCCACCGCTCGATCTACAGCGTCTGGCGGCAGGTGCTGGAGTACTTTGATGCTTACCTGATCGGGTTGACGGCGACGCCGGCGAAGCAGACCTTCGCCTTCTTCAACCAGAACCTGGTGATGGAGTACACCGACGCGGAGGCGGTCATCGATCGCGTGAACGTCGACGGGTGGGTCTACTCGATCCGCACGCAGATCACCGAGAGTGGGAGCACCGTCGAGGCCGGGGAATGGGTGGGCAAGCGCGACCGGCACACGCGGGCCGAGCGGTGGGAGCAGCTTGACGAGGATCTCACCTACGCCGGCAGCCAGCTCGATCGCGACGTGCAGGCCGAGGATCAGATCCGGACGGTGATCCAGACTTATCGCGACAAGCTGCCGACAGAGATCTTCCCGGGACGCAAAGAGGTCCCGAAGACACTGATCTTTGCCAAGGACGACCACCACGCCGAAAAGATCGTGCGCGTCGTCCGCGAGGTCTTTGCCGAGAGCGATCGCTTCTGTCAGAAGGTGACCTACAAGGCCAGCCGGGATCCAGAAGAGATCCTGAGCGACTTCCGGAATGCCTACTATCCGCGTATCGCCGTCACGGTGGACATGATCGCCACCGGCACCGACGTCAAGCCGCTGGAGGTGCTGCTCTTCATGCGCCCGGTGCGGTCGGCCAACTACTTCCGCCAGATGCGGGGGCGCGGCGTGCGGGTGGTGAGCGACACAGAGCTACGGGCCGTCACCCCCAGCGCGCGGCACAAGGATCATTTCGTGCTGGTGGACGCCGTGGGGGTGGTGGAGCATCCCAAGATCGACCCCGGCACCGTGGATCGGAAGCGGTCGCTGTCCTTCGAGAAGCTGCTGGAGCGGATCGCGTGGGGCATTCACGACCCCGAGGAGTTCGAGTCGCTGGCGGTGCGCCTCTCGCGGCTGGAACCGGATCTGACGAAAGAAGAGCGCGGGCGGCTGGGGGAGCTGACCGGGGGGAAGGCGGCCCACGACCTGGCATCGGACTTGCTGCACTCGGTCGATCCCGATGCTGCCATAGGGCGGGCGCAGGAGACCGTGGGCGCGGATCGGGAACCGACGCTGGAGGAGATCGCGGAGGCGCAGGCCTCGCTGATGGGCGAGGCGGCCGCGCCGTTTAACGACCCGGACGTGCGCGCGCTGCTCACGGTGGCCCAGCAACGGAGTGAGGTGACGCTCGACCAGGTGAGCCAGGACGAGGTGCTCGACGCAGGGTACCGGAGCGCCGAGACCGCGGCGCGGGATCAGGCGCTGGTGGCCTCGTTCCGCGCGTATCTTGAGGAGAATCGCGACGAGATCACGGCGTTGCAGCTGATCCTGAGCCGGCCGTACGGGCAGCAATCCCTGACCCTGGATGCGATCCAGGAGCTGGCGGAGCGGATCGAGCAGCCGCCGCGGGTCTGGACGACGCAGGCGCTGTGGGAGGCCTACGCCCGGCTGGAGCGGGACAAGGTGCGGGGCGTCGGCGCTCAGCGGGTACTGACGGACCTCGTGTCGTTGGTGCGCCACGCGCTGCAATTGGAGGACGAGCTGGTGCCGTACCCTGAGCGGGTGCGCCAGCGGTATCGGGCGTGGTTCGAAGCGCAGGAGGTGGGCGGGCGCACCTTTACGAAGGCGCAGCGATGGTGGCTCGATCAGATCGCCGAGATCATCGCGCTGAACCTGGGCGCGACGCCCGATGACTTCCGGTATGGGGAGCTGCACGATCGGGGTGGTTGGGTGAGGGCGTATCAGTTGTTTGAGGGCGAGCTGCCGGCGCTGTTGGAGGAGATGAACGCGGCGCTCGTAGTGTGATAGGTCCCTGCTTTCTGACTACAGAAGGAAACGCAAGCGTATGAACAAAGGCAAGATCTTCCTTGTCGGTGAGACTATGGACGATCTGGTTCCAATGGAGGAGACTGACTACGTAAGAGAGGCTCATCTACAATCTCTACTGACCCGGTATCCGGATTTGCTGCCCGGAGACCAGATCACGCCAGAGAATCCGCGTCGGTGGCTCCTGGTTGCGCGAGAGATGGGCGTGCCTGGCGACGAGGGCGAGACCGGGCGCTGGAGCCTGGATCATCTCTTCTTGGATCAGGACGGCGTGCCGACCTTCGTCGAGTGTAAGCGCGCCGCCGACACCCGAGCGCGACGCGAGGTGGTCGCCCAGATGCTGGACTACGCCGCAAATGGCACCGAGTATTGGTCGATGGACCGTCTGCGCCAGGCGGCGACGGAAACAGCTCAGGAGCATGGGCGCGATCTCGATCTTTTGGTCGCTGACTTGATTGGTGACGACGAGGACGAGGCTGTGGAAGCTTATTGGGAGGCTGTGGAAGAGAACCTGCAGTCAGGTCGTGTGCGGTTGCTCTTTGTCGCTGACCGTACACATAAGGAGCTACGGCGTCTGGTAGAATTCCTCAATGAGAAGATGACTGACGTCGAAGTGCTCGCCGTCGAGATCAAGCAATACCTCGGTGAGGATGGTCGCCGGGCCGTCGTACCGCGCGCCGTCGGCATGAGTGAGACGGCAAGAATGGCCAAGAAGGCCTCTCGCTCCCGGGGGACGACCACGCGATCTGAATTCCTTGCTGCCGTTGACGATGAGGCTGTGCCCTTCTTTGATCACATACTGGATCGAGCGATAGAAGAGGGATTCATCATCAACTGGGGAACCAAGGGTTTTTCTGTGCGCGCTGAGATGCTTGAGAGTGGCAAGAAGGTCAGCTTCGCCTACGGGTGGCCGTGGAGCAGATTCGACGTTTACTTTGCACAGCTCGATATGGTCCCGGAGGCAGAGCTGGTTGAGCTGCGCCAGCGCTTGTTGGCTCTTGGCATCTTCGAGGAGAGCGGGAACTACACGCTGATCACGCCAATCACGAAGGAAACGCGTGATGGAGCGCGAGAGGCTTATGAGTTAACGGTGAGTACGATG
>JBNGCP010000029.1:0-16657 GCA_049974845.1 Anaerolineae bacterium | reverse complement strand
CAGCGGCGCATCGTCGATGCCATCGAGGCCCAGTTTTCGCGCCTTGACGTTGCGGTTGCGACGCTGGAGCGGGCGCAGGCCAACCTGAAGCGCTACAAGGCCGCGGTGCTGCAGGCCGCCTGTGAGGGACGGTTGGTGCCGACAGAGGCCGAGCTGGCGCGCGAAGAGGGTCGCGATTATGAGCCGGCGGAGGTGCTTCTGGAGCGGATCCTGGCCGAACGGCGCCGCAAGTGGGAGGAGGCGCGGTGGGCGGAGCTGGTCGAGCGGGCGAAGAAGAAGGCAGCCCAGGCTGAGCGCAAGGCTGCCGGATTGCCCTACTACTTGCGGGAGCTGCCCGAGGCGTCGTGGGTGGATCGGCCGGAGGAGGAGTACGCTCCGTATTTGCCGAAGGGCGACAGGTGGAAGGCGAAGTACGAGGAGCCCGAGCCGCCTGATACGGAGGGGTTGCCGGAGCTGCCGGAGGGGTGGGTCTGGGCGAGGGCGGAGCAGCTGATCGAGTTTTCGCAGAACGGTATCAGCAAGAGACACTCTGAGCTCGGATCGCCTACCACCGTTCTTCGGCTGGCAGACATCGTGAATGGTAACAGAATCGACCTAGCTAACATCAGGAAAATTCGGCTCGTTCAGGACGAAGTCGACAAGTACCGTTTGGCCAAGGGAGATCTCCTGTGCATCCGAGTGAATGGCAGCCCAGATCTGGTAGGGCGGTTCATCCCGTTCTTTGACGCGGATCTGCCAATAGCGTTTTGTGATCATTTTATCAGGTTCAGGCTTGTGAATCCTGAACTTGTAGAGCCTATAGCGGCGTTTCTCCACTCGGATCGTGTCCGGAAACACGTAGAACTGCACAAGGTCTCAAGTGCTGGCCAGAACACAGTCAGCCAGGGCACGATGGAGTCGGTTCCTATCCCGTTGCCTCCATTGGCTGAGCAGCGTCGAATTGCTGATGAATTGGCCCGCCGCGCTTCCCTGGTGGAGGATATTCAGGGTATCATACAAGCCAGTTGGGCCCGTGCGGGCCGTCTCCGTCAATCCATCCTCAAGCGCGCGTTTGAGGGTCGGCTGGTGCCGCAAGATCCTGACGACGAATGGGTCTCGTCGGACTGTGAAGCGGCGCGCGCGGATCCGCACAACGCGGATGTCGTGCAGGATCGGCTGCCGGGGATGTGATCGAGATTGCCTCGACGATTGTGTGAGGTTTTGTAGGGACTAGGCATTCCCGCAGTATACTTTGAGATCAGAGGGTGTCGAACGCGGGGTCATGCTAGGAGGGTAGGTGTATTGGTGGGAATGCCTCGCCCTATGCGTGTGGGTGTCGTCGCATGCGAAGGTTGCGCGTGCGGGGATATGACGCGCGCGAGGGCGACGCATTCCGACAACGGCGCAGCGGGGCGGAAGTAGTTGTGGCATAGGGCGGTGGTTGCCCATCGGTGGTCAGACGCGGAATGCGTCGCCCCTACAGAGGATCTTGTGGTAAGGCTGTAGGGGGTAGGGGGCGGTCGGAGGTCGAGGCCAAGGATGCGTTACGATCCACGTCGGCATCACCGGCGGTCAATCCGATTGCGGGGCTGGGACTATGCTAGCCCTGGTGCGTATTTTGTGACGGTGTGTACGTGCCAGCGGAAGTGTTTGTTTGGGTCCGTGGTTGAAGGTGAAATGCGCCTCAATGCTTGCGGACGCCTGGTGGATCGTGTCTGGCAGCGGATTGTGGATGAAGCGCAGCGCGCGCATCTGGATGTGCTGCAAGTCATGCCTAATCACATACACGCGATCATTGTCATCTCGGATGTGGAAGGTGCTTCTGATCCGTGTCGGGATGAGGGGGAGTCGCCAGGTCCTGCTGCGATGGGGTCGGTATTGGGGGAGCGCCCGACTGGGCCGGCAGCCGGAGGGCTTGGCGCCGTCGTTGGGAATCTGAAGTCCGTCTGTGCACGGCGCATCAATGCGATGAGAGGGACTCCAAGCGCCAAGATATGGCAGCGCAATTACTGGGAGCATATCATCCGTGATGACGACGATTACGCGCGTATCGACCACTATGTCGTGACGAATCCCGCTCACTGGGCCGACGATCGGCTCTATGAGCCTGACAGCGAAGGAGATTCTCTTGACTGAACAACCTGCCACCATCGTCCAACGCCTATGGAACTACTGCAACGTCCTGCGGGACGACGGGGTCTCGTATGGCGACTACGTTGAGCAGCTCACGTATCTGCTCTTCCTGAAGATGGACGCCGAGCAGGTGGAGGTCTTCGGGAAGTCGAGCGCGATCCCGGAGGCCTACAGCTGGGAGAGCCTGCGGCGCTTGGAGGGCACGGCGCTGGAGAACCACTACCGCGAGGTGCTCTTTCAGCTAGGGCAGGGGGCAGGGCTGATCCCGGTGATCTTCCGCAAGGCGCAGAATCGGATCCAGGACCCGGCTAAGCTTCGCCGCCTGATCATGCTGATCGACGAGGAGACCTGGACGGGCCTCGATATGGACGTCAAGGGCGAGATCTACGAGGGGCTTCTGGAGAAGAACGCGCAGGACACGAAGTCGGGCGCCGGTCAGTACTTCACGCCCCGCCCGCTGATTCAGGCGATGGTCGATGTGATGCGACCCGAGCCGGGCACGCGGATCTGCGACCCCGCGGCGGGGACCGGGGGCTTTCTGATCGCGGCCCACGATTACATAAGCAAGCACTATCAGCTCAACCGGTTCCAGCAGGAGCACCTGGCCCACAAGGCGCTGCACGGTTGGGAGATCGTGGACAACACGGCGCGGCTCTGCGTGATGAACCTCTACCTGCACGGGGTGGGGGTCAACGGCGAGGGGGACAGCGCCCGCAGCCCCGTCCACGTCGATGACGCGCTGCGGAGCCATCCGGGCGAGTACTTCGATATGGTCCTGACGAACCCGCCCTTTGGGAAAAAGTCGAGTGTGACCTACATCACCGAGGAAGGCGAGATCAAGCGGGAGTCGCAGACGGTGGTGCGGCAGGACTTCTGGACGTCGACGAGCAACAAGCAGCTCAACTTCGTGCAGCACGTGCGGAGCATCCTGGAGATCAACGGGCGAGCCGCCGTGGTCGTGCCGGACAACGTGCTCTTCGAGGGCGGGGCTGGGGAGACGGTGCGGCGCAGGCTGCTGCAGGAGTGCGACGTGCACACGCTGCTGCGGCTGCCAACGGGCATCTTCTACGCGCAGGGCGTCAAGGCGAACGTGCTCTTCTTCGACCGGCGGGCTGGCGGGGCGGAGGCGGCGACGCAGCGGCTCTGGATCTACGACCTGCGCACAAACGAGCACTTCACGCTGAAGCAGCATCCGCTGACGCGGGAGGATCTCGACGACTTCGTCGCCTGTTACCATCCCGAGAACCGCCACGAGCGGATGGCGACGTGGTCGGAGGAGAACCCCGACGGTCGTTGGCGGGCCTTCAGTTACGAGGAACTAACGGCGCGGGACAAGGCGAACGTGGACATCTTCTGGATCCGTGACGAGTCGCTGGAGGAGACGGCGAACCTGCCGGAGCCGGACGTGCTGGCGGCGGAGATCGTGGAGGATCTGGAGGCGGCACTGGAGCAGTTTCGGGCGATTGCGGAGGATTTGGGGTAGGACGGACGAAGGCACGCCCATTCCCGATGGCGAGGAGACATAACTGCCATGCGCATTGAGGCCTACTGTGACGAGAGCCGTCGGGATTATATGGCCCATGACAAGATTGAGCACCGAAGCTATGTGCTCATCGGGAGCCTCTGGCTGGAGACCGCTCACCGGAACGCTATCAAGGATAGAATCCGTGAGCTTCGGATTCGCCATAACCTCTATGGGGAGTTCAAGTGGACCAGAGTCAGCCCCTCACGCTTGATCTTCTATCAGAACCTTGTTGATCTTTTCTTCACAGAGCAGCTTAGATTCCGCTGTATCGTCTTGCCCGCCGATCAGCTCGATGCCATTACCTTCCACGGTGGTGACAACGAGTTGATGTTCTACAAGTTCTACTATCTGATGTTGCAGGCTTGGATTCTGGACTTCAACACATACCGCTTTTTCCTCGACATGAAGACAAACCGCGTACATCGGCGTCTGCCGAAGCTGAGCTATATGTGGGGTGGGACAATCAGAGGAAAGTGTACGCCTACGATCGTCGCGTTGCCATTGTGTATGGCGATTATGTTGTTGTGCTCCAAATCCGGAAGGCGAAGGGGGCAGCTACGTTCATCACGGCGTTCGTCGCCGGCCTGAGCACTCTTGGCAAGATCAGGGGGAATCCGAAATGGAGCTAGACAAAAAAGAGTGACCGCTGGTTAGTATTGGCCCAGCGGTCGAAGCCTCTGTAGGACCCAGACTGTAAGTAAGGGTCATCTATATTATAGAAGATCCTACCTCTTTGTCAATGGCGGTGATGGAGAAAAGATGCATCCGTGCAGGAAATGAGACCTGGATCCGCGGAAAGCAAGGATGTCCCCTAGATCATCGATGGCACGAGGTAGCGTGGGGCGTGGTGAGGCGCTGGTCGCGATTTTGAACGATCCGGCGGCGCTTGAGATCCTGCGGGAGCAGGGGTGGTATCGCGTGCCGGTGAGTACGGCGCCGAAGCGGTGGCCGCCACGGTTGCTCGCGTTCTACCAAACGAAGGTCTTCGGCGACGAGGCGTACGCGGTTCGGTATTACGGGTCGGTGCGTGAGATTCGTGAGGTGTCGCGAGCGGAGCTGTTTCCGTACGAGACGCCCAACCCCAAGTCAGGCAAGCGCTATCATCAGGTCTTCCTCGACGACCTTCGTGTCCTGCCACAGCCGATCGTGAGCCGCCGGTGGCGGCGGATCGTCTTCATCCCGACGACGTTGGAGAAGTTCTGGCTGGCGGAGGAGATCAACGATCTCTTCGACGACAGCCCGTTGGAGAACCGGCTTTGGGCTGAGCTCAAGGGGTTACGTGCCGACGCCGAGCGGCAGTGGCGCGTGCAGGTTGATCGGCGACGCTATTATCTGGATTTCGCCCTCTTCTGCCGCTGGGGCCGTGTCGATGTCGAAACGGACGGCGACACGTGGCACGTGGGGTCGAAGCGCGCGGCGAGGGACAACGTGCGCGATACGGATCTGCAGGTAAACGGCTGGCAGGTGGTGCGTTTCACAGGGGTGCAGGTCCGCGAGCAGATGGCGTCGTATTGCGTCCCCAGGATCGAGGCGATGGTGGAGCGTCTTGGGGGGTTCGGTTTTCCTGAGCCGTATCCGCCCATCGATGCGGATCAGATTGTGATGTGTGAGGCGCCGGCAGAGTACGACGTCGACTAGGCGGGGTGGGCACCGACGCAGCACGTGATCGTCGGAGCGTGGATGCGTCGCCCCTACCAACCTGCGGGCGTCATAGGTGGGGGAGCGAGGCAGCCACCGGCGCGATGGTCTCCGGAATAGATGGGCCGTGGGGTCGCGATGTGATAGACCTTTGAGCTCTTCCGAGAGCTCAAAGGTCTGCACCGCCACCAACCCTTACCGATCCTGGCGTTTGAGGATGCGGCCGCCCATACGGAGCCAGCCGACGGTGCCGTCGGGCTTGCGGAGGATGTCGATGGTGTCGTCCTTGGCGGGGCCGTCCAGGACGAGCAGGCGGTTTTCCTCGCAGGGGGCCAATGCGGCCGGAGGTGGGGGTGGTGGGGGCGGCGAGTCCTGGCTCGGGAAGCCGCGTCTGTAGATGACCTGACCCACAAGCCTGCCGTTCAAGATGCCGAGCTCGGCGTCGTTGAAGGGGTTCGTATAGCGACCTGCATAGGTGGCCAACTCCTCCTCAGAAACTTCGATTGGCTCGGGTTTCGGGGCCTTGACGCCCAGGAGGTCTTCCAGCACCCGGTCGGTTACCCCACCGGTCACGGCATTGCCCTCGTCAGCGTTGGTGAAGACGGCGATGGCGAGATGGTGCTCGGGGATCAGGGCAAGGTGGGAGACTTGCCCCGTGGTGCCGCCGCCGTGGGAGACTAGGCGGGTCCCGTCAATGGTCCGGAGGAACCACGAGAGGCCGATGGCCTCGTCTTTGCGGATCGTCGTCTGGGGCGTCTGCATCAGAGCGAGGGAGTCCTGAGTGAGTACCCGGGTCCCGTCCTCCGTGGTGCCATCGCCCATATGGAACCGGGCGTAGCGCAGCAGATCGTGCACGGAGCAGGTGATCCCGCCCGCAGGGTAGGCTGAGCGGGGCAGCGGCCAGGGCCGGGCGACCTCGGGTCCCTCCTCGCTGGTGCGGTGTCCCACGGCGAAGCGGTACGTCATAATGTCGCCAGGATCGAAGAAGGCGCGCTCGAGCCCAAGCGGCTCAAGGACCAGCTCCGCCAGCGCGGCTTCGTACGGCTTGCCCGTCACCGTCTCGATGACATAGCCGGCCAGGGAGAAGCCGGCGTTGTTGTAGGACCAGAAGGCGCCGAAGGGCGTGACTTGCTCGAGGTCAGCCATGGCAGCGACGTACTTGCGAATGGCGTCATCGCCCGAGCCCGTGTCGTGGAAGAAGTCGCCAAACCAGCCGCTCACGTGGGTGACGATGTGGCGTAGGGTGACCTGCGAGGAGGCCGCCTCATCCGCCACCCTGAAGTCCGGGACATAGGTTCGCACGGGCGCGTCGAGATCCAGCTCGTCCCTCTCGACAAGCCGCATCAGGGCCGTGGTGGTGAAGGTCTTCGTGATCGAGCCGATCTGGAAGAGGGTCTCGTCGGTGACAGAGAGGGGATGATCGACGTTCGTCACGCCGAAGCCCGCGGTGTAGGTCTCGTCGCCGTGGAGGATGCCGACGACGACACCGGGGACGTCGTTCTTCTCCATCTGCCGGGGAACCCATTCGCTCAGGCTAGACCACAGTTGCTCAAGACTCGATGTCATGTGCAAATCTCCTTTGCGCTTTGTGAAACGGATGTCACAGGAAACCAGACGGTTGCCAGTTGGTAGTTGTTGCTGCTCAACTGGCTAGTGATCACCGACTATGGGCAACTGCCATCCGACCTGGCCTAGTTGAAGGTTATCAGGTTTCGGGTGTTCCGACAACCTGCAGAGGCGCGCGGAGCGGGTCTCGCTGGCAGCATTCCCATAGGCCTCTTCGTTGCCATCGTGAGGATATGGCGACGGCAGCGCTGAGGGGGTAAAGGAAAGCGCAGGCCGCTCCGGCCTGCGCGATAAGACTTCGTGCTTATGAGGCCCTACGCGAGGGCTATGGCTTTCATCGCAGCGGTGACCAAGGGATAGACGGTCGGGGCAGGGGTGAGGAGCGGGTGTGTGGCCACCTGCAGGGTCTCCAGTTGCGTTGCCGTCATCCGGTTCTGGAGCGCCAGCGCGATCAGGTTGATGAGCTCGCCGGCCTCGTGGCCACCCGCAACCTGACCACCCAGCAACACCAACGAGTCCGCGGAGAAGATCAGCTTGACCTGCGTCTTCTGCGCGTCGGGGAGCGAGCCGGGATGCCGGTTGACCGTCTCAGACTGACCGATCACGACGTCGAAGCCTTCCTCGCGAGCGCGGCTCTCCGTCAGGCCGGCGGCGGCGATCGTCGTCTTGCCTAGCCGGGTGGAGAAGGTTGTCTGGATCACGGATTGCCACGGATTTCACGGATTCCACGGATGGGAAGAGGAATCCGTGAAATCCCGTAATCCGTGTGAATCCGTGATCCAGACACCTTCACAGTACGAACCTCTTGTACGTCAGGCTCTTGCTGCCGAAATTGAGCAGCAAGCCGACCTCTAGCCGATACGCGCGCAGGTAGTTAAGGACTTGGGCCCAATGCGCGTTCTCGAGCTGGGAGATCGCTTTGAGCTCCACAAGGACCTTACCCTCAACGACGAAGTCTGCTCGGCGCGTTCCGATGGGGTGGGGTAGGTCTTTGTAGAAGATCTCCTGCTTGATCTCTCGGGCAAACTCAAGTCCTGCTTGGGTCATCTCATAGGCGAGGGCGCGTTGGTAGATCACCTCCTGAAAGCCGTTGCCGAGGAATTTGTGTACCTCGAAGGCCGCTCCGAGTATCTTGCCAGTAATGTCACCGTACTTCAGGTTGGTCATCGGTCCATTTCCCTTTTGCGCGGATAGGCTCTGGATCACGGATTGCCACGGATTTCCGGATTTGACAGATGGGGAAATCCGTGGAATCCCGTAATCCGTGTCATCCGTGATAGGTGTGCCCGGTCATGATCGCGCGGACCTCTTTCGCGGAGCTTGCCTTGTGTAGCGCGGCCATGCGTTCGGCTTCCTGATCGCGGAGCTTCTGTACGTTCTCCAGCACAGCCTCGAGCTTGTCGGCGGGGAACTTCACAGCACCGTTCTCGTCCATGTGGATGATCTCGCCGGGGGCGACATCCATGCCGGCGATATGGACGGGGACGTTGACGGCGTGGACGGCGGTAGGGCCGTGACCCGGCGCGACGCCGCTGGTCAGGTACTGGAACCCCATCGGGCGGATCTCGTCGATGTCGCGCGAGGGGCCGTTCGTGAGCCCGCCGACGCAGCCTACGGCCTGCATGGCCGAGGTCATGTTGCCGCCGGACAGGCCGACCTTGCCGGCGATCTCCGGCGGGAAGCGCTGCTCGAAGACGAAGATCGTGGGCTTGGGCGACGCGTCAAGGGCGTCGACGACGTCCATAAAGGTGAGTCCGCCGTACATCGGGTCGGGTAAGCCGTAGACACAGGTCACGGCGTAGCCGACCACCGGACCCATCTCCGGGTACCAGCAGCGCAAGCTCTGGTCCGTGTACCAGTTCTGCGTCCAGGGGTGATAGAGCTCCAGGCAGAGCGGGTTCCCCGGATAGGTCGCCACCACATTGGTGATCGACGGGGTGTCGAACTCGCGGAAGGCGGATAACAGGTCGTTCATTTTGGACGTCCTTTCACTAGATGGGAATCAGTTGTGTGTGTGGGCCGCCGCTGCGTAGAAGTTGCTGAAGACGGCGCCGTTGGTGGGGTCGTCCATCGCCTGGCGCATAGAGGGCAGGGTAACGGTGCCGGTCTACTCGAAGCGCTGGGCCCAGAATCCGGTGGTCCACCGCACCGTTTCTGGGGCCAACGGGATCGACCGTCGATAGGGCGCGATCATCCGTTCCGTGTTCGCCATCGCGTCTCCTTTCTAGTGCGGGCACCTGCTACTGCCAGATACCGGGGCCACAGTGATGATTATGGTTCCGTTTGTGCCGCTGCGCAAGGGCTGCCGCCACCTGCACTAGGGTAATCGCAGTTGGCCAGAACAAGTGCAACGCCAATTGCGATTGCCCTGCCACCCGCACCGTCCACCGAGCGGGCTTCGTGCGGTTGCGTGGCGTGCGGGGGCGTGTATACTGCGCTCCACGCCTATGAAACCCTACACACGTCTCACCGTGATCGCGTTCTTGCTCTTTATGGCCCGGGGCATGACGGGGCCGTTGAGCTCGCTCTACTGGCGTTCGCTGGGCGCGAGCTATCTGGCGATCGGTCTCCTGGGCACCGTGACCTCCATCACGGCGATTGTGGCCAGCTATGTGTGGGGTAGGGCCTCGGACCGACTTGGTCAACGCAGGGGGTTCCTGCTGGTCGGGCTTGGCGGGCTGGCGCTCTGCTTTGGCCTGCTCAGCGCCGTTTCGGGGACCGCGGTGCTCTTCCCTCTCTACGCCGCCGTGGCGGTCGCGCAGGCCGCCTACGATACGGCGAGCCTGGCGCTGATGGGGGACTGGCTGGAGGTGGAGGGACGGCGGCGTGATGGGAGCGGGCAGGGCGACCGGGTCCGGCCGAGCCGCTCGGGCCGGCGTATGGGGATCTATCGCGGGCTTGGCTCGTTGGGCTTTGGGGTGACGGCCTTTGTCTCGGGCTCCATCGCCGATGCGCTATCGTTGCGGGTGCCCTTCGCCTTGGCGGCGTGCTTCTTCGTCCTGGCGTTTCTGCTGGCGGTGGGGGTGCGGGAGCCGCCGCCCGAGCCGAGTCCGGCGACCGGCGCGCCGAGCTCCGCGCCGTCCCCTGCCGCTGAGGCCCGGCGCCTGCCGCTGGCGCCGCTTCTCATCGCTGCGTTGCTCTGGTCGCTGGTCACGGGCGCTGTCTACGCCGTGTGGGCGAACTATATGGTCGAGGCGATTGGCTATACTTCTGCGCAGATGACGCGTCTGTGGGCGCTGGCGTCGCTCTCGGAGTTCCCGCTGATGATCGTAGCGGGATGGCTTTCGGATCGGGTAGGGCGCCTGCCGATGCTCGCCGTCGGTTTCCTGGCGTGGGCGGGGGTCTTCACGGGGTATCTGATTGTGCCAACGATGCCCTGGATCGTGGTGGTACAACTGCTGCGTGGCTTCGCCTATTCCGCCCATACGGCGACGGCGATGATCTACGCGGCTGAGGTGCGGTCACGCGGCGAGCGGGGGCGGATCTCGGGTCTCTACGGCACCGCTGGCGCTCTGGGCTCGATCGTGGGCTCGTCACTGGGAGGTGCCGTGACGGAGTACGTGGGCTTCCGGGCCCTCATCGGCGCAGGGGCCGGCGTCATCTTCGCCGGCGCCCTCTACCTGAGCGGGGCCAGCGTCCAGGTCCATCGGCGACGTCACAAGCGCGCGGTGCCGTCCCGACCTTACTGACGCACGACCCGGCGCGGTCACCTGTGCCCAGGCACGCAAACCGGGCGCCGAAGGCTGGGATCGTCGCTCGCTTCCCTGAGTGGGACGGGGCCGGCGTTCTACGGTCTGGGCACGCGGCCCAGCTGCTCCCCGATGAGCTGGACGGCCTCGAGCAACCCGCGACCGATGGGGGTCAACTTCAAGCTACGGATCTCCGGAAGTAGATGCTGCCCGCGCTCGTATTGCTGCACCTCTAGCACACCGAAGTCCCGGCAGACGTGGATGACCATCTTTCGAACGGACGATCTCAGGAAGTCCTGCGCGTAGGTCAGCTTCTCCGCAGACCACGTGAGGCCGGTGCGCTCGATGAGCCGATCCACGAACGGCTCGTACTCCACGGTACGTCCGACGGGCAGGGCACGGAGGCGCTGGAGGGTGATGAACTCAAAGCCGGCGGGCAACCGCTCGCCGAGCCCGCCGACGGGATAGGCGATCATCCAGTTGACGCGCCACCACCAGGTCACGAGCAGCTCTATCAGCTGATTGGCCGGGTCAGCGTCGAGGAATTCGACGCCGGCAGGCAGGAGCCGCCATTTCCGTCCCTCAGGTGTGTCCAGGAGATCGCCGACCTCGGTCAGTGCGTGGATGAAGTAGAGCGGCCACACCTCAAACTCGGTCCTCAGTTTGTAGACCTTATCCCCGATCTGCTGATCGAGTTCCGGCGGGTCGACGAACTGCGCGCAGACCTCGCGGATGTGCTTGCGGGGCATGTTGCCGGTGCTCTTTGTCCCGACGACCTTGTGGTCCTGCACGTAGCGCAGCACCGTGACGACATCGCGGCGCAGCGGCAGCGTCTCCATAGCTTCCATCACTTGCTTCCGGTGCAATTCGGCAATCCACGCCTCGTAGCGCCAATCGCGAACGTCAATGAGGTTGTACAGAAAGTCTGACATGCTCTCCTTGTGAAGCTTTGATGAAGTGCTTGGGCCAGCTCTCAAGGCCGCCCGCTTGCCCCGCGGCTCGGCGGCTCAGGCGTTGAGCGTCCTGCGGATCTCCTTGGCGTAGGCCTCGCTCTCGGCATCGTCGGTGATGAAGTCTATCTTCTCCGGCGCATCCACACCGAGACCTAGTTCGACCGCCCGCGCAATCTGGTCCTGCTCGAATATGCGTCCCTGGCTGACCTCCGGCGTGGTTCCGAACATGCGAAGGATCGCCACGCCGACTGCGTCGAGGGCCACCCGGTCTGTGCCGGCCAACATCACCCCGGTCTGCGCCCACGTGCCGGTGGTCGGGCCTCCCTGGATAAAGGCTTCGACGCCGCCCATCACGATAAGGGCCGGCTGGTAGGCTGTATTGATCTCGGCGATCATCAGCCGTTGGTGCGGAGAGCCGTACAGATCGAGCATGTAGTTGTAGCTTCCGGAGAAACCCGAGGCCGACGGGGCCCCCGGCACGAGCCCGACCGAATTCTTGAGGGACATCGTGAAATGTCCTCCGTAGCGGTGGGTCTTCAGGCAGCAGGTCTGGATCACGCACTCGGCATCGAGCAGCATGTTTGGCACGGCAAAACCATTGGGCCAGTGGAAATCCTCGTCGGTGATGACCGTGTAGTCGCTCTCCGGCAGTTGATCCAGTGCCACCAGATCCAGGTCGAAGGCATCGGCGAGGTCGGGCAGGCCCTTCCGCTGCATTACGGTGGTGGTATCGCCCATCCCGCTGCGATCGGCGGAGCGTGATCTTCCCCGCCCCCATCTTGTTGAGCAGCACCACGAGCTCGCGCAGCATCTCGGTATCGGTGGACCCCGGTGGTCTGTCCGCGCTGTTGAGGTTGGGCTTGAGCAGCACGCTTCTGCCGCCGGCGGGGTTGATCCCCAGTAACTCCACGACCCGACGGGCGCCGATCACGCGATCGTCGGTCTTGACCAGCGCGACTTCAGTAGTTGGATGCAGAACTGCCTTCGCTTCATCGCCTCTCCCTTCACGCCTCACGCCGTAGTCTACCCAATTTGCCCTGCCGAGACAATGCTCGCGTTGCCCATCGACCGGGGCCGTAGCTGTTGCTCGTCGCGGAGGATAGCGTATACTGACCGCGCTCGCCTGGGTCATGTCTTGGACGTGCTGCGCGTATAGGGGCGGCGGACGATGGACGACGGACGATGGACGACGGATGGCCGTCGCCTGCTGCGCGTGGCTTGATGCTGTGATTTGCTGATTTGCCTATTTGCCTATCTGCCGAAAGGAGGACGATCGTGAAACCGAAAGTCTACGTGACGCGCGAGGTACCCGAGGCCGGGCTGGATATGGTATTGCGGAGCACCGAGGCCCGGGTATGGGAGGGATCGCTGCCGGTGCCGCGCAACGTGCTCCTCGAGGAGGTGGCGGACGCCGAGGGGCTCTACTGCCTGCTCACGGATCGTGTCGACGAGGAGCTCTTGGACGCGGCGCCCGAGCTGCGCGTGGTGAGCAACTACGCCGTGGGGTACAACAACATCGACGTGGCGGCATGCACCGCGCGGTCCATTCCGGTGGGCAACACCCCGGGGGTGCTGACGGATACGACGGCGGATTTCGCGTTCACACTCCTGATGGCGGCGGCGCGACGGGTGGTCGAGGGCGTGCGCTATGTGACCGAGGGTCAGTGGAAGACGTGGGGGCCCAAGCTCCTGCGCGGCGTCGACGTCTACGGGGCCACGTTGGGGATTGTGGGCTTCGGTCGCATCGGTCAGGCGGTGGCGCGACGGGCGCAGGGGTTCGACATGCGCGTCCTCTATCACGATCCCTATGCGGGAGAGGTCGATCCGGATTTGGCGGCGGAGTCTGTGGACCTCGACGAGCTGCTGGCGGCGTCGGATTTTGTCTCGATCCACGTGCCGCTGACCGATGAGACTCACCACTTGATCGGCGAGGCCGAGCTGGACAAGATGAAGCCCCACGGGATCCTGATCAACACGGCACGGGGACCCGTCGTCGATCCTGATGCGCTCTACACGGCGCTGACGGAGCAGCGTATCGGCGGGGCGGCGCTGGACGTCACCGAGCCCGAACCGCTGCCACCAGATCACCCACTACTGACCCTGCCCAACTGCATCGTCACTCCCCATATCGCCAGCGCCAGCGTGGCGACCCGCAACAAGATGGCGATCATCGCGGCGGAGAACCTGCTGGCGGGGCTGGAGGGACGGCGGCTGCCGCACTGCGTGAATCCTGAGGTGTACGGAGAGCAGTAGGCGTCGCTTGGGTGTGCGGCGGGTGGTGGGGCGCACCGGCGGGTCAGCGCCTGTCCTGGGTGCCAGCGCGGCGCCTTGCGAGGCGGGAGATCCTTCGCTGTGGCGTTCTCTTGACAAGGTGCACTGCTGAACCCGCTCGGGATGACAACGTAAAGTGTATCGGTAGCCTCGAACCGCGCGCTCTCGTGCGATGGCGATGATCAGGGCGGTCGAGATCGCCGGGTGTCAGGACGAGGGCGCTTTGGTGTCAACGGCGACGGCCCTATCGCTGCACCTGTCGATGCTTGACACTTAAGCCTCCGCCCTTAGAATGTCCACATTGTAGCGTAGCGCCATTCTTTGTCTGAAAGGACGGCATCATTATGGATATTTTCGCGAAGTGTGGGGAGTTCACGGCGGCGGATGACGCGCGGGAGGCCGGGCTTTATCCCTATTTCATCCCCCTGACGAACAACGAGGGCACGGAGGCCTTGATCGGTGATCATCACCTGATCATGATCGGGTCCAACAACTATCTGGGGCTGACGGTTCATCCGAAGGTGCGGCAGGCCGCGATCGACGCGGTGGAGCATTTCGGCACGAGCTGCACCGGCTCGCGGTTCTTGAATGGCACGTTGGAGCTGCATCTGGAGCTGGAGCGGCGGGTGGCCGAATGGGTCGGGAAGGACGCGGCCCTGGTTTTCAGCACCGGCTATCAGGTCAACGTGGGGACGATCTCGGCGATCGTCGCGCGCGGCGACTTCGTGATCACGGACAAGGACGATCACGCCAGCATCGTCGATGGTTGTCGACTCTCCTACGGCACGATGAAGCGTTACCCGCACAACGATCTGGAGGCGCTGGAGCGGGTCTTGGCGTCGTTGCCAGAGGACCGCGGGAAGCTTGTGGTCGTGGATGGGGTCTTCAGCATGGGTGGTGATATCGCGCCCCTGCCGGACCTCATCAAGCTCTGCCGGACCTATGGCGCCCGCCTGATGGTGGACGACGCGCACTCGATGGGCGTGCTGGGCGGTGGGCGCGGCACGGCGGCGGAGTTCGGCGTGACCGAGGGCGTCGATCTGATTATGGCGACGTTCAGCAAGTCATTCGCGTCCCTCGGCGGCTTCATCGCCGGGGATGCGCAGGTCATCGACTACATCCAGCACCACGCGCGCTCCCTCATCTTCAGCGCCAGCATCCCCCCAGCCAACGCGGCGGCGGCGATGGCGTCGCTCGAGATCATGCGAGAGGAGCCGGAGCGAGTGGCGCGCCTGGTCGAGATCGGGGCCTTCATGCGCGAGCGCTTCCGCGCGCTCGGCTTCAACATCGGCGCGAGTGCGACCCCCATCATCCCGATCATCATCGGCGATGACGACCGTACCCTGAGGTTTTGGAAGGCCCTCTTCGACGCTGGGGTGTATACGAACCCTGTACTTTCGCCAGCTGTGCCACCAGGGCTGCAGCTGCTGCGGACCAGCTATATGGCCACGCACACCGACGAGCAGCTAGAGCGCGTCCTTGCCACCTTCGCGAAGGTGGGGGCCGAGCTGAATGTGATTTAGGTGGTTGGAGGAAAAAAGCCCATGCTCCTTTCGCAACATCTTCGCAAGCGTTCCCTAACTATCTGTGCGATTGTGACGCTCGGGATCCTTTTCGCAGGCCTCACCGGCTGCAGCAGTGATCCGACGCCTGTGGCGACCCCTACCGCCACGCGCACGCCCATCCCCACACACACGGACACCCCAGACACCCCGACGGCGACGGCGACGCCGCGAGCGACCCGCACGCCGCGGGCGAGCGCGACACCGGCATCCCTGGCGCCGACGCCGTTCCCGCCCGACGTCAATCCGTTGACGGGGCTGAAGGTGGAGGATGAGGCGCTGCTCGATCAGATCCCCGTCGCGATCAAGGTCTCGAACTCGCCGGAGGTGCGACCTCAGTCGGGCCTCAACGCGGCCGACCTGGTCTTCGAGCACTTCGCCGAGGGCGGCATCACGCGCTTCACTGCGGTCTTCTACGGACAAGAGCCAGAGACGGTGGGCTCGGTGCGCAGCGGTCGGCTGATCGATCTCGAGGTCCCGGCGATGTACCACGCTCTCTTTGGCTATTCGGGCTCCAGCGCCGGGGTGAAGAATCGCATCCGCAACTCCGATCTCTTCCCCGATTACATCGCCGCTCCCGATTTCGGCGTGGGCACGCCCTACTTCTATCGCGTGCCGCAGGCCGGCAAGGCTTTCGAGCACACGCTCTTCACGAATCCCGAGGTGCTACGGGACCTGGCCGAGGAGCGGGGCATCAACGAGCGTCCCGAGTTCCCGACGCTGATGGCGTTCAGCGACGAAGCGCCAGCGGGCGGCGAGCCAGTGAGCTATTTCGAGGTCAACTACTTGCCGGGTAGCTGTACGGCGGAGTGGACCTACGATGAGGAGGCCGGCGTGTGGGGCCGGGCCACCGCCGGCCGGACTCACACCGACGCGCTGACGGGCGAGCAGGTGACGGCTGCCAACGTCATCATCGTCTATGCCAATCACCTCTACACCGACATCTTGGAGGACACCTGGGGTGGGGGACATTGGTCGATCGAGATCCAGACCTGGGGCCAGGGCCCGGCACTGATCTTCCGCGATGGTCAGATGTACGCGGGGATTTGGAAGCGGACCGAGCGGGATCACATGCTGACCTACTACTATGGCGACGAGACCCCGCTCCCGCTCAAGCCCGGCAACAGCTGGGTGCAGCTCGTGCCGCTGGACACCGACTCAACGGAGATTGGCGAGGGCGAGTACGAGTTCAAGCCGCCTAAGATGTGAGGGGGGGACAAGGAGCAGAGATCTGGGAGAGGTCGGTGCCTCCCGCTCCCCTGTTCCTTATCCCTTTTCGAGTGTTCGTACCTTGCACATCGGCCGATTGTTGGTATAATGCGAAGTGAGGGTGAGTAGCTC
>JBNGCP010000028.1:0-43090 GCA_049974845.1 Anaerolineae bacterium | reverse complement strand
GTCAAACACGCCACTGACGAAGACGGACTTGGTCATAGGGGTTCCTTTCAGGAAAGAGTTAGAACGTTTGAACGTCTAAACGTTTGAACGTGATAACGTCTACCCGTCAATCTCGTAGTCCATAGATATCTCGCGGACTCCTTGGGCCGGATGGGATCGTAAGTACGCGATGAATCGGCTGAGTTGGCGGCTGGACTTCTCGGCGAGATCGCGCAACTTGGTGAACTGAGCCGCGGTTATGTAACCTGTATCCAGGGCGACATAGAGCTGGGCGCGAACTTCACCAGCGGAGGCCTTGGCGTAGCCCAGAAACTTCACGAACAGAGCCTGGCTGTCGCTCTCAAAACCTTCGGCGATATTGGACATAATCGAAACTGCCGCTCGGCGGATCTGGTCACGCAATCCGAAGTCATGAGCGAAGGCGCCCTGGCTCGAGATTGCATAGAGTTGGCGCGTGAGCTCGCGCGCAGTCTGCCACGCCTCGATCTCCTCAAAGCGACGGATGGTGGGCATGATTAGTCTCCATTGGAACGTTGGAACGTGGAAACGTTCAAACGTTTTGACCTTGTGAACAGATGCCACTCTGATGATAGCAGAGTCTTCACCGCGAGCAAAACCCAGCTTTCCCACTTGGTGCCGTTGGATGCGGGGTAGGGAGCTAATGACGGGATATGCACGAGGTTTCGCAAAATTGGTATCACATTCTAACCGAATTCATGATTGAACTGGGGCGTCATCATCTTTATAATGGTAAGGATTCTTCCTTCTCACCACATAAGGAGGCTCCTGTGTACCGCACCTCGAAGGTTATCTTGCTCATAGTCTGTCTGGCGTTGGCCTCGATGTATCCACTCTCGGTTTTTGGTCAGACTCTTGTGGTTCAGAACGGCAGCTTTGAAGACGGCGACGAGCTTTGGGACTTGCCCGGTTGGACCTGCACTGAAGGGAGCGGTATCAGGAGCACTGCATATTACCATCCTCCGGAGGACGCTTCTGGACATTCGTTGCAGTTAGCGCAGACGACGACTCCCAGAATAACTCAGTATCACCAAGCCGTGAGTCTCTCTGGTCATGAAGGCGCAAGCCTTCTCGTCACAGGATACATGCTTACGACAGGAGCGGTCGAAGGCAAAATCGGCGCTGCGATCACAGAAGATGGTAACTGCAACGTCAGCCAAGATGCTTGGGAAACGGTACTTACGTTCTCCGGAGAGGACGAGGTTAAGGAGCAGTGGTACCAGGGAACCAGCGATCCATTGCTCATACCGGGTGACTCATATTACCTGTGTATCTTCCTCTGGGGAGAGGAGAATTATCTCCACTTCGATGACATCAGCATCACACTACAGCCACCAACGTCGGTGCACCTGCATGATCTATCGGCCAACCGCGGTAGACCCCTACTGGCACTCTCCATACTTGGAACCACGGGTGCGGCATTCTTGATGATCTGGAGAAAGCGCTCACAACGTTCCGACATGTAAACGTTGGCTCCAGTGATACATATCCACTTGCCGACTGAGTCCGCGTGCGGCAGCGGCGGCGCGTGCAACCGCAGACATGTGGAAAAGTGCGACCATTCTGGCAAGATGTACGCTTTGAGCCACACAAGATGGAGGTAAGGGGGAGAAACCGACCGCGAGCCGTCAAACTGAGATGCTACTTGAGCTGAGGCTCGGTCACAACAATGCGACCGTCGCAGATTCATCATAACGGCTGCACCATGGAGCACCATCCGAGCGCGGATCAGGCCGCGGACCGGCAACTTGCTGCTTGGGAGGACTTGCTTGACTTGGCGCAGCGTCGCTTCGACCACGGCGCGAATCGGAAGGTCCTCAAGATGCAAGCGCATGCAGCGGCGGGCGGCATTGGCCATCTTTCGCTCCACATGCATCGTCGGCCTCACCCGGCTCAGCACTTGAATTCTGGTCAGGCACCACAAACTATCCCTATTGACTAAAGCCAACATTATCTGGACCACTTGGAGAGGAAGGAGCAGTCTATGCGCATTCTCGTCACCGGCGGGGCCGGGTTTATCGGGTCGCACGTGGTGGATGCTTACGTGGCGGCGGGGCACGATGTGGCGGTGGTGGACAATCTGGTGAATGGGCGGCGGGAGAACTTGAACCCGGAAGCGGCCTTCTACGAGGTCGATATCCGGGACGCGGGGGCGCTGGATGAGGTCTTCGAACGGGAACAGCCGGAGGTGGTGAACCACCACGCGGCGCAGATCGACGTGCGGCGCTCGGTGACGGAGCCGATCTACGATGCGGAGGTCAACGTGCTGGGGGCGCTCAACGTGCTGGAAGGCGCCCGACGCTACGACGCCGAGCAGGTGATCTTCATCTCGAGCGCCGCAGTGTATGGAATGCCCGTGTACCTGCCCATCGACGAGGAACACCCAATCCGACCGCTGAGCCCTTACGGCGCGAGCAAGTATGCGATCGAGACCTACCTCAACGTCTACCGCGAGACCCACGGGCTGCGGACGACGGTCTTCCGCTACGCCAACGTCTACGGGCCGCGGCAGGATCCGTACGGCGAGGCGGGGGTGGTGGCGATCTTCGTCAGCCGGATGCTGGATCCCGAAGGCCCGCCGCCGGTGATCAACGGGAGCGGAGAGCAGACGCGGGACTTCGTCTACGTCGGCGACTGCGCGCGGGCGAACGTGATGGCGCTGACGCAGGAGACCAGCGGGGTCTACAATCTGGGGACGGGCGAGGAGACGTCAGTCAACGAGCTGGCGGCAGCGATCCAGGCGCTGACGGGATATCCCGGCGAGATCGCGCACGGCCCGGCGAAGGCGGGGGACGTGGCGCGCCACTACGCCGACGCGAGCCGCGCGGAGGCGGCGCTGGGGTGGCGGGCGGAGGTGGACTTGCGCACGGGGCTGGCGGAGACGGTGGCGTACTTCGAGGCGAAGGGCCGCAAGTAAGAAGCATAGGAGTAAAGTACTACAAAGGCAGTGACCCCAAAGGTGGATTCTAACCTGGAATTCCTGCAAATCTATGCTATACTAGAATTACTCGTGTGGGAAGGGAGAGGCCGTTGGTTGAGCTCACTGAGTGCTATCGCCACGATCCCGCGATTGTCTCAAGGGAAGTTGCAGGGGAGGTCATTCTGGTGCCGATCCGGGACAACGTGGGCGATCTGGAGAGCATCTACACGTTGAACGAGACCGCTGCCCGCGTCTGGGCGCTGCTTGACGGCGAGCGGACGTTGGCGGAGGTGCGGGACGCGATGGTAGCGGAGTTCGAGGTGGAGGCGGCGGAGGCGGAGGCGGACCTGCTGGCGCTGGTCGAGCGGCTGGTGGGCGTCGGTGCGCTCCAGAGCTGCGGCGGGGCGTGAGGGGGAGGTTCACCGCGGAGGCGCGGAAACCACAGAGCGAGGTGCAGGTGCCCCTCGTGATCTCTGGGTCCGCGTGGTGAAGGGTATCACCATTGCAGACGAGGGAAGCGACAAACATCACAACGCAGTCTGAGGAGGCAGCCGCATGGACAAGCAAGTAGAGGAAGTTGTGCGCAAGCCGTATACGAAGCCGACGGTGACTGAGGTGCAGATTGTGGTTGAGGATGTGCTCGTAGGAGACTCAGCGCCAGGAGGAGGTCCCGAGCTTTTCGATCCATACAACTTCTTTGGTGAATAGATTCTCCTGGTCCAGCAGGACAAGCGGCACGCAGGGATGATGGACGAGATCGTTGTCGCTATCGGAGATGTGGCCTTAGCACTGCAGCCGAGCGGTCCCGAGGTTGGCATTCGACTTCAAAAGGTCTACCAGCCATTCCTAAGCAAAGGGGCAGAGGACTCGCGCTTGCTGGTACACTGGGGCCCTGTGCCGACCAGAGACCACATCCAGGTGATCTGCGCCAGTTCTCGTGGTTGGCGTGTGCTTCGGCAGTCAAATCGGCTAGTGTTCGAGGTGGATGCAACCGATATCTCGCCGTCCGCCCTCGCCTCAATGAATAGCGATCTACGGTCTGGCGATTTGCACCTGCTTGAGGCGTGTTCGAGCGATGGCTCCTATCCTGCGCCATTGGCGCGGCTAGTACACATCGGGCTGCTGAGTCAGGGGCGCGGGGTGATGATGCACGCGTCGGGGGTACGGGTGGGCGACGAGGGGATTCTCTTCGCCGGGACGGACGGGGTGGGCAAGACGACGACGGCGCGCCTGTGGGCGCAGCACGCGGACGCGGCGGTGCTGGGCGACGATCAGATCATCGTGCGCAAGCGCGGTGAGGAATACTGGATGTATAGTACGCCATGGCACGGGATGGCGTGCGTCGCGGATGCGGTGCCGCTGAAGCAGATCTACGTGCTGCGCCAGGATAACCAGAACCGGCGCACGCCCATCGCGCCGGCCACGGCGACGGTGCAGCTGCTGGAGCGGTCGTTTCCGCCGCTCTGGTCGCAGGAGGGAATGCAGTTCACGCTGGATTTCCTGGGCGAGCTGTGCACATCGATGACGATCCACGAGCTGGGGTTCGTCCCGGACGCAAGCGCCGTCGAGTTCGTGCGATGCTCGAGCGACGTGTAGATCACGACGAGCTGCGGAGTCTGACGACGGCGGTCCTGGAGGAGGGCAGCCGTGTCAAGTTCCGGGTGCGGGGTCAGAGTATGGCCCCGTTTATCCAAGACGGCGACGTCGCCATCGTGGAACCGATCAAGAACGTCCCCTCGCCCATCAGGCGGGGGGATGTTGTGCTATGCGCCCTTGACGAACACCGTCTAGTCGTGCACCGAGTGCGCCGCATCCTGAGAAGCGGCGGTGTGACGCGATACGCGATCCAAGGGAACGGCGTGGCGCGACCCGACGGGTGCGTCGAGGCTGAGCAGATCCTGGGTCGCGTCACGGGAATCGAGCGAGGGACATGGTCGCGTGACATCGACACGGCGTGGCAGCGGCTGCTAGGTCTGCTGTGGATATGGGCATCGCCCTTCAGCCAGAAGGGTTATCGGGTGCTCAAACGTGTGATGAACCTGGGCGGGGAATAGCTCACGCCAAGGCGCCAAGGCGCAAAGGTAGGGAGAGGGTGCGCTTTCCAGTCAGCACCAAGGTCAAGGAACAGAGAGGTCGCCTTTGTTCTTCTTGGCGCCTTTGCGCCTTAGCGTGAGGTCACAGATACTAGCGTGGGATATGGAGCGAGATGAATAACGTGGAACGGATTCGACGCACGGGCTTGATTCTTATCGGTGTCGGCCTGCTTTGGGCGCTCTTCGCGCGGGGGCTGCAACCGACGCTATCGGCGCCCGCACGCAACGCGGGGGCGTCAGACGCCGGCACATCGGAGCTGCGGGTTGTAGAAGCGAGCCGTGAGCGCCTCCTCCTGGAGCTGCAATTGAGCGAGTACGCCTTCGAGGCGGTCACTACGCCGGAGGGCGTCTGCCACCAGCTTGTCGTGCCGGGGCACGACAACGCAGGCTCGCCCGGCCATCCGTCGCTTCCGGTGGTGGGCGCCGTGGCAGGGGTGCCACTGACGGGGGAGCCGACGGTCCGTGTGCTCGACGCGGCGTCGCAGGTGTTGCCGTCGACGTACGTGCTCTGTCCCCGGCCTCAGCCGGCGCTGGATGACGACCCGGCGCAAGAGGACGTGCCAGGGATCGTGAACTGGACTATGACGTTCGATCCCGACGCCTACGAGGCGGATGCGTTCCTGCCGGCGGCGCCGGCGGAGATCGGCGAGGTGGCCTTCATCCGCGATCAGCGTGTGGCCACGGTGCGGGTGCATCCTTTCCAATACAATCCGGCCACCGGCGAGATCCGTGTCTACACACGCCTTCGGGTCGAGCTAGCCTTCAACACCACGGCTCCTGCGGGCATGAGCTCGGCCAGCGCCACGCCACCTGCGACAACGAACGTGTGGGAGCGTTCCCTGCGAAGCCTCCTCGTGAACTACGACGAGGCGCGGAACTGGCGTGGCGCGGACGCGAAGGCGCCAACCGTGGCGCCAATGGAGAGTCTGGGCCTCGTTCAAGACATGCCGCGCTATCGTATCGAGACAAAAGAGTCTGGCCTCTACGCCCTGAGCTTCGAGGACATTCAAGCCGCGGAACCTAACGTTGACCTCAGCGGCACAGACTCAGATCTTCTGCGTATGACGAGTCAAGGCTCCGAGATCGCAATTGATGTCGACGACGGCGACGACGGGACATTCGACGCGGACGACGTGATCTACTTCTATGCTGAAGCCCTAGAGACCAGATATGCAGATGCTAATGTCTTCTGGCTGTCAATAGAAGCAGAGGGTGGAGCACGTATGTCGAGGGCTGAGCAAGCGCCACTGAGCGTGCGTAGCGTTCCGACGTATTTCGTGACGACCGAGATCTTTGAGCGAGACCACATCTACCGTGCACAACGGATCAGTGCCGATGGCGACAACTGGTACTGGGATCAAGTCACCGGCGTTCCCCCGATTGTGAGAGCGTATCCATTCGAGCTCGCAAATCCGGCAGCTGCCCCAGCTACCGCCACGCTGACCACCCGGCTCCTAGGCTACGGAACCACGCGTCATTCAATCACCGTTCTGCTCAACGGGCACGACATCTACACTGACACGTGGGCAGCGGGCACAGAACGTGTTTTCACCGTGACGGTACCCAGTTCACATCTGCTCTCGGGCACAAACACGGTGTCGATCACTGTGCATGCGGGCAGCCTCTACGTCAACCGTTTCCGCCTGACATATGGCAACAAGTATATGGCTACTGACGATGCACTGTTCTTTGACGGCGACAGAGCAGGCTCTTGGGAGTTCCAGGTCGGAGGGTTTACCACAGATACGGTGAGATTCTTGGATATCACGGACCCCCGCACCCCGCTCCAGCTCGACGGTATCCCTACCCCTAATGGAGACACCTACACCTTCGCCATAACTCAGACGATTCCGAGCGAACGGCGCTACTACGCTGTAGCACCAACGCAGATCCACTCACCCACGTCCATCGTCCGTGATGCGACCTCAAACCTTCACAGCGACGAACAGGGAGCAGACTACATCATCATCACCCACGCCGATTTCACGGACGCAGCCCAGAAGCTGGCTGTGCACCGTGCGGGTCAGGGGCTGCGCACGGTGGTAGTGGACGTGCAGGATGTCTACGACGAGTTCAACTTCGGTATTCCCGATCCTGAGGCCGTCCGAACGTTCCTGAGCTACGCGTATCATAACTGGCGTCCACCCGCCCCAACATATGTCGTGCTTTTCGGCGACGGTCATTACGATCCAAAGGGAAACCTCGACATCGATGCGCCGCCAAGCTACATGCTGCCCTATCTCGCCAATATCTACCAGTCGCGGCTCATCAAGACTGCTGCCGACAACCGCTATGTCGCGGTGGCTGGCGACGATTCATTTCCAGACATGCACATCGGACGCCTACCAGTCAACTCACAAGCCGAAGCGGCAGCCCTGGTTACAAAGATCATTAGCTACGAGGAGAAGCCCATCGGCGAGTGGTCACATGAGGTATCTTTCATAGCAGACGACGCAGACGGCGCAGGGGATTTTAGCCAGCATCTGAATCTTGTAGCCGATTCTCACCTACCCGCCCCCTATCAAGCAGAGAAAATCTATCTAGAGTTCTCAGACGAGGATACAGAAGAAGAGGAACAACAGACTAAGATCCTCGCGGCGCAGACGGCGATTCGAGAGGCAATCAACCAAGGGCGTCTGATTGTGAACTATGCAGGTCATGGCGCCGTGCAATTCTGGGCCGCTGAGCGTCTACTCACCATCGAGACTGCGCGAGAGTTAACCAACACCGGTAAGCTGCCCTTCATGGTCCCGATGACGTGTTGGGAAGGATACTACATCGAGCCGGCCCCCGAAGAGTCGGCGCTCGCGGAGACCCTCGTTCGCTTGCCAGACCGTGGCGCGATCGCCAGCTGGTCCGCGACGGGACTCGCCTATGCGACGGGGCACGATTACCTGAACCGGGCGTTGTTTGATGCAATCTTCCAGAAGGATATGATTGAGCTGGGGCCGGCGACGACGTACGCGAAGCTCTATCTGTACACGAAGAGCAGCTCCAACCACGACCTGATCGATACGTATCTGCTGTTCGGCGATCCGGCAACCCGGCTCAACGTTCTAAAGACCGTCTATCTCCCGTCTGTAGCGAGATAGGTTAGCGTCATACAACGAACGGACAGTGGGATCGAAAAACGCCCTGGCGATTGCCAGGGCGTCTATCTTATGAGGCTGGGGGCGGAGGATTTGAACCCCCACATACGGATTCAGAGTCCGCTGTCCTGCCGTTAGACGAGCCCCCAGTGCTGAGCTTGACGGGAAAAACTATACCACGCTTTCCGCGGATAGCAAGGCGCGAGGCAACTCGCTAGCGAGAAAGCCCAAAGGCGCGACCTCGTCGGCTGCGCCTTTGAGCTCTTATCGTGCTCGATCTAGGCTTAGGCTTCGGCGGGGGCTCCCTCCGTCGGAATCTCAACGGCGGTCTCCACCTCGACCTCGGGCTCCTTCTTTTCCTTGCTCGTCGCCTCGAGCTGGGCCTGCATTTCCTGGGCCTTTGCCTGAAGCTCGCGCGTGGCCTCATCGAACTTCTTGCGCGCGTCGGCCAACAGCGCCTCCGCCTTCACGCGGGCTTCCTCCGCCTTCTGGGAAGCCTGCTCGCTCAGCTCGATCGAGCGCTGGCGGATCTGATCGCGCGTCTCCTCGCCCGACTGAGGCGCAAACAGCAATCCGATCGTTGCCCCCACCAGCGCGCCGAAGAAAAACCCCATGACGAACGTCCCAAATTCACTGTCCTGCTTTGCCATCTCCGCTACCTCCCTCCAAATCAATGTTAACACGTGCACCTGTACGGGGTCGAGTGGCCTTGGCTACACCCAATGCGTCACTGACAACCCGTCGAACCCCAGCGATGAACCCCGACGCCTTGATGATCGGGCTGACCATGTTGTGGCTCACAAACGCCGTCGTCCCGCGCACCGTCGAGACGGTGTCATTCACCGACCGCAGCAGCGGCTGGATCTCGTCTCGCAGTACCTGGATCAAGACCTGGATCTGGAAGATCAAAAGCAGCATCGCGAGCCCGATCAGGAATGTCTCCACCGCCACGAAGACAATGGCAATGTCGCGCACAATTTCGGTGGCGGATGGGAAACGAGCCATCAAGACAATGGCGACGACGAGAATCAGCAGGAAGATGACTGCTCCGCCGATGATCATCAGCTGCGTGCGCTTGGCAGCACGCTCCTCCGGGGTCAGCGGCGCTTTGCCAGGTCCCTGGTCCGGCATCTGGGTGGACACAGCTTGCGCTCGCTCCTCGCTTGCGGTGGGTTGACGAGCTTGTGACGCATCAGGTTCCATGGCTACCTCCTCCTATAGCGTGACAGGACTATTCTACCATGAGTGGTAGAGCACGCAAGGAATGTGAGAAGTGGCGCTATTCCACTACGCTCAGGACGCCGTCTATGTCCGCCTCCTGCCAGAAACCTCCGGGCGCCGCCTCATTGTAGAACTCCAGCTCAGGCTGTACGACGATGAGCTCCCGTCCGTGCCGGTCGAAGCGGAACCAGAAACGGCGCTCAAAGATTTCGTAGGCGGCAAGGCTTGCGTCCTCGGCGAAGAAAACACCGACGTTGAGGGTCTCAACGTCCGAGAGCGGCCCTATGGACGAAAGCTGGTGTATATACGTACCGGCGAAGTCGACATCAGCGGGCGAGAGTACCCACCGGATGTCGTAGACCTCACCGGCGGCAGAGGCATCGTCCAGCAAGTACGTCTCACCCGCGCCGTTGTTCCAGACGTAGGCATAGACGAAGGACGCGCCTGTCGGATTGACAACTCGCAGAGGAAGCTCAAGGACCGCCTCCCTCCGATAGGCGTAGGCGTCCAGCCACGCGTCATAGCGGCCCCAGGCCATGCGCCAGATCACACGCCAACGGGCCACATCCCAGAGGGGGCCTTGGGTGATCGCGGTTAACTTGCCATAGTAGCGAGCCAGATCGGGATCGGCGAGCTGCACCGTGCCCGTCCTGAGGGTCTCAAGATAGCCCTCCGGTGGACGCCGCCCCAAGTGACCAATCTGCCAGTTCGGGTCGGCCACAGGCAACCGCCCCAGAAGGGGATCACCCAGCCCGAGCAGATCGACGACATGCACGTCAGGGCCGGCGAAGTAGCCGAAGAAGCCGACGGAGCCCTGGACCACGACATCGCGCTGCGCCTCGCGGGCCTGCCGGCCGCGCCGCGCCCAGTCGTGGGTGGGGTAAGCGCCAGGATCGGCCAGTGAGGACAGGAGGCCGGTGTTGGCATAGTAATTCGCTCGCTCGTCGGTGATGCCGCGCCCGCGCACCCAGATGCGCGGATCACGGTCGGCGCTCGTCGCACCACTCGCTCGCAGCGGAGTGTAGGGCGCGGACAGACCCATCACCAAAGCGGCGAGAACCCACGCGGCCGAGGGCATCCAGTTCGGGAACTTGGACACCGGGTTCGCGCCCATCGCGACGGGCCTCATCGTAAGGAGGGCGACGGCCTGGAAGAGCGGCGCCGTCAGAAAACGCCCACTCATAAAGTCGCCGCCCACGTGCACGATATAGAGGATGTAGAGCAGGATCCCGCCCATGAGCGGCAGTTGACGCCAATCGCGACGCAGGAGAGGTAACACGACGGCCACGGCGATGGTCACAAGGGTGATGGGATCGACGCGCAGGCTATTCTCGAGGTAGCGCAGGCCCTCGCTCCAGATGGCACGCCGTTCAATCAAGCCGGTATTGAGCTTCGCCAGCGCCGTGTTGGGCAGCGGAGTGCCGTAGTAGAAAGTCGCGAAGGCCAGCCACAGGAGCAGGGGGAGCGCGCCCAGGCACACGCCCAAGACCGGGCGCCACCCAGGTGGCGTGCCCCGGCTGCGGGCCTCGATCACCGCCCACACCAGCGCCGGGGCAAAGAGCAACAGCGTGTCAAGCCGGTTCACCATGCCCAGCGCGGCGACAAGAGAGAGCCACAGCAGACGCCTTGGGGAAGCGCGATCGATGGCATAGATCAGGATAAAGGCAGCCAGGATAAGGTGCGTCAGCGGATTCTCGAGGCCCGAGGTCGCGTAGTCGACGAAGGCCTTCGATAGGATGAAGGTCACCAGGGCCGCCATCGCCCTCAGGGAGGTCCGCGAAACATAGAGCGCGATCATCAGGACCGCGACAAAAGAGAGGGCGATGGAGACGAGCTGGCTGGTATAGAAGATCTCCCCGGTGATCGCGTAGACTCCGGCCATAAGAAACATCCAGAGAGGATGGGTGTAGGCCTGAACGCGCTCGCGGACGTTCCACGTCAATCCATAACCGTTGACGAAATTGTCCACCGTGCGGAAGGTGATGTACGCATCATCACTGAGCCAAGCGTTGCGCACCACAAGGATCAGGAACCCCACGAGCAGGAGTGCAATGACGATCCGTTCGGCAAAGGTCGTACGGACAGCGGCACGCTGATGCACGTCAGTGACCATCAAGGCTCCTCCGGCGATCAGCGAGATGGCGTGACGGCCAGCGGGCCATCTGGCGTCCAGCGGTAGACATAGAGGGTCGCATGATGCCAATACGCCTCGTCGTCCCAGCCAATCTCTCCCAGCAAGCCTTCACGCCGCACGCTGTTAAGAGCAATCCCCACATTTTCGCGATCAAGCGCAAGCCCCGCGTTCGCTGCTTCCCGAACGGCTTCGACGACCAGATACACGGCCTCATAGCTGGGCAAGGCATAGGGTCCGGGATTCGGAACGTGTGGCCCAACATCGAGGTAGTCAGTGATCCAAGCCGAGTGCTCGGGCAAATGCTCAGGATAAGGATACGCTGTCACGAACCATGCTCCGATCGCGGACTCCCCGGCGACATCACGGAACGCAGCACTCGCCATGTTCATCTCACCAACCACTTCGCCGGTCGCGCCACTCTCTCGCCATTCCGTCACTGCCTCCGCGGCCTCAACGGGCGCGAGCGTGCTATAAACCACACCAGCCAGGGGGCTCGCCTGGGCGGACCGAAGCGGCGAACCGGTGAGCTCGATCAACGTTTCTGCGACCGGCCCGCCCCCCCAGATCGCGCCCGACGCGGTTGAGGAGGCCGTGTCCGTCCCCACCATCGCTTCGGCCAAGGCGACCGGAGAAGGCATCAGATGCCACGTCGTGCCGGATGGTGATGCATAAGCCCCCACAACGATGTGCGGAACATGGCTTTCGCTGTAGACGGCGCCACCAGCAGCGCTGGTCTCATCGCGATAGTGCCCAATCACCGCAACCACCTCAGCATCCACCGCGAGGCTCCGTGCTGCTCGCACCGCCAAGTCCACGTTACCGCGGTCGTCATAGGCGACCAGCTCTAGAGGGATCCCGTCGATTCCTCCCGCCGCGTTGATCTCCCGCACCGCCAGCCGAGCAGCGTAGACCGCATCGTATCCAATATAGCGATAGCGCCCCTCAAAGGGCGCTACGAGTCCAATCTTGATCACGTCGGGAGAGCCAGACAGCCCACAGCCGGAGAGGCACAGAGATCCGACAAGCACCACCCAGAGATAGCGCAGTGTGGGAACGACGCTACGGAGAGGCTGGCTTAACCGAAGAGAGGGAGTCATGAAAGGCGCTGAAGTGAAAGGGCCATCAGGAGCTGAGCTACCGGCCCAGGAAAGTCAGGGCCCGCCGGATCTTTTCATCCAGAGAGAGATCCTCATCGCGGGGCAGTTGCTGCAAAGCGCGCTGTGATTCCACGATGCTAAAGCCCAGAGCGGTCAGCGCCGCAATGATATCAGCGTCGTCCTCCGATACCTCGACCTCGACCCCGGTATATCGCTTGATCTTATCCTTTAGGTGCAGAACAATTGCCTGCCCCGTCTTCTTGCCCACGCCGGGTGCACGCGCCAACACCTCGGGCTGCCCGTTCAGAATCGCGCGTCGCAACGTATCCGGGGAGAGCGTGCTCATAAGACTGAGGGCCGCTT
This sequence comes from Anaerolineae bacterium, assembly GCA_049974845.1. GTDB lineage: Bacteria > Chloroflexota > Anaerolineae > B4-G1 > SLSP01 > PWVB01. The sequence goes on along the minus strand of JBNGCP010000028.1, from coordinate 30,155 downwards.
TGGGTCCCACACCTGAGACGCCTAGCAGCATCTCGAAGAGCTGTTTTTCGTCAAGATCGGCGAATCCGTAGAGGGTCAGCTCGTTCTCGCGGACCTGGAGATAGGTGTGCATCACGGCCCGATCGCCGACCCGCAGCGCGAGGTCGGTAGGTACGTAGACGCCAAACCCCACCCCGCCCACGTCCAGGATGATGAAACCCTCTGCGACGTGGGTGACCTCACCAACTAGCTGTGCAATCACGCCGACCGCCTAACTCCCTGACGCGCCGCTCCCGAAACCGTGACGCGCGCTAACCTTGTAAGAGATTGTCCAGCTTTGCCCGATGCAGATAGCAAACAGCGACGGCAGCCGCATCTGCGGCATCGTCCGGTCGCGGTATTTCCGAGAGGTTCAGCAACATCTTCACCATCTGCTGTACCTGATGCTTGTCGGCATTACCGTACCCGGTCACGGCTTGCTTTATCTGCATCGGTGTATATTCGGCAATGGCCAAGTCCGCGTCCGCTAGAGCGAGCAGCGTGACGCCCCGAGCATGGCCAACCGACATCGCCGTCCGAGCGTTGCGGCTGAAGAAGAGCTCCTCCACCGCAGAAGCATCTGGATGATACGTGTTGATGAGCGCCTCGAGATCACTATAGATCTGTTTGAGACGCAGAGGAAGGGGCGTCTTTGCCGGCGTCGTGATCGCACCCATCGCGATCAACTCAAGACGCCCTTCCGTCTCCTCAACAACCGCATAGCCTGTTGTCGCCGTTCCGGGATCGATCCCCAAAACGCGCACCGGCTAGTCTCCTGCTACAGCCGCGTAAGCGTCGACGGCCTCCTCGGTCATCTGGAGGTTGGAGAAGACCCGGCGCACATCCTCCAAGTCCTCTAGCTCCTCGATCACTCGCAGGACTTTCACGGCCTGGTTCTCATCGAGCGAAATCTGGTTCTGAGGCATCATCACGAGCTCGGCCTCAGTCACCGGGATGTCCATTTCTTTGAGTTGCCTGCTAACCTGGTGGAGGTCCCGCGCTTCGGTATAGACCTCGTGGTCGTCCTCCCCTTCACCCTCAACAACATCGGTGGCCCCGGCCTCAACCGCAGCCATGAATAGCTCTTCGTAATCGACGTGACTTGGAACCGCGATCGATCCCCGACGCTCGAACTGCCACGCCACCGCACCGGGGTCCGACATCGACCCACCGGAGCGCGTCAAGACGTGACGAATCGCAGCAACCGACCGGTTGCGATTATCCGTCAAGACATCGATCATCATCGCCACGCCGTTGGGCCCATAGCCCTCGTAGAGAATTTGCTCGATCTCACCCGCGCTCTTATCCTCACCGGTGCCGCGCTTGATTGCGCGCTCGATGTTGTCATTGGGCATGTCCATCGACTTGGCTTTGTCGATCGCCAGCCGCAGACTGAGATTTGTCTCAGGATCGCCGCCACCACCCTCTCGGACGGCAATCACGATCTCACGAGCGAGCTTCGTGAAAAGCCGCCCTCGCTTCGCATCATTCGCTTCCTTCTTCCGACGAATTGTTGACCAATGGCTATGACCAGACATCGTACCTCCTTACCCCTCCACCCCTATGATAGAATCCCTCGACCGCTTTCTGCAATGCTCCTGTTTCCACCAGTCACGTTTCCGCAGGTAGATAATTCCGCATCCCTATCACGAGAAAATACGAGCCGGGCGACTGATGTTGCTCACTCGCCCGGCTTTTGGGAACTCAACACAGCCCCCACAAAATCCTTTCGCCCACGCACAAAGGCGTCGCCGTCCATTGGACGCTTACCGGCCATCTGCACGTGCACCAACGCCAGGCATCCACTTCCCGTCACCACCACGGGCAGGTCATCCCACAGAAACACGGTCCCCGGCTCGGCCTCCGGCGGATCGGCAGGATGCACCACGCGCGACCGAAGAACCTTGACCCGAACGCCGTCCCAAAAGGCATAGGCTCCCGGAGATGGAGAGAATGCCCGTACATGGTTGTGCAGATGCTCCGCGGACTGAGACCAGTCGATGCGAGCCTGAGACTTACGGATCCGTCGCGTCACCGCGACACCTTCCTCGGGTTGGGGACGCGGCTGCAATGTGCCCGCCAGATAGGCCGGCAGGACCTCCATCAGCAAGTCTGCGCCGAGATGCGCCAATCTCTCCTCAAGTTCACCAGCCGTCTCCTCCGGCCCGATCGGTGTCTCACGCATCGCAAGAATGGGACCCGTGTCCAGACCCTCATCGAGCTTGATAATCGTCACCCCCGTGACGTCATCCCCTGCCAACAAGGCACCCTGAATCGGAGCGGCCCCTCGCCAGCGCGGCAACAGGGATGCATGCACATTCAGGACCCCAAAAGGCGGCGTCTCAAGCACATCCGATGAGAGGATCTGCCCATAGGCAGCGACAATCGCCACATCGGGCGCCCATGCCCGTATGTGTTCCACGGCTTCCGCATCACGCAGACGTTTTGGCTGAAAGACAGGAATGCCCTCAGCCAGTGCCATCTCCTTCACGGGCGACATCTCCACATGACGCCCACGTCCTGCCGGGCGATCAGGTTGGGTAACGACCCCTACAACAGGATACCGCTCGATCAAAAGCTCAAGCGTGGGAAGCGCAAACTCCGGTGTTCCCATAAACACGATGCGTGTCTCCACGCTCATCATTCTATCACAACAGACCCGAGGATCAAGTCTTCGGACTTTGGAAAGTCGTCAGCGGTCAGCGATCAGTCGTCAGAGCGGATAGGTGTCACACCCTTCTTTAGGATGATATTGCCATACTTGGCGGTTTCGCCCGTCATCACGACAGCAAAGGCCCCTCTCGTGCGCTCGTAGAACGCAAAACGCTCGATGCGCTGTATGGGCGGCGTAGCCGGCCAATATGTGTCGATCACGCTGCGATAGCTCTCCTCAACTGCAGGGTCCAGGGCATCGCCAGGCACGGGAGCCATCATCATCACGGGACTGTCCACATACTCGTCGAGAGCAAAGAGCGGCAGAATCGCCTCCAACAGCTCAGCAATCTGCAGCCCATCGGCGCGGATAACTCGCGCATTGAGGCTCTCTCCAGGGAAATGCGCATCGGCCAAGACGATCTCATCGCCGTGACCCATACGATAGAGTGCGGATAGCAGGTCAGGGCTCAGAAGGGGTGAAATCCCGATCAGCATTATGTACCTCCTCAGGATACAGATTCATAGAGAATAGAACCGGCGCCGTCGGCGCCTACCCTACACCGAACAGCCGACGAGAACAGCGTGTCCCAAAAAGGGAGCTAATCTTCCACGTGCCTCTCCGACCGCTCAAGGGCAATAAGCACGATAGCCTAATTGTGTAGATCATAGTCTAATCGTGTAAATCTACCAACTACAGCCACCTATACGATGTCCGCGTCGACGGGGAACGATGTTATAATTGGAAGAAGCGTTTCCCATACCCTATGAGGTGCCGCAGTCTGCGACCGGAAGAGATCCCATCGAGAGCGTAGACTAGAGGAGTTGTCTTGTCCTATAGCTTCAAACGTTTCCTAAGCATCACCTATCGCGTGTTCTTCAAGGCTAAGAACACGCTTGCGCGGCTCACGCCAAAGCGTATCCTCGTGCTCTTGGTCTTCTACATCATCTACATCATCCTGGAGATCATCACCTGGACTGGCTTTCTGCTCGATGAGCTGATTTTCCCCGAATATCGAAAGGAAAAGGTCAGAGAACCGGTTTTTATCGTCGGTAATCCACGCAGCGGAACTACTTTTCTCCACCGATTGCTGGCCAAAGATAAAGAGAACTTCACCAGCATCAGCTTATGGGAGATCCTGTTGGCACCATCGATCACACAACGCAAGGTGCTATGGGCCATCGGCGCATTGGATCGCAAGCTTGGCCACGCGGTTCATCACATTGTGGAGTGGTTTGATCGACGCTTCGTCCGTGCCTCCAACGTTATGCACAAGATAAGTCTGGTCGTGCCAGAGGAGGACGAGTATTTTCACATCCATCAGGGTGCCACCATCATCGCCGGCATCTTTTTTGGATTTCCGAAAGCCACATATCCGTTTGTTTTCTTCGATACTCAGCTTCCCCAGAGAGAAAAACGGAAAATCATGCGCTTCTATCGTCGGTGCCTGCAGCGCCATTTGTATGCGCACGAGGAGAGCCGGCAGATTCTGTCCAAGAACCCTTTCTTCACCCCGAAAGTCGACGCGCTCTATCAAACCTTCCCCGATGCCAAGATCATCTATCTGGCACGCAACCCCCTGAAGGTGGTCCCCTCCTATGCCAGTCTCTCGGCCCACTGGTGGCGACTGTTAGCTGAGCCTGAGCAGCGGTATCCGCATCCTGAGTACATCATGAGGTCGACCCAGCACTGGTATCGCTATCCCGTCGAACGCCTCGAGCAGGCGCCGAAGGAGGCCCGTAAGTTCGTGAACTTCCACGAACTCGTGGCAGATCCGGAGAAGGTGGTATCCGAGATCTACGACAACTTTGGTTTTGAGATCAGTCCGGCATTTGCGGAGATCCTCAAAGAGGAGACGGTCAGAGCACGACAGCATAAGAGTGATCACAAGTATTCTTTGGAAGGCGTAGGATTTACGCGTGAGCAGATCCTGTCTGCCTACAATGACGTCTTTGACCGCTGGGGGTTCGACCGAGAGCTAAGCTAGCTACCACGGCCACCCCACGTGGAACATATCGCGTGCAGGGCGCGTCTATATCGTGGAGGGAGGTCCCATGAACAAACGAGTGCTTTATCCAGCCGCTATGCTGTTGCTGATCATGGTCGTGGGAGCGTGCGGATCAGCTCCAACGGCGAAACTGACCCCTACGCCTAGCCAAAGGGTGACGCCCACGCCGCGTGTGTCCCCCACCCCGGTGCCACCACGCCCGGCTATCCCCTTCACACCGGTGGCGCCAGATGCGCTGTCGCCGATTGTCATACAGCGCACGCCCAAGCGCGGTCAGAGTCTCTCACCCAACGGCGCCATCGAACTGATCTTCGACAAGCCCATGGACGAGGGAGCTGTGGCCAAGGCCCTCCATGTGGAACGTGCAGGCACCTCAGAGGTGATCGAAGGCGCGCTCTCATGGGCCGACGAGCGGACGGTGAGGTTCAAGCCTGCAACCGACCTTCCCAGAGACACGACTTTCGACGTGATTCTCACGCAAGCTGCATCGGCGAAATCCGGGGAACCCCTTGCGCAACCCTATACCTTCCGCTTCTCGACGGTCGGAAACCTCAGCGTAGCCCAGGTCATCCCGGCGGCCGATACGACCGACGTGGAGACGGATGCGACCCTGACCGTCATCTTCGACCGACCCGTAGTCCCCCTGACAACCCTTGCTCAGATGGAGAACCTGCCCGATCCCTTGACGCTTGAACCGGAGGTAGCTGGCACCGGGGAATGGCTAAACACGTCGATCTACGTATTCAGACCAGAGGAGACTCTTGCAGGTGGCATGACCTACAGAGCCACCATCTCTGCAGGCCTTGAAGACATCGCCGGCAACGCATTGATTGAAGATCACACGTGGCAGTTCACCACCGCGCCACCCAAGATCGTATGGGTCAAGCCGCCCCAAGACGCGACCCTGGTTGACATTAACGCAGCCATCTCCGTCGCGTTCAACCAGCCTATCGACCCTGCGTCAGCGCGCAACGCTTTCCATCTGCGCTCAACCAGGCCCCTGGCTAACGACGTAAGGGGGGACTTCACTCTCAACGGCAACACTCTGATCTTCACGCCGACGAACGCCCTAGCACACGATACCCGTTACACCCTCAACATCGATGCCGGCGTGACCTCGGCGGCAGGGGGCGCGGGTATGGTCGAGGCCTTCACGTCATCGTTCACCACGGTCCCCTTGCCAGAGATCGTCGAGACCGATCCCGCCGATGGGGATAAGGAAGCCTCGCCCTATACGGAATTCCAGATCGTCTTCAATACACCTATCGACCCCACCACCGTCATGCCCAATCTCACCATGTCACCGCCCCTTTCCCCGACACAGGTGCATACATACTACGCACGATACAATAACACTTTCATCGTTCACTTTGGGGCCGAGCCCTCCACCGATTATCAGGTCGTCATTGATGACGGCATTGCCGACCCTTACGGCAACACGATACCGCGCGGTCGCACGGTTAATTTCCGGACGGCCCCACTGCCACCCACCTATCAGCTCCGTACGCCCGAGTTCATCGGAACCTATGACGCCGCCCTGCCCGCGCGCCTCGTCGTTGCGCACGTGAATCTGACTCGCCTGGACCTCCGTTTGTACCGGATGCCGATCAGCGCGATCACCGAGTCACCGTGGGCGTGGCAGGGAGAGGATCAACGCCCCGGACGCGACATGCTCGTACGCGAATGGCGTGAGGAACTCACATCGCCCTTGGATCAGCAACAACACACCGTCGTCAACCTCACCAATGAACCAGCGGGGACTCTCGATCCTGGTATCTATCTACTGGAGGTCGAGGCCCCCGAGATCGACAGGGACCGCTACGGGCGTGTCCGACGTCACATGCTCGTGGTTTCTGAGTTTAACCTGACGCTGAAGACAGGGCCCGAGGAGATCCTGGTCTGGGCTACCGACCTTGCCACCGGCAACCCCGTCCCTAACCTCAGCCTGACCGTCGCGGAGATCTCTCGGGGCACGCGCGAGATCATCACAACCGAGAGCCAGGGCCTCGCGCGTGCAGAGATAGCGGAGCGTCACCATACCGTCGTGGTCTACAGCGACCTCCCGTTTGCCGCAGCATCCGATGACTGGGGAAGCGGCATCAGGCCGTGGGACTTCGGCGTTGGTGAGGGCGTCTACAGCCAGGTCTATCGCACTTACGTCTATACCGATCGCCCAATCTACCGACCGGGACAGACGGTGGAATTCAAGGGCGTCATTCGAGCCGAAGACGACGCCGTCTACAGCTTGCCTGGCATTGGCGAGGTCGAGGTCATCGTGCGCGACGTTCAGGGCGAGGAGCTGCTCAAGGAACGGCTGCCCGTCAGCGAAGTGGGCACCTTTGCGGGCACGCTAGCGCTTCCTCAGGGTGCGAACCTCGGCGAGTATGTCATCAGCGTCGAGTTCGCCGACCAATACAGCCAATCCTACTTTACCGTCGCTGCCTATCGACCTCCGGAGTTCGAGGTGATCGTCAACGCCGGCAGAGAGGAGATGCGGCGCGGAGAGGACGTCAACGCGAGCGTTAGACTCAGCTACTACTTCGGGGGTCCGCTCAAGGAGACCCGCGTCCAGTGGAACGTCCTCGCGGAGCGTTATGTATTTGAGCCGCCGTGGGGGGGCGGATACACGTTCAGCGACCTCGACGATCCCTACCGGTGCTTCGACTGCTGGTGGGTTGAGCCGCCGAGCCGGGAGTCCCTGATGAGCGGGGAGGGCGTTACCGATGCGGAGGGTCGAGTATCGATCAACATCGATGGACGAGAGCTGGCCGACGTTCTGGACCGTGGCGCACAGCGTATCATCATCGAGGCAACAGCGACAGGCCCGGACAATCAGCAAATCGCCGGGCGGACCACAGCTATCGTCCATCCGGGCCCGCATTACATCGGGCTGCGTCCGCGAACCTACGTCGGTCGGGCTGGCGACGAGAGTGAGATCGATCTCGTCGCCGTGGACTGGGAGGGCAATCGCCTCCCCAGTGAGACCATTCGGGTCAGCTTCTATCGGCGCGAATGGGTTAACACCTTCGTGGAGAACGAGGCCGGGGGCGGACGGTGGACGTGGGAAACTGAGGAGACCCTGGTCGACGAAAGCGTCGTCAGCACAGATGAGTTGGGTGAAGCCCTCGCCACCTTTGTGCCGGCTGAGGGCGGCTCGTATCACGTAGTCGCAGCGCCGGCCTCGCCGACCGCGGAGACCGGGCACATCCGATCCTCTATCTTCATCTGGATTTCAGGCGAGGACTACATCTCGTGGCGAAGGGAGAACCACGATCGGATCACGCTTGTGTCCGACAAAACGACCTACGAGGTCGGGGAGACGGCCGAGATTCTGATCCCGTCGCCGTTCACCGAGCCCCATATGGCCCTGATCACCGTGGAACGTGAGGGCGTTCGCCGTCACGAGGTGCTACGTCTTGAGAACAACAGCACGATCTACCGGCTACCCATCGTCGCGCAGGACATTCCTAACATCTACGTCTCCGTGGTTCTGATCAAGGCACGCGGATCTGACGTCGCCGACTTCAAGATGGGCCTGCTTCCCCTCGACGTGGCGCTGGATCCCAGGACCCTGACCATTCAGGTCGAACCGGATCGCGCGCAGGCTCAGCCCGGTGAGGATGTGACCTATACAGTGACGGCTCTCGATGCACAGGGCCGACCGGTCCCGAACGCAGAGCTCTCCCTCGACCTGGTCGATAAGGCAGTACTCAGCCTTCAACCGCGCAGCCAGGATATCCTCGGGAGTCTCTACGCTCGTAGGATGCTCGAAGTGAGAACGGCGAGCTCGTTGAGTGTCTCGGTAAATCGCTACCAGGAGAAGCTCGTCGAGGACTTGGATATCGCCGAAGAGGTTCTTGCCCGTCAGGCTGTGGGCATGGGTGGAGAGGAAATGGAAATGCCGGCGGAGGCGCCCGCACCGATGGCCACCATGCCTTTGGCGGACGCAGAGAAAACCGTTGAGGCCGCCCTACCTGCCGGCATGGAGGTGCGTGAGGAGTTTGCGGACACAGCCTTCTGGGAGGCCTGGCTGGTGACCAATGCCCAAGGAAGGGCCACAGCTACGGTATCGTTGCCCGACAACCTGACGACGTGGGTAGTCCGCGCCGTCGGGCTTACGGTGGAGACCGTCGTCGGCGAGGGCACGGCAGAGGTCGTTGCCACGAAACCTGTACTGGTCCGACCGGTGGCCCCAAGGTTCTTCGTCGTGGACGACCGCGCCCAACTGGCAGCGAACGTCAGCAATAACACAGACGACGATCTAGACGTCGAGGTTGGGCTCAATGCCAACGGCATTCGCATCAGCGAAGAGACACCGGAGACCCAGTCCGTTCGCATACGAGCTCATAGTGAGACAAAAGTGACATGGTGGGTGACCGTCGAAGATCAGGCGAGAGCAGAGCTCATCTTCAGCGCAAGGGCGGGCGAATATACCGACGCCAGCAGGCCTCGTCTCACCACTGGCCCCGATGGCACGCTTTTGGTCCTGCGCTACACGGCACCCGACACCGTGGGCACCGCCGGGCAGCTCGTCGAGGGCGGCGCCAGAGCTGAGGCTATCGCCTTGCCTCCGGAGTTCGACGAGCGTCGCGGTCAGCTGACGGTGCGGCTCGATCCAAGCCTTGCTGCCGCGATGCAAGATGGCCTGGACTACCTGGAATACTACGAGTACGAGTGCACGGAGCAGACGGTCAGCCGCTTCCTGCCCAACGTGCTGACCTACAATGCACTGACCTCCCTGAGCATAGAGGCTCCAGAGCTCGTCGCGCGGCTACCAGGGTTGGTCGAGGAAGGCCTCACGAAGCTTTACATGCAGCAGAACCCCGACGGTGGATGGGGATGGTGGCACCGTCCCCGAGAGCCTCAGAGCAATGCCTATATCAGCGGCTACGTGGTCTTTGCTATGCTAAAGGCGCGCGAAGCCGGCTTTGCGGTCAACTCGGAGGTGCTCAACCGAGGCATAGGCTATCTGAAGTCGCAGGTAACCGGCACACGGGACTTTGACCACTATCGCGACGCCAACCGCCAGGCGTGGCTGCTCTACGTGCTGACCGAAGGCGGAGCGGCGAGCTCAAGCGATCTTACGGAGCTTTACGATCACCGGGAGAAGCTCAGCACCTATGCGCGCAGCTATCTGGCTCAGGCGCTATGGTTGGTTGACAGTAGCGATGCCCGTCTGAGCACGCTGCTCTCGGACATCAACAATGCGGCCATTTTGAGCGCCACCGGCGCACATTGGGAGGAGTCCCATCACGACTGGTGGGCAATGAACACCGATACGCGATCCACAGCTATCGTGCTCGACACCCTTGCGAAGCTCGATGCCGGGAATGAACTCATTCCCAACGTCGTTCGCTGGCTGATGGTCGCGCGCCAAACCGGCATCTGGGAGACAACACAGGAGACAGCGTGGGCGCTGATCGCGTTGACGGACTGGATGGTGGAGACCGGCGAGCTGGACGCCAACTACGAGTTCGCGCTCTATCTCAATGAGCTAGAGCAGGCCAGAAGCGTCGTGACGCCAGAGCGCGTTCGCGAAGGCGTGGAGACCGTCATCCCCATAGCGGACTTGCGACCCAATGAATCCAACGCGCTCACCATCGCTAGAACCGATGGGCCAGGGCGGCTCTACTACACGGCGCACCTGCAAGTGTACTTGCCGGTAGAAGCGATCGAGACAGAGGATCGCGGGTTCACCGTCCAGCGTCGATACACGCTGGCTGACTGCGTGGCAGAGAGCGGGTCTGGCGGATCCACAAACAGAGACTGTCCTGAAGTCAACGAGATCAGGTTGGGAGACGTCGTGCGCGTGGATCTGACGCTGATCACACCACACGATCGCTACTACGTTATCGTAGAGGATCCGCTTCCCGCCGGTGGCGAGGCGATCGACACGGGGCTGGCGACCACCAGCCTTCTGGCCATGGATCCCCGCCTACAGCGCGAAGAGTCACGATACTGGTGGTGGTGGTGGTGGCACTGGTACAGCCGCAGCGAGCTACGCGATGAGAAGGTCGTCCTATTCGCCGACTACCTTCCTGCCGGAACCTACGAGTATAGCTATACGTTCCGAGCCACTCTGCCCGGCGATTACCGCGTTATCCCAACTACGGTGTCCGAGTTCTACTTCCCCGAGGTGTTCGGGCGCAGCGAAGGGAGGCTGCTCACAATCACGCAATAGCCAGGCGATGCACTCCATCAAAGTCCACAGCCTAAACGACGACAGGCACGGGCTCGCAGCTTTTGGTGCTACAAGGGCCGCCACTGGCAAAGGCTGGTCATTTCGAAGCACATCGGCTATACTAATATGAGAGAGGACAAGCACACCGACACCGGCAGTCCTAGCAAGGAGAGGCCAATGACCGCGATCAAGGACATGGTCGAGTACATCGCCAAGAGCCTAACCGACAAACCTGAAGCCGTTCGCGTCTCCGAATCGGTCGGAGAGACCGTCATCATGATTGAGCTGAACGTCGCCTCCGAGGACATGGGACGTATGATCGGACGCAAAGGACGAACCATCAACGCTATTCGGTCGCTCGCCCGGATCCTTGGGGCGAAGATGGAGAAGAAAGTCAGCGTCGAGATTGTCTAGGTGGGATCCTGGTGAGATTCCGGCGGGATCGCTATAACGCCACCTTTGGCTGATACTCTCCCCAGACGCCCCTAAGGACGCCGCAGATCTCACCCAGGGTGCAGTCAGCTTCGACCGCCTCGACGAAGAGCGACATGAGGGGCGTCCCTGGATGCTGGGCGGCCTCCTCGATGCGTTCGAGAAGAGAAGAGACGCGCGCCGCATCTCTCTCAGCACGCAGGTCTGCCAACCGTCGCCGCTGACGCTCTTCGACGGCAGGGTCGACTCGCAGCTGCTCAATCTCCAAGTCCCCTTCGGATTCCTGGAACTCGTTGACGCCCACGATGATCTGGTCGCCTCTCTCGATAGCGGTTTGTGCCTGATAGGCAGCTTCCGCAATCTCAGATTGTAAATAGCCCTGCTCCACAGCCGCAGGAGCTCCCCCTAGCTCATCAATGATCTCGATGTAGCGGGTCGCGCGCTGCTCAATCTCGTTCGTCAGGTACTCGATGTGGTAGGCGCCACCCAACGGGTCGACGACGTCGGCAACCCCTGATTCGTGGGCGATGATCTGCTGAGTTCGAAGAGCAAGCCGGACGCTTTCCTCCGTCGGCAGCCAGAGCGCCTCGTCCATAGAGTTGGTATGAAGCGATTGCGTTCCGCCGAGCACAGCTGCGAGGGCCTGCAGCGCTACGCGGACGACGTTGTTCATAGGCTGCTGAGCCGTCAAGGTGGATCCTGCGGTCTGTGTGTGAAAGCGCAGGCGCCATGAGTGATAGTCCTGCGCACCGAACCGCTCGCGCATAATGCGCGCCCACATCCGACGCGCTGCCCTGAACTTTGCGATTTCCTCAAAGAAACCGTTATGCGCACTGAAGAAAAAGGAGAGTCGCGGCGCAAAGTCATCGACGCCTAATCCCGCGTCCAATGCAGCCTGAACGTAAGCGATGCCATTCGCCAGCGTGAACGCGATCTCCTGCACTGCGGTGCTGCCGGCCTCCCGAATGTGATACCCGCTGATGCTGATCGGATTCCACCTAGGCACTTCATCCGCGCCAAATCTGAACGTATCGGTGATGAGCCGCATTGAAGGACGCGGCGGGAAGATATAGGTACCCCGAGCCACATACTCCTTGAGGATATCGTTCTGAATCGTGCCACGCAGTTGTTGGGGAGGAACGCCTTGGGACTTCGCGACAGCAATGTACATCGCCCACAGGATCGCAGCCGGCGCGTTAATGGTCATCGAGGTGCTCACCTTGTCCAGGGGGATGCCCTCGAAGAGCGTCTGCATGTCGGCGAGACTGCTGATCGAGACCCCCACCTTGCCCACCTCGCCGGTGGCCAACTCATCGTCGGCATCGTAGCCCAGTTGCGTAGGGAGATCGAACGCGACGGAGAGTCCAGTCTGCCCCTGCTCCAGCAGATAGCGATAGCGCTCGTTGGACTCCTCGGCGGATGCATAGCCTGCGTATTGTCGCATCGTCCAGAAGCGCCCCCGATACATCGTGGGCTGGACACCCCGGGTATAGGGATACTCCCCAGGGAAGCCCAGATCCCGTAGGTAGTCCAGGTCGATGTCGATGGGCGTTTCAATCGCGGAGAGGGGAATATCAGAACTGGTCGCAAAGCGCGCTTTGCGCTCCGGGAAGCGATCCGTCGCCTTCTCGTAGGTGGTCTCGCGCCAGCGCTCTTTCTCACGGCGAATCTTGTCATCTTTAAGGTCCATATCGAGAGCCCTTTCTCACTATACCCGCGACAGCTTCCGTTCTGTATCCTACACACCCAACCACCGTCAAACCAGTCTGGCCAGCTCCTCAAGCATCTCGGAGAGCAGGTCAAAACCGCTCTGCCAGAAGCTCGGTGACGCCATATCGAACCCAGCCTCACTGATGATCGTTTCGGGGCTCGCCGATCCACCGTATGATAGAATACGCAAGTAGTCCGGTTCGAAGGCTCGGCCAATCTCCTTATACTTGCGGTAGAGGGCCAGCACCAGAAGATTGCCAAAGGCATACGCATAGCAGTAGAATGGTGTGGCGTAGATATGAGGAATAGCAGTCCACTCCAGAGCGAAATCGTCACTCAGCTCCACGGCGTCGCCAAACTGCTCGCGCAGGTTGTCGAGATAGGCCGCGTGAAGGGCATCTGGCGTTGCATAATCCAAGACCATCTCGTGCGCGGTCCTCTCGAACACCACGAAATAGGCTTGGCGGATGATTGTGGCATAGGCTTCGTCCAGCAGGGTGCCGACCAGGGTCCGCCGCACAACAGGATCGGACTCCTCCGCCAGCAGCTTATCCGTGAGCAGCATCTCCCCGAAGACCGAGGCCGTCTCAGCAATGGGCAACGCCGAGTGGAACGTCAGCACGGAGTGATCGGCAGCCATCATCGCGTGAACCGCATGGCCTAGCTCGTGCGCCAGCGTCGAGACGTCGCGGACTTTGCCCGCGTAGTTAGTCAGCACCCACGGCGTGACGCCGGGAAGCACACCATAGCAGTACGCTCCTCCCATCTTGCGCGGGCGGATCTCAGCGTCCAGGTGCCGCTCGGCCAGCACCCGCATCGCACGATCAGCCAGCGCCGGAGAGAAGGACCGATAGCTCTCATCCACGAGGCGGACGGCTTCGTCGAAATCATAGGCCTTCTCGGCGTCAGAGAGCGGGGCGTAGAGGTCGTACCGTCGGAGACGCTCAAGGCCCAGCGCTTGTGCCTTGAGTTCAAAGAAGCGCTGAAAGAGGCCAACGTTCTCGCGAATCACCGCAAGCAAGGTCTCGACGACCTCATCTGGAATGTCATTGGCTAAGTTGCGAACGCTGATAGGGCTGGCAAAGCCGCGGACCCTGACTTGCTCCTCGGTCCAGTCCCGCACACGAGCAGCGTAGATCTCTGCTAAGACGTTGGTCTCTTGGCCGTACACGCGATAGAGCTCCTGATAGGCTGCAGCCCGCAGATCCGGGTTGGGGTCGGTCACGTAGGACATCAACTGCCCTCGCGTCAGCGTCAACTCCTCCTCGTCGACGGTTAGCTGGTAGGTGAAGCCATTTGTGATCATCTCGTAAATCGTCAGGATGGCCTCGATGCCGTTGACGTTCTTTATATTGACAATCCGTTCCTCAGGCTCGCTCAGCGTATAGGGCTTGAGCCGACGGAGAGTCTCCAGGAAATACCGCGTGTCCCCAGCAACAGCCAGCAGGCGCTGAGCATCCTCATCCTCCAGATAGCGCCACCAGAGGGTGAAGAAGAGCGTGCGGTTCTCAAGATCGGCCGCAAGCTGGTTGACCCTCGCGCGGAACGCCAATGCATCCTGATCGGCCGTATCCTCTGAGAACCACAGATAGCCGTAGGCCGTCAGCGCGGACGCATCGGCGTAGAGCTCCTCATAGTGCGACAGGATGTCCTTAAACGTCTCCGCATCGATATCCGCTGAGAGTCTGTCCCGTTCGCCCTCGAAGGCAGCCAGTCGCTCCTCGACCCCTTCGATGTAGGCCTCCATTTCCGGCGTGCCGGCAGGCGGCAACAAGTCCTCCAGCTCCCATCGTTCTGGCTTATACACCATCGCTAGTTTCTCCTAACTAGATTAGGGGGCAAGATCACCGGCGTCGAGACGACGCCCGTGGGTCATCGATCGCCGTCAATAGGAAGATAGCGCCCAGATACACCAAAGTGAGAACTAGATCACGTGTCCAAAGTCTCTGCGCGTAAGACGCCCGGTCCGCGATCAGACGAAGACCCCACATCGTGGCTTGATAGAAGATCGCGATTGCGCGAACGAGTCGTCGAACCCAAACGTACCGTTGAGGATCAGACTGCGAAACATAGGCCAATCCCGAGGCCAGATGGACAGCTCCCCAGCCAACATAGACCACGCCTATCAGAGGCAGCGAAGGCGATGAAATCGAGAGCACCGTGTCAACCACGAAGGCCATAATACCCCGCGCGAGGTTAGCAGCACCCATGAGTAGGTACAAGATGAGCACGAGCCACTTTGCTAACACAGGCGCATTCTACTCCAGCCCAGCCAAAACGCTAAACCCCGGAGGGTCCGTGACCGGTTCTAAGACGAGGTCAAGAGCGGCATGGATGCGATCGGGCACAAGGGGGTGACCAAGTTCGGGCTGGAGCACGTCAGGAAGAGCTCCGCATCTTGCGTGCTGAGAAGAAAAGATATGCACCGTCCTCAGGAAGCGGCTCCTCGTAGAACCTCCGCAGCAGACGGGCAGTGAGGGACAGGTTCCAATCCTTGGGAACCAACAACCACCGACCCGTCAGTTGCTTCACCACGACGGTCGGCAGGCCAAGCGGATGCCCCCACTCCAACGCAGCCAACGCGCCCGGAGAGAAATACGACCACCAGCGTTCCAGTGTAAGTCCGACCCGATCCAGGCGCGATGCCCATACCTCTGGGGAGAGGTAGGCATAGTGCCGGGAAATGCGATCGAAGAGGCGTCGATAGGCCTCTGCCAGTCGTGCCATACCTAGGGAGTCAAGCGCCCGCGCGACGGACAGGAAGCGGCGAAAATTCGGGCCGGGCACAGAAAAGTGAAAGCACCCGCCGGGAGCCAGAACTCGGGCGACTTCGCTGAGAACCGGGTCGACCTCCGGAATATGCTCCAGGACGGAGTTGCTCACGACCGAGCCAAAGCTCTCATCCCGAAAGGGCATCCTGGCCCCATCAGCGTGGGTCAACCCACGATGCTGGTCCCTAGTCCGGGCCTCCTCAAGCGGCGCCCACCACGGGTCGAGCCCCACATCGAGCTGTGACGTGAAGGCTGCCTGCGCAAAGTGACCATCGCCACAACCAAGATCCAACACCGGGGCCGGCATCGGCAGGTGCTGATAGAAGTCGGCTTCCACGGCCCTCAGGAGGGCCCGAAAGGCCGGCAGCTCCCTAAGCTGCCGGCGGAAGCCAGCAAGATCCTTATTGATAGGAGGGGGCGTGGCTCGCATCGCGCGATCAGGTTTCGGCGACAAGGATGACCTTTCTCTAGACGATGACTCGTACGACGCCGCAGAACCGACTAACCGGTCGACACCCAGTGAGTATAACTTTCGCCTCGAGAACCGCAAGCTGAATGCCGCTCAGACAGGTGCCTTCTTCGGGTGCATTTCATCTCTGGGGCAAGAGCGGGCAGTCTTGGCCCAACGCATCTGCTGTCCGCCGCCCCAAAGCGGGCCAAAACTGCGAAGGCGTGTTTCGCGTTGGGGGCGGCTTGTCAATCAAGCCCAGTACAAGCCAGGGTGGGCTTGACTTTGCCCAACGCGAAACACGCCCCTTTTTCCAGGCGATTGCGTCTGGGAAAAACACCTCTATAATATAAGAAGAAGATCACATCTAGGAGAATCTACAGGTTATGGAAAGTGCGACGCCGTTTCTCGACTCTGAATCAAACCCCATGGGTACCCTGCTGGATGAGTACCTGGAGACTCACCGCTATCACCGCGGTGATATCGTCGAAGGCGTCATTGCCTCCGTCGGTCCCAGGTCGATTCTGATTGACGTGGGGAGCAAGTCAGATGCAGTGGTGCATCCGCGCGAAGTTGAGCGGATGTCCGATGAGGATTTGGAAACCCTCACGCCCGGGCAGGATGTGAGCGTCTACGTCCTTGAGACCGATAACGACGGCAGCATGGTGGTGTCTCTGGCCAGGGCTGCCCAACAGAGCGACTGGGACGAAGCACGCGAGCTCTTGGAGAGCAACGAACCCGTCGAGCTGAGTGTGATTGACACCAACAAGGGCGGTGTAATCGTCCGCCTGGGTGAGCTCCGCGGCTTCGTGCCGGGCTCACAGTTGATGCCGAATTGGCGGCGGTTCCAGGAGTCGGGGAATCCCGAGCGGCGTTGGCGGGCCTTGATGGGAAAAACGCTCAAACTGACTGTCATCGAAGTGACGCCGGAGCGCAACCGGCTCATCTTCTCGGAGAAGAACGCGTACCAGCGCAAGGCGACCAAACGCAAGATCTTGGAGTCGCTGGAAGTAGGATCCGTCGAGAAAGGCATCGTGAGTAACATCGTACCTTTCGGGGCCTTTGTCAACGTCAAGGGAGTGGATGGCCTTCTCCACGTCTCCGAGCTCTCGTGGAAGCGCGTCAACGACCCTGCGGAGGTCATCGAGGCGGGCCAGACGATCGACGTGTGCATTCTGGATATCGACCTGGACAAGGAGCGGTTGGGCCTGAGCATCAAGCGGTTGATGCCAGATCCCTGGACGACCGTGGAAGAAGTGTGCAAAGTGGGCGAGGTTGTTGACGTCAAGATCGTCAACCTGACCACCTTTGGCGCGTTTGCAGCCCTTGTTGACCGACCGGAAATCGAGGGGCTCATTCATATATCGGAGTTGTCCGACGATAACGTGAGCCATCCCGATGAAGTGCTGCGTGTCGGAGATGACTGCAAGGTCCGAGTGATCTCGATCAGACCGGAGCAACGGCGCATAGCTTTCAGTCTCAAATCAGCGGACACGGAGAGCGCCTGACGTCTGCCCTTCACTGATCCACATTGACAACGGGAAAGCCATGCAGAGTGGTGGACCCTGCCAGTGGGATTGATCGATG
This sequence comes from Anaerolineae bacterium, assembly GCA_049974845.1. Taxonomy (GTDB): domain Bacteria; phylum Chloroflexota; class Anaerolineae; order B4-G1; family SLSP01; genus PWVB01. Next base: position 12,347 of record JBNGCP010000028.1, on the reverse strand, counting down.
AACGCTATGGCCCCGGTATGATCCATGATACCGGGGCCGTCTGATCTCAGATAGGAGGTTATGCTATTATGGCGGATCTACGTCCCCCTGCAGTGGCTGGGATGTTCTATCCCGCACACAAGAGCCAGCTTCGTAGAGAGATCCAACGACATATGGAGGCTGCCGATCCCCCTGAGCTCTCACCAGCGCGTGCCGTGATCGTCCCTCACGCCGGCTACGTCTACTCCGGCCCTGTCGCCGGCTTTGGATATCAGTTGCTGGCGATCCAAGACCGCCAGCCTGAGCGTATCTTTGTCATGGGCCCTTCGCACCGTTCATGGTTTCCCGGCGTTGCCGTCGCCGACGTCGACGGATTCGAGACCCCCCTGGGTACGCAACCCGTGGATCGCGCGTGCGTCCAGAAGCTATCGGAGCGGTGGCGTCTGTTTGCAGCGATCACGTCGCCTCACACCCCCGAGCACTGCCTGGAGGTCCAATACCCCTTCATCCAGACGGTGTTTCCCGATGTGCCCACCGTTCCTATGCTCTTTGGGGAAGTGGACGCGGAAGAGGTCGGTGAAGCGCTCGACGAGATCATAACGCCAAGCGACTTGATCATCGTCAGCTCGGATCTCAGCCATTATCACACCAACGAGATGGCGCATATGCTCGACCGGCGCCTGCTCAAGGCAATCTTGGACGGCGACCGGGAAGGTGTTCGAGCGGGAGAGGCCTGTGGTCAGGCGCCAATCTTGGCGCTGATGACGATCGCGACGGCACGCGACTGGAAACCTCATCTGCTCGACTATCGCACCTCCGGCGATGTGACGGGTGACGAGCGCCAGGTGGTGGGATATGCAGCGGTGGCCTATGTGGGGGAGGAAACTTAGCGTATGGGCGAAGGCTATCTGACGCGCGAAGAGGGTGAGTTTCTGGTACGTCTAGCGCGCCGCACCATCGAGGAAGCCCTCGATCATCCTCCGTCCTATCCGGCTGAGCCGCCGCCATCCGCCCGCCTGCAAGAGCCCGGCGCCGCGTTCGTCACCCTGAGCACGCGCGCCGGTGCGCTACGCGGATGCATCGGGTCGCTGATTGCCCGGCGTCCGCTGATTGAGGATGTGCGCGCCAATGCATTAGCCGCAGCCTTCGAGGATCCAAGATTCCCTCAATTGACGAGACCAGAGCTATCCGATATTGTCGTGGAGATCTCTGTGCTCACGGAACCGATTCCGCTGACGTATGACAGCCCCCAGGACCTTATTAGGAAGCTTCGCCCAGGTATCGATGGCGTGATCATTGAACGAGGATGGCATCGAGCGACGTTTCTTCCTCAAGTCTGGGATCAGCTTCCCCGAACGGAGGAGTTTCTCGGTCACCTCTGCTACAAAGCCGGGCTCTCCGCCAATGCGTGGCGTGAGGGAGACCTAAAAGTGTCGCGATATCAGGTGCAGAAGTTTGAGGAAGGCGCGTAAGTCCCGGCTGTCTTGCGGCGGCTGCAACCTTCATGCCCGGCTCGCGTAGATATACGTAGGAATGCGCTACGCCCCGACGACGACCGAATGTACAGGAAGTCAGGGGCGTGCGAAAAAACGACAAAGGAGGCAAGATGAACGAACAGAATGAAGTCCATACGGAGTCTCCCATGGGCGGCGAAACTGAAGCGAAGCCGCAACAGCGAAACGTCGCACCATCGACGCCAAGTGTCAGCCCAAGTGTCAGCCCTAATCAGGCACCGGCTCCGGCGACACCACAGCCGCTCTCACCCAGCGACGAACGAACCTGGGCGATGCTGGCCCATCTGAGCGTTCTGCTCAACCTGGTCACGGGTTTCCTGGGCGTAGCTGCCGCGCTGGTGATCCACCTCGTCTACAAGGATCGATCCAGGTATGTAGCCTATCAGTCCATGCAAGCCTTCCTCTTCCAGCTCATCTTCTGGGCCGGCGGCGGGTTGCTGATCGGGGTTATGTGGGCGGTGGTGGGCGCGCTGAGCGCCGTGCTGATCGGCATATTGCTGATTCCCTTCGCAGTCGTGCTTACGCTGATCTTCTTGCTTCTGCCGCTCTTTGCGCTGGTCTATGGGGTGATCGGTGCCGTGCAGTGCTCCAATGGCGAGGACTTCCGCTATTGGCTGATCGGTGATTGGGCCCTAAATCTGCTCTAGACGAAGGGATTGGGCAGGCGTCATTTCCTGCACCGTTGAGCCCGCTCGGCGTTGTGACGCCGTGCGGGCTGCTCTGATAGGAACGCTAAGCGATGCAAAGTCCAGCGATTGCACTCCGACTTCTGGGCGTCCCCATCCACGACGTGACGATGGACGAAACCGTCCAATGGATAGATCGATGGATAGCAGAGGGCGGTGCGCACCAGATCGCTACCGTCAACCCCGAATTCCTGATGAAGGCGCAGGAGAATAGCGCCTTTAAGGTCACGTTGCGGCAGGCTTCGCTGTGCATCCCCGACGGGATCGGCATCGTCTTAGCGGCACGTCTTCGCGGGCATGCCCTACGGGAGCGCGTGGCTGGCTCCGATCTAGTGCCGCGTCTCGGCCAGGAAGCCGCCCAACGCGGCTGGCGCGTGTTCTTCTTAGGTGCAGCGCCCGGCATCGCCGAGAGGACCGCCGAGGTCCTTTCAGAACGTCATCCAGGCCTGCCGGTCGCGGGCTGCTATGCCGGCTCGCCCGCCGTCGACGAAGAGGCGGGGATCATCCAGCGAGTCCGGGCCTCAGACGCCGACCTATTGCTGGTCGCCTACGGCGCGCCCAAGCAGGATCTGTGGCTTATGCGCAATCTGGCGCTGACCGGCGCTGCTGTCGGCATCGGTGTGGGTGGATCCTTCGACTTTGTCGCCGGCATCTCCCGTCGCGCCCCGCGATGGGTCCAACGCTTAGGTCTGGAGTGGCTTCACCGGCTCGTCCAGGAACCGTGGCGGTGGCGAAGGCAACTCGCACTGCCCCGGTTCGTGTGGCAAGTCCTTTTCAGCCGAGGAGATGATACTATGCCGCTCCAGAACGACGGAACAACCTGATCCATTCACGACAAGTATGGTAAACTAGATTGCCTAGCGGTTTACACTGAATCCGGATTGAAAGAACCGGAGAGTCTTGCCGACGAGCGCATCACGCAGATGGGATGCATAAGGAGTAAGGTATGGAGATCTTCCCCGAGGCAGCGGCGCCACTGCTGGCTGCCGCGCAACCGTTGATCAAGTTAGCCATTGAAGAGGACATCGGGCCAGGCGACGCAACAAGCCTTTCAACCCTCACACCTGACACAATCCTCGAGGGCCGTATCATTGCAAAGGCTCGCGGCGTCATCGCCGGGCTGCCGGTCGTCGAGGCAGTCTTCTGTCACGTCGATCCCGCCATCGAGTTCACAGCAAAGGTCGACGACGGACAGGCAGTCGAGCCGGGAGAACTGGTGGCCAGCGTCAGAGGACCGGGCCAGAGCCTGCTGGCTGCAGAGCGCACGGCCCTCAACTTCCTGCAGAGGATGTCGGGGATCGCGACCCAGACGCGCGAGATGGCAGATGCCGTGGCAACGACGAACGCAACGATTCTGGACACACGCAAGACGCTGCCCGGATACCGCGAGCTCGACAAATACGCCGTCAGGATGGGCGGCGGGCTGAACCACCGGATGTCGCTCTTTGATATGATCTTGATCAAGGACAACCATATCGACGGAGCGGGCGGCATCCAACCCGCCGTTGGAAGAGCCCGCAGCCAATATCCGCATTTGCCCATCGAGGTGGAGGTTCGCGATCTGGACGAGCTACGCGAAGCCCTCGACTGCGAGCCGCCGCTGGATCGAATCCTGCTCGACAACATGACCGCGGCTGAGATGCGCGAAGCCGTAGGGATCGCGGCGGGACGGGTGCCGCTAGAGGCATCGGGGAACGTCACGCTGGACAGGGCCGCCGATATCGCGGCAACCGGCGTGGATTACATCTCCGTAGGCAGTCTGACCCACTCTGTCACCGCGCTCGATCTGAGCATGAAGGTGAGCCAGCCTGGCGAGAGCGACGAAGCAGCTCAGGCTGCCCTGATCCAACAGGTGAAGGACACGTTCCAGGATCGCCTGGTGATCTTGGGGCATCACTATCAGCGGGATGAGGTAATCCAGTTCGCGGATTTTAGAGGGGATTCCCTCGAGCTCTCACGTCGGGCCACACAGACCGACGCGGAGACCATCGTGTTCTGCGGCGTGCACTTTATGGCGGAGGTGGCCGCGATTCTGGCCAAGCCGGGGCAGCACGTCCTGATTCCAGACACAACCGCCGGTTGTTATCTAGCCGACACCGCCACGTCCGAGGATGTAGCGGCAGCCTGGCAGACGATTGACGCAGCGTTGGGCGACGCGGAGGCAGCATTCACGCCGATTACTTACGTGAACTCGTCGGCGGCCCTCAAAGCCTTCTGTGGCGAACGGGGGGGGGTCGTCTGCACATCGGGCAACGCCGACAGGGTGATGCGATGGGCCTTGGAACAGCGCCCGCGGGTCTTCTTCTTCCCCGACCAGCATCTGGGCCGCAACAGCGCCTACAAGATGGGATTTGCACCTCAGGACGTGCTCCTCTGGACGCCGAGTAGTCCACCAGATCCCGACGCTATCCGCGCGGCCAAGGTGGTCCTCTGGCCGGGCGCCTGCAATGTCCACCAGCGCTTCCGCCCAGAGCACGTCCGAGCCGTGCGTCGGCAATATCCGCAAATCAAGATTGTCGTCCATCCCGAGTGCAAAGCGGAAGTGGTGGCACTGGCCGATGAGAGCGGCTCCACCGCGCGTATCATCCAACTTATCGAAGCCGCCGAACCGGGAACGCAGTGGGCTGTAGGCACCGAAGCGCGCCTAGTACGGCGCCTGCAAAAGGAGCATCCCGAGCAACTTGTCATCTCGCTGGCCGACGTGCCGCCCTTCTGCACCACGATGAGTCAGATCACGCTCAGCAATCTTGCGAAGACGCTTGGAGCGCTCCAGCGAGAGACCCTGCGTGGCGAGGTCACGGTCGAACCTAAGATCGCTCATTGGGCTCAGGTCGCGCTGGAGCGCATGCTGGCGCTCTAGCCGCGATGCCAACTGCATGAGTGCCTATGGCCATTGAGACTGACGTTCTCGTCATCGGTTGTGGTATCGCTGGGGCCAGTGCGGCATTGCGACTGGCACAGGATCGCGAGCGGCAGGTGATGGTGATCACCCGCACCTACGATCCAGAGGAGTCGAATACCCGCTATGCGCAGGGCGGCATCGTCGCCCGGGGCGAGAACGATTCCGCAGAGCTCCTGGTCCAGGACATCCTCCGGGCCGGCGCTGGGCTGAGCTTACCGAGCGCGGCACGTCTCCTGGCCAGCGAGGGGCCAGACCTCGTCGGCGAACTGCTGGTGGACAGGCTCGAAGTCCCCTTCGAGCGTGAGGCCGACGGCAGCCTGACCTTTACCCGCGAGGGTGGGCATTCGGTCCCGCGTATCCTACACGTCGGCGATATGACAGGCCGTGCCATCGAGAAGGCGCTGATCGATCGGCTTCGCGCGTGTCCCAACGTAGAGCTCTGTTCGGGGATGACTGCGGTGGATCTCATCACCACCTCGCATCACAGTCAGGATTTGCACGCTGTGTACGAGCCGATCACGTGCCTGGGCGCTTACGTCCTAGACCGCGCTGCCAACAGGATCAATCGGGTGCTTACCAAGGCGACGGTGCTCGCCACCGGCGGTATCGGGCGCATCTACCGGCACACGACCAACCCAACCAGTGCGCGCGGGGATGGTCTGGCGATGGCTTACCGGGCAGGCGCGCGGATCATCAACGCTGAGTACATCCAGTTCCACCCCACCACCCTTGCGATACCGGGAATGGACAACTTCCTCATCTCGGAGGCAGTTCGCGGCGAGGGCGCCAAACTCTACACGCCGGATGGGCGTCACTTCATGGACGAGGTGGCGCCGAGGTGGGGAGACTTGGCGCCGCGTGATGTGGTCTCTCGCGCCATTCACCACGAGATGGTGACAAACGGCTACCCACATGTACTGCTGGACCTAGCCGGTGCGATGGACAGGAACCGGATCCCCGAGCGCTTCCCCACGATCTACAAGACGTGTATGGACGCCGGGATCGACATCACCACCGAACCAATCCCGGTGGTTCCCGCCGCGCACTACTTCTGCGGCGGGGTGCTCGTTGATGCTCAGGGACGGAGCACGATTGATCGACTGTACGCCATCGGCGAGGTGAGTTGTACCGGCGTTCACGGCGCCAACCGTTTGGCCAGCACCTCTCTGCTCGAGGGCCTTGTCTGGGGCTACCGGGCGGGTGAGGATATCGCGACCCGCGACGACCTGACCGCGACGTCGCCAGATCTCATCCCGCCGTGGGGCGATGTGAGCGAAGGAGCCGGCGCCGATCCGGTCCTGGCTTATCGCGACTTGCGTACGATCCAGAACATCATGTGGCTCTACGTCGGATTGGCCCGGAACACGCATCGCCTGGCTCGAGCTCTGAAGGATCTTAACCACCTTTGGGAGGTCATCGACGACTTCTATCGGACCACACGCCTCAACGATCAACTCATCGGCCTGCGCAACATCGCGCAGGCAGCCTGGATCGTCACCCGCGCAGCCTGGCACAACCGTCAGTCACGCGGAGCCCACTATCGTGAAGATGCAGAGGTCCATCACGTCGTCAACCGTCACGACGCGGAAGGCCCCCTCCCCAGCACCGTGACGGAGTTGTAGGAAAGGGCCGGTACGGTCAGCCGGATCAGCTGATAGACCGCGCCACGTTCTCGTCCAGGTAGAGATTGTGGCGAAGCAGGTAAGATGCCACCGGCGCGGGCAGCAGGCCCTGGTGGTGCAGCGACACTGGAGAGTACCCCGCTCGCAATAGGCGCCTAAGCCGCGTGGACGAGATGGCAGGTGTCTCCACCTGCGGAAGAAGGATGACGCGCGCGCCGCTCTGGGCCATGGCACGCACAAAGGAGCGGTTCAGCGGATAGCCCGGTCTCGGGCAGATGGCGAGGTCCGCGAGGGCCAGGATCCGGTCGGGACGGTACCATCGCCCGAGCTGGGGGCGCGGCCCCGATACAAGCTCGCTGCTGATCAGGAAGACCTGCCTGGTTCCCGATCGGAATCGCCTTTGGAGCAACAGCAGCGTCTCCGCCGTATAGTTCGGTTGCGAGCGATGGCGAGCCAGCTCTGCCTCCACATCACTGACCCTGACCGGGACCGAGCCCAGCCGCCGCGATATCACCTCTGCCGCAAGCGCGCACATCGCGAAGCGCTCGGCATATGTGCCGGGGAGGCGCTCTTTGACATCACCCACGGGATTACGACGATAGACGGGTACCAAAAGGATCTCCGCGAGAGAATATCCACGGGCAATGAGGTGTGTAGCAGATTGGGTGACCATCTGCAAGTGGCCAGAATGGACCGGATCGGCCGACAGGCCAAAGACAAGCCGCGCCACCGTCATGTCTTACCGGCGCCGCTGCCGGCGTCTGACTTGGAGGCCAACGTGTCTCTCACCCGCTGCGCCATCTTCCGCGCTCGGACCGGCGCATCGCCGATGTGCTCGCGAGCGTCAAAGAGCGCGCGCACCCTCGCGGGATCGAGATAGCGGAGGATCCGCGGCTCTTCACTCAACCGGCGTGGGAGAGGATTCTCCGCCGCGCCGGCATGGACGGCCTGCCACGCCACCATTGCGTGCTCGCGGATGACCTCGTGCATTTGCTGGCGGTCGGCCCCGGCAGCGGCAAGCGCCATCAGGAGCCGTTCTGTCGCGGCAAAGTCACCGTAGATCGCGAGGTTGCGCTCGATAGCAGCCTCATAGATTTGCAGATCGTCAACGATGCGCCGGGTGGTGCTGAGCAGCTCGTCGACCGCCAGAAACGCCGTTGGGAGCACCTCGCGGCGATTACCGGAGTCATCCAGCGTGCGCTCCAGGAGAGAATGCGCGGCGTTGTCCCACGCCACCCGCGGCAACGCGGCGACGTAGCGGGCCAGCGAGTTCACGTTCTCCGAGCGCACGGGATTACGCTTAAAGGGCATGGCCGAGGAGCCGACCTGTCTCTCCCCGAAGGGCTCGCTCCATTCACCGACGGGCGGTGCCTGAAGGAGGCGCAAATCGAAGGCAAACTTGTAGAGCGAGCCGGCCAGGCCCGCCAAGGCGTTGAGCACCAACCAGTCCTGCTTGCGCGGATAGACCTGTGTCGCGACAGGAAAGGCCGGTAGCTCCAACGCTTCCATCACACGGGCCTCCAGCTCTGCAGGGGACATACCAGAGTCCGCAAGCAAGGCGGCATACGAGGCAGAGGTCCCCACAGCCCCCTTAATGCCCTTGCCCCGCAGATCATCCCGCACTCGCGTGAGCTCCTCATAATCCATGAGAAGGTCCTGCGCATATTGCGCCAACCGGTAGCCGACCGTTGTGGGCTCTGCGGGCTGGAGGTGCGTGAAGGCCATACAGACCTGCTCGGCTCGTGTGTCGACGGCCTGGGCCAACGTCTCGAGCAGGCCGCGAAGCGCAGCCAGGACGAGGTCAAGCGACTCGCGCATGCGCAGGACTTCGACATTGTCCGAGATGTCCATGCTTGTGGCGCCGAGATGTATAATGCCCCCGCCCACGGGGCATTGCTCGGCATAGGTCCGGACCTCTGCCATCAGGTCGTGATGAATCTCCGCATCGATCTCGGTGGCCCGAGCGATGTCAACATCGTCCTGATGCGCACGTAAGTCCGCGAGCTGAGCCTCGGTGACCAGACCAGCCTCGTGCTGTGCCGCCGCCAGGGCGACCCAAACGCGACGGAGCAGGCGTCGCTTGTGAACCTCGGACCAGATGTCGTGCATCGCCTCCCCGCCGTAGCGCCAAGTAAACGGCGAAAGATAAACGGTGTGGGTGAACGTTGGCTCGGACATCGGCCGCTCCTCTATAGCACGACGATCTGATCGCGCTCGGGGCCGACGGAGACAAACCGCACCGGTGCACCAGCCAGCTCGGCGATGCGCTCTATGTAAGCCTGTGCCTCCCTCGGCAGATCGTCCCAACGACGCGCCCCAGTGGTGTCAGAAAGCCACCCAGGCCACGTCTCGTAGATCGGCTCCACCTTCTCCTGAATCGCCGTGTCTGGCACGTGATCCAGCACCTCGTCCCCAAGACGATAGCCAACGCAGATCTTAAGGGTCTCGAACGCGTCCAGTATGTCGATCTTGGTCACGGCGATGCCGGTGAAGCCGTTGAGCCAGCTCGCGTAGCCGATGGCAACGCCATCGAACCAACCGCACCGACGAGGACGTCCCGTCGTGGCACCGAACTCCTCCCCCTCGCGGCGCAACCTCTCGCCCATTTCATCGGTGAGCTCCGTCGGAAATGGACCACCGCCCACCGATGTGGAATAGGCCTTGACAATGCCCAGAACGTCATCGATGGCGCTGGGGGGAATGCCCGCACCGACACACGCGCCGCCAGCCGTAGGCGACGAGGACGTCGTGTAGGGATAGATGCCCCAATCGAGATCCCGCATGACGCCCAGCTGACCCTCAAGCAGCACACGCCGACCTGAGCGCACCGCATCACGCACAATCGGCAACGCGTCGACAATCCGATCGCCCAGTCGTTCTCGCCAGACGGCACACTGCGTCATGAGCTCATCGACCGTCACCTCAGGGAGGCCGAAGAAGGCCAGATCCCGGTTCTTCCGAGGGATCAGCATCTCCAGCCGATCGCGCAGACGGTCGGCGTCGAGGATGTCCCCAACGCGGATGCCATGTCGCGCTGCCTTATCGGAGTAGGTCGGACCGATACCACGCTTTGTCGTCCCTACCTCCCATCCCTCTTTCCGTGCTGCTTCCTCCGCCCCGTCTAGCTGGCGATGGAAGGGCAGCACCAGGTGGGCCCGTAGATCGACAATAAGCTTGCTCACGTCCACACCCGCTTCCTCCAGCTTCTCTATCTCATCGATAAGGGTGTCGAGATTCACGACAGTCCCAGTCCCAACGAGACACTGCGTCTCGGGATTGAAGATACCTGAAGGGGTCAGGTGGAGAGCGAATTTGCCGTAGTCATTCACGACGGTATGACCCGCATTATCCCCGCCCTGGAAACGGATCACCAGATCCGCTCGCTGGGCCAGGTAGTCGACAATGCGTCCCTTACCTTCGTCGCCCCATTGTGCACCCACAACCGCTGTCACTGACATTGAAGTCCTCCCCTTTGAACTTACAGTATCGATGGACGCCCACCCAAGCACGCGGGCCCACAGTAGCACGTAGGATAGGACAGCAGACTTGCTCCAGATCATATCCGCCGGAGCACATCCTCAGGACCACATCGGGCGGTCAGACAAGCTCGCTGTCACAAACTCCGAGGCAGGACCTCACAGATGCCGACTGCGTCTGATACATCGGTCAGCGCTCAACAGCCACGCATGAGTGATCCTGTCTATCTATTATAACCGATTGTGATCCAAGCCAAACAGACCAGAAGCCATAGCGGAGGCTGACGATTGACCCGACCTATGACGACAGCGCGCATATCGAGCTATGGAGCGGCGCGACGCCGACCTTCGCACACCCCCCACCCTTCCGACCCGTCAAAGCAGGTCTTGGCAGGCGTTTTGGCGCGCCGTGCGCAGCATCGGGAGCGTGCGATCCGCCCTGGCCAGCGCAGCGCCCCATCTTGAGAAGACCGGTGATGGCGTCGGGTGAGGCGTTGAGGTGACGGCCCCATCAGGGGCACACTGACTCTAGGGTTCGAGGGTGAGGCCGCATCGATAAGGGATCTCACGCTGAATCCGGCCCAGCCATTCGAGGCGACGGTCCAGCGCCCCACCGGACAAGCAGGCACACGGGCCTGACGTTGACCTCAGAGGATGGTCAGCAACTCACGCACGTGGGCGTGATGCCTTAGGGTTACGGATGCGTAGCGCCCGCCGGGCGTTCAGTCACGCCCGAGGAAACGTCGCAGCCAAGAGACATGTCGCTTATCGGGCTCGGGACACTCGTCATCCTCAGAGCGCCCCGTGGCGTCTGAAAGGCCACAATTCGATAGCGCGCGCTCGGCAGCAATCGCGACATGACGCACCTGATCCTCCTGGAGCTGCCGCAGCGCAGCGCGAACCTCAGGCGTATCCCCATCCAGGGTACTCAGCGCGTGAGCGAGGGCAGCACGCAGATAGGCGTTGTTATCGTCGACAAAGGGAAGCAGCTTCTCAATCATCCGCTCGTCGCCCACCTGCCCCAGGGCTTCTACCGCAGCAGGGCGGACCAGGGGGCTTGTGTCCTCTTTCGCCAGTTGCAGCAACCTTGGGGTGGCCCCCTCATCCTTCAGCGCTCCCAGCGTCAAGATCGCCGTGCGCCGCAGCCGGGGATCGGTCTCGTCCAAGAAAGGTCGGATGGCGGGGATGGCCTTCCGATATTGGAGCTGACCAAGGCTCTTGAGAGCCGCGAGTTGAAGGTTCTTGCTCATCTCATCGCGCAGGGCTTCCGTCAGCGCAGGGGCCGCCCGAGCATCGCCAATCTTGCCCAAAGACTTGGCAGTCAGAGAACGGACGCCGACGTATCCCCTCAACACACGGATGAGAACCGGCACTGCCTCCCTAGCCTCTAACTCGCCTAAGGCGACCACCAAGGTCTTCACCACCGGCAGGTCGCGCTGGTTGGGCTCAAGAAGATACGCCTCCAGGAGCTCAACCATCGTGGGGATGGCCTCACGTGCGTGAAGACGCCGGAGCGCAATGATCGTCGTACGACGTATTCGGGGGTCGTCCGTCTCCAAGAAGGGGATGAGCTTGACGCCGAGGTCCGGCACGCCCAACTTGCCAATGGCGTTGATGGCAGCACGCCGGACGTAGAAGTTTGGATCCTCTAGGGCCCGCAGCAGGGCCCCCTGCGCCTCTTTGGCCTGCATCTGGCCGAGAGCGATCGCCGCGGCACGACGCACAAAAGAGCAGGAATCACGCAAGGCGTCCATCAGAGGGAAGATGGCGCGGGCATCCCCGATGCGCCCGAGTGCCTCAGCGCTGGCACTGCGGACGTAGGTATTAACATCTTCCCGGAGCGCCTCGACAAGCTTAGGAACCGCTCCCGGCGCACCAAGCTTGCCGAGGTCCTCGGCAGCCTGCGAGCGCATTCTCGGATTTGGGCTGTCAAGATTATCGACGTACCTTTGAACAGCAACGCTTCTGTCAGAGGAAGTGTTGTCAAGGCTCACGTTATTCACCTTTACCTCTTTATATAATGGCCCGACGCTCAGTCGAGCAACCTAAGTATAGCACAAGGGATAAAGAAAAACAACGGCTTAGAAATCCCAAAACCCAGCAGAACATGATCTTGACAACGGTGGAGGAGGTGACTATAATGGGGATAGAACATGCGTTCTATTCGT